>DJGJ01000059.1:2612-62901 GCA_002432715.1 Sphaerochaeta sp. UBA5849 | reverse complement strand
TGATACATTCCATTTTCCGAACGACTTCATTCCACCGTTCACATTCACTACGAAGGCATCATTGCCGTACGTATAACCTAGGAACTGTGGATTGTAGTGTGTTCCTGTTTCATTGGTGAATTCTCGGATCACACCCACATAATTCAATCCATACGCATCATGATTACCCTCTGAAGGCCCGGAGTTCGAGGAGTAGCGGAGATAGAGATACGGATCGGTATATGCAGCCTCAAGAGACCCATACCCTACGCTCTTTTTCATGGGAAACACACCCTTTATTCCTGCCAGGTACCCGAAGGTGATGGGAAAGTTGTATGCAGTTGCGCTAGGAACAGCCTCCCCCGGCAGTGAGAACTCATCCACTGCCGCCTGGGCGTAGATGTTCAATCCCCGAACAGGAGTGTAGTCAAGCTCCAATCCAAGGATGGAGTTGGCATTGTTTCTGATGTAGTAGTCGTGGAAGATCATGGCAGGATTGAGAATCCTCAGGTCCAGCAGATTCTCCTCACTCTGGTACATGATGCTCTCGGTGAGGGTAAGGCCCACCTTGTCGCCAAGCATCCGCCACTCCAAGCGATGGGACATGAACATGTAGATGCCTTTGAGAACTCCAGTCTGTCCATCACCGATAAGGGGTCCATCGGTTTGATTGTTATAATAAGTTGGGACTTCAAAATATGTATTAGTAGTTGAGTTATAGACGATATCAACTCCAGATTGTACTTCATCATAATAGTGTAAAGGATGCGGGAAGAACGATGTCACGAAGGTATACTTGAACTTGTCCGAGAATGTCGTGATACGGGCCATGTTGTGGTACTTCAACGTATCACTGAGCATGAGGTTGCCAGTTGTCCCTGCACCCCATTTGAGCCTGTCCCTTCCAAGCTGGAAGGTCCAATACTCCCCTCCTGCAGCAACAAAGGCACGATAGGGCATATTGAAGTCCAAGTCCTCGAGAACCGCCGGAGGCAGCACCGGTATGTTTGTGCCGAATGCTGTGGAGCCAAACCCATGCTCCAAGGTGTGGGTGTTGCCCACACTGAATTCTGAATAGCCGTAGAAGTTCTCGGCCGGCCAGGTTTCCAATCCGATATTCAGCAGGGGCTTTTGTTGCAGGAATCCTCTATTCCAAGTTTCCCTTCCCACAAAGTTGGTGGTATCGGTGTGGTAATAGGCTTCCAGATTGGCATCGAGGTTCCAGGAGAGGCCGATGCCGTCGCCTTGGATCTTCGGTTCTTTGTTCAATTGCTGAACAACATAGTCATAGGTTGAAGAAAGGCTTCCTTTCAGGACTTCGGGTTTGAGCTTCTCCAACATCAAGGCAAGTTCTGCCTGACTGTACGGACCGGTTGTGGAGGGAAGCGATAGCCCTTGGGAGATATAGAGCATTTGGATGGCTTGGTAGACGTCATCATCCAAACTGAATACTTTCTGCTGATTGGAAGCAGCCATAACAGGTGATAACAACAATACAAGAAGCATGAAAAGAGCAACTGACCGAGACATTCGCATGCGAAACCTCTTCATTGATAATTTTCTTCAGTATAAACCAAGGGGTGCCAAATGGCACCCCTGATGTTTAGTTTTTACCCTGTTACTACAATTCAGTAATCAAGCCGGCTAAGTCATCGGTTATCACCGTCTCTTCATCTGGAGCGGCTGTCATTGCATAGGTTGGCGGTTCGTAGTTCTCAAGCCAAACACTCTGGTCGGCCTGTGCATCGGCAACCAAGGCAGGAATCAGGATCATAACCATATCCTGCATCAAGGGAATCTTGAACTTGCGGGTGATCACATGCTCCTCCCAGTTGGAGTCGGTATACACTACCTTCACCTCGTGGGTCTGGCCGGTCACCTCGAACTTGTCACGATCGCGTGCTGCAAGTTCCAGCGCGTCCAGCTTGTTGATCTGGACCTCCACCAACTGAAGGGCCTTGACTTCCGTCCCGTTCACGGTAATGGTCTTGTTGTCGACGAGTACAGTGTGTTGCCTTCCAATGAAGAAGAGAAACACCGAGAAAGCCAGGATCAGTACAATGATTGCAAGGCGGATCCATGTTTTGCGATTGAAGGTAATGCTCATGCTTTCACCTCCTGCTCGGCTGCAAGCTCAAGACCTGCAATATTCTCATCCCGCCTTTTTCTCACCTCGTAGAGGACCAGTGAAATGGTGATAACCCCGTAGGAAACGAATACGCGGAAGTACTCACCGAGCTGGGCTTGTCCGATGAGGTTCTTGCCCGCCATCGGGCTGACGATGAACATGAGGTGGAACAGGATGACACCAAGAAATACGTTCCTGATATTGGCCTTTGCAACCGTTGCACCACCAACCAGAAGAGCGGCAACGCTGAACATACCAATTTGCATATGGCTGTTGTATGTGTTCAACGTACCGATGTTCTGCAAGTACACGATCATACCGTAGCCGGCAAAAACCGTGGATATGATAATCGAGATGATGCGGGTATGCTCCACCCTGATTCCCGCTGCTCGAGCAACTTCCATATCCTGCCCCACTGCGCGCATGTCCTGACCGAGCTTGGTCTTCTTGAACCAGAGCACGAACAGACACAGGAGGGTGATCAAGGCGAAGGTTGCAAGAGGAATGGGAATACCGAACAGTCGGATGGTCAGCAGATTGTCCAAGGATTTTCGAATACCGATCAGGTTGACGGTATTGCGGATACCATAGCCTCTTGGCAACACCAAGGCGTTTGACCTGATCGGAATAACAGCACCCATGCCGTAGAGTACAATCAACTGATAGATGCCGTTCATGAAAAAGCCGATGATGTAGCTGGTAACCATCTCACGGCCTTTGGCCATGTTCAGGATCTTGCCGCACCACCAGCCCAGAAGAATCGAAATGGGGGTGGAGATAATCATCGCCAGAAGCATGCCCGGAATCCCTACGATGCCCCAGTCGCTGATGAATATCAGGCCGATCTGACCGGCCATGGCCCCGAGAGTCATGCCGAAGTTCAATCCCATGCCTGCAAGGATGGGAATCAGGAGGCTGACGATCAAGAAGGAGTTTCGGACAATACGAATAATGATTTCGCTGAACAAATAGTTTGCCGAGTACCCGCTCAAGGGTATACCGAAGGCACAAATCACCAGGAAAAGAATCGGCACGGTATTGTTGGCCATGAAGCGGAGTACTTTTTGGGTGTTGGTCATCTGAAGCTTCATCGTACCGCCTCCGTTTTTCTGGTCAGGGCGTAGAGGATCATACCGTTGGAAACCACAATTCTTATAACCTCACTCATGTCTGTATGAATCATCGAGTTCATGACCGACGGCGTCATGGTGACAATGCCCTGGAACAGGAAGGTTCCAATCACAACGTTGAGGATTGAAGCCTTGTTCACCGAGGCTCCTCCGATGAGAATTGCCGAAACCGCCGGCAGAGCCATGTAGAAAGGACCCATATACAGTTGGATGAATCCAAAACTTTGCTGATACACGAGGATGCCTAAAGCTCCCAACCAGGTCGACATCACGACACTGAGGGTCCTGATACGGTCTACATTGATGCCGCTTGCACGGGCAAACACAGGATTCGAGCCAACAGCCGTCATTGCAGTCCCTGTCTTGGTGTGCAGGAATGCCCAGATGATGAATGCCAGCAATGCAAAAAACAGGATCATTCCGGTGGGAATCACCAAGTGATCACTTAGTCGAATCGACAGCAGGTTGTTCAGCACATGCAGGTAGTAGCCTTCAACCGAAATCGTGGTACGAAGCCCCGATCCACTATAGCCCCAGACCATGGTGGGATTGCTGAAGGGCAACAGCAGCCACATGATGCACATGAAAGCCACACTGGAAAATCCTACATAGGTGGCGATCATCATCTCTCCACCCTTTACCCTGTTGAGCAATTGCCCATACCCCCAGCCGAGGATGACAGCGAACGGGGTTGCCAGAAGAATTGCCAGCACGAAGGAGAAAGGTCCGGGGATATTGATCTGCAGGCTGATGGTTGCACCCAGGAGCCCGGCAATGATGCCCAAGGGAAGTCCGAAGTTCAGGCCGCAACCACTGTGAATCATCGGAACCATCGCCAAAACCATGACTGCGTTCATTCCGAAACGGTTGAGTGTATCAGAAAGGCTGGTTCCTACATTAACGCCCACGAACGGGGCGAGAATGAAGAGGACCAGCAAGAACAAGGCAATAATGACTCGGGGAAGCCCGAAGGAGCGTACCATGTCCTGTATCGAAGCTTTCAGCTTTTCGAAGTTCATACACTCCCTCCTTGTTTATGGCCGACCATCAACAGACCAAATTCAGCACTGTCGGTGCTGGCTGGCAGAATGCCGAATACCTTGCCGTCGCTGATGATGGCGATCCGGTCGCAAATCGCCCGTAGTTCTTCAAGTTCACTGGATATCATGACAATGGTGGTCCCACTCTCCTCGTTGTATTTCCTGAGCGCTTTGAGTACAAGGCTCTTGGCCCCGATATCAATGCCTCTCGTAGGTTCTGATACAAACAAAAGCTTGGGTGATACAGCAAAGGCCTTGGCCAGACATACTTTCTGTTGGTTGCCTCCACTCAGCTCCTTTGCTTTTTGCTTGGTGCTGGTGCAACGAATTTCCAATTGCTCCACATACGCTTGCGTCTCTTTTTCAATAGCTTCCTGGTCACGCCACTTGATGGCACCGCCCAGGTACTTCTTGAGGTATTTATCCTGGACCTGCATGGCCGTAAAGGAGATGTTCCACTCCAGCGTCTCATCGAGCAGCAAACCCACCCCGCGCCGATCTTCGCTGACAAACGCCATTCCGGCATCAAGGAAGTTGCGGGGATTGTTCAAATCAATCTGATTTCCCTCGAAGGCAACCTTCCCGCCGGCAGGGAACAGGCCCATTGCTCCATTGGGAATACCGAGCTTGCCCTGCCCGGCCATGCCTCCGATACCCAGGATTTCTCCCTTATGCACCTCAAGGCTCACATCCCTTACCGTCTCACCGGGCATATTCACCCACAGATTTTCAATGCTGAGAATCACAGGAGATTTCTCGTAATCGAACGTACGGGTCTGGCGCTGGGAAGTATTCACATCACGCCCCACCATCCAACGGGCGATATCGGTGATGACAACCCCTTGTGCAGGGACCGTCTTGATAATCTTGCCGTCACGCATGACCATGATGGTGTTGCACACATCAATAATCTCTTGAAGACGGTGGGTGATGAAAATTATGGCAATTCCGGAATCACTTAACTTACGCATGGCAGCAAGCAGGCTGTCCGCCTCCTGCTCGGAAAGTACTGCAGTCGGCTCATCAAGGACCAAGAGCTTGATGCCTTCGGTAGCCGCGGTGGCTTCCTTGCTGAGCTCACGTGCGATTTCGGTGAACTGTTTGTGCCCTACCGGCATTTGGGAAACCAACATGTCGGCATCGAGGGGGACATTCAACCGGCCGATGGCTCGTTTGGAAATATCGTCCATCTGTGCACGGTCGAGAGTGTTCATCCTCTCTCCGAACACCTCGCTGAGCCATGTATACTTGAGCGGCTCACGATTAAGGAGAATATTTTCCGTAGCGGTAAAATCGGGCAACAGGGAAAACTCCTGATGCACCATGCCGATTCCTTTTGCCAAAGCATCAATGGGGGATGCGAATTCCACTTTCTGTCCATTCATCAGGATTTCCCCACCAAACCCACCGGTTTGATGGATCTCATCCATGCCAAAGAGAATCTTCATCAAGGTGGACTTTCCTGCACCATTCTCACCGACAAGCCCCAAGATCTCTCCTTTTTTCAGAGAGAAATTGATGTCGCTGAGTACTTGATTGCCGAAAAAGTCCTTGCTGATGTGTCTCATCTCCAGCAAGGGAGCATCATTCTCATTCATCTGTTCTATCCTTCCAAACTTGGTTGTGACTCTTATCTGAGTGCAGACAACAGTTACGACCACGTTCAAATAGTTGTTTCACTAAGCGGTATAAAGGGGGAGAGTACCACTCTCCCCCTCATGATTGCAACTAGAAAACCTTATTTGATGGAGAAATACTTCTCGGGAACAACGAGATCAGCGTTGCCCATGTAGCCCTTGCCCATCATGTAGGTGTCCTGGTAAATGAGGACGTGGTTGCGAGCCCTCACACCAGTGTTGACATCGGTGTAGAAGGAACCATTCCACTTTGCACCAGCGGTGTACTTGCCATACGCCTTCATCAGGTCGGCAAGCTTGAGCAATTCGCTCTCGCCCCTGAGCACGTTGATGGCATGCTGGCCAAGGCCGGCAGTGGTGGTGTAGCCATACGAATAAGCCCAGGTGCCGAAGCGGCCTGCGCCACCCTTGGCGACAACAGAAGCTTCAACCTTCTTGAGAATAGCACTAAAGT
This sequence comes from Sphaerochaeta sp. UBA5849, assembly GCA_002432715.1. Lineage (GTDB taxonomy): Bacteria > Spirochaetota > Spirochaetia > Sphaerochaetales > Sphaerochaetaceae > Sphaerochaeta. The sequence goes on along the minus strand of DJGJ01000059.1, from coordinate 56,533 downwards.
CGCCAGCCTCAGCAGAGAGGTCGATGCCCAGAGCTCCAGGATATCCCATCAGCGGGCTGGGGAGGTCGGCTTCGATGAAGAAACCACCATAGGCCAGAAGCTGCTTGAGCAAAGGCTCGGTGTGAGCGTCGTTTGTGCAGAAGAATGCAGCATTCTTGCCATAGGTCTCGATCCATGCGGGAACCTTCTCAAGAATATACTGCTGAGCACCGGCAACACCAACGTCGGAGGTCGGATCGGGAGCGGTCTCAAGCACGAACTTCATACCGAGTTCCTGACATGTTGCACGCATGATGGCAACACGGCGGCTCATGGTTTCATAACTCATGTGTCTGGGGAACGAGATGTGTACGAAGGTATCGCAGCCGAGCTCATGAGCGGTGCGGATAATCAGATAGCCGCGGGCGACGAAGTCATTGTTGACAGCGAGGTCTGCAGAAGTCTGGATTACATTAGGATCCTCGTGAGCTTCACCGGCGATGGTGATGATGTCGGGTCTTCTCTCCTTGACGCGGCGGAAAGCCTCAGTGGTTCCAGGAATAGCCTGGTTGACAATGATTGCCTTCATTTTCGGATCATCGGCGAGGCCGCTGATTACGCTGATGGTGGTCTCAGCTTCGTCCATAAAGTTGTCAGGATAGGTGACGTGCTGAATGATGCCACCAGTGGAAACGGAACCATACTCCTCGATCAGGCGTTCAGCACCACGAAGATCATCTTCAGACTGGGAGACTGTACCGGTGACAATACCAACATGGAAGTCACTGGCAGCGGGCTTGGCGGCAGTTTCTTTTGTACCTTGTGCAAACAAGAAACTGGAGGCCAGCAGGATGCAAAGAACAAGAGCTAAGGTCTTTTTCATTTCTACTTTTCTCCTTGAATGGGAAATATCCCACGAGTCATGATACGAAAAAGATAGCCAGAATACAAGAAAAGATTGTTTTATTTATGCAACTCGATGTAAATTGCCTGCATTTTTATAGAATAAGGGCATGGAATGCCTCCACGCCCCTATACATTCAACACAATTCGTATACTTTACTTGGTTGCTTGCTGCCTTCTCACTTCATAAAGAAGGATGCCGGTTGCCACCGAAACGTTCAAGGAATCGATATGTCCGGTCATTGGGATTGTAACCAGATGATCGCAAAGCTTCTGTGTCAATTGCCCGATTCCCTTGCCCTCGTTGCCCATCACCAGGACAGTCCGTTTGGGGAAAACGGTCTTGTACACTGCCTGCCCATTCATGGCGGCGCCATAGACCCAGAACCCCTGGCCCTTGAGATACTCGATCTCCCGATTCATGTTGGTGACCGTCGCCAGCGGAACATAATGGGCGGCACCCGAGGAGACCTTCACGACAGTGGTATTGGCCTGGGCGCTGCGTCTTTCCGGGATGATCACCAAAGAGACTGAGAACTGGTCGGCGGAGCGGAGAATTGCACCAAGGTTCTGGGGGTCGGTGATCTCATCAAGCACCAAGACCAAAGCTGAATCGTCTTCCTTCAGACTCGCGCAGAACTCCTTTACCGATATGGCAGGAATCCTGGCCCCGGACCCTTTCACAGGGATGACGAGATCCAGAACCGCTCCCCGATGGTCGGCATGATCGACCATGCGATCCATCTCGACCTTCGCAATCTTCTTGACGATTACCTTGCCGCTTAGCTGTGCCTGGCGCTCCAGCGTCTGGGTGTTGCTCCCCATACCACGTACAAGATAGAGAACAGACCCTGCGGCTGCTCGTTTTAGTCCTTCTTCAATGGCGTGGAAGCCAATAATTTTCTCACCCATATGGTGCTCCTCGTACTGTGTGCAACAGGGCTACCGAATCCGGTAGCCCTGGCCATGTTATTCTTCATCAAATGGAACTGGATTCGGCGAAGTCTCTTCACCCAATGCATCCGAGAGTTCCTGCATCAGCTTCTTTGCCTTCATTCCCAAACGCTTGGGGACTTGGACCATGAGCTTGATGTACATATCGCCCCGGTCGGTCGAATTGAGCTTTGTTACTCCCCTCTCCCTCACCCTGAGCATTTTCCCATGCTGTATACCCGGAGGAATATTCACCTTGATCGACTGTCCATCAATGGTAGGAACCTGTATCTCGGCACCCAGGGAGGCCTGCGTGAATGAGATGGGTATCTTGCAGTACAAATCATAGTCCTGCCTTACAAAATACTTGTGGGGCTTCACGTTTATGTATACATACAAATCACCGGCGGGGCCACCGTTGGGCCCTGCATCACCCATGCCGCGCAGGACAACCCGGCTTCCTGTATCAACTCCGGCAGGAATGGTCACCTTGACTTTCTGCTGCTTGCGCTTCAATCCGGTGCCATGACAGGAGGAACAGGGGTTGTCGATTACCTGACCGCTGCCATTGCAAGTGGGACATGTGCTGGCGATGGCGAAGAAGCCGCTGTTGCGCCGTACCTGGCCGCTGCCGTTGCAGGTCGGACAAGCCTTTGTCCCGCTGCGGCCTTGAGAGCCTGATCCATGGCACTCTTCACAGGCCACCTGATGCGAGTAGGTTACCTCGACCTTGGTTCCGAATACAGCATCCTTGAAATCAATATCGACATCATAGCGCAAGGAAGACCCGGCTTCAGGACCTCGTTGTCCACCACGGCCCTGCGTCCGTCCGCCTCCTCCAAAGAAGGAGCTGAAAATATCCTCAAATCCACCGCCACCGAATCCACCACCAAAGATATCGCTGAAATCACGATACACATTGGAGTAGTCGCGAGGACCGCCATTCGCACCATCAATGCCCGCAAAGCCGTATTGATCATACATTTTGCGCTTCTTCTCATCGCCGAGGACATCGTATGCTTCGGTTGCTTCCTTGAAGCGTTCCTCAGCAGCCTTGTCACCCGGATTCTTGTCGGGATGGTTGGCAATAGCCAGTTTTCGATATGCCTTCTTAATCTCTTCAAGTGTTGCAGTCTTTCCGACCCCAAGCACTTCATAGTAATCACGTTTCGCCACGATGCGACTTCCTTAGAACAGATTGGCCTCAGAAACATCATGTCGGCCGAAGCCGACATGATGGTAAGCCGTTATGCTATAGTACCCTGTTACCGACTCCTTAGTCTACAACTTCGAAGTCTGCATCCTCAACTCCGTCCTTCGTATGCTTCGGCTGGGAAGCTGCTTCGGAAGGTTCTTCCTGGGTTGCAGAAGCCTCGGCACCCTGAGAGGCGGTGTGCTTGTACACTTCTTCGGCAAGCTTGTATGCTGCCTGTTGCAAGGCCTCATTCTTCGCCTTGATTTCCTCGGCACTCGCCCCTTGATTCTCCATCACTCTCTTCAGGTCGGCGATGGAACTTTCAATCTTTGCCTTATCATCGCCGCTGATCTTATCCCCGTACTCCTTCAAGGACTTCTCCGTGGAGTAAATCAAGCTGTCAGCCTCGTTGCGGGCATCGATACGTGCACGTTCCCTCTTATCCTCTTCAGCGTGAGCTTCTGCTTCCTTGACCATCTTTTCAATTTCGGCGTCACTGAGGCCGCTGGAGGCTTCAATGCGAATCTTCTGCTCCTTGCCGGTGCCAAGATCCTTTGCAGAAACGTGGACAATGCCGTTGGCGTCAATATCGAAGGTGACTTCAATCTGGGGAACGCCACGGGGGGCGGCAGGAATACCGATCAAATCGAACTTGCCGAGGGTCCTGTTCTGGGAAGCCATTTCACGCTCACCCTGCAGAACATGGATGCTCACAGCAGTCTGTCCATCAGCAGCAGTCGAGAAAATCTGGCTCTTGCGGGTTGGAATGGTCGTGTTGCGCTCGATCAAGCGGGTGCAGACACCACCGAGGGTCTCAATACCCAAGGAGAGCGGCGTAACATCAAGCAACAGAACGTCCTTGACGTTTCCACCAAGGATTCCACCCTGGATTGCAGCGCCCATGGCTACAACTTCATCGGGGTTCACGCCCTTGTGGGGCTCCTTGCCGAACAGCTCGCGGACCATCGCCTGGACAGCGGGGATTCTGGTGGAACCACCAACGAGGATGACCTCATCAACATCGGCTGCAGTCAGACCGGCATCACGGAGTGCATTCTTGACCGGGAGCTTGGTGCGCTCGATCAGGTCAGCGGTCAGCTGCTCGAACTTTGCACGGGAAAGAGACATCTGCAGATGCTTCGGACCAGTGCTGTCAGCGGTGATGAAGGGCAGGTTGATGTCGGTGCTGGTCGAGTTGGAGAGCTCGATCTTCGCCTTCTCAGCTGCTTCACGCAGTCTCTGCAAGGCCATCTTGTCATTGCTGAGATCGATTGCGTTGGACTTCTTGAACTCGCTGATCATCCATTCGATGATCCTCTGGTCAAAGTCGTCACCACCGAGGTGAGTATCGCCATTGGTGGACTTAACTTCAAAAACACCATCGCCCAGCTCGAGAATGGAGATGTCGAAGGTACCGCCACCAAGGTCGTACACTGCAATCTTCTCTTCCCGTGAAGCATCCTTCCCAAGGCCATATGCAAGGGCTGCTGCGGTCGGTTCGTTTACGATGCGCTTGACGTCAAGGCCGGCGATCTTGCCTGCATCCTTGGTTGCCTGCCTCTGAGCATCGTTGAAGTATGCAGGGACCGTGATGACGGCTTCGGTGACAGGCTCACCAAGATAGTCTTCTGCGGTCTTCTTCATCTTCTGCAGGATTGCAGCAGAAATCTCCTGAGGTGAGTATAACTCTCCACGGATGTCGATCTTTATCTCATCACCATTCTTGGCGACCACTTTGTACGGAATCTTTCCAAGTTCAGAGGGAACTTCATGATACTTGCGACCCATGAAGCGCTTGATCGACCATACAGTATTCTCGGCGTTTGTAACCATCTGGTTCTTTGCAGGCTGACCTACCAAGCGATCGCCCTTGGAGGTAAATGCAACAATACTGGGAGTCGTCCTCTGGCCTTCGCTGTTTGCAATGACCACAGGATCATTACCTTCCATAACTGCAACGCAGCTATTGGTGGTACCCAAGTCAATTCCTATAATTCTTCCCATTTTATATTTCTCCTCTCCTATGTAACTATCAAATTCATGGTTCAGGGAATTTTCTCCCTGCACCTAAGGTACTCATACCGTAGCTAAACGTCAAACGTTTGGCTTACCTACTTTTACCTTTGAAGGCCGAAGTACTCTGCCATGAAGTTTGTAACCAACGGCGAACTCTTCCAGTACCGTTTCGGTTTCCAAGGAATCGTCGGCAACCACCATATAGGCTTCATGCTCTTCGGGATTGAACTCCTTCCCGACTGCTTCAATTCGCTGAAGACCCCAGTTCTTCTCCAATGTAGAGTACAGCTGGGAGTTTACCATCACCACCCCGTCATGCACCTTGGTATAATCCTTGGCGGACTCAGCAGCTTCCAACGCACGGTTGAAATCGTCAAGCGGCTGCAAAAGGTCGCGGATCAGGCTCTCGTTGGCAAACTTGATGGATTCTTCCTTGTCACGGATGAGACGTTTTCTATAATTCTCAAGATCTGCACGGTCGCGAAGCATTTGCTCCTTCAAGGAGGCAACCTCACTTTGAGATGCTGCAAGCTGTTCTTTCAATTGCACGATTTCCAACTCCTTCTGTTCAAGTTCAGACGGGACATTACTTTCCTGTCCTGCTGCTTCCGAAGAAGCAGGAGCCTCCTGCTGGGTTTCAACAGCCTGAGCGGTTGCAGTTTTCACTTCATCTTGTGCATCAGCCTTGCTTTTCTTATTTTTCTTTTCCATTCCGTCCCTCGATTTCCCATACGCCAAAACAGGGTATTGGCACATGTCTATTTGTAAACCCGGCATACAGAAACTTCCCATGTGCCGGGCTCAGAATCATAACCATTCATATCATAGAGAGTAGCCCGACCTCGGGCATGCTGATAACATACTCACACACAAGAGGAAGCGTCAAGTATTTTTGTCCTCTTCCTCATCCAGAGAGATCTCTTCTTCTTCACCCTCAGGAACATACTCAACCCATGCTTTTTCTTCCTTGGCCGAGCCCTCTTCTTCAGAGGGTTCCTCCATCTCAACAGGTTCTTCCATCTCAGGTTTGGAAAGATGGGCTTGGGCCTGCGCCTCTTGTTGCTGGATTGTTTCTGTGATCGTTTGCAGCTCATCCTGTTTTTGGGTCAATTGCAGGGCAAGAGAAGCAAGTGACGCTGTAAGAGCCGCAGCGGTGTTGCTTTCCTGGGTATTCGATGCAATGAGATTCTCTTTCTCACCATTCAAACGGATGAGATCTGCATGCAGGGTTGTCGCCTCATCCTTGAGATGTGCGATTACTTGAGCAAGCTCTTCCTGCTTACGGCCATCCCGTCGCAGTCTCTCCTGCACGTCGTCATTTCGCTGTACCAGTTGCTGAATCTGGGCGGCATACGTTTCCAGATTTACGTGTTCCTGCTCCTTGAGCTTCTCACTCATCTGTTGGGCCTGCAGTACGCGTTCCTGCAACTCCTGGATAAAACTCGTGATAGTATGGACCATGGTATGGAAAGCTTGGTCCATCTTGGTAATGGCATGGGTTAACAGGGCATCCATCTCACCATTGCATTGTTGTGAGAAATCCTTCAAGGACTGTAGTGTTTGGGCATTAACCTCTACCAACAATTGTTGCACTATCTGCTTCTGCTGAACGAGGGTTTCCTCGATTTCAGTCTTAAGCTGTTCGTACTGTTTCTTCTGCTCGTTCAGGTCTTGGAAAGCCTGCTCGCGGGCCTGCTCCAATGCATGTCCGTTGGAAGCGATGATTTGATCACTCTCATCTCCGAGCTGGCGGATTTTTGCAAGTTGGCCGGAAAGGACAGCCAGAGAAGCAGCCTCATGGCTCTTGAGCATCTCTGAATGGGATGCGACTCTCGCTTGGTTGGCTCGCTCCACCTCTTGTACTTCACTCTCATACTCCTGGAGCTTTGCATACGAGCTGTCCAACAACTGCTTGACTCGAAGCTGCTGATTGGAAATTGCATCTGTACCATCCTCTATGATGGCTTGCAACGAATTCCTGAATGCCTCGAGTCTTGCATCGAATCCGTCAATGATCGCCTGCACAGCTTCAATGCGTGGCACTTCTTCCTTGACCTGCTCGATTCGCGCCTCAACCTGTGCCGTGGTTGAGCCAAGCTTGGTCAGGGAGTCGCGATATGTGTTGAGTACACCCTGAAGCTTGGCAAGATCGTCACTGCGAACCTCGAGCTCGGCAAGTTGGTTGTCAAGCCTCATCAGCATCTGCTGGGAGGCTTCAATCTTATGATTGACCCGCTCTTCCACCTGTTGTGCGGTATCCTTGAACTGCGATCGGGCCGATTCCACTTCCCGGGAGAAGAGACTCACCTTCTGCTTCATCAAATCCAAGCGTCGGTCACGCTTATCCTCCACCCGCAATAAGTAGATAATAACCAACGTGATCAGAAACAGGATGACAGGAAGCAAGAGTTCAAGTCCCATACCGCACCTCCATGCATTCAGAGTACCAGAGAAGCGAACTCCTTCCAAGAGCAGACTACAAGATCGGCATCAGGGTAGACTGGTTTGTGCTTCGAGGTAATCAGGCAGGAGTACATACCTGCCTTCTTGGCACCTTGACAATCCTTGGAGTAGCTGTCTCCCATGAAAAGAACCTGAGTCGGAGGCAGTGCCAAACGTTCAAGCAAAAACGAGAATGCCCGGCTGCTCGGTTTCAGATAACCGCTTTCTTCAGAGCTGTATGCATGGTCCACGAGGTCAGCAATCCCCAAAGTCTCCAGTTTGCCGGCGAGAGGGAAATCACTGAAAACCGCAATGGCAAGACCATGCCGTTTCGCCTCAATGAGTGCAGAGCGCATCCCATCATAAGCCTTGATCGAACGAAATGAACGTTCCCAAGCCTGATAAAACTGCCGCTCGATGGAGGCACGAGTTTTTTGCAGACTGTGCGCATCCAGAGGACGGCCGAGTCGACCGGCAACCAAACGAGCCTGAAAGTCCAACAAGCCTTCACGATTCGGCCTCAGGCCCGGCTCCTGATCCTGGAGCCGGCGATACTCTTTACGAGCCCAGTTGAAGGCCATGGCCAACCGAAGCGAAGGGAATGAAGAGCGAAGCATTCTGCTGTTGAGCATCCGCTTGGGATAGATGGTTCCATCAATATCGAGGCACAGTACCCTGATGCCTTGGTCTACCAAGAACCCCATTCTTAATCCCGCCTCCGGCCGCTCTGCTTCTCGTTGCGCTTACGGGCCTTGTCTACTGCAGCCTTGTTGCCGGGTTTGGTAGCCTTCGGTTTTGCTACCGCCTTGCCTCCAGTGTTCCGCTTCACCTCTTTCTGGGGTGCAGGATTGGCTGGAGCCTTAGGCCCACGTTCATGCAGTGAGGGATTTCGCCTCCGCTCACGAAGATCAATCTCGACGGGGATGAGGGTAAAACCAAGGTCCTTTCTGATGTTGTTCTTTAGATATTGGATGTAAATCTGCGGGAATTCCTTTACACGGTTAACAAAAAACAGGAATTTCACCGGATTGGCGCTGATTTGGGTTCCATAATACACCTTATAGTGGCCGCTGCCGCCGCGCGGTGGTTGATAAGCCTCGCTCCAGACCTTGATCGCCTCATTGAGGCGGGCGGTGTCAACGCGCTTGTTCAGCTGCTTCCACACCATCCAGACCATGTCGAGCAGCTTCCCGATATCCTGGCCTTTCAAGGCGCTGATGGAAGTAATCGGTGCAAAATTGAGAATCGGGAACAGGAATCTGACTCGGTCCTTGATCGCCTCCAACTCATTGCCGATTCCTGCAAGCAGATCGATCTTGTTCAATACCAGAATGATTCCCTTTCCACGGCGTACTATAAGATTGGCAATCTTCTTGTCCTGATCGGAAAGTCCTTCGACGCTGTCGATCATCAACAAAACAACATCGGCTTCATCAATCGTCTTGATGGCACGGTTGACCGAGTAATACTCGACATCCTCCTCAACCTTGCTCTTGCGCCGGATGCCTGCGGTATCGAGTACGGTAAAGTCGGTTCCCTTGTAGTTGAAGGCTCCCATCACCACATCACGGGTGGTACCGGCAATGTCACTGACGATTGAAATATCCTTGCCGACCAACAGGTTGGTCAACGTGGATTTGCCGGTATTGGGTTTACCGAGAATCGCAATCTTCACCCGTTCGGCTTCCTCGGGAGCCTCTTCCAGGCTTACCAAATCGAGCATGCCCAGCAGGGTTTCCTCCAACTCCTCGATACCCAGACCATGGGCGGCTGAAACACCCAAAATCCGCTGATACCCATACTCGTAGTATTCCCATAGCAGGTCTTCCCGTTTGGGGTCGTCTATCTTGTTGACCACCAAGACGATCTTGTCGGTGTAGGGGCGCAGGTACTCCAAGAGCTCCCGATCCTCGGCGGTTATTTCGGTGCAGTCCATCATAAAAATTATGGCATCGCTGATGGAGAGCAGACCCAGGCTCTTTTGTGCTACCAAATCATCCATGCTGTCCCGGTCGACTTTTACTCCGCCGGAATCGATGAGGGTGACCGGGTGGTTCCCCAACAGCCAACGCTCGGGAATCGGATCGCGGGTAACCCCGGGCGTGGGGTCGGTAATGGCTCGTCGTTTTCCAATGAGGCGATTAAAGAGGGTGGACTTGCCCACATTGGGCCGTCCTATGATGGATACCACAGGAATCTTTACCTGGGTATCAACGGTTTCAAATGGTGGTGAAATGATCGAATCGGTCATGCATCCACTCCCTTATATAGGTGGTAATGGTTAGATAGGAGTCCATGCTCAGCACATGTTCGGCAAGTTTCTTTGCCTCCTCGTAGGAGACGGAACGAAGAATTTTACGAACCTGAAGCAGGCTTTGGGACCCCATACTCAATTCATCCAGTCCCATCCCTGCCAACAGCACGGAACAGAACGGATCGGAAGCCATCTCCCCGCAGAGGCTTACCGGTATGTTGTTTTGGTGGGCCATTTCGATAATCATCCTGATCGACCTGAGCACCCCGGGGTGGAATGGCTGATACAGGTAGGCGATCTTCTCATTTCCCCGATCGACGGCGATGGTGTATTGGATCAGGTCATTGGTTCCAATAGAGAAGAAGTCCACCTTCTTGGCCAGAATATCTGCACACAAGGCTGCAGAAGGCACCTCGATCATCGTCCCCACCTTGATATCGGGATCAAAGGGAATGTGTTCACTTCGACACTCCCCCTTGACATGCTCGAGGAGGTGTAAAACAGCGTTCAACTCCTCCACCCCGCTGATCATGGGGAACATGATCTGCAATTTTCCGTAGACACTGGCGCGGAGCAACGCCCTGAGTTGAACGGTAAAAATATCCTTGCGAGAGAGACAGAACCTGACAGCCCTCCAACCGAGGATGGGGTTCTTCTCATCGATACCCAAACCGCTGACCACCTTGTCCCCTCCGATATCGATGGTACGGATGGTTACCGGCTTGGGCGCCATAGCCTCGATGATCTGTTTATAGACCTGGAACTGCCGCTCTTCCGAGGGAGTCTCCAAGGATTCCATATACAGGAACTCGGAGCGAAACAACCCGATTCCTGAAGCACCGCAGGCCTTGGCGGCTTCCACCTCGTTGGCAGTCTGGATATTGGTCTTCAAAAGGATCTCATGCCCGTCGGTCGTGGTGGTGGACAGGCCGGCCATCTGGTGCAGCTCAAGTTCGTGCTGCTGCCAGAGAGCATACCGCTCATCGAGCATCTGTGAAACCGTATGGTCTGGCCGGATGAAGGCCTCGCCATAGGTGCCGTCGACGATGATTTCGTCCCCGTCGTTGACTGTCTTCGACGCCCCGCCGGCAGCAAGCACGGTGGGGATGTTGAAAGCCCGAACCAGGATTGCCACATGGCTGGCCCTGCCACCGCCATCGAGGCAGATGCCCAGGATGTGCGTCTTGTCCATCGCAAAAAGCTCGCTGGGCATCAGGATGTCGGCAACAAGAATCACATCCTCGCTCAGGTGTTCCATCCGTCGCTGGCCCTTGCCCTTGATCGCATCGATCAAGTACAACGATACATCCTTGAAATCCACAGCACGCTCACGAAGCAGGTCGTCATCCGTCTGCTCAAGAAGCGCCACCATGCTCGAGGTAACTGAATCGATGGCCCATTGGGCGCACACCAGATTGGTGGTGATATAGGCTTCAATCTGCTGAATATATTCGGGATCCTCGAGCATAAGCAGATGCGTTTCCAGAATGTCCTTCGACTCTCTGGAAATATTGCTTGCGTCATGCTCTTGCAGTGTTTGTTTCGCAGTCTGCAGGGCGCTGCGGAACTTTGCCAATTCACCAGGCACCCCATCGGCCAGGATATGCTGCTTCTCTGCAGCCAAAGAAGCGTGGTGGTGAACCAACGCCTTTCCCTTCGCCAACCCTTCGGAGGCTGCTATGCCCTTGAATATCCTCATATGTAATGTACTATACGGACTTTATCTACTGATGTAAAGCTGGAAACACAACCGTCGATTCGCTAGAATGGTTACGATGGAAGATCCAATCCTCGATGAAAAACCAAAAAATCACCGCCCTGTAGTGCTGTTTCTCATCTGGCTGCTCTTCACCGTTGCAGTCACAGCTCTCGGATATCCACGTGTGCGCACCTCCATTGAGGAAAGCGGTGTACTTGAGGTGTTGAAAAACAGTACGGCAGATCAGCAAACCCAAACCAACCTGCGCAAGGTAGAGGTGGTTTTCGTCCAGTATCCCCTGACATACCAAACGTTTTCGGTCCAACAGCCACGACTGGGGGGAAGTGCCTATCACGATACGTTTGAAGCATTGCTCGCCGGACCATCGCTTGAGGTTCTCAAGACTGGAGCGGTCAGCTACCTGCATCCAGACACAACCCTCAGAGGGGTCACCCTCTCCTCAAGCATCTTGTATGTGGACGTCTCCAAGGAGTATTTGCTCTCGCCCGATCTTGAAGCAGCACGCCAGCAGATACGACGCACCGGTCTCGCCTTCCCCCGCGTAAAGGATGTAGTGATTCTTGTTGAAGGAAAACCGCTTAGCTGACCAGATTCTCCACCTGTTCAGTCATCTGGTCCTTGCTCAAGCCGGGCTCCATTTTCAACAAGGCAAGAAATTCACTATTCCCTTTATGCCCGGTGATCGGGCTCATCGCCAATTGATGCATCCCAACCCCATCCTCGGCAAGCAGGTCATACACCTTTCGCATGACCTGTATCAGGATGGTACGGTCCTGCACCACTCCGTTGAAGTTGGTCATCCCCTTGGGAACCTCGAACTGGGGCTTGATCAAGCTCACCAACCAACCATCTTTACACAAGGAAAGAATGTGGCTTGCCGCCCCGGCAATGGATCGAAACGAAAGATCGCAGACGGCGGCATCGCATGCCGGATCCAAAGACTCGAGGGTCATGATGTTCTGTTTCTCATGCACAATGACCTGGTCGTTGGTACGCAAGCGCCAGTCGAGTTGGTTGTACCCGACATCGACGCTATGGACCAGCCTGGCTCCGCGCTTGAGCAGGCAGTCGGTAAACCCTCCGGTGGAAGCGCCCGCATCGAGCATGATTAGATCCTGCACATCCAGAGCGAACCGATCCAGTGCATGCTCAAGCTTATAGCCGCCGCGGGAGACATAGGCATCGAAGGTGAAGGAGAAAGAGGATTCGGGATTGACAAGAAGACGAGGATCGGTTGCGAGCACACCATCGACCAGCACATTGCGGCAGACAATGAAGGCTGTGAGCTGGTCCTTGGTATACTCGTCAAACTGCCGGCCGAGGGCCTTCAGCAGTGCAACCTTCCGAACTTTCATCAAATATCGTACAACCTTGAGAAGCGCTCGATTGAGATTGCCTGACCGCTTGCCGCATCGATGGTGATGCAAACCCCCTGCAACACAGGTGCTGTATTTGCAACTTCGGTACGCAGAGGCATCTGCGTCAGCTGCTTGGCTATCGAGACGGCGGGATCTGAACCGATGACGCTTGCAGACGGACCGCAGAGTCCCAAGTCAGTGATGTAGGCGGTTTTCCCAGGGAGAATTTTCTCATCGGCGGTCTGAACATGGGTGTGGGTACCCACAACTGCCGATACCTTGCCGTCCAAATGGAAGGCAATCGCTTCTTTCTCCTCGGAATTTTCTGCATGAAAATCAACAAGAATGATGGGGGTCTGCTTTTTCAGGCGCTGTACCTGGTCGACACCCACCCTGAACGGACAGTCGATGCTGGGCATCGACTGACGTCCCTGGAGATTCAGAACAGCAACCTTGTAGTTCTTGATATCCACCACCACCGAACCATGACCAGGAGCCTGAGGGGGATAATTCGCAGGCCTGAGCAGGCGCTTCTCACTGTCGAGCAGACCCCTGAGATCATCCTGCTGCCAGATATGGTTCCCGCTGGTTATTACATTGATTCCCAGAGAAAAAAACTGGTCCATCAGCGCTGCCGAAAGGCCGAAGCCATTGGCGGCATTTTCACCGTTGACTACGACCACATCAGCACGGTAATCCTTCACCAGGGTGTGCAATCCGATAAAAAGAGCCCTGCTTCCGGGCTGTCCGCAGACATCCCCAAGCAGCAGGGCGACACATGTTTTTGCATCAGCCACGAACAACCTACCTAGCGTACTCGACGACCCTCATCTCTCGGATGATGGTCACCTTGATGCGTCCCGGGTATCTCAATTCAGCCTCGATGCGCCCGGCGATGCCCTTGGCAATCTCCTTGGCACCATCATCAGTGACCTGATCGTTGTTCACCAGAATCCTCAGTTCTCGCCCGGCCTGGATGGCATAGGCCTTATCGACTCCGGTGAAGCTCTCGGCGATCTGCTCAAGAGACTCGAGACGCTTGATGTAATTATCCAACGTTTCACGACGGGCGCCGGGGCGTGCAGCACTGATCGCATCGGCAATCTGTACAATGACAGCCTCGATGGTTTGAGGTTCCGCATCGTTGTGATGGGCAAGGATTGCATTGACAACCCTTGGATCCTCACCAAGGCGCTTTGCCATATCAGCACCAAGTTCAGCGTGGTTCGCATCACTCTCGGTCTCGATACCCTTTCCGATATCATGCAACAAGCCCGAGCGCATCGCAAGCTCACTGTTGGCACCAATCTCACTGGCGATCATGCCGGAAAGAATGGCGACTTCCTTGGAATGGCTGAGCACATTCTGACCATAGCTGGTCCTGAAGTGCAACCTCCCCAAAGCCCGGATGGTTTCCGGACCAACGTTGTGGATGCCAAGATCGAAAATGACCTTCTCACCCTCATCGGCGATGATTCTTCCAATTTCCTTGGTAACCTTGTTGACCACTTCCTCAATGCGTGCCGGATGAATGCGCCCATCCTGGACCAAGCGCTCAAGGGAAACCCTTGCAATCTCTTTGCGAACCGGGTCGAAGCATGAAATGACCACAGCCTCAGGAGTATCATCGATGATGACATCCACCCCGGTAAGGGTCTCAAGGGTACGGATGTTTCTTCCTTCCCGACCAATGATCCTGCCTTTCATTTCGTCGCTGGGCAGACTCACCGAGCTGACCGTCACATCACTGACGACCTCCGTGGCAAGTCTCTGGATTGAGGTCACAACGATATCACGAGCCTTTTTGTCAGCGGAAAGCTGCGCTTCCTGCTCAATCTTATTGATCATGAGCTGCGCATCTCTCCTCGCATCGTTGTACATTGTCTCCATGATGATGTTCTTTGCCTCATCAGCGGACAATCCAGCAATGCGTTCAAGTTCAATAATCAGGCTGCCTTCTTTTTCGGCAACCTCTTGTTCTTTCCGGGAAAGTCCAGCTTCCCGGTCTCCTAATTGCTTTTTGATAGCATCTAATTCAGCCTGCTTATGCTCAAGATTCTCTTCCTTCTGAAGAATTCGTCTCTCGACGCGCTGCAGTTCACTCCGTCTTTCCCTAGCCTCTCGTTCCTGCTGTTGTTGTTCTTTCAACAACTGATCCCGAGTCTCAAGCAAGAGCTCTTTGCTCTTCGCTTCCGCTTCCTTTATCGCTTCCTCGTTCAGCCTGATCGCTCTCTGTTCGACCGAGGTAAGCTTAAATTTCGCATACAGCCAACGGCTCAACCAACCTAAGATGATACCAATAAGACAACTAAGGAGGATGATAAGTATACGTTCCATATACTACCCCCTATTGTAATGGTACAATGATACGTACGCTTGTCCGAATTGTCAAGGCTCGAAAGTACCACTATTATGTCTGTAAGTACAGATTATTCAGTTAATTACGGAGAATTGTACAGCCTTACGGAACAAATAAAAAACCGCCGTCACAACAACAGCGGCTTCACCCAAACGGGTTCCTGATTCATTGAAGAGGCACTTCGGGGGCTTAGTTTTCCTCTTTGTCGCTCTTCTCAGCCTTCTTGGCTGGTTTATCGGCCTTCTTGGCAGCCTTTTCAGCTTTCTTCTCGGCCTTCTTCTCGGGCTTTGCGGTCTTCTCAACCAGCTCGAGGATTACCATCTCGGCAGCGTCACCGAGGCGGTTGCCGGTCTTCAGGATGCGGGTATACCCGCCCTTCCGCTCGACAAACAAGGGAGCGATCTCTGTAAAAAGCTTTACAGCAACAGCTTCGTCGGTGATGTCCCGGGCGATCAGACGGCGATTTGCAACACTGTCAATCTTGGCGCGGGTAATCATCTTCTCTGCCATTCTGCGAACTTCCAGAGCCTTTGCCTTGGTGGTCTCAATCCGTTCATATCTGAACAGGGAGGTCACCATGTTGCGCTTGAGGGCCTTGCGGTGAGCAGAGTTCCTACTAAGCGCATTGAATCCAATCCTATGCTTCATTCTCTTCTTCCTTGTTCCCAGGTACTTTGATTGCTGTCTTCAGAATACTGTAGTCCGTCATCCCGAGACTGAGATTCCATTCTTTCAGCTTTTCCTTGATCTCCTGGAGGCTCTTCTTGCCGAAGTTCCTCGTCTTTGCAATCTCTTCCTCAGTCTTCTTGGTGAG
Source organism: Sphaerochaeta sp. UBA5849 (assembly GCA_002432715.1). Taxonomy (GTDB): domain Bacteria; phylum Spirochaetota; class Spirochaetia; order Sphaerochaetales; family Sphaerochaetaceae; genus Sphaerochaeta. The sequence goes on along the minus strand of DJGJ01000059.1, from coordinate 40,560 downwards.
ATCGCCGATTGTACGGATGTTGGCATTCTTCAGGCAGTTGCTGGAGCGAACGGTGAGTTCGAGCTCCTCAACCGAGGTAGTGAGAATCTTGCGGACCCTCTCTTCCTCTTCGTTGACCTCATCATTGTTGCTGATCAGAGTCTCGTCGAAGTTGATGAAGATCTGGAAGTACTCCTTCGCAATCTTCGCAGCTTCAGCAAGAGCATTCTGCGGTGCAATCGTACCATCGGTGTAGATTTCCAGTGTAAGCTTGTCGTAATCGCTGCGATAGCCGACACGGGTGGGTTCAATCGAATACTTGACGCGGGTAACCGGTGAGAATGTGGCGTCGATGGGAATGGTCCCGATCTCTTCCACATACTTCTCGTTGATTTCAGACGGGACATAGCCCCTACCAAGGTCAATCTGGACCTCCATCTCGATGTTGGCATCATCCATCATCGTGAAAAGAACCAAATCCTTGTTGGTGATCTCAACCTGGTCACGCTCGAAGTTTGCGCCGGTTACAATGCCGGGCCCCTTGCACTCGATGAGGAGGTTGGTTCCCTCCGAATCCTCGGGCATCCTGATCTGAAGTTTCTTCAGTGCAGCAATAATGTCGGCGATATCCTCGCGGACCCCTGGAAGCTGCTCATACTCGCTGGAAATCAGGTGGGGAACACCATCCTCATTGAAGCTGGTGAACTTGACGGCAGTGACGGCATACCCCTGGATAGATGAGAGGAGCACCCTCCTGAGCGTGTTTCCGATCGTGGTTCCAAAACCTCTCTCAAACGGATAGGCAATGAATTTTCCATAGTTCGGCTCAACTGCGCTGTGTTCGAAGGTTATCCCCTTGGGCTTCTTGAAGCCCTTCAGAAGGTTTTTGCGTGCCATGGTTACTCCTTATCTGGAATACAACTCGACAACCAACTGTTCGTTGATCTTCTCGAGCTCGGTGACTTCACTTCTCCTCGGAACAGCTATGAAGGTACCCTTCATCGCATCCACGTCCAGGCTCAGCCACTGGCAGACACCGGACTTGGTGTATTCCTTGAGGTTTTCTTTAATCATAAGCATCTTCTGACCCTTGGCACCAACGCTGACTACGTCACCGGGGCGCAGGCGGTAGGAAGGAATGCTTACACGCTTTCCATTCACGAAAATGTGACCATGGTTGACGAATTGAGCTGCCTGGTTGCGGCTGGCTGCAAAGTGGAGGCGGAACACCACATTGTCGAGCCTCTGCTCCAAAAGCATGATCAAATTCTCACCAGTCTTACCGGGAATTCTTGCTGCTTCGTCGAATGTCAGCTTGAACTGCTTCTCGAGCATGCAATAGGTTCTCTTCAGTTTCTGCTTTTCGCGCAGCTGCAAGCCGTAATCGGTCGGCTTCTTGGAACGTGCGCGGGGATCCTTGCCCGGAAGGCCGGTGGACTTTACATCGTTCATCGGGCACTTGCCGCTGTGGCAACGCTCTCCCTTGAGGAACAACTTGGTCCTCTCAGCCCTGCAATATCTGCACTTAGGTCCAGTATATCTTGCCATGTATCTGCTATCTCCTCATCAGACTCTTCTACTCTTGCGAGGTCTGCATCCATTGTGGGGGATGGGGGTGACGTCACGGATGGATCGGACCTTCAGTCCAAGCACACCCAACGTTCTGATGGCGCTCTCACGGCCAACGCCTGGTCCCTTCACAAATACGTTCACTTCCTGCAGTCCGCTGTCCATAGCAGCCTTGGCTGCCTTCTCGGCAGTGGTCTGTGCTGCATAGGGGGTGGACTTCTTGGCACCGCGGAACCCAAGTCCGCCGGCACTTGCCCAAGATACCGCATTCCCGTTGAGGTCGGTTACGGTAACAATGGTATTGTTGAAGGTCGCCTGAATATAGACGTTCCCTTCATATACCGTCTTCTTGACTTTACGCTTTGCTGTAGCCATATGGTACCTGCTCCTTATTTCTTCTTAGCCGCAACGGTCTTCTTCTTACCCTTGCGAGTACGGGCATTGGTCTTAGTCCTCTGTCCATGTACCGGAAGACCCTTACGATGACGAAGGCCACGGTAGCAGCCAATGTCCATAAGGCGTTTGATATTCAGAGCGACCTCTGTTCTCAGACGTCCCTCAACCTTGTACTCTTCCTCGATTACCTTACGAAGTACTGCAAGATCCTCGCTGGAAAGGGTGTTGATGTTGGTATCGGGATTAATATTTGTTTTCTTACAAATTTCAACCGCCGAAAACCTACCGATCCCGTAGATATAGGTCAAGGCGATTTTCACTGCCTTGTTCGGCAAATCTACACCTGCAATTCTCGCCATTCATGGCCTCCTGAATTTCTCTTATAGAGTAGGAAGGCTTGCGCCGAACCCTGTTATCTCTGTCTCTGCTTGTGCTTGGGATTGTCACAAATAATGCGGACCACCCCATTCCGTCTGACTACTTTGCACTTGTCACAAATCGGTTTGACACTTGCTCTTACTTTCATGTTCTAGCTCCTAGCCTAAATATGTTTTGACTTCCTGCCACCCACATTGAACCCATCGTAGTGGTGCATTTTCATGACACCCTCAATCTGGCGCATGGTATCCAGGTCAACGCCGACAAGAATCAGCAATGACGTTCCACCGAAGAGCATGGCCACCGTCGAGGGGAAGTTGAAGAACTTCTGTACCAGCGTGGGAATCAAGGCGATGAAAGCCAAGAAAATGGAGCCGGGAAGAACGATGCGGTTGAGAACCCTTGTCAGGTACTCTTCCAATTTCTCGGACCGTACACCGGGAACCGAGCCACCATTCTCGCGAATCTGCTTGGCCATCTCTACCGGGTTCATAGACACCTGCGTATAGAAGAAAGCAAACGCTATGATCAACAGGGCGTAGATAATCAGATAAGGGGCACCCTGCGGATTCAGCCAATTGGCAAAGGCGGCAAGCCACCTTACTTCCGGGCCCAAGGTAGTAGCGATCTGCAACGGGAAAGAGAGCAATGCGCTTGCGAAAATTACCGGAATAACGCCCGAGGGGTTGACCTTGATGGGGATGTACGTACTTTGTGCACCGTACATCTTCCGGCCTACCACACGCTTTGCGTAGTTCACGGGAATCTTGCGGACGCCTTGCTCCTCGTACACGACGAGAGCGACAACCACCAAGAACATCACAAAAACCACCAAGACAACAATCGGATTCAGCACACCCGCGGAGATGCTTCTGAACAAGACCGACATGGCCTCGGGGAATCTTGCCACGATACCGGCGAAGATCAACAAGCTGATACCGTTTCCGATACCCCACTGGGTGATCTTGTTACCGATCCAAATCAAGAGCATCGATCCGGTGGTCACAGTCAGCATTGCCACCAACGTGAACGGAAGGACGCCCATAGTCATCACGCCGGGAATGGAATTGGCGTAGATGGTTACTACATACGACTGAATCAGACAAACAACAATCGTACCATATCTGGTGTACTGCTGAATTTTCTTGTGGCCTGACGGATCTTGAGCCAGCTTCTTCAAGGATGGGATGACCAACATCAGCAGCTGCACAATAATCTGCGTGCTGATATACGGCATGACACCAAGCATAAAGAGAGAGAAGTTGGAAAATGCTCCGCCGGAGAAGAAGTTCAAATACTCAGTCAGACCGATATTGGAACTTGAGCTCTGTGAAAGAAAAAACAGTTTCAGAACCTCCGGATCAATTCCCGGAATTGGAATCACGGCCCCGATCCTGCTGACGATCAGCAGGCCCAGGGTAATGAATATCTTCTTCCGAAGATCCTTGATTCTATACATCTCAACTAAGGAGTTTGCCATAAAGCCCTTCTTTGTTATCTGATTTCGCCGCCCGCAGCCTTAATCTTTTCGATTGCGCTTGCGGAAACCTTCAGTCCGTCAATAACTACCTTCTTGGTCAGTTCCCCATTGCTCAGGATTTTTGCCTGTGCATTGAAACCCTTGACCAACCCAGCGTCCTTAAGGGCGTCGAGGGTAACTACATCTCCATCTTCAAAGTTGGCGGAAATCACATCGAGGGATACGACCTCATACTCCTGCTTGAATACGCTGTTCGAGAAACCCCTGCGAGCGACACGGCGGTACAGAGGCATCTGACCGCCCTCGAAGCCAAGACGGACACCACCGCCGGAACGGGATTTCTGTCCATCGTGACCCCTACCGCTGGAGCGGCCCTTCGAGGAAGCGCCTCGACCAACGATAGTCTTTTTCATATTGGCACCCTTGGGTGCTTTGATCTGTCCCATCTTACATCTCCTCGACTTTCACAAGGTGAGCTACTACACGGACCATCCCAAGGTTTGCAGGGGTGGCGTCATGTACAACCGAGCTGGAAATCTTGCCGAGTCCCAGAGCCTTGACAGTCCTGCGCTGATTAGGCAGGCAGCCGGCGAGGCCTTTGACCAGGGTGACCTTGATCTTCTTTGCTTCAGCCATCATCTTACCCCCACATCTCGCTCAGGGACTTGCCCCGATTCTTCGCAACAACCTTTGCATCAAACAGGTGCTCCAGTGCATCGAATGCAGCCTTTACCGTATTGATGGAGTTCTTGGAGCCAAGGCTCTTGCTCAGGATATCATTGATACCGCATGCATCGCAAATGGCGCGCACAGCACCGCCGGCGATAACACCGGTTCCGGGTACTGCGGGCTTGAGAAGCACACTGGCACTCTTGTAATTGCCGACGATCTCGTGAGGAATTGAAGACTTCTTCACCGGAACGACAATCATATTGACCTTTGCACGATCGACGGCCTTGCGAATAGCTTCGGTTACGTCGTTGGCCTTGCCAAATCCGTATCCAACCTTACCGTTCTGGTCGCCTACGACCACCAGGGCCGAGAAGGAGAACCTTCTACCACCCTTGACAACCTTGGCAACACGGTTGAGCTTGATCAGCTTCTCGACATACCCGTCGTTCTTATTGTTATCTCTTTCTCTGGATCTTTCCACAGTTTCCCCCTAGAACTTGACGCCGGCTTTACGTGCGCCGTCAGCGATGCTCTTGACAATGCCGTGGAACAGATAGCCGTTACGATCGAACACACAGGTATCGATGTTCTTCTCGAGCATTTTCTTCCCGACGGCCTCTCCAAGCTTGGCTGCATCGGCAACATTGTTCTTCAAGCCCTTCAATTCACCTTCCATGGAGCTGGCGGACACAAGGGTGCACCCGGCCACATCGTCGATGACCTGAACATACATGTGGGAGTTGCTGCGGAATACGCTCATCCTTGGCTTGCTGGCAGTACCGGAGATGTTCTTGCGAATATGATGCTTGCGGCGAGCAAGCTTCTTCCTCTTGTCGATTACTCTATTCATCTTTCTTACCTACCCACTATTTCTTTGCCGAAGCGGTCTTACCAGCCTTGCGACGGATGACCTCGTTATCGTACCGAATACCCTTGCCCTTATACGGCTCAGGTCCGCGGAGGGAGCGAATCTCGGCACAAGTCTGTCCGACAAGCTGCTTGTCAATGCCGCTGAAGACAACCTTGTTGGGGTTCTCAACAGTAGCAGTGATTCCCTGGGGAATTACAACTTCAAACAATTCGGAGAAGCCGAGGTTCAGCGTCAGCAGATTCCCTTTCAGGTCGGCACGATAACCGACACCATTGATCAGCAGGGTGCGGGAGAATCCTTTGGAGACGCCCTCGACCATGTTGTTGATCAACTGGCGATAGAGACCTTGGAAAGCATTGGCTTCCTTGGACTCATCCCTGGGAGCAACCTTGACCTCGGTACCCTTGATGGTGACTACCACTTCAGAACGGGTAGGGCAAGTAAGCTTTCCCTTCGGACCTTCGACATGAACAACACCATCGGTGACGGCAATCTTCACCCCTTGAGGTACTGTGATCGGCAATTTTCCAATTCTGGACATGTTATACCACCTTACCAAATAGAGCAGATCAGCTCACCACCGACCTTGTTCTCAGTCGCCTTCTTACCGGTAATGATACCAGCAGAAGTGGATACTACAACAACACCATGTCCGTTGTACACACGGGGCATATCCCTGTATCCGGTATAAATCCGGCGTCCAGGAGTGGAAATGCGTTCAATCCCGTGCAACACAGGCCCCTGAGTCTCGTCATATTTCAAGAAAACGCGGATGTACGAAATACCATCCTTCGTCACCTTCTTGAAGTTCTTGATAAATCCCTCATTCTTGAGAATCTTCACGATCTGAAGCTTCATCTTTGAAGTGGAGATATCTACTTTTTCATGCTTAGCCAAACTAGCATTTCTGATTTTGGTCAGCATATCAGCAACTGGATCACTTACAGCCATTTTTCTCTCCTACCAACTGGATTTGGTAACACCAGGAATCTGGCCTTCACTTGCCAATTTGCGGAAGCAGATCCTGCACATATCGAACTGGCGCATATAGCCACGGGGTCTGCCGCACACTTTACAGCGGTTGACGTGTCTGGTACTGAACTTGGGTTCCCTATTGGCCTTTACGATCATTGATTTCTTTGCCATATGTCTCCACCCTTATTTGCTGAAGGGCATGCCAAGCTTTGCAAGCAGGGCGTAGCCTTCTTCATCGGTCTTCGCGGTCGTAACAATGGCGATATTGAAGCCGCTGACACGCTCGATCTTGTCGAAGTCGATTTCCGGAAAAATAATCTGCTCGGTGATGCCAAGCGAATAGTTTCCATGACCGTCAAAAGCATTAGGCTTTACACCCTTGAAGTCCTTGACGCGGGGAAGAGCAATACTAATCAACCGTTCCAGGAAAAACCACATGTTATCCCCGCGAAGGGTGACCATGGCGCCAATCTCCTGACCCTCGCGGACCTTGAAGTTGGCAATGGACTTCCTGGCCTTGGTTTTCAGTACATGCTGACCGGTGATCTGCTCGAGCTCTTTCACAGCAGCATCGAGAAGCTTCTTATTGGTAATAGCCTCGCCGACACCAACACTGACAACAATCTTTTCCAAGGCTGGAATCTGCATCTTGGAGGTGTAGCCAAGTTCCTTGAACAGGGCAGGTGCCACAGTTTCGAGGTATTTCGTTTTAAGGTTTGGTACGAACTTTTCCATTAGATCACTTCCCCGGTTTTCTTGGCATAGCGGACTTTGTTTCCACTTTCATCAAACTTGTACCCGATCCTGGTAGGCTCACCCTTGCTGGTGACATACGCAACGTTGGAAACGTGGATCGGAGCCTCGATTTCCATGATGCCGCCCTTATCCTGCGAATTCTTCTTTTTCATGGTCTTCTTGACCATGTTGGCACCCTGGACGACGACCCTCTCATTCTCACGGTCTACCTTTACGATTTTGCCGGACTTTCCTTTGTCCTTTCCAGCAATAATCAGTACGGTGTCGTTCTTCTTAAGCTTCATGTGCACACTCCTACAACACTTCCGGCGCGAGTGAAACGATCTTCATGTACTTGTCACGCAGCTCTCTAGCTACGGGCCCGAAGATACGCTTGCCGCGCGGGTTATTGTTGGCATCGATGATAACACAAGCATTGTCATCGAACCTGATATAGGTACCGTCAGGTCGGCGGTATTCCTTCTTTGTCCTCACAATGACCGCCTTCATGACGTCACCCTTCTTGATGGCGCCGTGGGGCAGGGCATTCTTTACAGCAACCACAATAATATCACCGATGCCGGCAACATACCGGTGGCTGCCGCCAAGCACCTTGATGCACTGCACCTGCTTGGCACCACTGTTGTCCGCAACATTCAAATACGTCTGCATCTGTACCATATCGTCTCTCTCCTATTAGCGAGCGCGCTCGACGATCTGCACGAGACGCCAGCACTTATCTTTGCTGATGTGGCGGCTTTCAACAATACGTACTGTGTCGCCGATATTGGCCTCGTTCCTTTCATCATGTGCCTTCACTTTCTTGGTGGTGGTCACATACTTCTTATACAGGGGATGCAGTCTTCTGGAGGAGATGGCCACGACAATAGTCTTGTCCATCTTGTCACTGACCACCTGGCCGGTAAAACTCTTCTTGTTAACTTCCATCTGAATCGCTCTCCCTTACTTTGCCGCTTTCCGGATTCCGAGCTCATATTCACGAATGCGGGTATTCACACGAGCGATATTCCGCCTGATGGTGCGAACAGCAAGCGGATTTTCCACATGCCCGAGCACTCTTCCCATGCGAAGGTCAAAATACTCTTTGTGCAGCTTTTCCTTCTTGGCAGTCAGCTCGTCAAGGGTCAAATCATTATATGAATTTTTCATACTCTCACTCCACTTCCCTTCTGGCGACAAACTTCGTCTTAATCGGAAGCTTGGACGCTGCAAGCGCCAATGCTTCACGAGCCAGCTCTTCAGTAACGCCGCCCATTTCAAACATGACAGCACCGGTCTTTACCACAGCAACCCAGCCTTCGGGAGCGCCTTTACCGTTACCCTGACGGGTTTCAGCAGGCTTCTTGGTGTAAGGCATGTCGGGGAAAATCCTGATCCAAACCTTACCACCGCGCTTGATATGACGGGTCATCGCGATACGAGCTGCCTCAATCTGGCGGTTTGTAATCCACTTCGGCTCGAGAGCCAACAGGGCATACTCACCAAAAGCAATCGTAATTCCGCGATGGGCAACACCATCGGTGGTACCACGCTGTTTCTTTCTATATTTTACTCTCTTTGGACTAAGCATGGCCTACTAACTCCTTGCCTCAAGGCTTTCGCTCTTGCTGGGCTTTCTTACCAACCCGCCGGCGTCCTCTTTGATTGTACGATCGTAGATTTCACCATTGAATACCCAAACCTTGACGCCAATGACACCAAAGGTAGTATTAGCAGTAGCAAAACCATAGTCGATGTCGCTGCGCAGGGTATGAAGAGGAACACGTCCTTCCTTCATCCACTCCGAGCGTGCAATTTCTGCACCACCGATACGACCGCTCAGCCTGATCTTCACACCCTGGGCACCACTCTGAATCGCCTTGGAAACAGCAGTCTTCATTGCTCTGCGGAAAGAACCGCGGGATACAAGCTGCTTGGCGACGTTCATGGCGATCAACTGGGCATCCGCCTCGGGCTTCTTGATTTCCTTGATCTTAATCTGCACCTTCTTGTTGGAAAGCTTCTGCAGACGTTCACCAAGCTTCTCAACATTAGCACCCTTGCTTCCAATAATGATGCCGGGGCGGCTGGTGGTGATTACAATCGTAATGCGCTGAGGCTTGCGGATGATTTCAACATCGGAAATTTCAGCACCCTGGACTTCCGGGCATTCAACCAAAGCCTTTCTCAGCTTCAAATCTTCGTGCAGGGTCTCTGCATACTCCCTGGGGTCCACATACCATTTGGACTTCCAGGTCTTGTTGACTCCAAGACGGAGTCCAATAGGATTAACTTTCTGGCCCATTTATTTCCTCACGCTTGCTTTTTCGTCAACGACGACGGTAATGTGTGACATCCTCTTAAGCAGAATATCCCGTCTTCCATGGGATCTCGGCCAGACTCTCTTGAGCCTCGGACCCTCGTTAACCTGCAACTCCTTGATCACAAGATTCTCTTCATCGATCTTCTTGTTCTGATCAAGAGCATTTGCACAAGCGGATTGCAACACTTTCAGGATCAAATTCGATCCCTTCTGGGGCATAGCCTCGAGAATTGCAACAGCCTCCACATAGGACTTATTCCTCACAAGATTGGCGACGGGGCGAACCTTGGAAGGAGATACCATCAGATACTTTGCAGTTGCTGAGTAACCTTTCTTTTCTTCCATATTAGTACCCATTGCGATTAACCAACCTTCTTGTCGGATGCATGCCCGCGGAAGATTCTGGTGGGTGAAAACTCACCAAGCTTGTGCCCTACCAGGTTCTCCGTCACAAATACAGGAATCCAAGTCTTTCCGTTGTAGACGGAAATCGTGAATCCCACCATTTCAGGGATGATCGTTGAACAGCGGGAATAAGTCTTGATCATCTGCTTCTGATTAGTCTTGAGAGACTCCTGAATCCTCTTATACAATTTCTTCTCAATAAAAGGACCTTTTTTGATTGATCTAGCCACTTTCTTCTCCTACTTCCGCTTCTTCACGATAAAGGCACCGGAAGGCTTCTTCTTGGAACGAGTCTTGCCACCCTTGGTCGGCTTACCCCACGGGGTAACAGGGTTGCGTCCAGCTGCAGTCTTGCCTTCACCACCACCATGCGGGTGATCGATCGGGTTCATTGCAACACCGCGAACCTTGGGCCTTCTTCCCAGGTGACGGCTTGCGCCGGCCTTTCCGAGGCTGACATTCATATGGTCTTCATTGCCGAGCTGCCCGAGGGTAGCATAACACTCACCGAACACCATGCGCATTTCACCGGAGGGGAGGCGCAGCGTTACATAGTCACCTTCCTTGGCGACAACGGTTGCACCAAGACCTGCAGAGCGGACAAGCTGTCCACCGCGACCGAGGGTGAGCTCAACGTTGTGGACCATCAACCCAAGGGGCACTTTCTTCAAAGGAAGAGCATTGCCGCTCTGAATGGGAGCATCAGGTCCGCTGACCACGGTGGTCCCTACGGTCAGTCCCTTCGGAGCAATCATGTAGCGCTTCTCGCCGTCGGCATAGAATACCAAGGCAATGTTTGCACTGCGGTTCGGATCGTATTCGATAGTCTTGACAATTCCGGGAATGCCGTACTTGTCGCGCTTGAAATCGATAATACGATATGCACGCTTATGGCCACCGCCTCTACGGCGAACACTGATGCGCCCGAAAGTATCCCGACCAGCCTTCTTGGTAAGGCCGACGGTCAAGGACTTCTCAGGCTTGCTGGCAGTCAGCTCGCTGAAGACCAAAGTAGTCTTCTGGCGAAGGCCGGGAGTATTGGGCTTGTAAGTTTTTAGAGCCATGTTCCAACTTCTCCTTATACGCCTTCGATGGCCTGGATGGTTGCACCCTTGGCCAAGGTTACGACAGCCTTCTTCCAATCACCGGTGTTACCAAGGATGCTGCCACCCTTACCGCGGGAATACTTCGGCTTGCCCTTTACAATCATCACGTTGCAATCGGCAACCTCAACTCCAAACAGCTCCTTTACAGCAGCCTTGATCTGGAATTTATTGCTGTCCATGTGGACCTTGAACGTGTACTTTTTCGTTTCGCCTTCACGAGCAATGTTTGTTTTTTCGCTCAGAACGGGCTCGATGATAATTTGATCTGCTCTCATTTCCGGTCCCCTTATTTGTCGCCGTAGAAATCGTTCAGATTTTTAGCGGCACCTTCCAGAACCAAGAGCTTTCTTCCATACAGCAGTTCCTTTGCAGAAAGCCTGTTGTATGAGAGAACACGCAGGTACGGAATGTTCCTCGCAGCGCGGCGCACCATCTCATCATCATCCTTCAAGATCAGGATGGTTCTGGACTCATCCTTCACAAAATTCTTGATGATCTGGTTCAAATCCTTGGTCTTGCCACTTTCAATGGAGAAATCCTCAACTACTACGAGGCGCTCCTCCTTGACCCCCAAAGAGAGCAGGCTCTTCATGGCAAGCCTCTTCATCTTCTTGGGAAGGGTGTAGCTATAATCACGCGGCTTGGGTCCGAAAATCGTACCACCACCAACCCAGATGGGAGACTTCTTGTCACCGGCACGTGCGTTACCGGTTCCCTTCTGTTTGTATGGCTTTACGTTGCTGTAATGGACCTCAGCGCGGGTCTTCGTGCATGCAGTACCGACACGCCGGTTTGCAAGCTCGTTGTTTACGGCATAATAAATGGATCCGTCACTCACTTCTCTGTTGAACACTTGATCATTCAACTCAATGCTTCTGACTTCACTGCCGTCAATTGAAAAGACTTTCGTTTCCATATATCTCGCCCCTACTTCTTAATCGCTTTCTTGACGATGACGACACTCTGGGCGGGGCCAGGGATTGCACCCTTAACCATAAGGACCTGCATCTCTTCATCGACACGGACGACCTTCAGGTTCTGAACCGTCATCCTCTCATTACCCATGTGGCCGGCCATTCGGTGACCCTTGAACGTGCGGGCAGGGGTGGATGACATTGCAGTACCACCGATATCGCGGTGGAACTTGGAACCGTGGGTGGCGCGACCGCCAGAGAAGCCATGACGCTTCATACCACCGGCATAACCCTTACCTTTCGTAGTCCCGGTGACGTCCACAAAGGCGGCGTCCTTGAATATATCCACGCCCAACACCTCGCCGACGGTAAGTTCCTTGTCATAGTCACGGAACTCAATGACATGCTGCTTCGGCTCACACACATCGGTGAACTGCCCTGCATACGGCTTGGTGATAGTGCTTTTTTTCTTGTCAATGGAACCCAGGACGGCAGCACTATATCCGTGCTTTTCGTCAGTACGTTCCCCGACAACAACATTGCCCTCAATTTTTATTACAGTCACGGGTGTGAGCCTGCCTTGCGCATCAAACACCTGTGTCATTCCAACTTTTTTGCCGATAAGCCCTAACATCTCTTACCTCAACTCTCTTACTGTTTAATCTCTACATCCACACCGGCAGGGAGCTCAAGCTTCATGAGGGCATCCATGACTTTTGATGTAGGATCCAAAATGTCAATCAACCTTTTGTGGGTTCTCATCTCGAATTGTTCACGAGACTTTTTATTGACAAAGGGCGATCTCAGGACAGTGTACTTGTTAATACGAGTCGGGAGAGGAACAGGCCCGGACACAGTAGCGCCAGCCCTGACGACAGTTTCAACGATAGCTTTAGAGCTCTGTTCAACAAGCTCAATATCAAAGCCTCTCAACCTTACTCGAATTCTTTCTTTAGCCATTATTCCTCCAAAAAACGGGCCTTGCCATCACCAACCGATGATGGCAAGACATTCGTCAATGAACTCAGTCGATAATCTCGGTTACCTGACCGGAAGCAACGGTTCTACCACCTTCGCGGATAGCGAAGCGGAGGCCCTTGTCCATGGCGATCGGGTGAATCAGCTCAACAATAATCTCGGTGTGGTCACCAGGCAGAACCATCTGCTTGCCTTCGGGCAGGTTTACCGTACCAGTGATGTCAGTGGTGCGGAAATAGAACTGCGGGCGATAGCCGCTGAAGAACGGAGAGTGACGACCGCCTTCATCCTTGCTCAATACGTACACGGTACCATTGAACTTGGCGTGGGGCATGATCGACTTGGGCTTTGCCAGAACCTGGCCGCGAACAACGTCCTTCTTGTCAACACCGCGCAGCAGTGCTCCGATGTTGTCACCAGCCTGACCTTCGTCGAGCAGCTTGTTGAACATCTCAACGCCGGTTACGACGGTGTCACGGGTTTCCTTGATACCGACGATGGAAGCAGGATCGTTGACCTTGATGATACCGCGTTCGATACGACCGGTAACAACGGTACCGCGACCGGAGATGGAGAAGATGTCTTCAATCGGCATCAGGAAGGGCTGGTCAACAGCACGCTCCGGAAGCGGAATATAGGTGTCCATGGCTTCGAGCAGCTCGTCGAGGCACTTGGTCTTCTCAGGATTGTCAGGCTCGGTCATGGCTTCATAGGCGCTGCCGCGGATTACCGGAGCGTTGTCGCCATCGAATCCCTGTGCACGAAGCAGGTCGCGCATCTCTTCCTCAACGAGATCGATCAATTCAGGATCGTCAACCTGGTCGCACTTGTTGATGAACACGATCAAGCAGGGTACACCAACCTGGCGGGCAAGAAGGATGTGCTCCTTGGTCTGAGCCATGGCTCCGTCGGTTGCTGCAACGACGATGATGGCGCCGTCCATCTGAGCAGCACCGGTGATCATGTTCTTGATGTAGTCAGCGTGACCCGGGCAGTCAACGTGAGCATAGTGCCTGTTGGTGGACTGATACTCAACGTGTCTGGTGTTAATGGTAATACCACGCTCTTTTTCTTCAGGGGCGTTGTCAATTGCATCGTAAGCGAGTGCCTTATCGCCGAACAGTCTTGCACAGTGCATGGTAATTGCTGCGGTAAGGGTAGTCTTGCCATGGTCAACGTGACCGATGGTTCCTACGTTTACGTGTGGCTTGTTCCTCTGAAATTTCTCTTTTGCCATCATTTCCTCCTTGTGACGTTCCATAGACGGTCACAAAAATAATTAATATGTGCTCATAAAGGCCCAAAGCCTTTACCATTCCGATTGAGACAAACTAATTACTTGGAAACATGACATAAGAGGATTCCAGAGGTCCTCAGGCCTGGAGAATCCATCCTGACGACATAGTATAAGTTTTTTAAAAAACTTCGTACTGCCTGAAACCACCTTATCATTGCTTCTGCAATAATTGGTTTGGCTCTTCATAGCACCGCATAGGCATAGCTGTGCGGACACCTTAAGCACTATATGCGAAAGCAGTTTTTATGTCAAGCAATACTCTTTTGTTTATATACAGATACAAAAAAAACCGGCTTTTCTTTTGAAAAAGCCGGATTTTCTTTGGTATAGGACTACCAACGGTAGTGACTGAAAGCCTTGTTGGCCTCTGCCATCCTGTGGGTGTCTTCCTTCTTCTTGAAGGCGGAACCGGTATTCTGGAAGGCATCAAGGAGCTCGGCACCGAGCTTCTCAGCCATGCTGCGACCATTGCGATTGCGGGCGGCGGTGATAATCCAACGCATTGCAAGCGCTTCGCGGCGATTGTCACGAATCTCAACAGGAACCTGATAGGTGGCACCACCGACACGGCGGCTCTTTACTTCTACAACAGGCTTCACATTTTCCAAGGCTTTGAGAAATACGTCCAACGGCTTCTCACCGGTCTTCTCGCCAAGGCTGGCCATAGCCTGGTAGATGATCCTGGTGCTGATGGACTTCTTGCCATCCACCATCATGCGGCAGATGAACTTCTCAACAATGACACTCCCATAGACGGGATCGGGCAATACTTCCCTGACGGGAGCAGTAGTTCTTCTTGACATATTCCATCTCCTCCCTTATCAAGCCTTGGGTCTCTTCGCACCATACTTGGAGCGACTTCTCTTCCGATCTGCAACACCGAGGGTATCCTTGGCACCGCGGACAATGTGATAGCGAACACCGGGAAGGTCCTTGACCCTTCCACCGCGCAGAAGAACAACAGAGTGCTCCTGCAGATTGTGTCCGATACCGGGAATGTACGCGGTAACTTCAATACCGTTGGAAAGGCGCACACGGGCGACCTTTCTCAGAGCAGAGTTCGGCTTCTTCGGGGTGACGGTCATAACCCTGGTGCAAACACCACGCTTCTGGGGACAACCTTCAAGGGCTGGGGACTTGGTCTTGTTGCGGACGCTTGTCCTCCCTTTTCTGATCAGCTGATTAATAGTAGGCATCTTGTAGACACACTCCCTTTTCTTTCTTTGATCCACCGCCTCTCACAAAAGCAGGGATCTGCGCCACCCCTACGGGCAGCGCCTCGTATGTAAAATCCGTACCCAGCATGGACACAGCGGTGTGGTTTTTACACGAGTCGTTCCAGGCTGTGGATACGCCGACAGGCGCATCCATCACTCCTCGTCCAAATCGTCCACATCCACGGTATCACCTACGGATTTCATGTCTGCCAAATCTTCGACGTCGAAATCATCGTCATCAATCATCTCTTGACGCCTGGACTCCTTGACCGCATCAACTTTCTGCTGCAGTGCAAGCAACTCCTCGTCCTTGAGTTTCACATCACGGTACTTCTTCATGCCGGTTCCGGCAGGAATGAGGTGGCCGATGATGACGTTCTCTTTCAGACCGCGCAACTCATCTTTACTACCAGCAATTGCTGCGTTTGTCAAGACCTTGGTAGTCTCCTGGAAGGAGGCTGCACTGATGAAGGAGTCGATGCTCAAGGATGCACGGGTGATGCCAAGCAGCAACGGCCTTGCAACAGCAGGCTCGCCGCCTTCGGCGATCACCCGGTCATTTTCCTCGAAGAACCGATACTTATCAACCTGCTGCCCATGAATCAGGTTGGTATCACCGACATGGACAACCTCGACCTTGCGGAGCATCTGCCTGACAATGATGCCAAGGTGCTTGTCGTTGATCTGTACACCCTGCATGCGGTAAACCTCCTGAACCTCGTCCACCAGGAAGGACTGCAAAGCGTTCTCCCCGAGGATGTCCAGGATGTCGTGCGGATCCACAGAGCCGTCACACAGTGCCTCGGCAGCTTCCACCGAGTCGCCGTCACGTACCAACAGATTCCTGCCCATCGGTACCATGTGCTTGTACTCATGGCCGTACGGATCGGTGATCACGATGGTCCGCTTGCCCTTGACGATTGATGCAAAGCTTACCAAGCCTGCAACCTGGGCAAGGATTGCCGCGTTGCGGGGCCTTCGAGCCTCGAAAAGCTCGCCGACACGGGGAAGACCACCGGTGATATCCTTGGTCTTGACACCTTCCTTCAGCAGCTTGGCAAGAATGGTGCCCTTATAGACCTTGGCATTATCATTGATCTGCAGATACGAGCCGCCGGGCAACAGATATGCTGCAAGCACATCGCCCTTTCCGTGCTCTGCACTCGTAATCTCGATGCGGGGCTGGAGCGACTCCAAACTGTGTTCGGTAATCTTCTTCTCGATATTGCCTGTCTCTTCGTTCACTTCCTCGATCAAGGTGGTTCCCAGCTTGATATCGACGAAGTTGACAAAACCGCCTACTTCAGCCAACACAGGTTCACTGAATGGGTCGAAGGAGACAATCGGAGTCTTCGCCTCCACAAACTGGCCGCTTGCAACCAAGAGCTCGGAACCGGTCTTGACCACCTGACTGGTGGAGTGGCCGACAAGATACACCTTGGAACCGACAATCTTTACCGACCCGTTCTCTCCACTGGTCACTTCCTTGCCCTTCTTCAGGTACAACGGGGTTCCCTTGGCTACAATCGATCCATCCTCAACCAACAAGGAGTCGTATTGACCTTCATCAATAACGGCATTGACACGGAAATATTCGATGTGGCCCTTGCGGGTGAATACATCGATCGAGTCACTCTCTCGGACGACCCTGGTTCCGGTGATGTTGCCGATAAGCACGGGATAGTTGAAAGTAAGCTTGTTCTCCTCTGCACTCGTCGAAGCAGTACCACCGACGTGGAACGTACGCATCGTCAGCTGGGTACCCGGCTGACCGATGGACTGGGCGGCGATGATGCCGACCGCCTCACCGATGACAACCGGCCTGTTGGTTGCAAGATTGCGGCCGTAGCACTTGCGGCAGACACCGTGTTTCGCTTCACAGGTTAGCACAGTCTTCAGCAATACGCTCTCAATACCGGCTTCCTCGATCTTGAGGGCGGTAGCCTCATCGATTTCGACATTGGCCTGGGCAATGACCTGACGGGAGAAGGGATGCATGACATCCTCGACGGGACAGCGTCCGACGATGCGCTCGGACAGCGATTCGATAATCTCATCACCATCCTTGAGAGCTCCTCTCCAGATACCGTTGATTGTGTGGCAGTCATCCTCATTGATGACAACATCCTGGCTGATATCAACCAGACGGCGGGTAAGGTACCCTGCCTCAGCAGTCTTGAGTGCGGTATCGGACAGACCTTTACGGGCACCGTTGGTGGAAATGAAAAACTCGATGATCGAAAGACCTTCCTTGAAGTTCGACTTGATGGGGAATTCGATGACGTCGCCGGACGGCTTTGCCATCAAACCGCGCATACCACCAAGCTGCCTGATCTGGGTCTTCGATCCTCGAGCACCGGAGTCAGCCATGAGGAACAGCGGGTTGAAGCCGTTCTGGCTGCTTCGCAACTCACCCATCAAAGCGTCGGTAAGCTGGTCATTGGTCTGTGTCCAGACCTCGATGACCCTGTTGTACCGTTCTTCCTGGGTGATATGACCCTGGCGATACTGCTCGAGAATTCTCTGCTGCTCGTTGTTCGCCTTACTGACCAATTCCTGCTTGGCGGCGGGAACGATCATATCCGACAGGCCGATGGTTGCACCGAAGAGCGTTGCATACTTGTAACCGATATCCTTGATGGAGTCGAGCATCTCAACGGCGATGGAGTTGTCGTTGGCCTTCAGGGTGTCACCGATCAAAGCCTTGAGCTCCTTGTCTCCGAGGGTTGCGTTCTGGAACGGAACACTCTTGGGAAGGACGGAATTAAAAAGAACGCGGCCGGGAGTGGTCTCAATCTTGGTCCCATTCTCCAGCTTGTAGCGAATCCTCGCATTATAGGAGAGCAGTCCGGTATCAAGAGCCGCCTCAAGCTCGTCGATATTGTCAAAATACTTGCCTTCGCCGGCGGCACCCTTCATGTCACGGGTCAGGTAGTTGATACCAAGAACCATGTCCTGAGAAGGATAGACGATCGGTTTTCCGTTTGCGGGGTCGAGCAGGTTTGTAACACTGAGCATCAGCGTCCAACACTCAAGCTGGGCTGCATGCGTCAACGGTACGTGCACCGCCATCTGGTCGCNNCGTCGAAGTCGGCGTTGTAGGCATGACATACCAGCGGATGCAGCTTGATGGCCTTTCCATCCACGAGGACGGGGTCGAAAGCCTGAATGCCAAGACGGTGCAGCGTAGGTGCACGGTTGAGCAGGACAGGGTGTTCCTTGACAACTTCATCAAGGATGGACCATACGGCATCGGTCTCTTCCTCAACCAGGCTCTTCGCCTTCTTGATATTGTAGACAACGCCATCCTGTACCAGCTTCTTCATGATGAAAGGCTTGTACAGCTCAAGGGCCATCTTCGAAGGAAGACCGCACTGGTGCATTCTCAGCTCGGGACCGACAACGATTACCGAACGTCCGGAGTAGTCAACACGCTTTCCGAGCAAGTTCTGTCGGAACCTGCCCTGCTTGCCCTTCAGCATGTCGGAGAGGCTCTTCAACGGCCTGTTGCTCGCGCCCTTGACAACCCGCTTGCGCTTTGAGTTGTCAAAGAGAGCATCCACCGCTTCCTGAAGCATACGCTTCTCATTGCGGATGATGATGTCCGGTGCGTTGAGCTTGACCAAACGGTCAAGACGGTTGTTTCGGTTGATCACGCGACGATACAGGTCATTCAGGTCGCTGGTGGCAAAACGGCCGCCATCGAGCTGTACCATGGGCCTGAGATCGGGGGGAATGACAGGAATGACGGTGAGAATCATCCACTCAGGGCGGTTGCCGCTGTCACGGAAGTTTTCACACACCTCGATGCGCTTGAGCAGGCGCTTGTCAGCCTTGTCTCCCTTGAGGCGCATCTGTTCGCGAAGATCGCGAGAGAGTTCCTCGAGGTCGAGATTGACCAAAAGCTTGCGTACCGCCTCGGCACCCATGCCTGCCTCAAAAGAGTCGCCATACTGCTCACGAGCCTGCCAGTACTCCTCTTCGGAAAGCAACTGCTTGCTCTTCAGATTGGTATCCCCTGCGTTGATCACTACATATTTCTCATAGTAAAGAATGCTCTGCAGGGAGTTGCGGGTAATATCGAGCAGCATGCTCATACGGCTGGGAACCGAGCGATAGTACCAAATATGGGAAACCGGGGCCGCCAAGGTGATGTGACCCATGCGTTCACGACGCACCTTGGTATTGGTAACCTCGACACCACACCGGTCGCAAATGACACCCTTGTAGCGAATCGATTTGAATTTACCGCAGTAGCACTCCCACTCCTTGGTCGTACCGAAAATCTTTTCGCAGAAAAGACCATCGCGCTCCGGACGAAGGGTGCGGTAGTTGATCGTCTCCGGCTTCTTCACCTCGCCGTAGGACCAATCCTTGATCTGTTCCGGCGAAGCCAGCTTTATCATGATGCTATCGAAATCTTGAATTTCTTTCATCCGTACTTCTCCTGGTTAGTTGAGGGAGCCTTTCGACTGCTTGGCGATCAACTCTTCATCACGTTCGGTAAGGGGCACCTGCCGACCCTTGGAGTCATACACAGACATATCCAGAGCCAAGCCGCGGATCTCCTGAACCAAAACGTTGAATGCCTCGGGCATTCCTGCTGTAGTAGCCGGCTCACCCTTGACGATACTCTCATAAATCTTGACACGTCCGTTCATGTCGTCACTCTTGATGGTCAAAAGCTCCTGCAGCGTATTGGCAGCGCCGTACGCCTCAAGGGCCCACACTTCCATCTCTCCGAGTCTCTGACCACCGAACTGAGCCTTGCCGCCGAGCGGCTGCTGGGTTACCAGAGAGTAGGGACCGGTTGAACGGGCATGCATCTTGTCATCGACCAGGTGGTGCAGCTTCAAATAGTAGATATATCCGCAGAATACAGGGTTGACGAACGGAACACCGGTCAAACCGTTGTAAAGAACGGTCTTGGAGTTCTCAGGCAGCCCCGCCTCGCGCATTTTCTCCTCGATCTGAGCCATCGTTGCACTCTGGAAGACCGGAGTGGAATACCACTTGTCCAGCTTCACGGCAGCCCAACCCAGCTGGGTCTCCATCAACTGACCGATGTTCATTCGGGACGGAACGCCCAACGGGTTCAAGCAGACATCAAGCGGAGTGCCATCAGCCATGTACGGCATGTCTTCCTCGGCAAGAATTCGGCTTACAACACCCTTGTTGCCATGCCTTCCCGCCATCTTGTCACCTTGCCTGAGCTTGCGCTTGGTGGCGATAAGGACCTTCACCGTCTCCTCAACACCGGGAGGAAGCTCGTCATTGTTGCTCCGCTTGAGGCGCTGGATGTCGATGACCGTACCCTCGGTTCCATGGGGAACCTTCAGGGAGGTGTCGCGAACCTCCTTGGCCTTCTCACCGAAAATCGAGTTGAGCAACTTGAACTCGGGAGTCGTATCGCTCTCACTCTTGGGAGTCACCTTGCCGACCAGAATCGAGCCCGGGCGAACTGCGGTTCCGATGCGTACAATGCCATCCTCATCCAACTGCTCAAGCATTTTCTCGCTCGTATTGGGGATATCGCGGGTAAGCTTCTCAGGACCGAGCTTGGTCTCACGGATATCAGTGGTGAACTCCTTGATGTGGACCGAGGTGAAAATATCGTCCTTGACAACGCGCTCACTGATGAGAACGGCGTCCTCATAGTTGTAGCCGTTCCAAGGAACGAAGCCTACAAGAATGTTGCGTCCGAGCGCCAACTCACCACTCTGTGTTGCAGGACCGTCAGCCAACACTTCACCGGCCTCAACATGCTGGCCGAACGATACGATCGGCTTCTGGTTGAAACAGGTATCCTGGTTGGTTCTCTGGTATTTCTGCACCTCGTAGGTATCCAGTTGGCCTTGAATCTCTGCAGAATCAGGCTGAACCACCACACGGTCGGAGCTTACATACGTAACCGTTCCACTTCGCTTGGCCTTTACCAATACACCACTGTCATACGCGGTCTTGCCTTCCATGCCGGTACCCACACGCGGGGTTTCGGGAAATACAAGGGGAACCGCCTGACGCTGCATGTTCGAACCCATCAAGGCTCGGTTGGCATCGTCGTGCTCAAGGAACGGAATAAGGGAGGCTGCAACACTGATGACCTGCTTCGGATCAACGTCCATGTACTTGATTTCGGCCGGCGGCTTGGTGGAGTAGTCTCCACTTCTGCGTACAGGAACCTCATTGTCATGGAAATTGCCGTCACTGTCCAACTTGGCTGAAGCCTGGGCGATGAAGAACTTCTCTTCATCGTTCGCATCCAAATAGCGGTACTGCTTGGTGACCACTCCATTGACTACCTTGCGGTACGGGGTCTCCAAAAATCCATGCTGGTTGATGCGGGTATAGTTTGCCAGCGAAACGATGAGACCGATGTTCGGTCCTTCAGGAGTCTCGATGGGACAAATACGACCATAATGGGTGTAGTGAACGTCACGAACCTCAAAGCCGGCGCGGTCGCGGGAAAGACCACCGGGACCGAGTGCATTGAGCCTTCTCTTGTGGGTAAGCTCGGCAAGCGGGTTGACCTGGTCCATGAACTGGGAAAGCTGGGCGGACCCGAAGAATTCCCTCAATGAGGCGGAGATGGGGCGAACGTTGATAAGGTCCTTCGCCGTGGCGTTTGTCAGATCGGGCAGGGTGGTCATCCGTTCCTTGGCGATACGTTCCATCCTCAGCAGGCCGATGCGGACCTGGTTCTGGAGGAGTTCGCCAACGGCCCTGACTCTCCTGTTTCCGAGATGGTCGATATCGTCTTCGGTTTCCTCGGCATTACGGAGCCTGAGAATCCCCTGGATAATGGCAACGACATCGTCAATGGTCAAGAGACGCTGGTTTTCCTGGATTTCAAGGCCAAGTCGCTTGTTTAGCTTATAGCGGCCGACGCGGCCCAGATTATACCGTCGGGTATCGAAAAAGAGTCCGTACACATACTCCCGGGCGTTCTCCATCCGGGCCGGCTCGTTGGGGCGAAGGCGGCGGAAAAGTTCAAGGACCGCATCTTCCCCGGAGCGGGAAGTGTCCCTTTCCAACGTAGCTGCGATAGCGTTGTCGACGCTCCAGACCCAAACCTTGGTCATTCCCATTTCGAATAGCTGTTCCAGGTGTTCTTTCGTCAACCGGTCGTTGCGGCGGATCAGGACCTGCCCTTCCTTGTCGAGAACCGCTTCCGCAAGGAGGCGACCCCTGGCCTCTTCATGGAGTTCCACGAGGTCGATCTGCTCGGGAGCGGCCCCGAACAGCTTCAGTATCTCTTCGTCGCTCGTGGCCCCGAAGGCCTTAAGGAGCATCGTAACGGGGATCTTCTTGCGGTTGTCGATATTGACGGACAAGACGTCCCCGGGAGTCAGGTCAAACTCGAGCCAGGCGCCCCTGTCGGGGATCACCTTGGCTGCATACGACTCTCCTCCAGGAACGGTGGTGTCCGCGCTGAAGTAAACGCCTGCCGACCGTGCCAGCTGGTTGACCACCACTCGCTCGGTCCCGTTGACGATGAACGTTCCCCGGTCCGTCATGACGGGAAAATCCCCGAGGTATATCTCCTCTTCCTTGATTTCTCCGTTCTTCCGGTTCACCAGACGGATCGTTGCACGGACAGGCATGGACCAGGTCAGGTCCCGCTGTCGCGCTTCCTCCTCCATGATCGGGGATTCGTCCACGAAATAGCGAACGAACTCGAGCGCGAAGGATCCGTCGTAGCTCTCAATGGGAAAAATCTCCGCCAGGATTTCCTGGAGGCCTTGGGCCTCGCGGGAATCCGCCTCTGTTTCGGCCTGGAAAAACCATCGGTAGGAATTCCTCTGGACCTCTACAAGATCGGGTAGATCAATGAGATCCTTGGCTCTCCCAAAAACACGGCGCTGAATGTGCTTCTTTGAGGGGGCAAAAACTGTCATGGGAGTTACGACCTCCCTTAAGGGGTTTATGGGGACAATCCTAGAGGTGACGAAGGGGCATAATAGCAAAAAGGCCGCGCAATGTCAACAGACAGGCACGACCTGACATGGAACTTCTTCCAGTTTTTATGGTGTCGAGGGGGGGAGTTGAACCCCCACAGGCTAATGCCCACTAGAGCCTGAGTCTAGCGCGTCTACCAATTCCGCCACCCCGACATCGAAACCAACAAACGGGATTTTAGCAACCCGATCTCTTTTTGGCAAGGGCCCTTCGCTATTCGGGCATGTTAGACCCGCCGGAAGCCCTTCGTAGCCGATCCCTGAGAGCGAGCCCTACCCGGGCTTCTCCCGGCCAATCGGCCACGATCACGCAGGCGCCGGATCTTTCGAGTTCCCGCAGGGCGGAAAATAGTCCGCGGGCGTAGGACTCGGCATCCGGGAAGAGGCGGACGAAGGCAAAAGAGGCACCGGGGGCACGAATTCCAACGTAGGCCCTTTTGGAGGGATCCCAAGCCTCGATCTTTTCCCAAACCGATTCGTCCTCGCGTAGAAAAAGGGGAACCCGCGGCGCATAATGCCGGTAACGAGTACCGGGGGAACGGCGAGTAGCCGCCCCATCTTCACCGGGCAGGAAGGGACGGTAGCACAGGAATTCCTCCAGGGCTTCTATCGAAACACCACCGGGGCGCAGTAAAACGGCCTTTTCCCCCGTGATGTCAAGTACCGTCGATTCAACCCCCACCTGCGTGGGCCCCCCGTCAAGGATCATTTCCACCCGGTCGCCCAGGTCTTCCTCCACTGCCTGGGCATCCGTTGGACTCGGCCGTCCGCTCAGGTTCGCGCTGGGTGCCGCCACGGGCACTCCCGCAAGGCGGATCAATTCGAGGGCCACGGGCTGGGCCGGCATTCGTACAGCTACGGTCGAAAGCCCTGCGGTAACGGAAGGGGGTACGACCGGGCAGGCAGGCATGACAAGAGTTAGAGGCCCCGGCCAGAATCGGTCCATTAGGAGATACCCCAACCTCGGCACAAAGGCGACTCTCTCCGCCCCGGAAACTTCTGCCACGTGGACGATAAGGGGATTGTCGGCGGGTCTTCCCTTTGCCTCGAAGATCCGCAGCACGGCTTTCTCGTCAAGGGCGTTCGCCCCCAGGCCATACACCGTCTCCGTAGGGAAGACGACGAGGCCTCCCCCCCTCAGGACCGCTGCTGCTTCCTGCAAGGCTCCTTCGGAAGTGCCGGATTGGACGTCCAGTATTTTTGCCCTCATGAAACGGGGCCCCCTTCTCCGAACCGGGCGAGGAAGGACTCGCGGAATTCGGGGAATCGCCCTGCCAGAATCGCCTCCCTGGCCTGTTTCATGAGATGCACGAGGAAATGGAGGTTATGCCACGAACAAAGCCTCGCGGCCAATATCTCGCCCGACTTGTAGAGATGTCTCAGATAGGCCCTGGTGAAACGGCGGCAGACCATGCAGTCGCACTCGGGGTCTATAGGGCCGAAATCACGGGCGAAGGCCGCATTCTTGAGGTTAAGGCGGCCTCCGGAAAAGAAAACCGTGCCGTTCCTGCCCGTTCGTGTCGGCAGGACGCAATCGAACATGTCGATTCCCCTCGTTACCCCCTCCACCAGGTTTGAAGGCAACCCGACCCCCATCAGGTAGCGGGGGCGATCCACCGGCAGGACCGGGTTCAATACATCCAGGATCCGGTACATTTCCGCGTGGGGTTCTCCTACAGAGAGGCCCCCGATGGCGTAGCCGTCAAAGCCGATCCCCATAAGGGCCTCTGCCGACCGAAGGCGTTGGGCTTCAAAGACGGATCCCTGCACGATGCCGAACAGGGCCTGGTCCACACTCCCATGGGCTGCCTTGCATCGCTGGGCCCATCGGGTCGTCCTTAGTACAGCCTCCATTGAGGCCGCTTCGGAAGAGGGGTAGGGAACACACTCGTCGAAACACATGGCGATGTCGCTTCCCAGTTCTTCCTGAATCGAAACCGCCATTTCCGGGGTCATGAAATGCGAGGAACCGTCGAGGTGGGAGCGAAACGTCACCCCTTCGTCGGTCACCTTGCGGAGGTCGGAAAGCGAGAAAACCTGGAAGCCCCCGCTATCGGTCAGGATAGCCCCATCCCAGTCCATGAACCGGTGAAGCCCGCCCGCTTCCCTGATGAGGCCTGACCCCGGCCTGAGGTAGAGATGGTAGGTGTTGGAGAGGATGATCCGGGAGCCCATTCCCGCGAGTTCGCCAGGCGTCATGGCCTTGACCGTTGCCTGGGTCCCTACGGGCATGAAAACCGGGGTTTCGATGATCCCATGGGGAGTGGCCAAGGTTCCCGCCCTCGCCCCTGTCACTTTGCAGCGCGCTTCAAGACGGAACTCAAACATCTCCTGCCTCCCATCCGAAAAGCCTGGCGGCATTCTGCCAGACCGCCTCGGCAAGTTCCGCGGCTGGGATTTTTCGTACTGCCGCGATTGCTTCGTAGATGGCCGTGACGTAGGCAGGTTGGTTGCTTTTCCCTCTCCACGGCTGGGGCGCCAGGTACGGGGAATCCGTCTCGCAGAGCAGGCAATCCAGAGGGACTTTTGCCGCGACCTCCCTCAGGGCACTCGAGCGTGGGAAAGTCACGGGACCCGCAAAGGAGATGAAAAAGCCGAGATCCAGGGCTTTCACAGCATGGCGCCACTCCCCGGCAAAGCAGTGGATCACCCCTCTGCAACGATCCGCGTTCTCTCCGCGGAGAATTTCCAGGGCCTCGTCGTAAGCCTCCCTCACATGGACGACCAGTGGTTTTCCCAACTTAACGGCCAAGTCGATGTGTTGGCGGAAACACTCCCCCTGCACCTCCCTGGGAGAATGATCGTAATGAAAATCAAGGCCCGTCTCGCCAATAGCCACAACCCGGCCGTCAAGGGCCCAGGCCGCGAGGCTCCCGGGTATTTCTCCCCCGGGACAGGCCTTCGCGTCATGTGGGTGAATCCCCACTGCGGCAAAAACCCCTTCACCGGTGTACTTTTTTGCCAGGTTGACGGCTTCTCCGCTTGAGGGCTCGTCAAATCCTGCAACGAGGAGGCGCAGGACCCCCGCCTCACGGGCAGAACGCAGGACTGTTTCCAGGGTGGCTGAAAGTTCCTTCATGTTGAGATGGCAATGGCTGTCGACTAGTCGCATCAGGTCCTCCAAAAATGCATCGCGGGCCTGTTGCTGCCCGCGATGTCCAGGCCGTATCCCCAGGGGGGAGATCGTTCAGCGGAGGCAGACGGTCAGTGAATCCGGCTGCCGGGAGTAATCTTTCTGTCGAGCGTCAGGAGGGCAAGTTCCTTCCCGTCCGGACTCTCCGCCGCAAGCAGCATGCCGTTGCTGACGACGCCTCTGAGTTTAGCCGGTTTCAGGTTGCAGATGACGATAATCTCCCGGCCAACGAGATCTTCAGGCTCGTAAAACTCGCGGATGCCTGAAACGATCGTCCTTCTCTCGTATCCCAGGTCAAGGTCAAGCTTGTAAAGCTTGTTGGCGTTGGGAACCGGTTCGACGCCGAGGACCCTGGCGGTTCGCAACTCAATCTTCCGGAATTCCTCGACGGAAACCTCTTCCTCGTGTTCGCCGGGATCCGGAAGCAGGTTCTTTTTCGCTTCCCGCTCCGCCCTGTCCGCTTCCCAGGCCTTCAGGTCAATGCGGGGAAAGAGGATTTCCTCGCGCTTGATCGAGGTGCCCTCGGGAAGGAAACCCCACGGGTAATCCTCGAAAAGGACACTGTTCGGATCGCCGTCCAGGCCAAGCTGGTCCCACATGCGGCGGGAAGTTCCCGGCATGAAGGGGGCGACGAGGAGCGAAATCTGCACGAGGGCCTGGTACAGGGTCCCCAAAACCGAATCCAGGCGGGGATCGTTGTCCTTCCCGAGCTTCCACGGGGCCGTTTCGTCGATATACTTGTTCATCCTGGAAACGAATGTCCAGATGGTCTTCAGGGCTTCGTCGAAGGCGAACTCCGCCATCTTTTCTGCGACGCTCTCCTTCGTGTCCGAAGCCAACTTGGCCATTTCAAGGTCAAGCGCATCGGCAATGCCGCACCCGTTCACCGTGCACCCCTTGAAACGCTCGATCATCTGCAGGGTCCTGTTCAGCAGGTTCCCCAGGTCGTTTGCCAGGTCGGAATTGATCCGGCGGACAAGGCCGTTCTCCGAGAAATCCCCGTCCAGCCCGAAGGGAACTTCCCTGAGGAGGAAATACCGAAAGGCATCCTGGCCGTAGAGGTCGACCATCTCGAACGGATCCACCACGTTGCCCCTGGACTTGGACATCTTTTCCCCCTCGACCGTCCACCAGCCGTGGGAAAAGACTTGGCGGGGCGGGTTGACTCCCAGGGCAAGAAGCATGGCTGGCCAGACGACGCAATGGAAACGGATGATATCCTTGCCTACCAGGTGGCGAACCACCGGCCAGAATTTTTTCCATTTCGCCTCGTCATCGGGGTATCCGCAGACGGTCAGGTAGTTGATCAGGGCATCAAACCAGACGTAGATGACGTGGCGTTCGTCTCCCGGGACCGGGATCCCCCATTCCAGCGTCGTTCTCGAAATGGACTGGTCCCTCAGTCCACCCTTGATGAAACTGACGATCTCGTTGTAGCGGGTACGGGGCAGGATCGCGTCAGGATGCTCCTCGTAGAAGCGCAGGAGAGGTTCCGCGTATTTCGACATCCGGAAAAAGTAGCTTTCCTCGGTCATCCGTTCCAGTGGCCGCTTGCAGTCAGGGCAGGTCTTCCCCTCCCCCATCTGGGCCTCGGGAACGTAGGTTTCGCAGGGAACGCAGTACCACCCCTCGTAAGTCCCCTTGTAGACGTCCCCTTGGGCGATGAGTTTCTCGAAAATTGCCGTAACGACCTTCCCGTGTCGCTCTTCCGTGGTACGGATAAAGTCGTCGTTGGAGATATCGAGTGTTTTCCAGAGTTTCCTGAAATTTTCCACGGTCTGGTCCGCGAGTTGCTGCGCCGTAAGCCCCTTTTGCACGGCAGCCTGCTGGATCTTTTGCCCATGCTCGTCCGTGCCCGTGGCGAAAAGAACGGGTTGCCCCATCATCCGCCGGTAACGGGAAATCACGTCGGCTGCAATCGTCGTGTATGCGTGCCCGATATGCGGGACATCGTTGACATAGTAGATGGGGGTCGTGATGTAAAACGGTTCTCTATTCATCTTCTCTTTGCCTCCTCTTCGCTTGTTCATCGTCTATCTGGGATATTGAATCCTCATCTTCGGAAACCGTTTTGATCAAAAAGTCCTTGGCGCAATTTTTCGAAATACCATAGCGCTCGTGGACCGTTTTGACAACATCCCGTATCGACAAGCCTTTGCGGAGGACCTGGCGGGCATAGGCCTCCCAGGAACCCTCGCCATCTTCGCCTACGCTTTTGGGATCTTCCGTTGCCCCTCCAACGACAAGGACCATCTCGCCCTTCATTGGAGACAGGACCCTTTCCGCCAGCTGGTCAAGACCCATCCTCAGGACTTCCTCGTGAACCTTGCTCAGTTCGCGAACCAGTGCCGCCGGTCGGTTTCCCAGGACGAGGGCGCAATCGGAAACCTCACCCTGTAGCCGATGGGGTGAAACATAGAAGACGAGGGTACAGCGGATTTCTCGCAGGAGATGGAGCCTCTTTTGCCGATCGCCCCTGCGCGGGGGAAGAAAACCGGCAAAATGAAACGTATGGGTAGGAAGACCTGAAAGGACAAGGGCCGGGATGAGTGCCGTGGCACCGGGCAGAACCTCCACGGGGATTCCCTCCCGAATGGCCTCCCCGACAAGGTGGGCTCCAGGATCTGAAATTCCGGGAGTTCCTGCATCCGAAACCAGAGCGACCTTCTTCCCTTCCAGCAGCGCCCTCAGCAAAAATGGCGCCTTTTCTTTCTCGTTATGCTCATGGGAGGAAACCAGGGGAACCCGTATCCCAAGGTGGTTTAGAAGGCGCAGGGTTCTCCGCGTATCTTCGCAAGCGACGAGATCCGCTTCTTTCAGCACTCGAATCGCCCTGAGAGTAATGTCCTCAAGGTTCCCGACCGGTGTCGGGACAAGGATCAAAGGCATGGCGGAGCCTCCAGGCGATAAGCGGCAAGGAGTTCCGGAGTGTAATCCCCACACTCGTCCGTAATGAAAAGCGGCGGGGCGACCAGTAGTCCCGGCTTTCCTCCCCTCATGGCGGCCAGAAGGAACACGGAGGCATCCTTTCCTGGGTTGGGGTGGACAAACCGGATCCGTTTCGGTTCCAGCCCTCCCTCCCTGAAAATGCCCAGGGCTTCCGCAGCGCGACTCGCTCTCAGCACGAGATAAAACCTTCCCCTGGGCTTCAACAGGAAATTCGCTGCCCGCACCACGTCAGAAAGGGTACAGGCGGTCCCATGGCGGGCCACGGCCTTGATCGAATTGGGGCTGACACGGCTTTTCCCGGGATCGTTATATGGGGGATTCATGAGAACCACGTCAAAGGATCCTGCCGGGTAAAGGTTCCTGATTTCCTTTAGGTCCCCGCAGGTAAACGCCGTGCGGTGATCGAGGCCATTGGTCCTGGCGTTCTCCATGGCCATTTCTGCGAGGTCCTTGCGGATCTCGAGGCCATCTAACCGGGAAACTTGCGGGTATTTCCGGGCAAGAATGAGCAGGACTGCTCCGTGGGCACATCCCAATTCCAGGACTCTTTCGCCTTTTCTCAACCTGGCTGCAGCCGAGAGCAGCACTGTGTCCACGGAGACACGGGGGCCTTCCTCGGGCTGGAGGAGGCTTAATTCGCCGTACAGGATATCGTCGCGCGTCGTTTTGCTCATGCCCAATCCTCCATGCGAACCCCGACAACCTGCGATAGCCCGGGCTCGGAGAGCGTGACTCCATAGAGGACATCCGCTTTTTCCATCGTCGTTCTACGGTGGGTCATGGCGAGGATCTGCAGGTCCCGGGCATATTCTCCCGCGAGGTCCACGTAACGCCGAAGGTTAACCTCGTCGAGAGCGGCATCTGCTTCATCCAGGATCGCGATGGGAACACGGGCTTCTTCCATCGCCGCGAACAGGAGGGCAATCGCCGAGAGGGACTGCTCCCCGCCCGAAAGCTGGGCCAATCCCTGGGGGCGCTTGCCCGGTGGCCGTGCCGTCACTTCAACACCCGCCTCCCAGCCCTCCCCCTCCCCTTCGATTTCCAGATGGGCTTCCCCACCACCGAAGAGGCGCTGGAAGAGGGTGTCGAAACGACGATCAATCCCTTCCATGGCCAGGCTGAACACTCGTGAAGCCTGGCTATCGGTCTCAGCGATAAATTCCTGTAGGGTGCGGATGCCTTCTCTCACGTCGGCACACTGTTCCGATAGGAAAGTCGTTCGTTCCCTGAGCGATTCTTCTTCGGAAAGGACGCCCATCTCCACGTCCCCCATCGCCCTAAGGGTTTTCTCTGCGTTCCGGATCGCCCGTTTCACATCCTCCAAATCAGTTTCCCCTCCGGCGCCTTTGCCGGGATAAGGGAACTTTTCCTCCCATTCCCCCGCGAGTTCCGCCAGGCTGTTTGCAGCTTCAAGGATTTCCCGCTCGAGTTCCCCGAAACGGGTCCGGCAGCGGCGAAACGCTTCCTGTGCCCTGCCTTCCCTGGCAACGACACGAACGAGATCCTTCCTGTTCCTCCCGGCTCGAGCGGAAAGGCCGCTTTCACGCATCCTTATCTCCCTTCCCTGTTCCCAGAAGGAGAGATAACGCTTCCCCAGGTCGGACAAATCCACCAGGAGCTTATCGAGTGTCCGCCCACGCCCTGCGACCTCCTCTTCAGCCCTTTTCAAGGCCTCAAGGACACCCTTTTTTTCCTTCTCTACCCTACCCAGCAATTCCAGGGCCCCTCGCCTCCTTTCCTCTGAAAGGAGGACCTCGTTTTCAAGGTTCGAAATATTTTCCTCAGGGGTTTGGTCCTCAATGCCCTTTTCCATGGAGCGCAAGAGGGTTACTGTCTTTTTTCGTTCGAGGAAAAGTTCCCCGAATGACCGCCCCGCTCCCGAAAGGGCTTCCAGGGTTTTCGTCCCGGCTTCCTGCAGGCGCAAATCTTCCCTATCGACCCGGTCTTTTTCACCCTTCAGCAGGCGCAGGTTATCCTCCGCTTCCCTTCGCTTGTCGAACAGTTCCTCTTTCTCGGCCGCCGTCCTGATCTCCAGGCTTTCAGCCTCGGACAAAATGGACTGAAGGCGATCGGCCTCGTTATGCGCCTCTTCCAGCGAGGCTTCTAGCTGTTTCCTGCGCCGGCGTAGTTCGATGACTCCCGAACCGCTTTTCTGGCTTCCTCCGCTCACGGACCCGCCAGGCATGAAGACATCGCCTTCCAACGTGGCGACAGCAAGCCTCGGGTGGCGTCTCACGAGACGGGCCGCAGTATCGTAGTCCTCCACGAGGAGGAGATCACCTAAAATATGCCCCATGGCTTTTTTCCACTTTTCGGCGATCCCGAGAAGGTCGATTGCCCAACCCAGGACTCCCGGCTCGTTTTTCGGTTCAACTTCCCGAACCGGCCTCAAGGGGCGACATCGTTCCAGGGGAAGGAATGTCGCCCGGCCGGCGCTTGCCTGCCGGAGACCCTCGATGCAGAGGCGAGCCTCATCCATGTCTTTTACCAAGAGCCAGAACTGCCTTGCCCCCAGAAAGGATTCGAGGGCCTTTTCGAAACGGGGGGGACATTCGAATGCCTCGATGACAGGAAGAGGAGAAGCCGAAATCCGGCCCAGCCTCGCCGCTGCCATGAGAAACTGGACTGGGCGCGGAAAGGCTTGCCCATCCATTTTCTGGCTCAGGCTTTCCAATTCCGAGGCAAGCTGGCTCACCTGTTTTCGATGCCTCGCAATATCAGCAGCAGCTTTCTGGGAGGCGGCAAATGCAGCCGAGTGGAACTCGATTGCCGCCTCGCATTGATTCAGGCTTTCTGCGGCTGATCGCTCGGCCTTGACCAAAGCCTCCCCCAGGCGCAAAGCCCCCGTGCCTGCCTTCCTCTTTTCTTCGACAAGGGCCCAATAGTGACGGCCCAAGCCCTCCAGGCAAACTTTTAACGACTCTGTTGCGGAATCCTGCTCCGCCTTTTTTCGAGAAAGAGCCTTTCGAGCGTTATTTTGCCTTTCAAGTTCTTCCTGCCGCTGCAACCTTGCCTGCCTGGCCGCCCTTGCTGCGGCACGCTTTTCGGAAAGTTCAGCTTCAAGGGATTCCGCCAGGTCACGCTGGGTCCTTTCCTCCCTTTCCAGGTCCAGTAGGGTAGCGCGTTTTCTCAGGGACTCCGCTTGCGCTTCCTTGAGTTGGTCCCTGTCCCTCCTGAGGGCCGAAGCGAGGGAAGCCGCCTGGCGAAGCGTTCCCTGGAGGGCTTGGAAAGCAACGTTTCCTTCTTCCCGGCAAGACTCCATCTCTTCCTGGACAGTGGCGAGATTCCGCTCTAGAAGTTCTCTCCTGCGTGTCCAGCCCTCGCTCCAAAAAGCGTGGGTTGCCTGTTCCCGTTCCAGCAGGGAGCAGCGGTTACGGAGGGACTCGAGGGCAGATTCCGAGCGTTCCCTTCGCAACCAGTAAAACACTCGCCTCTGGTCTTCCAGGGCCGTCAGAACCTCCTTGGCCTTCCTCGCTTTTTCGACCATCGGGGCAATTTCATTGCGACGGGCGGAAAGTTCCGACAAGAGGGTTGCAAGGCGTAGCAACTCTTCCTCGGCCCGCTTAAGGCGATCGACCGCTTCTTCGCGCTTCCTGCGGTAAAGATCTATGCCGAAGAGCCCTTCCAGCAGCATTCTCCGCTGGAGAGGCTTTTGCTGGATGATTTCGGAGATCTCTCCCTGCCCGATGAAAGCGAAGCGGACACCCTCCAGCCCCCAGTCCCTCTTGACCTGTTCCAGGTCCTGGAGACGCACACGGTTTCCATTGACTGTGACAGAGGCCGCCCCTTCCCGGTCCACCTTCCTCCGGATCAGGCATCCGTCCTTGCCCGCGAGGAGCCTCACGGCCACTTCGGTTTCCCTGCACGAGGGGACGCTTGCACTACCCTGGAAAAGAAGATCTGTCTGCCGTGAAATCCTTAGGTCCGATGGTGCCCCTTCCCCAAGAACCCAGCGCATGGCGTCCAGCAGGTTGCTCTTGCCGCTCCCGTTGGGCCCAACGATGCAGGTCAAGCCCGGTGACAGGGAAAGGTCGTGGTCACCCCCGAAACTCTTGAATCCCTTAAGTTGAAGCTGGGCGATATACATTGACCTTGTGTTCCGCCTGCGTCATGGACCCCTGGAAATCAAGGCGGAATTTCTCCCATGGGAATCCAGGCATCTCCCTGAGGAATATTTTCCTCCCGAATTCTTCCTCCCAGGCCTCGATATAATTTTCGACAATATGCCGGGCCACGGCTGGATAAAGCTCGAGGATCAGGGCCTCTGCTTTTCCTGAGCGGCACACCTTCCTCAGGAATCGCTTGACCGATAGGGACACGGTGTCCTCCTTGAGTACCCATCCGTTCCCCGAACAGAACGGGCAACTGCGCGTGAAGGCCCCCTTGAGATCCCCCCGGGCCCGTTTGCGCGTGATCTCCACGAGTCCGAGCTGGGTCACCCCGTAAACCCGGGCCTTGCAGCGATCATGCCGGAAGAGCTCCTCAAGTCGCTGCAGGAGGGCGTTCTTGTCTTCCTCGTATTCCATGTCGATAAAGTCAACAACCACAATGCCGCCGATCGACCTCAGGCGCAGGACCCGGTAGATCGACTCCGCAGCTTCGAGATTTGTCTTAAGGACTGTTTCCCGGAGGTTCGTCACCCCGACGTACTTTCCGGTGTTCACGTCGATGACGGTCAGGGCCTCCGCCTGGTCTACCACAAGGGTCCCTCCCGAGGGCAGCCAAACCTTGCGTTCCAATGCGGCAGCCAATTCCTTCTCTATGCCGTAAAACTCGAAGATTGGAACGGATCCCGCGTAAAGCTCGACCTGCGGTGTCCGCTCGGAAAAGAAATCGCGGACATAGGCTGCAACTTTTTCGTATTCTTCGGGACAATCGACGACGATCTCGGAAACATCCCCGTTGAGTTCATCCCTCAGGATCCGTCCCACCAGCCCTATATCCCGGTACAACAGGGAAGGAGCCGGCTGGCTTTCCGCCAGAGAAGAAATTTCCTGCCAAAGCTCCAGGAGCATCGCCAGATCTCCTTGGAGAGCTTCCGCGGGAACTCCCTCGGCTACGGTCCTGACGATGATCCCGAACCCAGTCGGGCGAAGGGCACGGGCAATCTGCCTGAGGCGCTTTCTCTCCCCTTCGTCGAGGATCCGCTTGGAAACGCCCGTTTCGCTTCCTCCCGGGACCAAAACCAGGAAACGGCCGGGCAGTGAAACCCGGGCCGAGACCCTGGCCCCCTTTCCCTTTCGGGCTGCCTTTACGACCTGTACGACGACCTCTGCGTTTGCCCGTATGTCGATCCCACGGGCATCCTCCAGGTAAAGGAAGGCATTCCGACCATCCCCCAGGCTCACGAACGATGCGTTCATGCCGGGGAGGACACTGTCCACCCTCGCCTTGAATATTTCCCCGGCCTTTTGCGTTTCCCACATCCGCTCGCTAAAGATCTCTGCAACGCGCCCCTCTTCCAAAATCGCCAGGCGCATTTCTTCCGAATCAAGAACATTTGCGATAATCTGTCTTTCTATCGTCATCCCGTCACTCCCCAGGCTAAACGAGAGGCTTTACGATGCTCTCTTCCCAAGCTCCCACTACAGTTCTCAGGATCAACAGGTCCCCCCACCCCTCCACGAGGCCGGCGGCCCTCAAGGCCTTGACGAAGAGCCCTGGCCCGAAGCGATCCGGCTGGGCAAGGACTACCCTGGCCGAGTCCTCCTCCATCTCCAGGACATGGAGAACTTTTTCTTCCTGCAGGAAGGGTTCGATGGCCCGAGTCAACTCGTCAATGCTGGGAGGGAGTCCCCTGAAAAAGATCCTGTACTCTCCGGCCTTGCAGAGACGACTTAGGGGCGGTCCTTCGACGGGCCCCGCGCGAAGGATTTCAAACCCCCTAGGCATGGACCTCTGCCAGGCATCAAGCATTGCTTCACCCCAATTGCCCACCCAGATTTCGGCAGGTTCAGCCAGAGCTGGGACACCCACCGGCAGGGCAGGCCCGAGGCTAATTTTCGGATGCGGGGAGAATCCCTCCGTCTGGAGGATTTCCATTCCTGCCCTCCTGGCGGATCGGGCAATGAGGGGAGGCATTTCCACATGAGGAACAAAGGCAGCCAATCCCCTCTTGGAAAAGAGGAAACGGATCCGGCTCATCGATTGGCCTCCCCATCAAGGCGGGGACACTCTGACGACAAGAAACCGCATGATTGGCACCCTCCGGTTCTGCAATCCGGCGTCGTTGCTGCAGAAAACGCCTTTCCCCTTTCACGCCAAAGAAAATCACGGCTCACTCCAGTATCGATATGATCCCATGGAAAAGATTCGTGCTCCTGCCGGCTGCGGTTGGCGTAATCCGCCGGATCCAGCCCCTCCGACTCGAAAGCCTGCATCCAGGTATCGAAACGGAATGTCTCCGTCCATCCGTCGAAACGGCACCCGTTTCTCCAGGCTCTCTCTATCACATCCGCAAGGCGGCGATCCCCCCTCGCGAAAACCCCTTCGACATAGCCCTGTCTCGGATCGTGATAATTCATCGAGATCCGTGGGTTCCCAAGTTTCCCCTTAAGCCACCGGCAACGGGATTCGGTTTCCAGAAAAGGTAGTTGAGGTTCCCACTGGAATGGCGTGTGCGGCTTCGGGATGAATCCGTTGACGGAAACGGACACCTCGGCTCTTCGGTGGCGCTTCCTCAGGATCCCGAAAGCTTCCCTGCAAATGTCCAGGATTCCCTGCAGGTCGGTCTCCGTTTCCGTCGGGAGGCCCACCATGAAATAAAGTTTCACCCTGTCCCAGCCATGTTCGCTGAGGGCTTCCAGGGTCGTGCGGATATCTTCCTCGTCTATTCCCTTGTTGATGACATCCCGCAAGTGTTGGCTTCCTGCTTCCGGGGCAAAGGTCAACCCGCCTCTCTTTACCGTCTCCAGGCTTGCAGCCAGTTCCACGGAAGAGGCATCCATCCGCAGGCTGGGAAGGCTCAGCTTGATCCCTGGAGCCCTTAACTCTCTGGAGAGGGTTTCGAGGACAGGAACCAGGCCCGTGTAATCGCAGGAGGATAGCGACACAAGCCCGACTTCTTCCCAACCGGTCTTCTTCAGCAGGTCCCTGGCGATGTCGATGACCTTTCCAGGGCTTCTTTCCCGGACCGGCCGGTAAATCATTCCAGCCTGGCAGAACCGGCATCCCCTTGAACAACCACGAAAAACCTCCACCGGAACCCTGTCGTGGATGATTCCCGTATCGGGAACGATCAGGGAAGACGGGGCAAACGCGGTGTCCATATCGAGAACAATCTGGCGCTTGATCGGTAGTTGTTGCCTTGACTTGATCTCGACTCCCCTGTCTGTGAATTCGCACGTCGAGAAGGCCGGAACGTAAACACCTGGCAAGCCCGCGAGGCAGGAAAGGCGCTCTCCCCTGTGGCAACCGCGGGTCTCGGCCATCACTTTCAGGACGGACGGGAGCAGTTCTTCACCATCCCCCAGGCAAAAGAAGTCGATGAAAGGTGCCAGAGGTTCGGGGGCAAGGCCTCCTGGACCTCCGGCCATGACCAGCGGGTCTCCCTCGCGACGATCCTCAGACCTGATGGGAATGCCTCCAAGGTCTAGCATCGTCAGGATATTCGTCGCGGTCAACTCGTACTGGAGCGTGAACCCGACAGCGTCAAATTTTCCAAGGGGAGTGCCCGATTCGAGGGAAACCAGGGGCAATCCCTCTGAGCGCAGGGACATCTCCATGTCGCCCCAGGGGCAATAGGCCCTTTCCGCCACGACTCCACCAAGGGAATTCGCCAGTGCATAGAGGATCTGGAACCCCAGGAAGCTCATCCCGACCTCGTATGTATCGGGAAAAGCCAGGCAGATTCGTACTGCGGAATTTTCGGTCCCGCTGATTTTATCGATCGAGCCCCATTCCTGCCCGATGTACCGCGACGGATGCTTGACCGTCGCAAGGAGGGGCCACAACGTGCTTTTCAACTCAAAAGGGCGTTCCACTTTTTTATTCACCTCAAGAATCGTCATCTGGTCGCGGGTTTTCGACGAAAACACTCTGGACGAGCCCCAAGGCAATCCCGAGCGAAAGAAGAGAGCTCCCACCGTAACTCAGGAATGGCAGGGGAAGTCCGGTTACGGGGGCAAGCCCCATGCTCATTGCCATGCCTTCCAGTACCTGGAACCAGATCCAGCCCGCGATGGAGGCGACAAGGACTTTCCCGCGGAGATCCCTGGATTTGACTCCGGCAGCGATGATACGCCAGAGCAAGAGTGAGAAGAGGGCCAGAAGGACAATGCCGCCCAGGAAACCAAACTCCTCCGCAAAGACGCTGAAAATGAAATCCGTGTGGGGCTCCGGGAGAAAACCCAGCTTGCTCTGTGTTCCCATCATGAACCCCTTGCCGACCAGGCGTCCCGAACCCACTGCGATCCTGGACTGGATCACGTTGTAACCCGCCCCGAGAGGGTCGACATAGGGATTCAAAAAAACCATGAGTCGCAGGCGCTGGTAGGTCTTGAGAAAATGCCAGGCGAACGGCATGGCCAAAAGGGCTGCACCGCAAAGCCCAACCAGGTAGCTCACTGGTGTTCCTGCTGCGTACAGGGCTGTAAGGATCATGACCGAAAGCAC
>DJGJ01000059.1:0-2551 GCA_002432715.1 Sphaerochaeta sp. UBA5849 | reverse complement strand
GCAAAACCGATCCAGCTTTGGGAACCCCTGGCGACATGTCCCAGGACCAGTACAATCACCAGGAGAATCAACGCGATTCCGTAAAGCCGGTAGGCCAATTCAAGAAGGCGCAAGTAACCGATCCGCAAAACCACCGCATAAGCCGAGAAGGAGACAAGTCCCCAGATTGCCTGCCTGACAACGAAAGCCCCGGCGTTTTTCTCCATGCCGAGGCTGGCGCTGAAGATCGAAAAAAGGCCGATGAAGAAAAGGGCCACGGTCGCAAACAACAGATTGCGGTCAGACGAAACGAACAGCAACCGTAGGATATTCCCCTTCTCCTCCCGCAGTTTCATGCAGGTTCCGCCCTGCGCTCCGCTCTCCTCTTGACGTTCTTGACGGGGATGTTCGCCACAAGCGCCACGGAACGCTCTTCTTTCGAAAAATCAAGCTCGATCTTGTCTTCCTCGATATCGAGATAATTGCTGATGACCCCGATAAGGTCCTTACGGAGATTTTCCATCATTTCCGGGGAAATGTCCGTACGGTCGTGGATCAGGACCAGTTGAAGGCGTTTTTTTGCCGTGTCCTTTGACTTTTCCTTTTTGATCATCTGGAACAGCCGGGCAAGGAAGTTCATGATATCCACCCCCTAAAGGCCAAGGGCTTTCCGGAGAAAGCCGAAAAAGCCCTTCTGGTCGGAAGCTTCCAGGTCGAGGAGGGGTATTTCTTCACCGAGTATGCGGCGAGCCACGTTGGAGAAGGCCCGGGCAGCTATCGATTCGTCTCCCAGGGTCAGTGGTTCTCCCTTGTTCGTTGAGACAACGACAGCCGTATCGTCTGGTATGACTCCGATCAGGTCAATCGCCAGGATATCGAGGACATCCTTGACGTCGATCATGTCGCCGGATTTTACCATCGCAGGTCGCAAGCGGTTGAGGACCAACCTTATCGGGGATTTTGACATGGATTCCAGCATGCCGATGATTCGATCCGCATCTCGGACGGCAGAAACCTCGGGGGTCGTCACGACGATGGCCTCGTCGGCACCAATCGCAGCGTTGCGAAACCCTTGTTCTATGCCCGCAGGGCTATCGATCAGCGTGATATCGAAGTTTTCCCTGAGTTCGTCGCAGAGTTTCAGCATCTGGTCGGGGCTCACCGCATCCTTGGTTCGCGTCTGTGCGGCAGGAAGCAGGAAAAGGTTTTCCACCCGCTTGTCCCGTACCATGGCCTTCTGCAGCTTGCAGGCACCTTCGACAACGTCCACCAGGTTGAAAACGATCCTGTTTTCAAGACCCAGAACGACGTCCAGGTTTCTCAACCCGATATCCCCGTCAACAGCCGCGGTCTTGTAACCTGCCTTGGCTAGGGCAACAGCAAGGTTTGCCGTCGTTGTCGTCTTGCCGACCCCGCCTTTCCCAGATGTCACGACGATAATTCTCGGATCCATAAAGCCCCCTCCTCCTCTTTCAAGCTATGGTCAAGGCAATTCCTTTGCGATCAGGGTGTCTCCCTCCACTGCGAAAAGAACGCTCTTCCCGTACCAGGGAGACGCACTGTCAAAAGTGCTGAAGAGGCGGCCGATCCTGACCTGTGTCGCTTCGAAGGACTTGGCGATGACCCTGGAGGAAATGTTGCCTTCCGCCCCAGCGTGAACCAATCCCTGCAGCCTGCCCCAAACGACGATGTTCCCTGCCGAAACGATTTCGGCCCCATCGTTCACGTGTCCGACGACGAAGACATCACCGGGGTGCTCCACTTTCTGCCCCGACCTTAGAGACCTCTCCACGAGAAGCGTCTGGAAAGACCTGGCGGCCCTCATTTCGGGCACCGGAGCCATGGGCTCTCCTACCGCAAGTCCTGCCGATCTAAGCAACTTCAGTCCCTCGTTGTCGAAGCTCACCCATGATAGGAGGTTCAGCCCGTGTTTCCAAACCACGTCGGTCAGCAGCCGTCCGATAAAAGCACTGGAGATCGGCCTTCCCTGGAGGTCCAGAACGACACGGCCGCCTTCCAGGAGGTGACGAGCTCCTTCGACCGTTTTTTCCAGCCCGGACCAGACGTCGGAATCGGGGATCCCTTCAGGAACGACAAGGCGAAGATGGCCTGCGCCCCCTTTTAAGGTGACAGCAGCCTTTTCCCTTTCGACTTCCATCTCCTCCACACCCCTCTTTCAGCGCTCGACACCCACTAGGTAAGCCAAAACCTGTCCGACAAGGGGAGCGGCTACCGAGCTCCCATGTCCGCCTCCCTCGACCAGCGCGACCGCAACGTATCGAGGGTTATCTGAAGGAGCATACCCCACAAACCAGGCGTGGTCATCCCCATGTGGATTTTGAGCCGTGCCCGTCTTGCCTGTAACGGTCACCCCGTAAACACCTGAAGCCCTGCCTGTCCCCGATTTGACGACTTCCTCCATCCCCTTCCGAACCCAGCCAAGGGCTTCCCTGGGAAGGTGGAGATCGGTCCCCTGGGGATGTTCACTCGCCGAAAGATGCGGAACGACGAGGGTCCCTCCGTTGGCGAGGGCAGCATAAACCCGGGCCAGTTGCAACGGGGTCATGAGAAG
>DJGJ01000049.1 GCA_002432715.1 Sphaerochaeta sp. UBA5849 | reverse complement strand
AACACGCTTTCCAATAGTCAGGCATGTCAGGGACCCACTCATCGCTACATTTGCCTCATTCCGCCAGAGAAATCGTCATGGATTTCTTGGATTTCGGTGTATTCCAGCCTGTCCTTCCCTTGTGATTATAGTCTATTTATTATATAATTAGACTATAAAGAAAAGGGGGTCCTCATGCCGATTCCAAAAGAGATCCTGGCCGTCGAGCGGCCGAAGAATTCCATCGTCATCGCATACGGAAAGAACCGCGACCGGTATGCCGTCAGGGCAAGGATCGGCTGCCGCAGCGACGGGGACCGGAGGCTTCCGGTCAACGGGCCCACCATCGGACACATCGTCGGCGGCAGGTACGTCCCCCTCGAGGAGGAGGCATGCCGCCCCGTCTCGGCATCGGCGGCGGACCTCAAGGATTGGGCCAACGTCGTGCTTGCGCAGAAGCTTTTCGGCAACATGCTCGACGAGCTTCGCGAGGTCTACGACAGCGACGACGCACTCAAGATCTGGTGCATCGCCGTGCTCAGGGTCTGCTTCGGCGGGATAAAGGACTGCGAGCTGAAGGATGCCTACGAGGAGAGCTTCCTCTCCGAGCTGCATCCGGGTGTCGCCCTCTCGAGGAACACGGTATCGGCGTTCCTCAACGACCTGGGCCGGACCTGTTCCAAGATCACGCTGTTCATGCGCAGCAGGACCGCCCGCGTGGGGTTGGACCACCACCTGCTGATAGACGGGACGCTGAAGTCGGACGAGTCGAGGGTCAACTCGCTCTCCGACTTCTCCCGCAAGGCCAGGACGAAGGGCACGAGGGACATCTCGGTGCTGTACGCCTACGACCTCGAGGCCGAAGAGCCGGTATGCTCCAAATGCTTCCCCGGCAACATGCTCGACGTCACCGCCTACAACGAATTCATCTCCGTGCATCATATTACGAAAGGGATCGTGGTGGCGGACAAGGGCTTCCCCCAGTCGGCCGCGAAGCAGCACTTCCAAGAGAATCCCGACCTTCACTACCTCAATCCGCTGAAGAGGGACTCCAGGATGGCCTCGGATCTGCACATGCTTGAGTTCACCGCCCTGCTGGGCGGGTATGAGGGGATAACCTACCGGAAGGAGAGAGCACCCGACGGCAGGTTCCTCTATTCGTTCCGCGATGCATACAGGGCGGCGAAGGAGGAGTCCGACTGGCTCAAGAGGAGCAGGAAGAAGAACGACTACAGCCTTGCCGGCCTGCAGAAGGCAAGAGCGGTGTTCGGCACCGTGGTCCTGGAATGCGACCTGGACACCGACGCCGAAACCATCTACAAGGCCTACTCCAAGCGGTGGGAGATCGAGTTGGTCATGCGCTTCTACAAGTCGGCCCTTGAATTCGACGAGACGCGCGTGCACGACGACTACAGCGTGATCGGAAGCGAGTTCTGCGACTTCCTCTCCTCGGTGCTCACCTTCAGGATGATCCGTGCATTCGACGAGGCCAAGCTGCTTGAACAGATGACGTACAAGAAGATCATGAAAATACTGGCACGGGCGAAGATGTTCAACGACCCCGCCCGTGGATGGCATCTGATCAGGATAAACCCCTCATACGAGGAGATTCTCAAACGGCTGGACATCCATCCTACGGAGAAGCTGCAACCCAAGAAAAAACGGGGCAGGCCTCCCAAAATCAAGCATGTATAGTCTCACTCATTGGGAAAGTTGTATTCAATACTTGGTCTTTTTGTTATTCACTCCCTGCTTTTGGTGTATCTCGAGCAACGAAGAAACAAAAAGAGCGAACATGTTCTCGAACAACAGGCCTATCAGGATCCCTTGACAGGGGTCGGAAACCGACGATACGGGCTGATGGTGATCAAGGATCGCTTCATCCAATTCAAGCGGATGCAAACCTCGACCATGGTAGCCCTTTTCGATGTTGATTACTTCAAACAGATCAACGACACCTATGGCCATGATATCGGGGACCGGTGTCTGGTGCAGCTCTCAAAATCCATATCCCAGGTTATCTGTACAGAGAACGCCCTCTTCCGATGGGGAGGCGATGAATTTTTAATTGCATGTCCCGCTGACCCCATGGACGAGCTTGAAAAAGTAAAAAAGACATTGCTTGAAACAACCCGGGCAAGTATCGTCATGCATGACGGAATAGCAATTACGTTTACCATTTCCGCCGGAATATCCACGTTTCTTCCTTCCGATACTTCGGAGGATCAGGTTCTCAAGCGGGCGGACTCCGCCTTGTACCGAGCCAAGCAGCTTGGCCGGAATCGAGTCGAAGTAGAATTGTAAGAAAAAAGACTTGACAAACAGTACAAGAGAACGGTATAAAATATCTGAATGTTAGCAATAGCTAACTATGGAGGAATCATTATGCCCCTTTCCTTTGCCCAAGCTGGAGAAACACGCAAAATACTTTCCTTGCAGGGAGACGACACGATGAAACAGCATCTGCTGGACATGGGCTTCGTTGCAGGACAAATCGTACAAATCATCGGCAACAGCAATCAGGGCCTTGTCCTCTCCATCAAAGGCGTTCGCCTTGCCCTTAACCGCGGTTTGGCACACCGCATCAATGTTGCATAATACCGTTCGAAAGAACGAAGAGAGGTTTGATGGATGACACTCGGAGATTTGCGTCCTGGAGAGAAGGCACG
This sequence comes from Sphaerochaeta sp. UBA5849, assembly GCA_002432715.1. Classification (GTDB taxonomy): domain Bacteria; phylum Spirochaetota; class Spirochaetia; order Sphaerochaetales; family Sphaerochaetaceae; genus Sphaerochaeta. Next base: position 84,538 of record DJGJ01000049.1, on the reverse strand, counting down.
GGTTCTGAAGATCGGGACCCAAGGAATGTTGCGGCAGCGCATTTTGGACATGGGAATCACCCCTTCAGTCGAAGTGAAGCTTGTAAAGGTTGCTCCCTTGGGAGACCCCTTGGAGCTCACATTGCGCGGATATCAGTTGAGCTTGAGAAAAAGCGATGCTGCGTTGATTGAAGTTGAAAGAGACTAATATTTTTTCTACCAAAAGTTAGTAATAGCTAACATATAGAAGGAGTCTTCCATGCCCATTACCATTGCCCTTGCCGGAAATCCGAACTCCGGTAAGACTACCGTATTCAACGCCCTGACCGGATCGAGACAACACGTAGGGAACTGGCCCGGAGTGACCGTCGACAAGAAAGAGGGGCAGTACCGCAAGGACAAGAATCTGACCATTCTCGATCTTCCCGGAACCTATTCACTCAGCCCCTACAGCGCTGAAGAAATCATCACCCGTACGTATATCGTAGAAGAGAAGTCTGCCTGCATTATCGATGTATTGGATGGCACTTCTCTTGAGAGGAATCTGTATCTTGCCCTGCAGATCATGGAAACCCAGGCGCCCACCGTGCTTGCAGTCAACATGATGGATGAAGTAGCGGCACGAGGAGATATAATCGATTTCGCCCGCCTGGAGGCTGAGCTGGGTGTTGCTGTTGTTCCGATAGAAGCGAGAAACAACAAAGGCCTTGACGTGCTCATGGAAGCTGTATATCGGACAATAGAGCAGAAACGCAAACCCAAACACCTGGAAATCTACTCCTTGGCAGGAAAGGTCGACGAGGATACCCTTGCCGACCGTCGGTATGCCTACATCCAGTCATTGATGGAAACCTGTGTCAAAAAAACGGGTGTCCAGGGTGTTCGGTCCGAGAGTGTGAGCGACAAGCTTGACAAGGTGTTGACTCATCGATTCTTTGCACTCCCTGTCTTTGCCTTGGTCATGTATATGTTGTTTGCCATGACATTCAGTGAGAACTTCCTGTTCATACCCGGCCTGCCCAGTCCCGGCATAGCCCTTGCAGCCTTGGTGGAAACGGTGTGGGGTGGCTTGACCGATGTGGTTTCCGTCTTCCTCGAAAACGCCGGGGCCTCGGATTGGGCCTACAGTCTGGTAGTCGACGGCGTGTTGGAAGGAATCGGGGCGATTTTTGGATTTCTCCCCCTTATTTTGGTGCTTTACCTGCTGATGAGCTTCTTGGAGGACAGCGGCTATATGGCGCGGGTTGCCTTCGTCATGGATAGGATTTTCAGACGATTCGGGCTTTCCGGACGCTCCTTCATCCCCCTCTTGATGGGATTCGGCTGCTCTGTACCTGCAATTATGGCAACAAGAACCTTGGACAGTGAAAAAGATCGCAGGATCACCACGCTCTTGTGCGGGTTCATGCCCTGTGGAGCGAAGCTGCCGATCTTCATCATGTTCGTCTCCGTCTTCTTTGCCGAAGGAAACAAGACCCTGGTCCTGTTCTTCTTGTATGCGCTCAGCCTATCGGTTTCGATTGTCGTCTCGCTTATCATCAACCGCATTGCCTACAGGGGCCAGGTTTCCAACTTCTTGATGGAACTTCCCCAATATCGTCTTCCCAAGCTTCGCTCGGTGTGGATCCATGGGTATGAGAAGGTGAAAGGCTTCGTACAGAAAGCGGGAACCGTTATTCTCGCAGCCACGATTCTTATTTGGGTGCTTTCGAACTTCAATGTGCAGTCCTTCACCGGTCAGAATCGTCTTGAACGGGGAACCGTGCTCTCTGAAATGGATAACTCCTTCCTGGCTTCCGTGGGGAAAACAGTGGCTCCTGTGTTCAAGCCGACCGGCTTCGGGGCCTGGAGACCGACAGTAGGCATTGCCACAGGCTGGATTGCCAAGGAGATGGTGGTTGTTACGCTGGCACAGCTGTACAGCGAGGACGTAAGTGAAGCGTATCTTGAGCAATACTTTGCATCGATGGATGCAGATGCATTGGCAGAACTGGGGTTTTCCGATGGGATTTACTCACCCGATGAGGCTTTTGACATCTATACCGAAGCGGTGTTGATGGAAGGTGGTGATGAGCATGCTTTGAGCACCATCCATGCCGATATTCCAACCAAGCAGGCAGCCCTTGCCTACATGGCTTTCAATCTCCTTTGCATGCCCTGTTTTGCAGCGGTAGGTGCAATGAAACGGGAATTGAAGAGTTGGAGGCGCACTGCTTCTGCAGTAGGAATCCAGATGGCGACAGCCTATATCGTGGCGCTGTTGATCAACCTGGTCGGTTCGTTGTTCTAGGAGGTGAAGCATGATCAACTACGTTATTGGATTCGGTTCAGCATTTTTTCTTCTCACCCTGTTTGCCAAGGCCATCCGTCGAAGAAGGAGAATCAAGGCGGGCAAGGAAATGTTGCACATGTGCAGTGGATGCTGCTCCTCCTGCAATGCAGATTGCTCACACTAATTCAATGTCCTTCTCTGTAATGCTTATTTCCTCTTGTTCCCCACTGGCTATGACACCCCGCCTGAGGGTGGAGAACAGCTGTCTTACATTGCCGGGCCAATGATAAGACTGCAAGAGTTTCAGGCTTTGCATCGATACTTCTTTTTGAGGTGCATTCAGACTCAGATAGTGGGAGCAAAGCTGGGGAATATCTTCCTTATGTTCACGAAGAGCAGGCATATGGATGCAGGTATCGGTAATACGGTATAAAAAATCCCTGCGCATCACATTGCGGTGGATGAGAGCGGAAAGCTTCTCATTGGAGGCCGTGATGAGTCGGAACTTGGATATTCTCAGCTGTGTTTCTCCGTACCTTCGATACTGGCCTGTCTCCAACAGGCGCAAGAGGTGTGCCTGGAATTGCAAGGTGAGATTTTCCACTTCATCAAGGAACAACGTCGATTGATGGGCCTCGTGCACAAGACCGGGAAGCTCCGTCTTTCCGTCGGTAAAAGCACCCTTGGCATGACCGAAAAACATGGAGTTGCCCAAGGCGCTGTTGAGTAGCGAGCAGTTCACCGAGACAATGTTCCTATGGGGATATTTGAGATGATGCAGATAGTTGGCGGCGATCTCCTTGCCTGTTCCTGTCTCTCCGTACAGATGGACGGAACAATCCTGATGGGCATACCGCTTCAGCTGTTCCCGTACCAAATGCATGCAATCGCTTTGCCCGATCAGCCCGCTTGGTTGGTACGAGGCTTTTTCCTGTACTGCTTCTTGCTGTTTCAGCGTGTCCAAGTATTCAAACAATTTCGGATAATTCAACTCATCCCGCTTCACACAAAACAATTTCAGATTGCTTGTGGCCGGCACCGGGTCCGACTGGTCCTTTTCCAGACACAGAAGGATGGGAACCTCTGTTTGTCTGTCGGACAAGAGTTGCAGGAACCATTGGTACGAGCCCTTGCCTAATCGGTTGTCGATGATTATGAGTACCGGTTGTTCCGTCTGCAGGGCTGCAAGGGCTTTTTCAGCCATGGAAAACTCACGAAGAAAACTGGTTGTAAAGTGCGACTTGAATTTTTCCTTGAACCGCCAATCAGAGGAGACGATGAACAAAGACATAGAAACTCCTAACAGATGGATATAGGAAATCTCGGTTGGAAGATCTGAGAAGTATGAGTGTTTTTCGATTATTCCCACGAAAGATTCTGAAAGTAAGTGTTACTTGGTTCTACTCTTGTTACGAGAGGTGTACCGGTTTAATTTCATGCTTCCGTGAGCAGGACTTGTATGGCGGAAAGGGCATAGAGGCCGGCTGTTTCACTTCGAAGAATATTGGTTTTCAACAAGACGGGATGAAATCCCGATTGCTCCAGGAACAAGCACTCTTCATCGCTGAAACCTCCCTCCGGTCCAATAAGGACGCAAACAGGTACGTGGAGTGGATGGCCCTTGAGCAGGGAAGTAAGCGTTTCCTGCTTCTCTGAACGCATGCTTTGGTGGAAGAACATGGCCAAGCCGCGATCAGCCCACCAGGTCGGGACGTCCTTCAGCTCAAGCACCTCTGGTACAAGGTGCGTGGGAATGGGAGACCCGCTTTGCTGCAGGGCCTCCTTGATTTGGGCGTCAAGGCGCTCAAAACGGGCTTGTACCGCTTTCTCTTTCTTGTCTGAAAGATCGGTGACGCAGTACCTGCTTGAAACCAAGGCAAGCGTTGCAGCACCGATTTCGGTGGCCTGGCGAAAAATCTGTTCCTCTTTCTTTCCTTTGCAGAGACATTGAAGCAGCACCAGGTTGGGATACGGCCCCTGATAGGAAGGCAGGGTATCGGTGGTCTGAACCTGCATGGTCGAATCGACCTGCCGGCAGGAAAGCACGCAACCGCTGGCCGTAATCTCGGTGAGGGTGAGTAGAATCATATGGCCTTCGGTGTCGCGCCCGAGGATTTGCTGTCCTTTTTTCAGGCGCAACACCTTGGTCAGATAATGGCTCTCCTTGCCTTTCAGCTCAAGAACCGGAGCACCCTCATAGGAGCGAGGCAGTACCAACTGCCTCATTGTCCAGTCCTGATGAACTGAACTGCACGATTGAGCTGCTTGTCGAAGGTGGCATCGGCGATGGGTCGCTTGTCATAGGGCATCTTCGACAGATACTCGTTGCGAACCAGAAGCGTCAGCACTTCCTCGTCGATTCCTCGTTCAGCATACAGCTTTGCAAAGCGGCGGATGTTCTCTTCGCTCGGCTCTGGATTCTCCTGCACATAACTGCTGATCACCTTGTCGGTCATCAACTGCTCAAAGGCTGGAATCTCATCATCCGAAAGCTGCACATCCTCGACCAATATGTCCGGCTCGATTCCCAGCTTGTGGATGTTCTCTCCGTTGGGGGTGTAGTAGTGTGCCGTTGTCACCTGGGCGAAGCCCGAACCGAAGCGGAACACATCCTGCACGATACCCTTGCCGAACGTCTTCGTCCCGATGAGGGTAGCCCTGCCGTTGTCCTTCATGGCGGCGGCAAAAATCTCGGCGGAGGAAGCAGAGCCGGTATTGGTAAGGATGACGATGGGAAGGTTTGCAGGTACTTCCGCGTTTCCGGTGGATATATACCGTTGATCGCGCATCGTGCCTTTCTTGCCCTGGATGGTTACCAGCGTCTTGCCCTCCTCAAGGAAGATGTTCGCCGACTGCAGGGCTCCGTCCACAGCCCCTCCTGAATTGTTCCTCTCATCGATGATCAGGCCGACGATGCCCTGCTTCATCAACTTTTGTACGTGTTCGAGCAGTTGATTACCGGTTTGAGGGGTGAATTCAGAGAGAATGATGTACCCGATGTTTCCCTCAATGACTGTGCTGTCGACTGTAGGGGCGGTGATCATTTCCCGTCTGAGCGTCAAATCAAAGGAGGTCCCATTGCGGTAGACCGTGATGGTTACCAGGGTGTTTACCTCTCCCCTGAGCTTCATGCTCGCTTCGTAGCTGGTCAACTCGTCCACCTTCTCCCCATCGATGTGACTGATCAAATCACCTGCCATCAACCCGGCCCTTTGTGCCGGAGATCCGGGGAACGGTGAGACGATGGTGATCATATACGTGGAGGGATCGGAGGGGTCGATAGTATCCGGGGAGGGTTTATTCAGATACGTTCCTATCCCGCCATATACCCCGCTGGTTTCTTCCTGGTACTCCTTTGCCTTGGAGGGCGGAACATAAAAGGAGTAGGGGTCGTCCAGGGATGCGATGAGGGCGGAAGCAAGATCGTTGAACATCTTCTGCTTGTCAATCTCATCGATATAGATTGAATCGACATACCGGTACAGCCGTTCCAGCGAGGCCATATCGATAGAAATTTGGTCTGCTTCCATGCTTGTGCGGGTGGAAAGCGGAGCCGCAAGAATCTGCTCCATCGAACCACCTGCGAACAGGGGCAGGAAAGTCAGCAATACTATGAAACTAAGGCTAAGCCTGCGTATAATGGTTCTTCTCATATACTAAATATACAATATCAGAGAGGAAACGGCTAGGTTTTGTAGTATTGACCACACTCTTACAGCACATTACACTTGCCCCATGACACTATTCATCTCCTTCCCCAGCTGGATTTCGCCGGAAATTATCCCCGGCCTGCCTCTACGGTGGTATGGTCTGATGTACGTGGTGGCCTTCAGTATCGCCTACCTGATGATTCGTCTCCAGGCACGAAGGGGAGACATCGACCTCGATGCAGACCAAAGCCTGAATCTGGTTCTCTATTGTGTTGTTGGTCTGGTTGTTGGAGCCAGGCTCTTTTCTGTTTTATTCTATGATGGAACCACCTATTACTGGACTCATCCTTGGATGATTTTCTGGCCTTTCAGAGACGGCCGATTTGTCGGTTTGCCGGGTATGAGCTACCATGGCGGCTTGGTGGGCGCCATTCTCGGCGGCTGGTTGTTCAGCCGCAAATACCGGATCTCCTTCCTCCGTATCGCTGATACCGTCAGCTATGCCGCTCCCTTGGGTTATACCTTCGGACGGTTGGGAAACTTTATCAACGGCGAACTCTTCGGGCGTGTTTCAACAAGACCTTGGGCCGTCATATTCCCCGATGCGCCCCGTTTCTCAACAAACTATGAGTGGGTCCGAAATCTTGCCGATTCGCTTGGCATTGCTTATCAGGATGGAAACCTGGTAAACCTGCCCCGTCATCCCAGCCAGTTGTACGAAGCGCTGTTTGAAGGGATTCTGCTCTTTCTCTTTTTATGGTTTGTCATACGCAGGAAGAAGAATCTGAAAGCCGGCATGGGGCTGGCTTGGTATATGATCGGGTATGGGACGGTTCGGTTCTTCATCGAGTACTTCCGCGCCCCTGATGAGAACCTTGGGTATATTCTTGCATTGGGCAAACAATCGGACAATATTGCCTTGTTCCAATCCTTCTTCAACTTCTCCATGGGGCAGCTCTTCTGCCTTGCCATGATAATCAGTGGAATCGTCTTCGCACTTGTCTTGCGGAAAAAAGGAGCCTTGCATGTCTCACATAGATGAACGGGTCGCCGCACTGCGCACCCTTCTTGAAAAGCATGATCTTGATGCATGGATCATCAATGGAACCGATCCCCATCAAAGTGAATATGTTTGTACACGGTACAGGACCCGACAGTGGATCAGTTCCTTTACCGGAAGTGCCGGTACGGTGGTCATCACCAAGGACGCTGCTCTCTTGTGGGTCGATTCGCGGTATTTCATTCAGGCCCAGCAGCAGATAGCGGGCAGTGAGTTTGTCATGATGAAAGTCGACACTCCTTCGTATCCCGACCCCTATGACTACCTCAAAGAACAGCTTTCAGAAGGGAGCAGGGTCGGCATCGACAGTGCAACCCTTACCGTCTCCGCCAAGGCCTCCATGGAGGCTGCTTTTGCTGGAAAGCTGGAGGTGGTCCCCAGATCCGACCTTCTGGATGCAATCTGGCTCGATAGACCTGCTGTTCCTTCAAACAAGGTAGTCTCGGTTCCCAACGACATTGCAGGATTCAGTGCCATCCAGAAGCTTACCATGGTGCGTCTGGCCATGGCCCGCAAAGGGTGTGACTATACCGTTGTCTCCTCTCTTGACGACATTGCCTGGATTACCAATCTCAGAGGTTCTGATATCTCCTATAATCCGGTGTTCCTCTCCTATTTGGTAGTCGGCAGGCAGCAAGCCTGGTTGTTCACCAATCCAGATCGTTTTGATGCAGAAACCAAGAGCCTGGTCTCCTCGGATTTTGAGATTCTTGACTATGAAGCGGTGGTTTCCACCCTTTCAAATCTGTTCAAGGCCGATGATGTCATCTATTACAATCCCGATAAGACCAACCTTCTGCTTTTTGAAACGTTCCGAGCAAACAAGACCGTAAGCGGGCTCGATATCACAACCGACCTAAAGGCTTGCAAGAACGAGACCGAGTTGGAAGGGATGAGAAAGGCCCACCTGCTCGACGGTGTTGCCTTGGTGAATTTCCTTGCCTCCCTGGATACCCAAAACGGCAGGTATACGGAGATCGAGCTGAGCGATATGCTCAAGAGGCAGCGGAAGCGGAGTGCACACTGCATCGGAGAGTCCTTCTCCCCGATCAGCGGATGGGCCGCTCATGGGGCGATGTGCCACTATAGTGCCGATGAGAAGAGTAATGCGAAGGTGGCGGGCAACGGCCTGCTTGTCCTCGACACCGGCGGAATGTACACCTTCGGCCTTACCGATGTGACCAGGACCATTCTCTTCGGCATCCCCACCGAGGAGCAGAAACGTGACTACACCTTGGTGCTCAAAGGCAACCTTGCGCTTGCGAACATGCGCTTCCCTGAGGGAACCTGCGGGTATCAGCTGGACGTGCTTGCAAGGCAGTTCCTCTGGCAGCAGGGCTTGAGTTACTTCCACGGCACCGGCCATGGATTGGGGTTCCGGCTCTGTGTCCATGAGGGGCCTCATTCAATCAGTCCCAAACCGCTGGCGGTACCGCTGAAGAAGGGCATGATCGTCAGCGATGAACCGGGTGTCTACAAGGAAGGCCGGCACGGCATTCGCCTTGAGAACATCCTTGCAATCAAAGAGGATGTGAAAACTGAATTTGGACAGTTCTTGAGCTTTGAAGTCTTGACCATCTGTCCGTTTGAACGCACATTGATAGACAAGAATCTGCTTACCGAGGCGGAAATTGCCATGGTGGATGCCTACCACCAATGGGTCTATGCAGAATTGAAGGATTTGGTGGACGGTACAGCTCTCCCATACCTTCAGAGAGCCACCGCAAGGCTGTAAGCGGATATACGAGAAGGAGAATATACCAATGGTTGATGCATTGAAAAAAATGGGAAAGATTTCCCGCAAAGGTCCCGTCGTCCTGGTGATCATGGACGGAGTAGGATTCGGAAAATACAAGGAGGGCGATGCCGTTGCAGCCGCTCTCACTGGGAACTTGAACAAGCTGTATAAAACCAATCCATGGACCAAGCTGAAGGCGCACGGCTTGGCCGTCGGACTTCCCAGCGATGACGATATGGGAAACAGTGAAGTCGGCCACAATGCCATGGGCTGTGGACGGGTTTTCTCCCAGGGCGCAAAACTGGTGAACAATTCCATCGAAACCGGGGCCATGTTTGAAGGATCCACCTGGAAGAAATTGGTGGCCAATGTAAAAACCAATGCATCGACGCTCCACTTCATCGGCTTGCTCAGCGACGGGAATGTCCACTCGCACATCGACAACCTCAAGGCCATGATTGTCCAGGCCAAGAAGGAAGGGATTGCAAAGGTCCGTGTCCATGCCCTGCTCGACGGCCGTGATGTCGGCGAGGTCAGCGCACTTGAGTACTTCGATCCCTTTGAGGAATTTCTCGCTTCCCTCAACGATGCTTCCTTCGATGCAAGGATTGCCAGCGGCGGTGGCCGCATGGTTATCACCATGGACCGATACAATGCAAACTGGAACATGGTCCGCAAGGGTTGGGAGACCCATGTGTTGGGTGAAGGCAGGATGTTTGCAGGCGCCCATGAGGCCATCGTGACTCTTCGCAAGGAGAGCAAGGCCATCGATCAGGACCTGCCCCCGTTTGTCATCGCCAAGGACGGAAAGCCGGTGGGAACCATTGAGGATGGGGATAGCGTCATTCTCTTCAACTTCCGCGGCGACCGTGCCCTTGAGATCACCAAGGCTTTTGAAGCCGAGCAGCTCACTGAGTTCGACCGCAAACGCCATCCGAAGGTGGAGTATGCCGGCATGATGGAATACGACGGTGATCTGCATGTTCCCAGACAATTCTTGGTCACGCCTCCTGCCATCGACAAGACGATTGCTGAATACCTTTGTGCTTCCAAGGTGCGGCAGTTCTCAATCAGTGAGACGCAGAAGTTCGGACACATCACCTACTTCTTCAATGGAAACAAGAGCGGTAAGTTCGATGACAAGCTTGAAGAGTATGTGGAGATTCCCAGTGACATCGTTCCCTTCGAGGAAAGGCCGTGGATGAAGTGTGCAGAGATCGCCGACCGCGTCATCAAGGAAGTTGAGAGCGGAACATGGGACTTCATCAAACTCAATTTCCCCAACGGGGACATGGTAGGCCATACGGGCAACTTCCAAGCGGTTGTATGCTCCATGGAGGGTCTTGACCTGCAGATCGGCAGGATTCACAAAGCCGTCATGGAAGCCGGTGGCGTCATGGTCATCACCGCCGACCACGGCAATGCCGACGACATGTTCGAACATGGAAAGGATGGAAGTGTACAGTACAAGGAGAATGGCGATCCAAAGGCCAAGACCAGCCATTCGCTCAATCCTGTTCCCTGCATCATCTGTGACAGCAACTACCAGGGTGAGTATGAAACCGAGCTCAAAACAGGCTTGGGGATCAGCAGCATTGCTGCAACCTGCATGAACCTTCTCGACTTTGAAGCTCCCGCTGAGTATGATCCGAGCATCATTACCATGCGGTAAGCATGGTTTCATGATATGATTGACAGGGCCTTCGGGCCCTGTTCGTCATTCCAAGGAGGTTTTTATGGAATACAAGGAGTTTGGCAGGACCGGTCATCGTTCCAGCAGGGTTGTTTTTGGCGCTGCTGCATTCAGCGAAGTGACACAACAGGAAGCTGACAGGACGCTTGGTCTCCTTCTGGACCACGGGATCAACCACATCGACACCGCCAGAAGCTACGGGGATTCTGAACTGCATGTCGGTCCGTGGATGAAAAGCAGGCGCTCGTCCTTCTTTCTTGCTTCAAAAACCGGTAAGCGCACCAAAGCGGAGGCTTTGGAGGAACTCAAGCAAACCCTGCATCGTCTGAAGACCGATTACCTGGATCTCTGGCAGCTGCATTTCCTCGTCGACCCCGAGGAGTGGGAGGTTGCGATGGGGGAAGGCGGTGCATTGGAGGCAGCCATTGAGGCAAAAGAGCAAGGCTTGGTGCGTTTTTTGGGAGTCACCGGACACGGTGTCGATGCTCCCAAGGCACATTTGAAAAGTCTTGAAGTCTATGACTTTGACGCTGTGCTTTTCCCTTATAACTTCACCATGTTGCAGAATCCTGCCTACAAGGAGGATGTATCAAAGCTCTTATCCGTCTGCAAACAACGCAATATTGCTGTTCAGACCATCAAAGCTCTTGCACGCGGAGAGTACAAACCCAACGAGAAAACGTTTGCCACATGGTATGACGCCCTCAGCGACGAAGCAGCCATCGAGAAAGCCGTACACTATGTCCTTTCCAATCAGCAGCTTTTTCTCAACAGTGCAGGTGACATTACTCTGCTGCCGGCCGTGCTCAAGGCAGCCGACAAGCCGATTGTGCAACCAACAGAAGCAGAGATGTTGAGCTTGGTCAAACAAGAGGGAATGCGACCACTTTTTACGTGATCAGGTCCAGATGTGATAGGTCCTGGTCACCAGAATGAGAATGGTGGTTCCAGCTACATAGAGAACCAGTCCGAACACATTGCATAAGGTGTTTTGGCTGATTGTAATCATGGCATTGCCGATGATCATCAGGATGAATGAGAGGCATCGTGCGAACGTCTGCCGGCTGAACTGCTCTTCGAACATGGCAATGAAGAAGGTGGCAACGGCAAGTACATTGATCAATATGCAAATACCAAGAAACAGGGAGTTGGTCACACTTGCCTCAAAAAGAAACGAAGGTGAGTTGACCGATACCGGTACGGTCATCGACAGGAACAGTGCACTTGCAGCTGCAACGAAGGAGTACTGGCTGAGTTTTGCAGGGTTGATTGTCTGTTGAAAGAGCCCAGAGGCCAGAAACAAGAATGATGAAAAGAGCAGGGAGAAATGGTAGAGCACAGAAATCGCCGACGGGCTGAGAATGAAGATATGGCTGATCGAATGATAGAGCGGCAGAATTTTGACATTGCCCAGGCTTATCATGAGGAACAAGAGAGGAAGCACCCTCGCTTCGGCTCCGATATTTGCACGATAGAAAAAGCAGAGCAGCAAGGCTGCCGTGAATGCCACCCATAGATGAATCAGGGAGGGCAGCAGATGCGAACGGGCTGTGGCCCATGTCTGTAGCTGTACAGCACTGATAATGCCGTGAACGATGCAAACAGTGAGAATGAGGGTGACGAGTCCTTGAATCCCCAGAAGGACAAAACGAAGATTTTTTCCCATGGTATCTTACAAAATATCGCGGTAGGAACTCTCAGTGAGAACCCCGAGCCGTTGACAGGTGTAGGCACTGCCAAAGGCAGCAATGTAGGAATCCACGAGAATCCCCAAGCCGTTGAGGATCGGCATCAGGGCGATGAGCGTCATTTCAGCACCGTACAAGTCAATCTTCAGAAATTGCAAGGCGATGGTGGAGATGAAGAATACCTCGTAGCCGAGGTAAAGCGGACTTGCGTAGGCAAAGAGAGCGCTGGCCAGGGCGACGAAAAGGATGACCTTGTCGGCAGGCATGGATTGCGTGGCTGCATAGAGCAGGCTGAGAATGCTCAAGGTGGCAATCATTGCCGAACCTCCCCTGCCGATGAGGGTGTACAGGGGAATGGCGGTGGCACTTACGCGTTTCTGGCAACCAAGGTTGTGCCTGGAAAGTGAGATGGTGATCGGGCTGGAAAAGAAGATGCTGCCGCTGAAGAGCCCTGCTGCAGCCGGAGCGAGCATGCGGTAGATGACTACATAGGGATTGACACGGAAACGGGTGACCAAACCAAAGAGAAGCGGCAGCACAACCAGGATGACCGAAAGGGTTGCTGTGATCAGCATAAGCAAAAATCTGCCGGCAACAAAAATGGTCCCCTCCATCTGCAGGTGGCTGAACCAGTAGGAGGATGCAAAGAACAGAAAGAAGTGACCTGTGGTGCTGTAGGCCCTCGCGAGACGGAACATGGTCTCGCTGAGGGAGTTCATGGTCACGTAGGCCGGTCTGATGACCTCCACATTTGGTTTCAGGAAATACCCGAAGACCAAGGCTATCACCAAAACAGGAAGCAAAAAGCTTTCAGCATTGGCCAAGGTATAGAATGGGTTGACCGGAAGCATCGACTCAAACAGGGTGGAAAGCGATTGGGGTGCGATTATGGAAAGCGTGGAAGCATCACTGCCTGCACTGGTGCTGGCAGGGAAATAGGAAGGGAAGAACCTGAAGACAAGAGCGGAAGAGAGCACCAACAGCAGGGTTGAAAACACACTCCAGAGCAGGGTGGTTCGTGCAAACACCCCTCCCTTGCTGTCTTTTCGCAGGGATGCTATTCCGCTCGAAAAGCCGAAAAAGACCAGTGGAATCAATACGAAACCGCCGAGCTGCACAAAAAGAGCGGTGATGGTATACATCACTTGTTGGAATATTCCCGACTCTCCAAATAAAAGGGTTGCAGCCAAGCCCAAGGCCGTTGCAGCCAGATAGCTTATCCAGGTTTTCATACCATCCAAGAGTATCTTATCAGATGCAGCAAGTCAATCAAACGTCGCTTTTCAGCCCAATAGTTGCTCAAGCTTATATCCAGACTGCATCTCAGCTTCCATCAGGTCCTTTATGAAGGAGCTGATATTTCCCATTCCCTTGATTACGGCAAGAGAGAGTGCTGAAAAATAGATGATCTCTTGCATTGCCTCCTTTGCATACCACGTTACTCCCTGATACTCGTTGACCTGTGCATACTTGGCAAGACTGGGGTCGGAAAGCAATTGCCTCAGTATCTGCTTGGGATCTTCCATGCTGTCGTCCACCATGAAGGCTGCGCTTGCAAGAATGGCAGCGCTGTGACAGGCTCTTCTGGCGGCTTCCTGGGTGAATCCCGCTTCACACAGCTCCTTGGAGAAGAATCGCGAGAGCAACAGGGTGTCGCTCGCCCGCATCGCCTCGCCGATGGTTGCCTCATTGCTGAGGAACGGTTTGAGGAAGAAGGAGGCTGCGACCACCGCCTCCATTTCGTCAAGGATGCGCGAGCCGTGCAGAAAGACCCGGGTTTCCTCTTGTTTGAAGAGGGTGCTGTACCGCTGGATTTGTGAGAGCATCTGGGCGGGATTGACATCCTGCGGCAGGGATGGCAGTGATTTTTTGGCAGCGGGATGCAGGTTCTCCACGGCAGCCACTAGATGGGCGTAGGCCTCAGCCAAGGTGAGAATGAGTTTTCGTTCGCTCTTGCTGGTGGCTTCTCCTCCAAGGATGAGCCTGATCTGCTTGAAAAAGCTCTCCGAATGGAAGCTCTCCATCGCCTTGTACACAGGCTTGAGGCGGAGTGCAAGGATTTCCTGTTCAAGATTGGATATTCCTCCATCCCCGATCTGCTCATACAGCTCGGAGTAGGTGCCGTCGACATCCTCAACCTCGCGGATGTTCAAGAACACCTTTGTCTCAAAACCCTTAAGCTGGACGGCAAACCCTTCGTCATATACCTTCAGCGAAGGTTTCATATAGGTAAGGCCTTCGTTGAACGAATCATAAAGGAGGTACCTTCTTCCGCCCACAGTCAAACCGAGAGCCTCGGCGAGGCTTGTGGTTTCGCTTCGTTTATCCTCACCGACCTTCAGCAATTTGGGGGAGCTGGTCTTGATCCAGCCTTCCACGCACTCATACTGGTTGTTGTAGAGCACCAAGGCGCGTTCCCGCTCGGTGCCGTTTACATAGCAGAAGGCCGACTGTTGTACCGATCCATCCCGATAGAGGTCGAAGAGCTGGAAGTAATCGACACCGCTGAATAGATACCGCTTTCGCAAAAGCGGAAAGATTCTTCGATAATGTTCATCCACCAGATGCTGGTTGGGTCTTTCATCCCAATATGCACGGCGGTACTCCATGCCATATTTCTCGCGATAGCCCTCGATCTGGCCATGGCCGAACATCGGCAGGCCGGGCATGGTGGCCAGCAGGGTGCAAACACCGAAGTACTTGTCCCCGTCTCCAAATTGGGCGACCGCCGTCTCCTCGTCGGGATTGTTCATGAAGTTGACAAAGCGCTTGAGGATTTCAGGTTCGAAAGCGATGGTGTTCTTGATCGTCTCCCGATACTTCTGGTTCTCCTGGTTCTTGAGCATGTTCATGAATGCGCTGTTGTAGACTCGATGCATCCCCAATGTACGAACAAAGTATCCTTCCATCATCCAGAAAGCTTCGGCAAGCAGCAGGGTGTCGGGAAGCTCCTCGTTGATGCGGTCAACCACCTCCCGCCAGAACTCCTGGGGGATTCTCTGGTTGAACTCAAGTTCGTCCATCCCATGCTGGGTGCGGCCTGCAATATCACCGCCGTGGCCCGGTTTTGGATACCAGAGCCGCTGGATGTGTTTCTTTGCCAGAGTCATTGCGGCATCGAACCGAATGATCGGGAAGTTGCTCGCGACATGCTTGATCTGCTGATACACAGCCTCGCGGGTGGCTGGATTGAGGAAATCGAGTTGGGCGGTATCGTTCCAGGGCATCGAAGTCCCATCGTTGCCGTGGAAAATATACGAAGTCTGTCCAGAGCGGAGGTCTCGGCGCCTGAATGTGACGGCAGCATCGCTGCGGTCATAATAGTGGTCCTCCAGCTTGATTTCCACATTCGAGTCGGAGGAGAGATTGGGGCCGTCATACGTATAGGAAGGGAAGGGAGGATAATCCTGCTGGATGAAATACTCGCTGTGGTTGAAAACCCAGTCGCCATCGATGCCTGTGTGGTTGGGCACCATGTCGCTGGCCAGGCGGATGTTGTAGCGGCTGCAACGCTGGCGCAGGTTGTCCAATGCCTGCCATCCCCCGATGGCCTCTGCAATCTCATAGTTCTTCAGCGAGTAGGCCGATGCCTCGGCATCGGGATTGCCGCACAAGTTCTTGATCTTCTTGCTTGCTGGACTGCGTTCCCACAGCCCGATGAGCCACAAGGCGGTAAAGCCGCGCGAGGAGAGTTTCTCCAGTTCCTGATCAGGAATCTTGTCCAGTGTGTCGATGGGATAGCCGTACTCCTTGGTAAGCTGGTCCAGCCACACCAACGTTGACTTTGCCATCATGATGACGTTGGGCATCCAGTTCCTGTCAGCGGTAAAAGCCTCGTACTCATGGTCGAAAATGCTGTAGTCGGGGACAACCATCACCGGACTTCCTCCGCCGCCAACCGGCGGGTAGTGCGGCTTGTCCTCTTCCTGTACGAAATCGATGGCCCTGAGGAGCATTGTTTTCAGGTTCTGCGGGATCAGATCAGCCCAAGCTTCAAGAATATAGCTGATTTGGTCGAGCAACGAGTCCGGATAGAGCTTTGCCGGCCGGGTGAGAAAGGAGAAAATGTCCGAATCGCTGTTTGCCATGGCCGCGGATGCCCTGGTATACCCGCCAAGCAGGGCCGTAACCGCCTGGGAAGCTTGGGGGAAGGTGAGGCCTTCGGGAGCAAGAAAGGGTTTTGCGGCAGCGATGAGGGCGGGATTCTCCTGCATGACCTGATGCAGGAAGTAGCCGCGAAGCGACTCTTCATAAAAGTAATCCAGAGGAAGCGACTGCTGCACCAAAAGGGGAGAGGGAAACTCCTTTATGTAGAAGGCAAGAACCTCCTGGGCGGCATGGTTCTTGTTGATAAGGGCGGTAAGGCGGGTGAAGAAATCTGGTTCGCTGTCGCTGAGGTATCGACTGAGAACACTCTGATAGAGCTGATGAAGTACTGCTGTGGCATGGAGTTTTCCTGCAGAAACCCAGTCATTGCCACCCTTTGCCTTCACCTTGCTGTTGTAGATGTATGCGAGTTCCGTTGCTTGCTTGTAGAGCGAAAGAAGATCGGAATCCGACGGAAACAACGCTGGAAAAAAATCCATTTCAGTCCTGGTGCGAACTGAAATGCGGAAATCACGTGTAATCAAAGCGCGCCTCCCTGCGGGTGGATTCATCCATGAACAGTACAGTCAGTATACCATGAGAGCTCATGGATGTAACCCCTTTCTTGAAAAATGGGTACTGTTAAACTAATGTTTTTGTTACCGGTAGAGAAGAATATGTGTCTGTGAGCATTCTTACTGCAAGATTGATCACCAATGGCAAGGAAATCTCCTCTTCCTGGGTAAACCGCTCCAGCACGAAGGATGCAACCGGGCCGTGAGTCGGTCTGCCGATGCCGATTCTCAACCTGAAAAACTGGTCGCTTTGGGTATGCGCCTTGATTGATTTCAGGCCGTTGTGTCCTCCCAGTCCCCCGCCTTTTTGCAGCCGCAGTGTTCCGAACGGCAGCTCCAGATCGTCGTGTATGACCAGTATCTCATCTATAGCATATCCGTAGAAATCCATGCAGGCACGGACCGACCTGCCGCTTTCGTTCATATACGTGGTGGGTTTGAGCAGCCTGATCGAGTTGTCAAGACTCACCAGACCATGGAACTTCTCGCTCCAGCTTGCGTGAGGATACCGATGTTCGGCAACCATCCAGCCGACATTGTGCCGTGTTTTAGCGTACGCCTTGCCAGGATTGCCCAGAAATACCAGAAGCTTTACCATAGCCGTATCATACGGGCAATACGGGAGGCATGCAACGATGTACGTGATGGTTTTCTATGTTCCCCAGTCGCATCTGGAGGTGGTCAAGGAAGCTGTTTTCAATGCAGGGGCCGGTACCATGGGCGCTTACGACCGATGTTGCTTCCAAACCCTGGGAACCGGACAATGGCGGCCCCTTGCCGGAAGTTCTCCCTTCCTTGGGCAGGTGGGAACGCTTGAACAAGTGCCACAGTGGCGTTTAGAATTGGTTGTCGATGAAGAGCATGCCGCCCAAGCGGTCCAAGCCCTCTTGGACAGCCATCCCTACGAGGTCCCAGCCTATCATTTAATCCCGGTCTTGACCCTTGAGGGGGTCGAGTTCAACGAATAGAGGAGCTTCTATGGCAAAAACGATTGCCCAGATCAATGAGAAGATCAAAACAGGTAAGGCGGTGGTGGTTACAGCCGAGGTCTTTACCAAAATGGCAAAAGAAAAGAGCTTGGCTGAGCTGGCCCAGGAAGTGGATGTGGTCACCACAGCCACATTCGGTCCGATGTGCTCCTCGGGGGCAATCATCAATTTCGGACATTGGTCTCCGGGCATCAGGATGGAGGAGATCTCCATCAACGGGGTGAGTGCCTATGAAGGACTTGCTGCAGTCGATACCTATATCGGAGCAACCAGCGAATCAAAATTCGATCCAACCTATGGCGGGGCCAATGTCATCGAGGATCTCATTCGCGGCAAGGATGTGCGTCTGCATGCCAGGGGCAAGGGAACCGATTGTTATCCGACCAAGGAAATCGACACCTGGATCAACAAGGAGACGGTCAACGAGTTCTACCTGTTCAATCCCCGCAACGCCTACCAGAACTACGCTGCAGCTACGAACAGCACCAATCGGATCAAATACACGTATATGGGAAGCCTTCTTCCCCGCTACAGCAATATCACCTACTCCACCAGCGGAGAACTCAGCCCCCTGCTCAACGACCCGTTTTTACGGACCATCGGCCTTGGAACCCGTATTTTCCTCGGTGGTACCGAAGGGTATGTGGTTTGGAACGGCACTCAGTTCAACACCAGGCGGGAGCGCAATGAGTTTGGGATTCCCAAGCTCCCGGGAGCCACCCTGGCGGTAATCGGTGATGCAAAGCAGATGTCAGCCGACTACATCAGGTCGGCTTACTATGAGAAGTACGGTGTATCCCTTTTTGTCGGCATCGGGATTCCCATCCCGGTTCTGGACGAGAGGATGGCCAAGCATCTGAGCATCTCCAACGACCAGATCGAGACCACCATCCTCGACTATGGACAAGAGAATCACCCGGCGGTGGGGACCGTCTCCTATGCCGAGCTTGCAAGCGGCAGTGTCACCCTCCCTGACGGCAAACAAGTCAGGACTGCTCCTCTTTCTTCGCTTGCAAAGGCACGGGAGATCGCCGAGCTGCTGGGCCGATGGATTCGTGAGAAACGGTTCTTCCTTACCGAACCGGTACAGATGTTCCCCAAGGACAGCTTTGTCAAACCCTTGGTTCCCCGTGAAGGAGGTGAGCAATGAAACGACGCTATGCCTTACGCTTCTCTCCCACCTTGGTGGAGCAGCCGATTGTCAGCAAACTTGCCCGCACCTACGATGTGGACATCAACATTCTCAATGCCGATGTCGCCAGTGGTCGGGGAGGCAAGCTCATTGTTGAGCTTTCCGGAACCGAGCAGAACCTCGATGCCAGTGTAATCTACCTCTCTGATGCCGGTGTCATCGTCTCCGAAATGGTCAAGGAACTGCTCTTTCGGGAGGAAGGCTGCATCCACTGCGGCGCTTGCACCGCAGTCTGTTCGCCAAGGGCGCTGAGGATGAACAGCGAGGCAAAGTTGGTCTTCGATGTTTCGCTCTGCGTAGTGTGCGGATTGTGCACCCAAGCCTGCCCGCTGCGCCTCTTCGAGGTTTCCCATGAGCGGGAAGCGTAAGACAACACCAATGTATAGATTGATGTCCTACATTGGGAGGATGCCCGATAGTAGTAAGTAATCAATTGGTTTTGGACCATCGAACCGAGTATCCACAGCCTTTGGAGGGATATACTGCAATGAACCGAACGGAATACCTGAAAAGACTGCTCTCTGAGCGTGTTGTATTGCTTGACGGGGCGATGGGAACCATGATCCAAAGCCAGGGCTTGACCGTCGAAGACTATACGCTTGAGGATCTTGCCGCCTATGGATGCAACGAGGTGATCAATCTCACCCGTGGTGATGTCATATATGCGATTCATCGGCAATACCTCGAGGCAGGTTCCGACATTATCGAGACCAATACCTTCTGCGCCAATGCCTTCAATCTGGCTGAGTATGGCCTGCAGGACCAGGTGCAAACCATCAACCAGGCTGCCTGTGAAATTGCGCGTGAAGCGGCTGCCGATTTCGAGGCCGCAAATGATGGTTACGCCTTCGTTGCCGGGGTCCTCGGGCCGACCAACCGATCCCTTTCCTTCTCCCCGAAGGTGGAAGACCCCGCCTACCGGCAGAGTGATTTTTCGGATTTCTTTTCGATGTATCGAGAGCAGGCGCGGGCCTTGGTTCAGGGAGGCGTGGATCTGCTTCTGATTGAAACCGTATTTGATACGCTTGCTGCCAAGAGTGCCATCCTTGCCTGCCTCGATGCCATGGCCGAGGAGGGCAAAACCATCCCGATCATGGTCAGCGTCACCTTCAGCGACCAGAGCCGGCGAACGCTCAGCGGCCAGACGCTTGAGGCCTTTGTAACCAGCCTCAGTCCGTTTCCCCTTTTCAGCTTGGGGTTGAACTGCTCGACAGGCCCCGAACAAATGCTCCCCCTCATCGAGGAGCTTGATGCAATCTGTCCTTTCTATGTCAGCGCCCATCCCAACGCAGGGTTTCCCGACAAGGAGGGTGTCTACACCCTTGCTCCCGATACGATGGCAGACCAACTTGCAGGGGTTTTGCAACAGGGCAGACTCAACATCCTTGGCGGATGTTGTGGCACCACCCCTTCTCATATAGCCGCCTTGGCCCGGGCCTGCCACAAGGCAGTTCCCAGAAGCAGGCACGAACCCTCCACTTCTTTGATGCTGAGCGGTCTTGATTCGATAGAGGTAAAACCCAACGAACTGCTGGTGATCGGTGAACGTACGAACGTTGCAGGATCGCGCAAATTCGCCCGCTTGATCAAAGAAGAGAAGTGGGAGGAGGCCCTGGCCATCGCCCGCCGGCAAGTAGCTCAGGGAGCCCGGGTGTTGGATGTCTGCATGGATGCATCCATGCTCGATGCAAAAGCGGGCATGCGCTCGTTCTTGCGCCATATCGCCGGCGATCCCTCGGTGAGCAAGGCTTCAATCATGATCGACTCCTCCGACTGGTCGGTAATCGAAGAGGCCCTTGGCGAGGTGCAGGGCAGGGGGATTGTAAACTCCATCAGCCTGAAGGAAGGCGAAGAAAGCTTCATCAGGCATGCCAGGCAGATTGCCCGGTACGGACATGCCATGGTGGTGATGCTCTTTGATGAAGAGGGACAGGCTGCCACCTATGAGAGAAAAATGGCGATAGCCGAACGCAGCCATGCCTTGCTTGTCAATGCAGGCATCAGGGAACAGGACATCATCTTCGATGCGAATGTCCTGTCGATTGCCACCGGAATTGAAGAGCATGACACCTATGCCCGTGATTTCATTCTCGCCACCCGGACCTTGAAAGCGAGGTATCCGCTTTGCCACACAAGCGGCGGGGTGTCGAATCTCAGTTTCTCCTTTCGCGGAAATGAGGCGATCCGAACAGCGATGCATGCAGTGCTGCTCTCCCTTGCAGACCTGGATATGGCGATCATCAATCCGGCAACTCTTGTCAAGCCGGAGAGCTTGGACGAGAAAACACGCTCGGTCATAGAGAAAGCCCTGCTTGCAGAGGATGAGGACTTGTCACAAAACCGGGCGAACCTGATTGCTCTCGCCCTTGAAGTGCAAGAGGATGAGACGCCGCCGCAGCAGAGAGCCGACCGCAGCCGGCGAAGTGCCGCCGAACGTCTCTTCGACGCCGTTCTTGCAGGAGACCATGCATACTTGGAGCAGGACCTGCAGGAGCTTGAGGGCGAGAATCCCCTTTCGTTGGTGGAAGGGCCTCTGATGGACGGCATGAAGGAAGTAGGCCGGCTCTTCGGGCTGGGCAAGCTGTTCCTCCCCCAGGTAGTACGAAGTGCACGCACAATGAAACTAGCTGTTGATATCCTCCAACCGAGGATAGCTGAATATTTGCAACAGAATGCTCTTGATTCAAGCAGTCAAAAACGGCCGGTTGCCGTGATGGCCACTGTCAAGGGCGATGTGCATGATATCGGCAAGAACATCGTCAATCTGATTCTTCGCTGCAATGGCTTCATTGTGATCGACCTCGGGGTGATGGTTCCTCCCCAGGTCATCTGGGAAGCTGCCGTAAGTCACAAGGCAGACTTGGTCGGGCTGAGCGCCCTGATCACACCTTCTCTGAAGGAGATGGAGAATGTCATCAAGCTGTTTGAAGAGAAGGGTTCCTCCATTCCCATATTTGTTGGGGGTGCGACCACCAGTGAACTGCATACGGCGGTCAAGCTCTCCGTCCTCTACTCCGAGGCGGTAATTCAAACCAAGGATGCATCGGCCATGGCCTTGGCCGCAAAACAGGTGGTAGGCCCGGATGGGAAAGCCTATAAACGTACTGTACAAGCTGTCTATCAGCAACTGAGGGAAGAGCATCGGGGGCCAAAACAGAGCCAATCCTTCTACGCAGAGGCCCTGCTCAAGAGAGGCCAGAAGCAGCAGGGCACCAAAGCCAAGGTCTACGGCGTATTCACTAAAACCGACTTCAGCCTGAAGGATTTGGCATCCGGCATCAATTGGCGCATGTACTGCTCGGCCTGGAAGGTGCCTTATGACAGCCTGGAGGGGAAGAACCTCATTGCCGAAGGGAAAGCCCTGCTTGGCGAGCCTGAAATCATCAGCCTCTTCGAAGCAGGATGTAAAATCGTCTACGGCTTGTTTCCCGCTTCCAGCGACCGCTTGCAGGTCAAGGTAGGTGATGCCTGCTTCTACTTCCTCCGCGATGAGCAAAGCGGTTTGTGTCTCGCAGACTATATTGCACCCGATGATACGGTGGGTCTGTTTGTCGCCACTTCCTCCCTCACCCTGGACCGGTATCTGAAGCGATTGGAAGTTGAGGGAAAGACCATGCAGTTGCTCTCTCTCAAACTGCTGGCCGACCGGCTAGCCGAGGTGTTGGCGGAGCAGGCCCAGATTCAGCTGCAGCAGTTGTGGACGGAGGACGACCTCTCTTTCATCCGACCGGCTCCCGGTTACCCGTCCTGGAGTGATCACAGCGAGAAACAAACGCTGTTCTCCCTGCTGGATGCGACAGCCAACATCCAGGTCCGACTGACCGAAAGCTTTGCCATGGATCCTCCCTCATCGGTGTGTGGAATGCTCATCGGCGGGGAGCATCTTCGTTACTTTGGCGTGCAACAGGTCAGTGAAGAGCAAAAAGCCCTCTATGCAAAGAGAAAAGGGGTAACGATCGAGGCGCTTGCCACACTGCTTGGTGGTATGGAATACTGAGGCCATGCAAGTAATCGACATACTCCGACAGGCCAAGCGCCCCCTGTTTACCTTCGAACTGGTACCTCCCCTCAAGGGTGGTGATGCCCAGACGCTGTTGGAAACTGTGCGCCAGCTCTCCCAGTTCGAGCCTGCGTACATCAATGTCACCAACCATCAGCAGGAGGTGGTCTACCTTGAACGCCCTGATGGTCTTTTGGAACGCAGGACTGTCAGGAAGAGACCGGGAACCATCGCCCTCTCCGCCTTGATCCAGTATACCTTCAACATCCCGGTGGTGGCCCACCTGATCTGCGGGGGCATGGACCAAGATCAGCTTGAGGATGCCTTGGTTGAACTGAACTTCCTGGGGATTGAGAACGTGCTTGCCCTTCGTGGAGATCCGCCAAACGGGGAGAAGCGGTTTGTCCCGGTCAAGGGAGGGTATGAGCACTCCAGCGAGTTGGTAAGCCAGATCAATGACTTGAATATGGGCAGGTACTTGGACCAGAATTTGCAAAATGCCCGGAAGACCCATTTCTGTATAGGAGTTGCAGGCTATCCCGAAAAGCATGCCGAAGCACCAAACCTTGAACGAGATATTGAAATGCTCAAGCACAAGGTGGACTCAGGAGCCCACTATATTGTGACCCAGATGTTTTTCGATAATGCGGTGTATTACCGGTTCGTCGATGCCTGCAGAAAGGCCGGCATTACCGTTCCCATCATCCCGGGACTCAAACCAATTGGAAGCAAACGGGATTTGGCCACCATTCCCCAAACCTTCCATGTCGATTTCCCCTCCGAGTTGGTCGAGCAGCTGACCAAAGCCACCAAGCTTGCTGAGATTCGTGAGATCGGGGTGCATTGGTGCACGCTTCAGACGAAGGACCTGCTTGCCCATGGAGCACCGTCTGTGCATTTCTACACGCTTGGCAAGGCGGAGTCGGTTGCAAGCGTCGTTCGCTCCTGTTATTAGCGGCTGCGCACTACACCGATTTTGGGACAGCGTTCGGCCTGTGGGCATTTGCTGCAGAAAGGGCTGACCGGTGTGCAGATCAGCTGGCCGAAGCGTACCAAGAGTTCATTCAGCGGTATCCAGAAACGCCTGGGCATGACATGCTGCAAGGCAATTTCGGTCTGCTCGGGTGTTTTTGTCTCGACCCAGCCCAGGCGGTTGGCAATCTGGTGTACATGACAGTCCACACAAATTGCATCAATTTGATACCCTAGATTCAAGGTGAGATTCGCGGTCTTTATGCCCACGCCCGGCAGTGCAAGCAGCTGCTCCCGTGTGTCGGGTACCCTGCCATTGTACTGTGCTATCAGGATTTCTGAAATCAGGCGGATGTTTCTTGCCTTTGTTTTATAGAACCCGGCAGGATGGATGGCCTGCTCGATGGCCTCTTCGGAGAGGCCGGCCATGGCATAGGGATCGCCGGCCAGGGCAAAGAGCCGTTGGCTCGCTGCAAGGGTGACCTCATCCTTGGTTCTGAGTGAGATGAGGGTTGCGATCAGCACGTGGAATGGGTCGTTCTCCCGCTCGGCGATAATCGAGACCGAGGGCAGTAGTTGCCCCTCCTTCTCGATGGCTTCTCTGAATTGTGCAAACAGGTCATCCCAATAGTGTTCATCCATGTGCAATCACCTACCATGCCAGAGCAAAAAAAGCAACGCTCCCTTGACCTTTTTATGGTTACGCTCTAGCGTATTTTCATGATAATCGTACTGAAAAAACAAATCAGCGAACTGCAGAAAGAGTCGATCAGGTCCTTTCTGATGGGAAAAGGCTACACCGTCAAGGAAATCATTGGGCAGGAAGAGACTGTCTTCGGTGCAGTCGGCCGGAGCACCCTCGATATTCGTGAAGTTGAGTTGCTTGAGGGAGTGGCCAGTGTCGTACCCATCAGCAAACCGTATAAACTTGCTTCGCGTGAGTTGAAAAAAGAGGATACCATTGTTACCGTCGGCAAGGTGAAGATCGGCGGAAATCGTATTGCAATCATTGCCGGTCCCTGCGCGGTCGAGTCGCGACAGCAGATCATGAGCATTGCCGCCTCGGTTCGGGAAGCAGGAGCCGTGATTCTTCGCGGCGGTGCCTTCAAGCCCCGAACCAGTCCCTATGCCTTCCAAGGGTTGGGGGAAGAGGGTTTGAAGTACCTCAAGGAAGCGGGGGAGAAGTACGGCATGCCGGTTACCACAGAAATCGTCAATCCTTCCGATGCTCCCATGATGACCAAGTACATCGACATGTTCCAGATTGGTGCAAGGAACATGCAGAATTTTGAACTGCTCAAGGCGGTCGGGAAGACCGGCATGCCGGTACTGCTCAAACGGGGCCTTTGCGCCACGATCGAGGAGTGGCTGATGGCAGCCGAATACCTGATGGCCAGTGGAACCGACCAGGTTGTATTGTGCGAACGCGGCATCCGCACCTATGAGCGGGCCACCCGCAACACCCTGGATGTATCGGCCATACCCGTTGTACAAAAAATGACCCATCTTCCGGTCATCGGGGATCCCAGCCATGCAACGGGCCTGAGGGATATGGTAAGCCCGATGAGTCTTGCCTTGATCGCCGGCGGAGCCTCCGGCTTGATCGTCGAGGTGCATGATAATCCTGAAAAAGCACTCAGCGACGGTCCCCAGTCCCTGTATCCCTCCCAGTTTGAGAAACTGATGCGCGACCTGCAGGCTCTCAGTGCGGTTGTCGGCAAATCCTTGGAGCGCATCCCTCGCATTCTGCCTGAAACCCTCAGCCTGGGCAAGGGGCCTTCAGTTGCAACCGATCAGTTGGTTGTTGCCTTCCAAGGAGAGCGTGGAGCGTACAGCGAGCTCGCCATCCGCAGGGCGTTTGGCGAGTCCACCGATGTCCTTCCTTGCAAGTCCTTCCCCGATGTGTTCGAGGCGGTACTGCAGGGCAGGGCCTCCTATGGCATGATTCCTCTGGAAAACACGCTTGGCGGCACCATCTATGAGAATCTGGATTTGCTTGACCGGCATCAGGCCATCCAGGTGGTGGGGGAACAGCAGATCAGGATTATCCACAATCTCATCGGACTTCCCGGTTCAAAGAAGGAGAATATCAGGGAGATCTACTCCCATCCGCAAGGATTGGCACAGTGTACCGAGTATCTGCAGCATGAAATGTCCCATGCCCAGGCCATCCCCTTCTTCGATACCGCCGGTGCGGTAGCCTATGTCAAGGAGGCAAAGGATCCCACCAAGGCCGCCATCGCCGGAGCTCCGGCTGCAAAGGTGTACGGAATGGAGATCCTGGCGGAAGGCATTGAAAGCAATCCCCGCAACTATACCCGCTTCTATATCATCTGCCGTGAGGAGCGCAGCGCAGTCTTCCGGTCGACTTCGGCCGTAAACCGCGCCTCACTGCGGTTCACTGTTCCCGATCGTCCAGGCTCCCTGTTTTCCGCCTTGTTGGTCTTGACCAAGCATGGCCTGAACATGAAGAAGCTGGAGAGCCGTCCGATACCCGGAAAGCCTTGGGAGTATTCGTTCTTCGTCGAGACCGAACTCGGGGAAAGCGGTGCCTTCGATGTTGCGTTGGCTGAACTGTCGGAGCTCTGTCTTTCGGTACGGGTTCTGGGGACGTTCACCTCAAACTTGTAGGATGGGACGGCTGCTTTCGTTCACCCCCAGGTCCCTGATAATGGGGGTGTTGGTAAAAGATCCGGCTCTCCTCGAGCCGGTTGTCTCTCGTCTTGAAACCCATTACGGCCCTGTTTTGAACCAAAGTGCCCTCACACTCTTTACCTATACTGATTATTACGATCGGGAGATGGGATCGAAGCCGTATCGCTGTTACCTGCAGTTCAAGACATTGGTCGACCCGGCACGGCTCTCCGCAATCAAGCGTGAGACCAATGCACTGGAGGATCTGTATCGGGTGGATGCAAAGCGAGAGGTGAATCTCGACCCGGGATTGCTGTGTCTGGAGAATCTCATTCTCGCCACCACGAAGAATCGCAGTCATCGCATCCCCCTCAGTGACGGCATATACGCCGAAGTGACGCTGCACTATGAAAACCACGCGTTCCATGGCTTGAAGTGGACCTATGCCGATTACCAAAGTGAAGGGGTGAGAACGTTGTTTGAACAATTCAGGGATGATTACCGGCAGCAGTTGAAGCAGGAAGGCGGTCTTTGCACCTAAGGTGGTGTGAAATGGTTTGTATGCTTTGCTCTTCTGGCTCTTTGCATCAGTTGTGAGTTCAACCCTCTCTCTGAGAGGCAGGTGGAGATTGTCATCACCGAAGAGCATCCTTGGAAGAAAGTCAGCCATCGTCCGCTGTGGCATACCCTCGTCTATTATGACGCCTCAGGGGATCTAAAGCATGTGCACTTGGAAGGCGGGACAACGAAGGCGACCATCGCCGTCAGGCGGGATCGGCTCACTGTTTTCTGCGCCTATCCTCTCTCAAGCCTGTTTCCCTATGGAGGATTTTTCTATCCGGGGTGCAGGACGCCGATCGTCCTGGACCAGAAGCAGGGACGGCTTGCCAGTCTCCTCTTGGATGCCTACCCCCACAATGCCCAGGCAATAGAGAATCTCAATGGCGAGGCATTGGTCGCAATGGCCTGTGATGTTGCTCTGTTGGACACCTCGAAATTCTTGGTTGACCTGCTCAATGGTACTGTGGACCAAGAGAGCCTGATTCTTCTGCCTAAGCTCGCAATCACGCTTGCCGATCTTCCTGCAGGGTACTGGATCAACGAGAGAAGCGACCAGCGATCCTTCTATTTTCTCTGGAACGATGCCATCGAGGTGGAAGCTGAAGGACTTGTCGAGCGTTGGTGGAATCAGGAGATGCAGCTTTGCCTGACTCTCTACGCGGACCTGGTTGAGGGCACCTTCTCCACCTCGCTTTCCAAAGCCCCCCTCTGGTAGAAAACACCTTCCCTTTTTATGGATAAACCGATAGAGTTCGGCTATGGAATCCCTTCGCGAACTTTTCCGGATCGGCTATGGCCCCTCCAGCAGTCATACCATGGGACCGCGCTCTGCGGGGGCTCATTTTCTTTCATTGCATCCTCATCAGGCGCGGTATGAGGCGGATTTGTACGGCAGCCTTGCCGCCACGGGAAAAGGCCACCTGACCGACAAGGCTCTGCGGGAGGTCTTTGCCAAGGAGGGCAGCGAAGTTGAGATCGTTTGGTATCCCGATATCGAGAAGCCCTTTCATCCCAATGCCTTGTCCATCCGCTCCTATGATGCACAAGGAAATGTGACCCATGAGCAGACCTACTATAGTGTGGGCGGCGGGAAGATCATTATTGAAGGGGTCGAGGAAGAGGCTTCCAAGCGTGTCTATCCCAAAGAGTATTCCAGGATGAAGCAGATACTCGAATATTGCTCCGAGGAAGGACTTCAGCTGTGGGAGTTCGCCGTCCAATGGGAGGGTCCACAAATTCTCACCTACATGGAGGAAGTCTGGAATGTCATGAGCAGTGCCGTTGAACGCGGTTTGGATGCCGAGGGCGTTCTTCCCGGCGGACTCAAGCTGGCACGCAAGGCAAGCCAGTACAACTCCAAGGCAACCGAGTTTTCCGGCCCGCTCGGGAGTACCGCTTTGGCTCTCAGCTATGCCTTGGCTGTGAGCGAAGAGAACGCCGGGGGCGGCTTGATCGTCACCGCACCCACCTGTGGAAGTTGCGGGGTTCTCCCCGGGGTCCTTTACTTTTTGGCAAAGCAGTACAAGCTGCCCAAGGTGAAAATCCTCAGGGCTCTCCTCACCGCCGGTATCATCGGCAATGTAGTGAAGACCAATGGATCGATCAGCGGTGCCGAGGTGGGGTGCCAGGGTGAGATCGGTGTCGCCTGCGCAATGGCTGGTGCTGCCGCCACCCATCTTCTGGGAGGCAGTATCCATCAGATCGAGTATGCGGCGGAGATGGGCCTTGAGCATCATCTGGGGCTTACCTGCGATCCGATGCGGGGTCTGGTCCAGATTCCCTGCATAGAACGCAATGCCTTGGCGGCCATGCGCTCGCTCGACCACTGTTCCTATGCCCTGCTTGGTGACGGCCGTCACAAGGTAAGCTTTGACAGTGTCATCGAAGTCATGATGGAAACAGGGCAAGCACTTCCATCCCTCTATCGGGAGACAAGCAAGGGTGGTCTGGCAAAGGTGCTCGGCTAGGCTTTGCTGTGTCATAAGAATGGTGTTTTGAAGATACCATATTATTTCACTATACAAGAAACAAATAGTATATGTAATTTGATTGTCTTTACAAATAACTCTCTGGTGATTATGATTTCTTCAAGGAATTGCTTTGAGCGTATAGGTAAACACTTGACACAGGTTTTTTACCTAAGATACTGTACTAAGAGCGTATGGAACATATATCAAGGACATGGAGGCGGATTCAGCTATGCAAGGCAGCCTATGGCGGTTTTCTTTTGTGTTTGTTGTGTCTTTTGGTTCCCTCTGATCTTCGAGCGGCAATCTCCCTTCAGACTCCTTCAACCGATGTGGTCATTGTCATAGAACCCCTTCCTTTCAATACTTTGGATGCTTCCCTTCTTATCCCGATTTGCGATGTTTCCTTGGTTGCCAAGCACCCGGGCTTTGGCAGGGTGTATATTGAACACACCCCCTTGTCCAGTCCGTTGGAAATGGTCATGTACCAGTTGGTATCGGAGAATGGATTGGATTTCGAACGCTCTGAACCCTTTCTCTATTATGTACAGGGAGCCCTGCACGAGGAGGTTTCCATCGGCCGGCTCTGGGCGCGTTTGATCAAGCCTTTCAAGGGTGATGCACAGCAGTACAGCAGCACGCTCAGGTTGAATCTGGTATTGGAGAAATGAACAGAAAAAAAACCACGCGTGAGCTCCCTCTCGCGTGGTGATGCATGATTCGTTATTTTACAACGATATTCACCAGCTTGTCGGCAACGACAATCTCCTTGACAATCGTCCTGCCCTCGAGCCAGCTCGCAAGCTTCTCGTCCTTCTTTGCCATTGCCAGGACTTCATCCTTGCCAAGTCCTTTGGAAACCATCACCTTGGAACGAACCTTTCCATTGACCTGGAAGACCATCTCAATCTGGTTGTCGACCGTCAACTCCTCAACAAACTGCGGCCATGCTACGGTTGAGAGACCTCCACTATGGCCAAGGCGCTCCCACAGCTCTTCAGCAAGGTGGGGAACGTACGGGCCGAGCAGCTTGACCAAAGTCTCGGCCACCACCCTGGGCAGGGTTTCGACCTTGTACAGCTCGTTGACCAATACCATCATCTGGCTGATCGCCGTATTGAAGTTCAGGGTATTGGTATCATAGGTCACCTTCTTGATTGTCTTGTGCAGCGTCCTGTTCAACTCATCCGAAGGCTGTTCATCGGTGATGGTCCGCTCATCAAAGAGCCTGTAGATGCGGTCGAGGAAACGATATACACCGACCAAACCGGTCGTAGCCCAAGGCTTGGAAACTTCAAGCGGCCCCATGAACATCTCATACATGCGCATCGAGTCGGCGCCGTACTCGCTGATGATCTCATCGGGATTGATGACGTTCTTCAAGCTCTTGGACATTTTCGCGATGACCCGCTCAAGGATCTCTCCGGTTGCTTTCTCGACAAAGACATTGGTCTCTTTCTCCTCGACCATATCGGTGGGGACCAGGCTCTTGTCCTTGCGTTGGAACGCATAGCTGGTGATCATGCCCTGGTTGACCAATCGCTTGAAGGGCTCGGAGGTGGAAACCAGGCCGAGGTCGAAGAGAACCTTGTGCCAGAAACGGGCGTACAGCAGGTGGAGCACTGCGTGCTCGGCGCCTCCGACATAGAGGTCGACGGGCATCCAGTATGCTTCCTTCTCGGCTGAAACAAACTGCTTGTCATTCTTTGGATCGAGATAGCGCAGGTAGTACCAGCAGGAACCCGCCCACTGTGGCATGGTATTGGTCTCCCGTTTTGCTTTTCCCCCGCAAACCGGGCAGGAGCAATTGACCCACTCCTCAATTTTTGCCAACGGACTTTCACCGGTACCGCTGGGCTCATAGCTGGACACCTCGGGAAGCAGCAGCGGCAGCTGGTCCTCGGGAACGGCAACCGTGCCGCAGGTGGGACAGTGCACCAGGGGGATGGGCTCGCCCCAGTAGCGCTGTCGGCTGAATATCCAGTCGCGAAGCTTGTAATTGACCGCTTTCGAACCAAGCTTGTGCTCCTCAAGCCAATCGAGCATTGTCTTGATGGCATCTTCCTTGTTCAGACCGTCGAGGAAGTCGCTGTTCACATGCACTCCATCCTCGGTCCAAGCCTGCTTCTGTACGTCGACTTCGCTCTTGAGTACCTCGACGATGGGCAGGCCGAACTTCTTGGCGAACTCCCAGTCGCGGGTATCGTGGGCGGGAACCGCCATAATTGCGCCGGTACCGTAACTGATCAAGACATAGTCGGCAACCCAAATGGGAATGCGCTTGCCGTTTACCGGGTTGATCGCATAGCTGCCGCTGAAGACACCGGTCTTTTCTTTGGCAAGATCCGTTCTCTCAAGATCGCTCTTGCGTGCGCTTGACTCAAGATATGCCTCAACGGCCTCTTTCTGCTCAGCCTTGGTCAGTTGGGCAACCAACGGGTGCTCAGGAGCGACGACCATGTACGTTGCCCCGAAGAGCGTATCGGCACGGGTGGTGTACACTTCCAGCTGGGCGTCCATCCCATCGACCTTGAAGGAGACGGAGGCACCTTCACTGCGGCCGATCCAGTTGCGCTGCATGAGCTTCACCGACTCCGGCCAGTCCACGCTGTCCAGGTCGGCAAGCAGCTTGTCTGCGTATTCGGTGATCTTCAGCACCCACTGGCGGATGTTCTTGCGAACCACCGTGGTTCCGCACCGTTCGCACTTCCCTTCCTTCACTTCCTCGTTGGCCAAGCCTGTTTTGCATGCCTCGCACCAGTTGATCGGGGTGTGTGACTCATAGGCAAGCCCCTTGTTGAAGAGCTGGATGAATATCCACTGGGTCCAGCGGTAATAATCGCTTCTGTGGGTGGAAATCTCACGATTCCAGTCGTAGCTGAAGCCCAGGCTCTTGATCTGTTTGCGGAAGTTCTCGATATTCTTTTCGGTGGTCGTCCGTGGATGGGTGCCGGTCTTGATGGCATAGTTCTCCGCCGGCAGGCCGAAAGAATCGAAGCCCATCGGATGGAGGACGTTGTATCCGTTCATCCTGAGGAATCTGCAGTAGATATCGGTGGCGGTATATCCTTCAGGATGGCCGACATGCAGTCCAGCCCCTGAAGGATACGGGAACATATCCAGGACATACATCCGCTTGTCCTTGGGGATGCTTGGATCCTCGGTGACGGCAAAACTCTGATGCTCGTCCCAGTACCGTTGCCATTTCGTCTCTATTTCATGGAAGGGATATTTGCTCATGGGAGCCATCATACCTTCGCATCACGCTTCAGTCAACGCTACAGAAGGGTTCCATCATCGATGGTCGGAGAAAATTCCACTGCCTCCATCCTGTTTCCCTTCATGGAAATGATGCGAAAGGTTCCTAAAGGAGACTGGACGACTTCCCCCTCCTGGGGGATGTCTCCGGTCAACTCCAATACATAGGCGGCAACCGTGGAAGTCCTCTGCTTCTGACAGTCGGCCGAAAGATCCAGTTCATCGACAAACTGCTGGAACGGTGTGTCCGCCATGACCAGGAAGGTTCCAGGCATCTGCTCACGCTCGACGATTCGGTCGGGGAACCTTCGCTCGTGCTCGTCATAGAGCTCGCCGAACAGTTGCTCAGCCACATCTTCCATCGTGACCACTCCGCTGAAACCGCCGTATTCATCCAGCACGATGGCTTGTTGCAACTTGTCCTTCTTGAACAGGAAGAAGACATCGTCAAGGTGCATCTGCTCCGGCACAAAGATAGGCTTCCTGAGAATGGTGGAGATGCTCTTGTCCATCCGCTTCTCCAGTTGGGCCCGCAGGATGTCACGGACCAGCACAATCCCTATGATATTCTCGGCGCTGCCGTGGAAGACTGGAACACGACTGAAGCCCGACTTCACGATGGAAGGGAATGCGTCACGGATTGTCAGCTCGTCACTGATGCAAAACACATTGGTGCGGTGGGTCATGATGGTGCGGACCTGGGTTTCACTGAAGTGGATGGCCCTCTGCATCAAATCGGATTCGTATTGGTCCACCAACCCTTCATTCTCGGCGGCATCCACCATGTGCATCACCCCCTCGGTCGTGATGGCCGGGTCCGCATGGGAGGCGAACAGGCGGGTGATCAAGGAGGAGAATTGTCTGAGCAGCCACACGACGGGGAACAGAACGATGGAGAAGAATCGAATCGGATAGGCCATGAAGACGGCTATCTTCATATTGTGCGTCAGTGCAAGCTGTTTGGGGGTTATCTCACCGAAGATCAGGATCACCAGCGTAAGGATGCCGGTGGCATAGCCTACCGCCTGGCTTGAGAAATATTCAATGGCGAAGGTGGTCACCAAGGCGGAGACGGAGATGTTCACCACATTGTTGCCGACAAGTACTGTTGTAAGCAGGGCATCGCGGTTCTGGCTGAGCTTGTAGGCAAGCCTGCTTGAGCGCTTCTTGCGGTTCTCCAAGGTCTTGAGCTGCACGAATGAGAGGGAGGTATAGGCTGTTTCCGTTGCTGAGAAGACAGCAGAGAACAACAGCAGAATAACGATGGCGGTCAGTTGTACTTGCATGTACACCTCCCGGCCACAAACGAAAAAAACGAGTGTTCGCCTGAACACCCTTTACTAGGTAACGGGTCATCCATAATGCAATCAGTATACCAAGAGAAATGCGTAGCAGGCAAGGGTAAGAACATAACTGAAGAGGCGGTAATTCCAACCTTCCCGTTTGATACGTGAGGAGTTGAATCCACAGAATGGATAGAAGAAAAAAAACGTATCAAGCGTCAACAGGAACAACGTATAGGGATTGGGAAGCAGGATGAAGAGCAGGGCGAGCGAGGTATTTGAGATCAGGCTCATGCGCGCTAGGTCTTTTGCATGGGTTTTCAATGACCAGTTGCTTCCTTGTATATAGAGGTTTCCGGGTACAGGGAACGGCAGACCCACGAGAAGCGGCAGCAGAAGGGCTGTGAAATACGCAGTATCCCACTGTCTGTAGACGAGCCGTATTTTCTGTATGTGTGCAAACACAAGGGAAGGCAGGGTGCGTACGAGCAAACTCACCAGGGGGAGTGCGAAGAGGAGCGATCCGGTCTCGTGGGAGAACTGCATCCAGGAGAAGTTGAGAAGAGAGACCAGGTTCCAGCCAAAGAGGACCGGGATGAACAGCAGGGTGTTTGCAACAACTCCCAACAGAAAGGCTTTGAGGTTTTCCGGATAGGATTGCGTACGGGTATCGTCGAGGCTCAAATGCCAAAAAAAGTATCCCATATCGAAGAATCGGGAGGCATGCTTCCAAACCCGGAAAAGCCCGAAGCGAAAGCGCCTTACCTGGCCAAGCAGCGAGAGACGGGAAAAACCCTTGTTTTCAAGTTGCTTGAAGGATGCTGGATTGTCCCCCTCCACGCACCCCGCAACATCGGTGCAGCCCAAGCTCCTAAGGAAGACCAGAGCTTCGGACAGGAGCTTGCCTGCAAGACCCTTGCCCCGGTGTTCCTTATCGGTGTAAAGCCATCCCAGATATCCCATTTTCACCTGCTTGTTTACCTGGTAGACATCGAGATTCAAACCGGCAACGATCCTGTCTTCATGGATGACGACCAGCGTGGTGTCGGGATGAAGAAAGAAGATCGAGGCAAGACTTTTGTCAAAGCATCGCTGCATGAGCTCTCTTGTCTCGGCTTCCTGCTCTTTTTTCATGACTGAAATGGAGTATGTGCTCATTGTTTCTGCTCTTCAAGGATGAGAACCATTTCACTTTGCGTGGTGAATTTGGTGAAACCTGCAGCTTGCAGGGCGTTGATGACTACCGTGTCCGCCTCATCGACATTGAGAATGCGCACTGTTTGCGTAGTACACGCTCTGGCACAGGAAATGATAGCCTCTTTCATAAAGTTTTCATCTCTATACTGAGGCTCTATGTTGATTTGGGCTATCGAACCACGGGTATGGTGGTACCA
Organism: Sphaerochaeta sp. UBA5849; assembly: GCA_002432715.1. GTDB lineage: Bacteria > Spirochaetota > Spirochaetia > Sphaerochaetales > Sphaerochaetaceae > Sphaerochaeta. The sequence continues at coordinate 49,547 of DJGJ01000049.1, read as the reverse complement.
GGCGACTCCTTTTCTTGTTCCCTTTTCGACGATGTCGGAACACGTATACAACCCCTCCACAACCGACTGGTCATTGTTCTGGTAGCTGCTTTCATAGCATGATGGGACGCGGTATCCATCCTCGTAGGGCTCCAGCAAAAGATCGGACTGCCCAACAAGTTCGTCTTGCTTGGCTGAAAAGCACAACAAGTTGCGCCTGATGGCAAATCCATGGCTTTGATAGAGGTTCTTTGCCTTGGTATTGGTATCGAGGACTTCCAGGACGAAGGTGGTGCAGCCTCTTGCAGCAAGAAGGGCGGCTGCAGCATCGATGAGTGTGTGTGAGAGACCCCTTCCCCGATAGGAAGGGATGATGCCGGTTCCTGCGTCGTAGGCGACGCTGCCTCGACGGCCGATCAGCAAAAAGCCTACCAGCCGTCGTTTGTCGAACAAGCCAACCGAGTCATCCTTGCTGTAGGAGAGACTTTCCAAATGGGAGGCGAACGCCTCAGCTGTCATGGAAATCGGTATATCGTAATCGCTGAAAGCTTCATTGAAAACAGGAAGGAGATCCTCCATGTCCGTATGTTTGAGCGTGTTTGTCACCACCATTTTTTTCTCCTGAAATAGATGGCCATGCCGCAGACAACCAAAATACAGCAGACCAGGATTGCAAAGAAACCCCAATACGCATCTGTCAGCGGCATATAGGAGAAGTTCATGCCATATAAGCCGGTCAAAAATGTGAGCGGGATGAATATGGTTGAGATGATGGTCAACACCTTCATGATGGCGTTCATCTTTATATCGAGGCTTGAGAGGTAGACTTCCATGATACCCGACACCGTCTCACGCATCATATCACACTCCTCGGCAAGCCAGAGGGCGTGGTCGTAGACGTCCCGTAGTAAAAACGTCGTATTTCGGTCCAGAAATGGATTTTCCGTCCGTATGAGGGTGGTAAGGATTTCCCTCAGCGGGTTTGTCATTCTTCTCAACGTAAGAATATCAGTCTTTTGCTGATGGATGACCGAAGCGGATGTTTCTTGGGGATTGGTAATGACCAGCTCCTCCAGATTCTCGGTTTTCAATTCCAGCTCATCGGCCTCGACCAGATACTGGTCGACCACCCGGTCGATGAGTGCGTGCAGCAGGGCGCTGGAACCGGCACCCTGCAGTCTGGTTGCCGAGGACAGCTGACGGATTACCGCATCGAAGCTCTGGTGGTTGTACTCTGCAATCGAGAGCACCCACCCATCGCCTAAAAAGAGGGTGAGCTGCTGCTCCTGTGTCCCTTGATGAGCCAGGATTCTCAAGGTTACCGAAAGGTAGGAATCGTACTGATCCAGTTTCAAACGCTGGTCGGTGGAAAACACATCCTCAAGACTGAGATTGGCAATCTGGAACTCTTTGGCAATCTGTACGATGGCCTGGATATCTTCCAGCCCGGTGATTTCCACCCACAGGACATGCTGTTTGTCAGCACGTGTGTATCCTTGCTCCACCCGATACGATCCTGCATGGTAGATGTGTGTGCGGATGGATGTCTGTTGGGGCTGGGTGTCTCCGACGTAGATGAGACTTCCTGCTGCAAGCCCTTCTTTCTTCTTGTGCGCATAGGGCAGCGATACTTTCTTTTCGTGCATGCGTTCTCCTACAAATTCACAAAACCCAGCACCAACAACAGTTGGGCCAGAATGTAGACGGCCATCTCGGTGATGACGCTGAATCGGCGCCGATGCAAAGCCTCCATGCCAATCATACCGTCGGAGATGATGAAAGCCAAGGCTCCAAGCGATGCAAGAGGTGAACCACTGCCAAAGCACAAGGCTGTCATGATGAACAGGTTGAGACCATAGAGGGCATATCGCAGTTTGACGGGGGATGTTTTAAGAAGCAGAAGAAGATAGGTCATGGGGATGAGCATCAGCAGCGCCCCGATCAAAAGGCGGGGCCATTGGAGCGGACGCAGCAACAGATGAGCGGAATAGAGCAGGTGGGCTAATGCGAAGCTGACCATGCCCAGGATGAAGTAAGGTTTTCTGGAGCTGTCGGTGAGAAAGTAATCGCCCAACGTTGCAAATGACAATGAGATAAGCAAGAAAGGCTGTGCACCGTTTTTCAGTACGTACACCATGAGCGTCGGCATCAAAAGAACCTTGACCAATGAGCCGAGGCGATTCAAACCTTCCGCTCTCAGATTTAGATGGAGCAGTGCCAATGCTATATACAGTATGAGTATCGTATCCATACGTGCAGGGTACTGGAGCGGGTTCTCCAGCGCAAGGGAGAAATGTGAGACTATTTTGCCATCATTGCTGAATTCTGCTATAATCGCGAGATATGGCAAATACCTATGATGAATCAAAAATCCAAACGCTTAGTGCGCTGGAGCATATACGAAAGCGTCCAGGCATGTATATCGGGCGGTTGGGAAATGGTACGCATGTCGATGACGGCATCTACATCCTGCTCAAGGAGGTGGTGGACAACAGCATCGATGAATTCATCATGGGCTTTGGCAATAAGGTTGTCATCCGTCGCAAGGAGTGCGAAGTGCGGGTGCGCGACTACGGCCGCGGCATACCGCTTGGCAAGGTGGTCGAGTGTGTTTCGATCATCAACACCGGTGCAAAATACAGCGACGATGTATTTCAGTTTTCCGTCGGCTTGAACGGGGTGGGAACCAAGGCTGTGAATGCACTTTCGTCCCACTTCATGGTCACAAGCTTCAGGGACGGAACCTTCCACAGTGCCACCTTCTCCCAGGGAATCCTGGTGAACGAGGAGACCGGGTCTACCAAGGAAGCCGACGGTACCGAGGTGTCCTTCGTCCCCGATCCCGAATTGTTCGGCGACTATGCCTACAACGAAGACTTCATCATCTCCAGGTTGTGGAGTTATGCCTATCTGAACACCGGTCTCACGCTCGACTACAACAATAAGATTTACAAGTCGGCTCACGGCTTGCTCGACCTGTTGGAAAAAGAAGTGGGGAGTGAAAACCTCTACACCATCATCCATTATCAGGCGAAGCAGCTGGAGTTCTCGCTTACTCATGTGGCGGGTTCCTACGGAGAAAACTATTTTTCGTATGTGAACGGCCAGCATACCACCGATGGGGGGACGCATCAGAGCGCCTTCAAGGAGGGAATTCTCAAGGGCATCAACGAACACTTTAAGAAGAATTGGGCGCCCCAGGACGTCCGCGAGGGGGTTGTGGGAGCCGTTGCGGTGAAGGTGAAGGAACCGGTGTTCGAGTCACAGACGAAGAACAAGCTCTCCAATACCGAAATCCGTACCTGGATCGTGAACGAGGTGCGGGACGCCATCGTAGACTTCCTGCTCAAGAATGCCGAGGATGCCCAGAAGATATATCAGAAGATCATCAACAACGAGGCACTGCGCAAGGAGCTCAATGAGGTAAAAAAGGGGGCGAGGGAGTCGGCGAAGAAGGTTTCGTTGAATATTCCCAAGCTCAAGGACTGCAAGTACCATCTAGGCCAAAGTACCACCCATCAGGAGGAGTGTGAACAATCCATGATCTTCCTGACCGAGGGCGATAGTGCTTCGGGGACCATCACCAAGACGCGTGATGTTATGACCCAGGCGGTGTTCAGCCTCAGGGGCAAGATTGTGAATGTCTACGGCAAGAAGAAGACGGAAATCTACAAGAATGCCGAGCTGTACAACATGATGGTAGCCTTGGGCATTGAGAACGGGGTGGAGGGGCTCAGGTACGGCAAGGTCATCATCGCAACCGATGCCGATACCGATGGCTTTCATATCCGCAATCTGCTGATGACATACTTTTTGACGTACTTTGAAGATTTGGTTTTGGCGGGCCGACTCTACATTCTGGAAACCCCGCTTTTTCGGGTGCGCAACAAGAACCAGACGGTGTACTGCTACAGCGAGCGCCAGCGCGATGATGCCATTGCGCAAATCAAGAACAGCGAGGTGACCCGCTTCAAGGGCCTCGGGGAAATCGACCCCAAGGAGTTCGGCCAATTCATCGGTGAGGATATGCGCCTCATTCCCGTCTCGATCGCCGGGATGAATGAGATGCATAAGACCATGGAGTTCTATATGGGCAGCAATACTCCCGATAGGCGCGAATTCATCATGGAGAACCTAATCTAATGACCCAGGCACACTCAATTTTCAAACAAAACTTTCTTGAATATGCCAGCTATGTCATTAAGGAGCGGGCCATACCCGACCTTGTCGATGGATTCAAGCCGGTACAGAGGCGCATCATCCACACCCTGTTTGAGATGGATGACGGCAAATTTCACAAGGTTGCAAACGTTGTGGGTTGGGCGATGCGCTATCACCCGCATGGGGACTCATCAATCTATGAGGCCTTGGTCAACCTGGCAAACTGCGACCTGTTCATTGAAAGGCAGGGCAACTTCGGCAATACGCTTACCGGTGACAGTGCCGCGGCTGCAAGGTACATCGAGTGCCGCTTGCTTCCCTTTGCAAAAAAGGTATTGTACAACCCGGAGCTGACTGAATTTGTTGACTCCTATGACGGAAGAAACAAGGAGCCGGTGACCTTCCCGGCCAAGATTCCCGTCGTCCTGATCCAGGGCGTCAGCGGTATCGCCGTAGGGATGAGCACCTACATTCTTCCCCACAACCCCTTGGAAGTACTTGATGCAATGGCAGCCTCCTTGAAGGGGGAGAGCTATCAATTGTATCCTGATTTCCTCGGCGGGGGTATCGTTGACGTTGAGGATTACCGTGATGGCAAGGGTTCGGTTTCCGTTCGCGCCAAGCTGAACACCTCCGATCCGAAGCGTATTATCATTGAGGAGCTTCCCTATGGTACGACCAGCGAGGCGATGATTCGCTCGGTGGAGGAAGCTGCCAAGAAGGGCAAGTTGAAGATCAGCTCGATCAACGACTATACCGCAGAAAAGGTGAACATCGAGATCAATCTGGCCCGCAATACCTACGCCCAGGAGATTGTCGACGCCCTGTATGCCTACACGGATTGCGAGACAAAGCTTTCCATCAACCCGCTGGTGATCCGGGACAATGTCCCGACCATCATGGGAATCCATGAGATCCTGGATTGGCATGCCCGTCATCTGGTGGTGGTGCTGAAGGCTGAGCTTGAGTTGGAGAAAGGCCATCTGCTGGACAAGCTGCATGCCAGGACCCTTGAGCGCATTTTCATCGAAGAGCGCATCTACAAGCGAATCGAGCAGAAGAAGAGCGCCGAGGATGTGAACAATGCTGTCATCACCGGTTTCAAGCCTTTCAAGGAGCAGCTGCTCAGGGAGGTGGTGCTTGAGGATGTTGAACGACTATTGAAGATTCCCATCAGACGCATCAGCCTTTTCGATATTGAGAAGAACAGGGAGGACATTGACCAGATCAACGCAAGTCTTGCCGAGATCGAGCGCAAGCTTGCCGACTTGGTCGGCTACGCCCTCGCCTATATTGCCGAGCTGAAGACGATGCTCGGTATCAAGGAACATCAGCGAAAGACCACAATCAAGACGTTTGAGTTGGTTGATGTCAAGGAGGTGGCCGAGCGCAACTTGGCGGTCAAGTACGACCCTGCCAACGGCTACCTCGGCTACGCGGTCAAGCAGGGAAATACCCTTTTGGAGGTGAGCACCTTCGACCGTGTCCTGATTATCCGCAAGGACGGGACCTATCAGGTCATCGATGCACCAGAGAAGGAATTTGTCGGCAAGGGGCTGCTCTACTGCGGATATGCAGACAAGAGTGAGCTTGCAAAGCTTGTGTTCTCGGTCATCTATCAGGAGAAAACGTACAAGTATCTCTTCCTCAAGCGTTGCCAGATTGTCAGTTACCAATTGAAAAAGGTTTATCCCTTGCTGCCTGAAGGCAACTTCAAACTGGTCAAGCTCAGCACCTATGAAAACGCCGAGCTGACGCTCACGTACAAACCCAAGCCGGGCCTGAGGATTCTTGAGGAGAAGTTTTATTTCTCCGATTACCTGGTGAAGAGCGTGAAGGCGAACGGGGTGAGGATTTCTGTGAAGGAAGTCGCTTCCTTGAAACTGAGATCGGTGAAGGAAGTGGTGCATGCCAATACTGCGGAGCCTACCCTGTTCGATGATGAGAATCAGGAGGAATGATGGCTGTCAAGGATAGGATTCTCTATGAGGATAATCATCTGATCATCATCAACAAGCTGTGCGGTGAGTTGGTGCAAGGGGATGCAACCGGGGACGAAACGTTGGCCGATCAGGTCAAGGAGTACCTGAGGGTGACTTACGCCAAGCAGGGCAACGTGTATCTGGGCATCCCCCATCGTTTGGACCGCCCCACCAGCGGCATCGTTGTCTATGCCAAGACCGAGAAGGCCTTGATCCGTCTCAATGAGCTGTTCAAGGGCAGTTCGGTGAAGAAGACCTACTGGGCGATTGTAGATCGTATGCCCAACCAAACCGAAGGTACGTTGGTCCACTATATCGTTCGCGATACCAAGACAAACAAGAGTGTGGCGCTCTCGGTGGAGAAAAATGGCGGCAAGCTTGCCAAACTCGATTACCAGATGATTGCAGCCTCCAAGAACTACTTCCTTGTGGAAGTGAATCTGCATACCGGACGTCATCACCAGATCAGGGCGCAGTTTGCAGCCATCGGTCTGCACATCAAGGGAGATCTCAAGTATGGAGCCGCCCGGTCCAATCCCGATGGCGGCATCTGCCTGCATGCGCGCTCCATTTCCTTCACCCATCCGGTGAAAAAACAACAAATCACCATCACGGCAGCTCCGCCTGATGATGCGCTGTGGAATGCCTTCGTTTCAGATAGACACTGAAAATTCCTGCCGAAAGCGGCAATTATTTTCAGTGATAAAAAAGTTTCACAATTCCAGACTATTAGGCTCTAAAAGGAATTGTTGAACCCCAATGACCAAGGTTCCCTCCTGCGTGTGCCAGGGATTGGATTCATGATTAACTACAAGTATCTTTTTGAATGAATCTGGAATATTCATAAGGCTACGTTGTTCCTGCATGATTTTTTCTTTCGTACCGAGAGAGAAGGCGGATTGAATATAATATCTCTTGCTCCCTAGATTCGCTACAAAATCCACTTCCAGTTGTTTTCTTGTTTCTACTCCTTCAGCATCTTTCACTCGTGTCTCTACGACTCCGACATCAACAGAGAATCCTCGAACCCTCAATTCATTATAGATGACATTTTCCATGATGTGGTTTTCTTCGACCTGTCTGAAACCAAGCCTTGCATTTCGCAAGCCTACATCCTCAAAGTAGTACTTCATGGGAGTACCGATATAATGTCTTCCCTTAACATCGTAACGATTTGCTTCGTTGATAATGAATGCTTCTTTCAGGTATTGGATGTATTGATAGATGGTATTGATGCTGATTTTTGAGCGGGCAACACTTTTAAATGTCGCTTCAATTCTATAAGCATTTGTCAAAGACCCAATGCTTGAAGCAAGGATTGTTATAAGGTCTCCAAGCTCAACATTTTTCTGTAATTGATAGCGGTTGATGATATCCTTCAGATATGTTTCTTCAAACAAATTGGTCAGATATGTGACTTTTTGATCAGCATTTTGCATGGTGCAAACTAAAGGCAAGCCTCCATACATCAAGTAATCCGACCATCCTTGGTGTCTGTCTCCACGATAGACCTGCATGAATTCGCTGAACGTCAAAGGATGGAGTTGGACCTCATCACCTCGTCCCCGGAACTCTGTCATAACATCATGCGATAAAAATTTGGAATTGCTCCCGGTTACATAGGTGTCTATATTCCCTTTGTGGAGGAGCCCATTCAGGACATCATACAAAGCAATAGGTTTATCCGGTTGCTTGATTTCTTCTGCCGTAATCGCATATTGAACTTCATCGAGTAGGACAACATAGGGTTCATTCTTGTCTTTGATTCTTGAAAGGACATACTCGTAGATTTTGTAGGCATCTCGATATTCCCTGTTCTCAGGAATATCGAGGGCTAACTGGATGATATGATCGTCAGGAATACCAATAGAGATGAGATAGTCATAAAATAGGTGAAATACGAGATATGACTTTCCACACCTTCTCATACCGGTAATGACCTTGATCATACCGTTGTTCATTCTGTTGATGAGCGCTTGCAGGTAGATGTCTCTTTGTATTTCCATGAACAACCTCATTTAAAATAAATGCCGTTATCGGCAATAAAATTCAATGGTAGTATACATCCGTTTGAAAAGAGGTCAATGAAAATTCCTGACGAAATCGGCAATAATTTTCATTAAGGCGTCTCTTGCCATCAACCATCCATCCAAACAGGGTGGATTGTTTTTCCTTGACAGATTGCAAAATGTGCCTCATTCTTCATATGTATGATGTATGATGATATAGAACACGGGGGTGCATAACATGGCTGAACATAAAATTGCCGCAATATATACTGGAGCTGCTTTGGTAAAACCGCTTTCCGATTTGCTGAAGGAAACGCTGCCTGGGTACAAGGTGATGAACATCCTTGACGACAGCATGATCGCCGAGATCATCGAGACAGGGTACCTTACCAAGGCGGTGAAGCGCAGGCTGTACGGCTACTATGAGATTGCCTGTGCCTCCGGTGCCGAATTGATTCTCAATACCTGCTCGTCAATCGGGGATGCAGTCTATGGGGCGAGGGAATTCTTCCCCATTCCCATCGTGCGCATCGACGAGCCGATGGCCAGGCGGGCGATCGAGCTCACCGATTCCATCGCTGTGCTGGCAACCCTTTCCACCACCCTCGATCCTACCATCCGCCTGCTCGAACGCTGTGCTTCGGAGATGGGCAAGTCGATCCGCACCATCAGCGCCCTGGCCGATGGAGCCTTCAGCGCCATTACCTCCGGTGATGCCCAGACACACGATCGTCTCATTGCCGAGACTGCAAAACAGGTCTCCGACCGCTGTGAAGTCATTCTGCTTGCCCAAGGCTCGATGGCCAGGATGGAAGAACCGCTTGCAAGGCTTACCGGCAAGACGGTGCTCTCAAGCCCCCGGCTGGGTGCACTGATGGTCAGGGACATGCTGGGGGAGGCAAAGTGATGGATATTCAGGCATTACAGGAAATTTCCCGTTCCCTTCGCCGCGATGTGGTTGAGATGGTCTATCGGACCAAGGACGGGCATCCCAGCCCCAGCTTCTCGGTTGCCGATATCATCACAGCCCTCTACTTTGAAGTCATGCGTCTGGACCCATCCAACCCTGATTGGGAGGACCGGGACCGCTTTGTCCTCTCCAAGGGTCACAGCTGCCCCGTCTTATATGCCGCACTGGCTAAAAAGGGATACTTTCCCCGAGAAGAGTTGTTCACTCTGCGGTACCTCAACAGCCACCTGCAGGGGCACCCCTATGCACCCAAGACCAAGGGCTTGGATGCAACCACCGGCTCATTGGGCAACGGAGTATCCATCGGTCTGGGGATGGCCTTGGCTGCCAGGATTCGCAAGAAAGCATACCAAGTCTATGCCATCACCGGAGACGGGGAACTGGGGGAGGGCATGATTTGGGAGGCAGCGATGGCCGCCAGCCATCACAAGGTAGGCAACCTGACTGTTTTCATCGACAACAACAACTACCAGAGCGGTGGAACCGTAGGTGAAATATCCGGTCCCTATCCGATCGAGGATAAGTGGCAGGCTTTCGGCTGGCATGTCCAGACCGTCGACGGGCACGATATCGCCCAGATTCTGAAGGCTGTGGAGAATGCCCATCAAGTTGTCGACCAGCCCTGTGCCATAGTCTGCAAAACCGTCAAGGGAAACGGAGTCTCCTTCATGGTGGGAGAAAACTCGTGGCACAAGCGTGTCTATACCGAAGAAGAGTACAAACAGGCCATCAAAGAGTTGGGAGGAGCAGTATGAGCACCGTTGACAGCACACGAATAGGATTCCGCGATGCCCTCCTGAAATTGGCCGGCGAGCGCGAGGATGTGGTCTTTGTCTCCACCGACTCCTTGAAGGTCGTCAAAGGCGAGCCTTTCCTGGAACGGTTCCCCGACCGGGTGGTGGAGCTAGGAATTTCCGAGCAGAACGGGGTGGGCGTCTGCAGCGGTCTTGCAGCAAGCGGACTCCTTCCTTATATATGTACCTATGCAGGATTCTTGACGATGAGGGCCTGCGAGCAGATGCGCACCTTCGTCTCTTATCCGAACCTCAAGGTCCGGTTTGTCGGAGCGAACGGGGGCTTGCACGGGGGCAACCGAGAGGGGGTCTCCCACCAGTTCATCGAGGACGTCGGAATTCTCAGGGGCATGCCGAACTTCACCATCCTCTGTCCCGCCGACGGTGGTCAGGTCTATGAAGCCATGCTGGCAAGTGTGGATGTTGAAGGTCCGGTCTACATCCGTATCGGCAGCGGCCGCGAGGACAAGGTGTTCCCTGATGGAACTCCGTTTCCCTTGGGTAAAATCCGCATACTCAGCGATGAGGGCGATGATGTCGCCCTGCTTGCCCATGGGTTTGTGCTGGGGCGTGTCATTGAGGCCGCCAAGAGACTGAAGGCGGAGGGAATCAAGGCAAAGGTGGTGGAAGTGGCTACCATCAAGCCGCTGGACAGGGAAGGGCTCGTCGCAGTATTGCGAGCTACAGGTTGTGCTGTAACCGTGGAGGACCATACGATCATCAATGGGTTGGGCAGTGCCGTAGCCGAGGTGATCGCTGAGAACGTTCCTGCGCACCTGATTCGTCTCGGGCTGCAGGATGTCTATGGGGAGTCGGGTTTCCCTGAAGAGTTGCTTGATGCGTACGGCATGCGCATTGAAGACATTGTCAGTGCAGCCAAAAAGGCTGTGGCGCATAAAAAACTGTAACGGTTTCCGGATCATCCGGAGTTCGTAGAATAAAAAGGAGAACATTGTATGAAAAAAAGGATTATCGCATTGCTGCTCGTTGTTTCCTTGGCCGGTTTCCTGTTTGCCGCCGGGCAGGCTGAAGCCAGCGGTCCTACCGCCGCCAAGCCTTTGGTCCTTCGGTATGCACACATGAACCCCGCTTCCAGCCCGAACGGACTGCAGGCAACCTACTTTGCTGATAAGATTGCCGAGAAAACCGGCGGTGCCATCAAGATCGAGGTGTATCCTGCAAGCCAGCTTGGTTCCATTTCTGAAATGGCCGAGGCCGTCTCGATGGGATCGATCGCCATGCATCACAACACCTACGGAGGCCTTCAGCCCCTGCTCAACGACTTGGGCCTGTTCGACACCCCGTATCTGTATCGCGACGTCGACCACCTTCTGAAGGCAACCGATCCCGAAACTTCTCCGGCGCTGAAGGAACTGAACCAGAAGCTCATCGACACCAGAGGCGTCAGGATTCTCTACTCCTTCTACTTCGGTACCCGCGAGCTTACCGCCAACTTCCCTGTGTACTCCCCCAAGGATCTGGCAGGCAAGAAAATCCGTGCCATTCCTTCCCCGATCTATCTGGCAGCAGTTGAAGGCATGGGTGCAGTCGCTGTTCCCATCGACTGGGCTGAAGTACCCGTGGCTCTTTCCACCGGCGTAGCCGACGGGCAGGAGAACCCGGTAAGCACCCTGGTCACCAGCAACATCTACGAAGTGCAGAAGTATGCCATGATGACCGACCATATCATGGGTTCCGAGCCTGTTGTCATCAATGAGAAGGTTTGGCAGGCCTTGAGTGACGAACACAAGAAGATCTTTACCGAAGTGGCACGCGAAACCCGTGACTGGGCTTCCAACTATGTGTTGCAAAGTGAGGCCAAGGATGTGCAGACGCTCAAGGACAAGGGCATGAAGATCATCACCAAGGAGGATGGGCTGAAAGTTGATGAGTTCCGCGCCTCTGTTTCCAAGGTTGTCAATGATCGCTTCGGTGCTGCCTGGGGCAAGTACTATGAGATGATCAACGCAATCAAATAGCTGTGTATGGTTTCATGTGGATGGAAAGATTCTTTCCATCCACTCAGATTTCAATGAGCAAGGAACAATCCTATGAACAACCTCGCAAAAAAGGTGACCAAGGGATATCAGGCAGTGGCGGTGGTCTTTCTGCTGGTGCTGTTTCTTTCGGTCTTCATCCAGATTATCATGCGCAACGTTTTCCATGCAGGCTCTATTCAGCTGGAGGAACTTGCCCGGGTTTCGTTGGTCTCTTTGGTCTTCCTCATGATTCCCGTCCTCACCTATGAGAAGAAACACATCATCGTCGATATCGTGCTCCTCTACCTGCCCAAACAAGCAAAGAAATGGGTTTCTGTGGTCACCCAGCTTCTGGTCATGTGCTTCGGCATCTATGTCCTGTGGGCGATTGCCACCATCATGGAGCGCAACTGGAGTGTCAGAACTCCAGCCTTGAATATGCCCAACATCGTGTTCTACATCCCCATCACCTTGGGAATTCTTGCCATGACCGTCCTCTCCCTGTTGGGAGTCTGGAATACCTTGTGTGGAAAGGAGGAGGCGGTATGAGCGGTTCATTGGTGATTATTCTCTTTCTCTTTTTGCTGGCAACCGGGCTTCCCATCGCCGTGAGCATGGGCATCCCCTCGGCTCTCTATCTGATGATGGCAAACATCCCGCCCAGCCAGCTGATTCAGCGCATGGTGACCAGCCTCAACTCCTTCCCGATGCTTGCCGTCCCCTTGTTCATTCTTGCCGCCGGCTTGATGAACAGCTCGGGGATCACCGAACGACTGTTTGAGTTTGCCAAGCTGTTGGTGGGAAGAATGAAAGGAGGCTTGGCCCAGGTCAACATTGTCGCTTCCTTGATCTTCAGCGGTATCAGCGGTGCGGCTCTTGCCGACGTAGGCGGGCTTGGAAACATCGAGATTGAAGCGATGGACAAGCAGAACTATCCCCGCACCCACTCGGCGGCCATTACGGCAGCCTCTGCAGTAATCGGTCCGATTTTCCCCCCATCCATCCCCCTGATCATCTATGGGGCGGCCGCCGAGACGTCCTCGATGCGCCTGCTCATCGCCGGAATTCTTCCCGCTCTGGTCATCGCCATGGCATTGATGGTGCAGGTGGGATTCTTCGCCCGAAAGTTCAACTACCCCCGTGGAGTGGACCGCAAGTTTTCCTTCTCTGAGATACAAGCAATCACCAAGCGCGGCCTTCCTTCCATGTTGATGCCCGTCATCATGATGGGCGGCATGCTCTCTGGTTGGTTCAGTCCGACCGAAGTGGCAGCCATCGCGGTGGCCTATGCCATCGTACTGAGCTTGGCATACAAGGAACTGACACTCTCTTCCTTCTTCAAGACGTGTATTGAGACATTGAAATCAACGGCGAGTGTCCTCTTCATTGTCGCCTCGGCGGCCATCTTTGCCTGGGTGCTCACCGTCGAACAGATGCCCCAGCAGGTCTCCGCCCTCATGCTCGGTATCTCGGACAACCCCGTCATCCTTCTGATGCTTTCCAACGTAATTCTCTTGGTAGCCGGCATGTTCTTGGAATCTACCGCCGCCATCATGATCCTGACACCGATTCTCCTGCCACCCCTGGTGGCTGCAGGGGTGGATCCTGTCCACTTCGGTCTGGTGATGGTGTTCAACCTGATGATCGGCATGATCACCCCGCCGGTGGGAATGAGCATATACATGCTCAGTCCCATCGTTGGGTTGCCTGTAGGAAAAGTCTTCAAGGCAGTACTTCCCTATCTGGCATCGCTGCTGGTCGCCCTGATCGTCCTCACGTATGTTCCGCAGATTTCCCTGTGGCTTCCCAATCTTGTATTTGCTTCGAGGTAACAAATGAAGAAAACCTATTTTCACCGTGTGCATGAGCAGACTCCGACGAGGTTCTGGATCAACAATCCCACCCTTGAGCAAGCCAGGCTCGCCATCGAGGCGGGGGCGATAGGGTGTACCACCAACCCAAGCTATGTCTCCAAGCTCTTCGGCAGTGAAGAGGATTTGCGAGTGGTGAACAGGGCGATAGACCTGCTGCTGCCCTATGAGAAGAATGACTCGATTGTAGCTTCGAAGGTGCAGCAGATGATGGTTGCCCGCCTTGCAGACTTGTTTTTGCCGTTGTATGAGAAAAGCGGGGGCAGGGAAGGCTTGGTGACCATCCAAGGAGATCCGTTTGCAGAAACCGATACCGCCCTCATTGTTGAGGAGGGACTGGAGAACCGGAAGATCGGTGAGAATGTCTGCATCAAGATTCCGGTGACTACCTGGGGGATCGAAGCCATACGGGCGATGGTTGAAAAAAATATTCCCACCATGGCCACCGAGGTGATGGGTCTCTCCCAGGCTGTCTCCATTTGCGAGGAGTATCAGAAGGCGAGCAGCGAGAGCGGCAACACCCCTCCGTTTTTTGTCACCCACATCACCGGTATCCTGGACGACCACTTCAAGCGGGTCATCAAGGCGAACAATCTTAAGCTCGATGAGAAACTGGTCAAATATGCCGGTCTTTCCATTGCGAAGAAAGAGTATGAACTGCTGAAGAGCCGAAACTACCCCGGTATCATGATCGGAGGAGGCGCCCGCAAGCTGGAGGACTTCACCGAACTGGTCGGCGGGGACCTGCATATCACCATCAACTGGAAGGGAACAGCCGATACGCTTATCGAGGCGGATGGCCTGGTAGTCAGCCGCATCGAAGACAATTTGAGTGAAGAGGAGATACAGATTCTCAAAGATCGGCTTCCCGATTATGGGCGGGCCTTGGAGGTCGACGGGATGCAGGTGGATGAGTACTACGACTACGGCGGGGTTGAGTTGTTCAGGACTTCCTTCCAGAAAGGCTGGAATGAGCTGCTCGCCCTGATCGCCGAACGCAGGAGAAATGCATGATGCTGGAAAAGAAACATCGGGGAAGTCTTTCTACGGATACACGGGTCAGCAGGGCGAAGGGGATTGATCGGGTCACCCTTACTTATGACAAGGACACTATGATGTGTTACTTCTACCTCGAAAAGGGTTCGAAGCTTGAACTTCACACCCATGTCCAGAGCCAAAGCGGTATTGTGATAAAGGGTCATATCCACTTCATCAAAGGAGACGGGGAGATTTTGGACTTGCATGCCGGTGATGCCTACTACTTCGCCTCCAACGATCCCCATGGTTCGGATATCCTTGAGGATACCGAGCTGATTGAATGTTTTGCTCCCTCGCGGGATGATTACAAGGACTGAGCCCGGCCTTTCTTGCTTTCGAGCGAAGGTGTTGGTATGATAGGTGTGCTAATCTTTAGGGGGGTGCTTTCTCATGGAAGACATATTCGCAGTCCGCGAGGCCCGGCCTTCTGCGGTTGAAGGGGTGATTGAGAAGATCAAGGCCCTGTTGATCGAACAAAAACTCACCCCTGGGGATATGATTCCCAATGAGATTTCCCTTGCAGAGAGCCTGAAGGTTGGAAGGGGTACGGTGCGTGAGGCACTGAAGATTCTTTCAGCGTACGGGGTGGTGGAGATCAAGCAGGGGTATGGGACCTACGTCTCCAGCGCTTCCAACAAACGCCTGTTCGACCCTCAGCTCTTTCAGATCCTGGTCCAGGACAGGGACTACAAGTCCCTCACCCAGGTCAGGCAGCTGCTTGAGGAAGGCATTGTGAAGCTTGTCATCGAGAGTGTCAGCGACGACGAACTTGCCCTGCTCGACCAGACGATGCAGAAGTTTCAGGCCGAGTTGGCAAAACCCGATGCCTCGGCCCAGCATGCCGGCTCCTTGGACTTGCGCTATCATCGGCTGCTCGCCCGTTTCTCACACAACAGCATCGTGGAGAATATTTACAACTTTGTCATCGAGCTCTTCACCAAGACGATCAACCCCATCCATGTCGGGGTAGCCGAGGTGCACCAGAGGCTGCATCAGGCGATCATGGATCGGGATGCCGACAAAGCGGTCGAAGCAGTCAGGGAGCATACCGCAATCTGGATTTCAGGCTATCAGGCGGCACACAACGTCGGCTAAGGCAGCAGCACCACTCCTTCTCCCTTGAATCCATTCACCTTTATGGTGAGATTCCCGCTGGTGCGGGCATGCACGAAATGCTCGGTCTCGTCATAGATCTCCAGCTGTTTCAGTTTCTCAAGATCAAGCCTCCCTGAACGGCGGTCGGGGTTTATGGTCAGGTACATGCACCCCAGGCTGGTCATGTTCTGGAAGAAGTGCGTTCCTTGGCTTGGTTCGACCTGAAAACCCTTGAGCCCGGTTTCAATGATCACCTTCGATCGTGATATCTGCGACCAGGTGACGGGGATTCCGAGCCACGGGTCGCAGGACCCGAGCCTGCCTGCAACCAGCAAGGCATAGTCCTTCTCGGCAAGCACCATCTGGGCGTTGAGCTTGTCCAACTCCTTTGCCATATCCTTCATGTGTGAGGCATCGAAACTGTCTACCTTCAAATAGATGATATCCTGAATGTCCTCGATTTTTCCGTTTCCCATCACGACGGTTGAGTAGATGGCTGCCGCCTCTTTCTCCTCAACGGAGATTGCGACGTCGCTCTCTTCGTTTCCTGCTGCGATGGGTCTGATTTGCAGGAGGCTGAACTCCTGTTTCTTGGGGGCTTTACGGTTGAGGTTTACGGCAAACTCAATCTCAACGGGTTTGCCCATCGCCTGGGTCCCCAGGGTCAGGACATCCTTGACGATGCTTGCCAAAGGAAATGCGTCGTACTTGAGCACCCCGTTGAAGGTGATGACTTTCTGTCCCTCGGCCCGTACCGATTCGCTGAGTGTCCCGCTTTGCAGGTCGAAGGTGCTTGCGATGAACTTCAGCGACTCTGGATGCTTGAGGGCCTCATCGAGATCCAGGAGCTCAAGATTCTCCAGCCCTCCCTCTTCCAAGGGATGATAGCCATGTTCCAGGTTCAGCGCATAGAACATATGCTGGCTGCTTGTCTGGTCTCCCCCGAGGAACTGGGCCGGGCGCTTGGGATGGGTGGGTGAGAACCGCAGGGCCGATCCGTTGTCCACCACCGATTTGCCGAAGCCGAAGCTGAGCATCCCCACCCCGTCCTCGGGCCTCTCTCCGCCGAGCGGGTAGTAGTTCAACGACCGTGCGACTCCGCTGATGTTGGGGTACCAGTACGAGCCGTGCTCGCTGCCGATGACCTGCTGGATGATGATCGCCATTTTCTCATCCTCCAGCATATGCTCGGTGGCCTTCAGATACTCCTTTGCACTCCTGAAGTAGGTGGAGGCCCATACCGCTCGTACTGCATCGCACAGCTCTTCCAGTCGCCGCTGGTCGTCGCCTCGATTGGGGAGCATGCAAGTCTCATAGACTCCGGCAAAGGGTTGGTAGTGGGAGTCCTCGAGCAGGCTGGAAGAGCGTACACAAATCGGTTGGTGGATGACCTGGATGATTTCTGCAAGGTTGAGCACCAAATCGGATTGCAACGGTTTTGAGAGGAAAATCTTTAACAGTGTCTCATCCGGCAGGTCGGCTGTGGTGATGTCCTTGAGGTTGTTCTCATCGATGAATTGGGTGAACTGATCGGTGGTCACCACAACGGTACGGGGGATGGAGAGGTAGACCTCGGGGTATTTGTCCTGCAGCTTCGCCGCCCTGAGAACCATGTCGATGAACGCAAGGCCCCGGCCCTTGCCGCCGAGCGAGCCTCCGCCGATGCGGCTGAAGAAGAGTGTTTCATCGTAATTGTTTCTGCTGAACTGGGCGATGACACCCTTGGTCCGCTCGCTTCGATAGGTCCTGATGATCTCAATGAGCTCCCTCTGCACCTCTTTGGCACTTCCCTGTTGCGGTATTTGCAAACCCTTGATTCTTGCCGCCAGGGTATAGAGGCTCTGGGCCCTGAGCCAACGGGAGAACTCATTGCGGCGACAGTGGAAATCAAAGCTTTCCTCGGGAATGGAGGGGAGGATTCGCTGCAGGTCGCGCATCGTCTCGGCCCGGGCGATTTCTTCCATATTCTCTGGATTGCGGAAGATGAACGGGCCGAAGCCGTAATGGCTGGTCATGAACCTGTTCAGTTCGAACAACAGCGAAGAGCTGTTTTTCCAGATGAAGTGGGCGCCGTTGTCCTGTGCCATGTCACGGGCGTTTGCATCGCTGCTCTGCACCAACACCGGTATCTCCGGATCCTGTTGGAGGATCTGTTGGGTGAGGGCGAGTCCGGCATACTTGTCTTGCTCTCCGCCTCGCAGGTAGGACATGTCGGTTATGACTCCTAAAATATTATGCCGGTAGGTGGTGTACAGCTGCATTGCCTCTTCGTACGTCCTTGCAAGCACAATCTTGGGCCGTCCGCGCATCCTCAGTGTTTTACCCCAGTTGTTCAGCGCCTCCAGGATTGCAGAGCGGTTCTGCTGGATGAGGCAGGTGTACATCATGGGAAGGTAGGATGAGTAGAAACGAATCGAGTCCTCAACCAGGATGATCACCTGTACATCGGCTTCCTTGGTGTCGTGGTCGAGGTTCATCCGGTCTTCCACCAACTTGATCATGGCAAGGAATATGGTCGGGTCGCCCTGCCAATAGAAGAAGTAGTCGATGTCCTGGCAGTCCGAACCTTTGATCAGCTTGTTGCGCCGGTGGCTGGAAGAGGGGGAGAGGGCTATGACCGGCATGTCCTGGTCCAGGGCCTTGATGGAGGAGGCCAGCTGCTCCACCGATTCCGGTCCGAGGTCGAGCATGGTGATGACAAGCTCGAACTTGCGTTCGCCGATGAGTTTGAGGGCTTCCTCCCCACTGCTTGTGTGGGTGATTTTCGGTGGGTTGTTCAATCCGAGCTGGGTGTACTCCAGATACAGCTCTTCTTCCACCCGCCCGTCTTCCTCGAGCAGAAAGCGGTCGTAGTCATTGCAGATCAGCAATACGTTGTAAATGTGTTTCAGCATCAGGTTGCTGAAGGGCAGCCAGGTTGGATCGAGGGTGTACATAAAACGTAGTGTAGCATGAGCGGCTGATTTTGAATAGAATTTCAAAGTGCGTAGAATATTGATAAAAAATTCAAAATATATACAATAATTTGAACAATCGAGTAATAATAAAATAAATACTAACGTTTAGCTCAATTTAAACATTGACAGATTGAAATGGCGGGTTTAGTCTTTTTAGACAAGCAACACGAATTGTAGCTGAGATGAAGGAGATAAACCCAAGTATGTATAGCGTTGATGCCTTGATGGAAGAACTGGAACGAAAGAATCCTGCCCAACCTGAGTTCATTCAGGCGGTAAAAGAGGTTTTGGAGAGTGTCATCGACGTGGTCAATGACAATCCTGTGTATGAGAAGCACCGGATTCTGGAGAGAATGACCGAGCCTGACCGCATCTATACGTTCCGCGTTGAGTGGGAGGACGATGAGGGCAACCTGCAAGTGAACAGAGGCTACCGGGTACAGTTCAACAATGCCATCGGGCCGTACAAGGGCGGCTTGAGGTTCCACTCCAGCGTAACCCTTGGGTCGCTCAAGTTCCTTGGTTTTGAACAGACCCTGAAAAACAGCCTCACCACCCTTCCGATGGGCGGCGGCAAGGGTGGGAGTGATTTCAACCCCCGTGGGAAAAGTGACGCAGAAATTCTGCGTTTCTGCCGTTCCTTCATGACCGAACTGCAAAAGTACATCGGTCCCGATACCGACGTTCCCGCCGGCGACATCGGGGTGGGGGCGAGGGAGATCGGCTTTTTGTACGGGCAGTACAAGCGCATCAAGGGGGAGAATACCGGCGTGTTGACCGGAAAGGGCCTTGGCTTCGGAGGTTCCTTGGTTCGCCCCGAGGCCACCGGCTATGGGACGATGTATTTTGCCAAGGCCATGCTTGAGGCCAAAGGCGACAACATGGAAGGCAAGACAGTTTCGGTCAGCGGCTTCGGCAATGTTGCCTGGGGTGCTGCAGTGAAGGCAACCCAGCTTGGTGCGAAGGTGGTGACCATCAGCGGTCCGGATGGTTATATCTATGACAAGGACGGGGTGGGTACTCCGGAAAAGTGGGCATATATGAACTACCTGCGCACTTCGAACAACGATGTGGTTGCCCCCTATGCGAAGAAATTCGGTGCCCAGTTTGTTGCCGGCAGGAAGCCCTGGGAGGTGCCTGTGGATCTTGCGTTCCCCTGCGCCATCCAAAATGAGCTGAGCCTTGAGGATGCAAAGACGCTTGTCGCCAACGGCGTCAAGTATGTGGTGGAGACTTCCAACATGGGCTGTACAGCCGATGCGGTGAACTATTTCATCCAAAACCGCATCCCCTTCGCACCAGGCAAGGCTGCCAATGCCGGTGGTGTAGCGGTCTCCGGGCTTGAGATGAGCCAGAATGCCATGCACCTCTCTTGGAGCGCCGAGGAGGTCGATGAGAGGCTGTACTCCATCATGGTCAAGATCCATCAGGCATGTGTCACCGAGGGCAGGGAAGCTGATGGGTATATCAACTATGTGAAGGGTGCAAACATTGCAGGGTTCAAGAAGGTTGCCGATACCATGGTGCAACTAGGCTACTAGTAAAGAAAATTGTTTCGGGATCGTGTATCAAGAGAGTCTTCCAGTTTGGAAGGCTCTCTTTTTGGCACTAGAGCCAAGACAAAATCGTTGTGTTGTCGGTCTCTTTGCAAAGGGTTTTTCTGTGGTGAAGCCGACCGGCAGCGAAAGAAACAATGTGCCGGGTGTGAAGTGTCTTGGGTATAACTTGCAAGGAATTGATGCAAATTTTCTTTTTCATATTTGACCCTTTCCGTCCTTTCCGATACACTTTTTTCAAGAGACGATACCTAAGTGCTATTAAACCAATATAACACTATATATAGCGTTATTCAACTTTCCATAGCGCTATAAATATTGTAATCATGCCTTGCCAATCTTACTTCTCCATGCTATGGTAAATGAGGGTCGACGCTGGTCGACCCTTTGGCTTGGCCTCGGAAAACGGGGTGGAGAATCGAGAATATTTAATTGCGTAAATTCAATATATAGAGGGATTACATGAGCTCAGCAAAGAATGAATTGAGTGCATTGGGTCGCAAGATTTTTCTTGACCGGTATGCGTTGAAGGATGTGAAGAAAGAGACGCTGAAAGTCGGGGACGTCGTGGTTGCCGTGAGCAATCCCAAGACCGGACAGCGTGAAATCGGTGTGGTCACCGAACTGAAAGCAGCCGATGGGATCACCGTCAAGCTCGATGATGGCATGGTCCTGCACGTCAAGCGTGAGGATGTGGACAAGCCGCTTGAGATTGAACCCGCACAGATGCTGGCCCGTGTAGCGAAAGGTATTGCTTCAATCGAGAAGCAGGAGGTTCGAACGAAATGGGAAGCAGAGTTCAATTGGCTCCTGGAGGATTGGAAGTTCGTCCCTGGAGGCAGGATTCTTACCGGTGCCGGAACGGATCAGAATCTGACCTATTTCAATTGTTATGTGATCCCTTCCCCGAAGGACAGTCGTGGTGGCATCATTGCTTCACTGGGACAGATGACCGAGATTATGAGCCGAGGTGGCGGAGTAGGGATGAACATCTCCTCCCTCAGGCCCCGTCACAGCTACGTCAAAGGCGTCAATGGTCGTTCCAGTGGGTCGGTAAGCTGGGGCGGGCTCTTCAGCTTCGTCACCGGGCTGATTGAGCAGGGCGGTTCACGCCGTGGGGCTTTGATGTTGATTCTCAATGTCTGGCATCCGGACATTATTGACTTCATCAACTCCAAGCGGGAGATGGGCAAGATCACCAATGCCAATATCAGCGTCGGCATCACCGATGACTTCATGGAGGCGGTTCGCAAGGACGCCGACTGGCAGACCTGCTTCCCCGATACTTCCGACCCTGCCTACAACGCTGAATGGGATGGCGATATCGCCAAGTGGAAGGCAAACGGTCATAAGGTTGTGGTCTACCAGACACAAAAGGCCAAGAAAATCTGGGATGCGATTGTCGAGAGTGCGTGGGCGAGTGCAGAACCCGGTGTATTCTTCATCGACCGCTACAACAAGATGTCGAACTCTTGGTACTATTCCACCATCCAGAGCACCAACCCATGCGGTGAGCAGGGACTTCCTCCTTGGGGTGTCTGCAACCTTGGGTCGATCAACCTCAGCCGGTTTGTAGAGGACAAGAAGGTCCTGTACGAGGACTTGGGCCGTGCTGTGCGCAACGCAGTTCGATTCCTGGACAATGTCATCGACGACACTCCCTACTTCTTCGAGGAAAACAAGAAGCAGCAGCTTTCCGAGCGGAGGATCGGGCTGGGGACCATGGGTCTTGCAGACATGCTGATCAAGATGGAACTTCCCTACGGCAGTGACGAGTCTCTTGCTTTCATCGATGAGCTGTACAAGTTCATCTGCATTGAGGCGTACAATGAAAGCAGCGACCTTGCTCAAGAGAAGGGAAGTTTCCCCTATTTTGATGCTGAGAAGCTGCTGCAGAGCGGCTTCATGCTGCAGATGCCCCAAGAGCTCAGGGAGAAGGTGCGCAAGCAGGGCCTCAGGAACGTCACGCTGCTGACCCAGGCCCCCACCGGCACCACCGGCACCATGGTCAATACTTCCACCGGTATCGAGCCCTACTACTTCTGGGAGTGGGAAAGAACCGGTCGCATGGGAACAAACATCGAACGGGTGAAAGTCTACGATGATTGGGTGAAGGCCCATCCCGGCCAAAAGAAGCCTTCCTACTTTGTGTCGGCCATGGATCTAGCCCCGGAAGGGCATGTGAAGGTGCAGGCCGCCATCCAGAGGTGGGTTGACTCTTCGATTTCCAAGACGGGCAACACTCCCAAGGAGTATACCGTGGAGCAGACCGGCAAGCTCTACGAGCTGCTCTATGATCTGGGTTGCAAGGGTGGTACGACCTACCGCGATGGTTCGCGTGACACCCAGGTATTGACGGCCAAGAAGGAAGAGCCGAAGGAGGAGAAACCGGTGGTTTCCCGCTCCACCGAGCCCAAGCCGCGGGTGCGCTCCACCGTTTTGCAGGGAACTACCTATCGCAAGGCTACGCCGATCGGGACTGCGTACATTACGGTCAACTGCGATGGACCGAATCCCAGCGATATTTTTGAAGTTTTCATCAATGTGGCCAAGGTGGGTTCCGATGTAGCCGCTGATGCAGAGGGGCTTGGCAGGTTGATCAGCTTGATCCTGCGCATGCCTTCACCTTTGACTCCGGACCAGCGGGCGCAGGCGATCATCGGTCAGCTTTCGGGGATCGGCAGCGGTCGGTCGATGGGCTTCGGCAAGAATCGTGTCATGAGTCTTCCTGATGCTGTAGCCCAGGTGTTGCAGCAGCATATCGGCTCATCCGACAGTGAACGCGAAGCTTCACGCCTTCCCGATGAGGAGGATGAGGATGAGGATGGCGGTCAGCTTGATTTGGGGCTTCCTTCTTCCACGGCCAGCGTAAAGCCCGATATCTGCCCGATCTGCGGCAATGTCTCCTTTGTCAACATCGAAGGCTGCAAGAAATGTTTCTCTTGCGGGCATAGCGAGTGTTGACCAAGACCAAGACTATCCGTACCCTCTGTTTTGGGTAGGGTGGTATGAACACTATACGACAACCCCGTCCTTTGTTGACGGGGTTTTCCGTCTACAAGGGCTTGGGGTCCAGCATCTATGCGCTGTTTGCAATCCGGGTCATCAATCGATTCGGGGACTTCGTGCAGCTGCTCCTGGTCCTGATTTTGACTGTCAGGCTCGGTCTTTCTCCCAAGGATGCAGGGATATTTGTCTCAGCGAGCATTATCGCCACCATGCTGGGGCAGATGTCCATCGGCATGGCTGCCGACAAGTGGGGAAAGAAGCCGCTGCTGGTTCTTTGTCAGGTGATGGTCAGTCTTTCCTATCTCTTCTGCGCCCTTTTGGTGGTGGTCCGTCCGAATCTGATCCCCTACATCATTCTGGCAGCCAGTCCGTTTCGCGGGGGAACCGCTCCGTTGACCAATACCATGGTTGCCGAATTCAGCCCGCAAGGAAGGCTTTCCCACTCCTTCAGCCTGCTGTATCTGGGGACCAATATCGGGGTGGCGCTCGGCCCGATGGTTGCATCGCTGTTGTTTGCCCGCTCGCTTTTGCTGTTGTTTGCAATCTCGGCCGTACTGCTTTCCTTATCCACCCTCCTGTTGCTTATGACGGTGCCCAACAGGCATGCACCAGAACGGCCAAGCAAGGAGATGCAGCAGGCAAGGGTGCACATTCCTCCCATCCTCTGGCTTTTTTTCGTCTTCAACGCCTTGTATACCCTCACCTACGGCCAAAATTCCTTTACCCTGCCGCTGCAGTTCAACTCGCTGTACGGCGATGTTTTGGGCGCGAGCCGCTATGCAAAGCTGATGATGGTCAATGCAGTGGTGGTTCTGGTGTGCACCACGCTGCTCACTGCCTGGACTCATCGGTTGGGCCAATTGGTTTCGATGGCAGTGGCTTTGTTTCTGTACGTTGCCGGCTATTTGGTCTACGCCTTCTGCTCGTCTTTCAGCTTGTTTTTGGTGGCCACCTGCATCTGGACCCTCGGAGAGATCCTGATGGCGACCAATTCCAACGTGTTTCTCAATGTCTATGCACATGAGCGTATCCGCTCGCAGTGCAATGCCTGGATGCATGTGTTTTCAAGCCTGGGACACTCGTTGGCTCCCGCCTTGGGGGGCTTGGTGCTGCTGGACACCGGCTATCGTCAGCTGTGGTTGCTTGCCTGCGGGATCTGCTTCCTGCTTGGGTGCGGTTATATTGCACTAAATAAATACCTGAAGAGTTGATATACTTCTAAAGGACTGCTAATCAAGGAATTCAATCTGGACAAGGTTGCAATCGATTCCTTATTGGTTTATGATGATTCACGGGAAAATCTGCGAGGATTTTTTTTTGTGTGTGCATAGGGTGACCTCTTCAAGGTCGCATCAAATACTGTTTTATGGAGTGTCAAAATGGGTAACAAAAAAAGGGTTACTATTGACGGAAACACCGCTGCAGCGCATATTGCATATGCCTTCAGCGAAGTAGCCGCAATCTATCCGATCACCCCCTCCTCCCCGATGGGAGAGTTTGCTGATTCTTGGGCCAGCACCGGCCGGAAGAACCTCTGGGGTAAGAAGGTGGAGATCATGGAAATGCAGTCCGAGGCTGGTGCGGCAGGTGCCGTTCATGGTGCCCTGTCTGCTGGTGCTTTGACCACCACATTCACTGCTAGTCAGGGATTGCTTTTAATGATCCCCAACATGCATAAGATTGCTGGCGAAATGATTCCTACCGTTTTCCACGTGTCTGCAAGATCGCTTGCTGCACAGTCTCTCTCAATTTTCGGAGATCACTCCGACGTCATGTCCTGCCGTAACACCGGCTTTGCCATGACCTGTGCAAACAACGTTCAAGAGACCATGGACCTGTCCGTGGTTGCCCATCTGGCCACACTCGAGGCACAGGTTCCGTTCCTCAGCTTCTTCGATGGTTTCAGGACATCCCATGAGCTTCAGAAGGTCGAGGAGATTACCTATGAAGATCTCAAGCCGTTGGTAAACGAAGAGTATGTCCGCCGCTTCCGCGAGCGTGCCATGCGCCCCGAGCACCCGAAGTTGAAAGTCGCCGCCCAGAACGAGGACGTATACTTCCAGGGTCGTGAGACCGTAAACCCGTATTATGAAGCACTTCCTGAGATGGTGCAGAAGTACATGGATCAGGTTGCCGCGCTTACCGGCCGTGCCTACCACCTCTTTGACTATGTCGGCGATCCCAATGCAACCGATATTGTCATTGTCATGGGAAGCGGTGCCGATACCTTTGAATGGGCCAGTGACTACCTGAACGAGAAGGGTGGAAAGACCGGTGTTTTGAAGGTGCGCCTTTATCGCCCGTTCAGTGCAAAACACTTTGTACAGGCAATTCCCGCCTCGGTGAAGAGAATCGCCGTACTCGACCGCACCAAGGAACCCGGTTCCCTCGGCGAGCCCCTCTACCAGGATGTCGTCACCGCCCTCAGCCAGATGGGCAGAACCGACATGAAGGTAATCGGCGGACGCTTCGGTCTGTCCAGCAAGGACTTCACCCCCAGCCACGCCAAGGCTGTGTATGACCACCTTGCAGGCAAGGCTTTCAACAACTTCACCGTTGGCATCAACGATGACGTCAACAATCGCTCCATCCCCGTCAACGAGACCATCAACGTCTCCCCCAAGGATGTTGTGTCCTGCATGTTCTGGGGTCTTGGCTCCGACGGTACCGTTGGTGCAAACAAGAACTCCATCAAGATCATCGGCGACAATACCGACCTCAACGCACAGGCTTATTTCTCCTACGACTCCAAGAAGAGTGGTGGTATCACAGTAAGTCACCTGCGCTTCGGCAAGAGCTCTCTCGAGATGCCGTGGTTGATCGACCATGCCGACTTCGTCGCTTGTCACAACCCCGCATACATCGGTCGCTACGACATGCTCGGCCCGCTCAAGAAGGGTGGTGTATTTTTGCTCAACAGCCAGATTCCTTCCGACGAAGTATTTGAGCACCTGACCCGTGAGATGCAGGAGCAGATCATCGAGAAGAAGATCCGCTTCTACAACATCAACGCTCTCGAGATTTCCGAGAAGGCCGGGCTTGGAAGCCGCATCAATACCGTTATGCAGGCTGCCTTCTTCAAGATCAGCGAGGTTCTTCCCGAGGCTGAGGCCATTGACTTGGTCAAGCAGTATGTCAAGAAGACCTTCCTCAAGAAGGGCGAGGATATCGTCAAGCAGAACTGGGCTGCAATCGACGGCGCAAGCGATGCTCTGCACCAGGTTGTCATTCCTGCGAAGATTACCAAGAGCTACGAGCCCGCCCGCTTGATTCCTGCCGATGCCGATGACTTTGCAAAGGATATCATGGAACCCATCATGCACCTGAAGGGCAATGATATTCCTGTTTCCAAGATGTCGTTCGATGGAACCCTGCCGACCGGTACCGCCAAGTTTGAGAAGCGCGGTGTTGCTCCCTTCGTACCTCATTGGATTGCTGAGAACTGCATCCAGTGCAACCAGTGTGTACAGTCCTGCCCGCACGCAGCCATTCGTGCAAAACAGATCGATCCGAAGGACCTCGAGGGCGCTCCAGAAACCTTCAAGACCTTGAAGTCAAACACCAAGAACACCCGTAACCTCCAGTTCAAGATTCAAATCTATACCGAGGACTGCCAGGGTTGTGGTGTGTGTATCGAAACCTGTCCTTCCAAGGTCAAGTCCCTCGAGTTCAGCCCGATTGCCACCGAGCGTGAAGCCGGCGAGATCGCCAATGCCGAGTTCTTCGAGGCGCTGCCTTACGACGTACTCGATGGTGCTCCCGAGACCTCGATCAAGGGCCTGCAGTTCAAGCAGCCGCTCTTTGAGTTCTCCGGTGCCTGTGCAGGTTGTGGTGAGACTCCGTATGTAAAGATGGTAAGCCAGATCTGCGGCGACCGCATGATTGTTGCCAACGCGACCGGTTGTTCCTCCATCTACAGCGGTACCTTCCCGACCACTCCCTACACTGTCAGGCAGAGTGACGGCCATGGTCCGGCTTGGGGCAACAGCCTCTTCGAGGACAACGCCGAGTATGGTCTGGGCATGCGCCTTGCCGTAGATTCCAACCGCAAACAGCTTCGCATCTACATCGACCAGCTCTTTGCCCTTGGTACCACCGAGGCCCTGAAGAGTGCAATCGAGAAGTCCCTCGAGCTATGGGAAGAGTCCTCCGAAGCTGCCAATGCAGCCCAGAAGGCTGTCCAGGCCGCCCTTGTAGAGGCAATGGCTGTTGCCAATGCCGAACAGAAGGCAGTGCTTGTCAAGATTGACGAGCTGAAGGACTACTTCGCCGACAAGGTCGTCTTCATCATCGGTGGTGACGGATGGGCCTATGATATCGGTTACGGTGGTGTTGACCACGTTATTGCTTCCGGCAGAAACGTCAACATCCTGGTACTCGATACCGAGGTGTACTCCAATACCGGTGGCCAGGCTTCCAAGTCCACTCCGATTGCCGCAGTTGCAAAGTTTGCAAACGCCGGCAAGGAGATCGGCAAGAAGAACATGGGCTTCATGTGCATGACCTATGGCCACGCCTATGTTGCATCCATTGCTCTCGGCTCCAACCGCCTGCATGCCCAGAAGGCTCTGCAGGAAGCGATAGCTTGGAAGGGCCCCTCGATCATCTTCTGTTACTCCCCGTGCATCAACCACGGCATGAACATGCGTTTCAGCCAGGTTGAGGAGAAGAAGGCAGTGGAAGCCGGTTACTGGCCGCTCTACCGCTTCAACCCCGCACTCGAGGAAGGCAAGAGATTCAGCTGGGATGCCAAGCCGATTTCCGGCTCCTTCCAGGACTTCATCAAGGGTGAGGTTCGCTACACTTCCCTGTACAAGACCAACCCTGAGAATGCCGAGGACTTGTTTGCAAAGGCTGAGGAAGATGCACACAAGCGCTGGAGTTTCTTCGAGAAACTTGGGCCTTTGATGTAAGCTTCATCACCACAATGTTTGTTACGGGGGCTGCCGAAAGGCAGCCCTCTTTCCATCAATGCTCTCGATTCGATACCCCTGCAGTTTGACTTTTGCACCCATGCATCCGATGATGAACAGCTGTAAGGGCGGGTGGAGGAAAGACAATGCGATCAAGGATATTGGTGACCGTACATAGTGGTGGAAGCACCGGAAAATCGAACAGTATCGAGTATCTTGAACAAGCTTGCCTGCAGCTGCCTGATATCCTTGAGGTGGATGTGCGCTCCTCAAGGGATGGAAAGATTGTTCTTTGGCATGATGAGCATCTACCACAGAGTGTGCTTCCTATCAAAGATCTTGCGTATGATGCAATACAGGCTGCCCATCCGTCACTTCTTTCGCTTCAGACGGTACTTGCGATGTGCAGCAATGCGGGAATCCAGGTGAATCTCGATATCAAGACAAGCGAAGCGATCGAATCGGTTTATAGGTTGCCGGCCTTTCATAAATACAGGAACCAAGTCATATTCAGCGGTTGTCAGGAAGATGAGATTTCGGACATCCACCGCCTTCTTCCCGGCTGCAAGGTGCTCTTCAATGCAGACAGGTACAAGAGAGAACAACCCTATGCTGAGTTTGCAGCGCAGATGTTGGATCGTACTGTCATGACAAAAGCTTACGGATTGAATATCTGCCACGAAGATGTCATGCCGCTTTTGGTGAAATCCTGCAAGGACAGGAGGATTCCGATATTTGTATGGACGGTCGATGATCCTGTCAGGATGAAAGAACTCATTGGCATGGGAGTTGATTCAATAACCACGCATGAGGTGGATCTGCTCAAAACGATGCTGAATAGGTAAAACCGAAACCAGCATAGATGCCTATCTGATTAGGAATAAGCAAAGCATGTCTTCTTGGTGGATTGTGAATCTTGTATAGAAGTTTTTTATGTAAATCGAAAAAAAACCAAGATTGTCAGCAAAAAATTGCATGTACGGCCTTCCAGTACCGTGCAAAACTGGATACAGAGAAAATTCATCAGGAGGGATCTATGAAAAAATTAATGGTCGTTATGTGCTTGGCACTCGTCCTCGCAACTCCCGTCTTCGCCCAAGGGCAAGGTGAGAGCAAAGGTGTTGAAATCGGATGCGCAATCTACAAGTTTGACGACACCTTCATGACCGGTGTCCGCAACGCAATCATAGCTGCCGCAGCCGAAACCGATGCAAAGGTTGAGGTCGTCGACTCCATGAACATCCAGGCCACACAGAATGAGAAGGTCGATTTGTTCATCACCAAGGGCATGAAAGCCATGCAGATCAACCCTGTCGACCGCACCGCAGCCGGTGTCATCATCGACAAGGCGAAGAAAGCCAACATTCCCGTAGTATTCTTCAACCGCGAGCCGCTTGCTGAAGATATGGCAAAGTGGGACAAGGTCTACTACGTTGGCGCCCGTGCTGAAGAGTCCGGTACCATGAGCGGCCAGATCATTGCCGACTACTGGAAAGCCAACAAGTCCATGGACAAGAATGGCGACGGCGTTCTGCAGTATGTCATGCTCAAGGGCGAACCCGGCCACCAGGACGCAGAACTGCGCACTGAGTACTCCATCAAGAATCTGCAGGACAACGGAATCAAGGTGCAGAAGCTTGCTGAAGACACCGGCATGTGGGATCGTGTAAAGGGACAGGAGAAAATGGCCGCTTTCATCGCCAGCCAGGGCGATAAGATTGAAGCAGTCTTCGCAAACAACGATGATATGGCTCTTGGTGCAATCGAAGCCCTCAAGGCTGCTGGTTACTTCAAGGACGGCAAGTTCATGCCCGTCGTTGGTGTTGACGCCACCGCTCCCGCTCTCCAGGCTCTCGAAGAAGGCACTCTGCTTGGCACCGTCCTCAACGACGCCGTCAACCAGGGCCGCGCAACGTTCAAGCTCTCATATGATTTGGCAAGGGGCATCACCCCCACCGAAGCTTCCATCGGCTACAAGATTACTGATGGCAAGTACGTATGGGTTCCCTACCAGAAGGTCACCAAGGAGAACTACAAGCAGTTCAAATAAGGTTTGAATTGTAGAAATTCCCCCTCCGGGTTGTTCGATGATCCGGAGGGTTTTTTGAAGGGACTATACCCCGGGAAAGCCGGGGAGGCGAGGGAAGTCATGTATGTATTAGAAATGAACCATGTTTCCAAGTCGTTCCCGGGCGTAAAAGCGCTGGACGACGTAAGCTTGAAAGTAAAGCCGGGAACAGTGCATGCCTTGATGGGTGAAAATGGGGCAGGCAAGTCCACGTTGATGAAATGTCTGTTCGGCTTGTACTCCATGGATGAGGGGGAGATTTCCTTCAATGGACAACCCGTCAAGATTACCAGTGTCAAAGAGGCACTCAGCCTGGGAATCTCCATGATTCACCAGGAACTCCATCTCATCCCCTACCGGTCGGTGATGGAGAATATATGGCTTGGCCGTTATCCACGCATCGGTGGGCCCAAGAGTCCTGTCGTGGACCACAAGAGAATGTATGAGATGACAGCTTCCTTGTTGAAGGATCTCAATCTCACCACTATACAGCCGACCGATTTGCTGCGCACCCTCTCAGTCTCCAAGGCTCAGAGCGTCGAGATTGCAAAGGCTGTCTCCTATGAATCAAAAATCATCATCATGGATGAGCCCAGCTCCTCTCTGACGGAGAATGAGGTTGAACACTTGTTCACCATCATCCGCTCGTTGAAGGCCCGTGGGGTTGCGATCATCTACATTTCCCATAAAATGGAGGAGATTCTCAAAATCTCCGATGAAGTAACCATCATGCGTGACGGTAAGTATGTGGGGACCTGGCCTTCCAGTGAACTGACCACCGCCGTCATCATCAAGCGAATGGTAGGCCGCGATCTTACCCATCGCTTTCCATCGGCTGAGAGCAACATCGGCAGCGAGCTGCTCAGAGTCGAAGAGTATACATCGCCGAACCCCAGAAGTTTCAAGGATGTCTCCTTCACCCTGCATAAGGGTGAGATTCTGGGAATCGGAGGATTGGTCGGAGCCCAGCGCACTGAAGTCATGGAGGCAGTATTCGGGCTCAGACTTCACAGCAAAGGCAGCTTGTATGTGAAAGGCAGGCAGGTGCATTGCAACAGTGCCTACGAGGCCAAAAAACTAGGAATGGCCCTGCTCACCGAGGAACGGAGAGCGACGGGAATATTCCCGGTTCTTTCCGTACAGGAGAATCTGGTCATTGCCAACATAACCTCATATGTGAACAAGAGCGGGCTCCTCAATGCAGCAAAGATGGCTGAAGACACCAAGAAGAGCATCAAGGATTTGGATATCAAGACGCCGTCGGCGAGAACCCTGATCAAGAGCCTCAGCGGAGGAAACCAACAGAAAGTACTCTTCGCCCGTTGGTTGCTCACTACTCCTGAAATTCTCATTCTGGACGAACCGACGCGGGGTATCGACGTCGGGGCCAAGTATGAGATTTATGTCATCATGCGTGAGCTTGCGGCCCAGGGCAAGGGTGTGATCATGATCAGCAGTGAGATGCCGGAGCTTTTGGGAATGACCGATCGAATCGTTGTCATGAGTGAAGGTCGTGTAGCAGGTATCGTGGACAGCAAGAAGACAAGCCAGGAAGAGATTATGGAACTGGCGACTAAGTACGTTGGGTAGGGGGAAAGCATGCAAGGCATTGGGAAATCAATAATGAGTAAAAAAAGTCTAAAACAGTTTGTCATGGACAAGGCAATCTTCCTTGTTCTGTTGCTGTTGGTGGTCGTAATCGCCATCATCAACCCACGCATTCTGCGTCTGCAGGTACTTCGGGACATTTTGATGATGAGTTCGACGAAGATCATTATGGCCTTGGGCATGATGTTTGTCATTCTTACCGGTGGTGTAGACCTTGGTGGAGGTCGTTTGGTTGGTATGGCGGCTGTTGTTTCCGCCTCCATGCTGCAGACTGCCGATTACGTCAGGCGGTTTTATCCGGATATGGGACAAATTCCCATCCTCCTCCCGATACTGCTCGCGGTGTTTGTTGGAACGCTGTTTGGAATGATGAACGGCCTGATTGTGGCAAAATTCAAGGTTCCTGCCTTCATTGCCACCCTCTCTTCCATGTTGATTATTTATGGTATCAACTCCATCTACTTCAACATGGCTCCCAACAACAGCCAGCCCATCGGCGGACTCAGGGCCGATTTCACCTTCCTGGGTTCAGGTTCCATCGGTTTTGTCCCGGTCATTGTCATCTTCGCCGTCATTGTTTCAATTATAGTCTGGTTTGTATTGAACAAGACTGTGTTCGGCAAGAACGTATATGCAGTCGGTGGCAACCCTGAGGCTGCAGCAGTCTCCGGTATCAATATCACCAAGACGCTGGTAGGCCTGTTCGGTGTCTGTGGATTTCTCATCTCCCTCTCCGGTGTTCTGGAAGCCGCCCGTACGGGAGGAGCAACCAACAACTACGGAAACGGATACGAGCTCGATGCCATCGCCTCCTGCGTCGTTGGTGGAGTTTCCACCACCGGTGGTGTGGGAACGGTGAGTGGAGTCATCGCCGGTGTCATCATCTTTAGTTTCATCAACTACGGCCTTACGTTCATCGGGGTGAACCCCTATTGGCAGAACATCATCAAGGGTGTGATCATCGTATCGGCGGTATCGTTCGATATCCGCAAGTACGTCCAGAAGAAGTAGTCTCGTTTCTCTTCCACGCATGTGAGGCAGGAGCGATCCTGCCTCTTTTTTGCGACCTATGTCACTCTGGCAAATATCAACCGTATCATGGACCAACTATTGGACAACGAACGGAGTACTTGTGAAACCCATCGTCATTAATTCGCCTTCCTTGGCAAACTGCAACCTGTTGGAACTGAAGGACAATGTCCAGGAGCTGGTCGATGCCGGGGCCGAATACCTCAGTTTTCATACAGACAATACACCCTTTGTTATCAGGCCCCTGGAGGTGATCTAAAGGAGCGGCATGAAAAGCGGTATCCATCCCAGAGTGTCATAAGCATCGAGCCCGGCTTTGCAGGGCAGCAGCTCTTGATTCTGCCTCGATTTCACTGGAACGTCTGGAACAACAACCTCTGATGCTCCTCGCTGAACATCGATTCTTTGGTTACCAGGTCGAAGTCAACAAGTTTTTGGACGGGCTTGTTGCCGTTGAGCAGATCGATGGCAGCCATCACCGAGCGATAGCCGAGGTTGAAGGAGTTTACCACCACCAAGGCATCGATTACTCCCTTCTCCAAAAGCTGGATTTCAAACTGTGTTGTTCCAAATGCAATGAAATGGATATCCGACGAGTCTCCCAGTGCATTGGCCACCCCATGGGCGGTATACTCTTCCAAGGCAAAGACCAAATTGATTGAAGGATCGCTTTCCAAAGCATTGCGCGTAATATCACGAGCGATTGTCTCATTGGTGAAACTGTAGGTTGCACTCACAATTCTTGCATTGGTCCGCTCTGAGAAGGTTTGCACCAGGGACTCCACCAGATTGGTCATGCTGGTGGTGTTCGGCATGGACCCGATGACCAGGGCATTGATCGGCTCACCCTCGGAAAAATGGGTGAAGGCATGTTCGGCCATCGCCTTGCCGATCTGTCTGTAATCGGTGGTGATCAAAAAATCCGCGGTCTGGTTGCGTAGTGCGGTATCGGCGAGCACCACCTTGATGCCTGCGCTCCGTGCTTTGGCAACCACATCCTCGAGCCGTGAATAATGGCTTGGTGAGAGTACTATCGCATCAAAACGCTGGTCTATGGCCCTTTGGACGGCACTGATTTGTCCCTCGTAGTCGGATTCATTCACCGGAGCAAGGAACTCAAGGACCGCGCCGGTGGAGCTGCGGGCACTACGGGCACCGTTCTTCAGGGACCCCCAGAATTCGCCTCCCTGCATCATGGTGATGACGGCGATCCGATAGGAGGTAGTGGCTTCACTCTTCTTGTTCGAGCAGCCTGCGAGAAGGGATAGCAGTAGGAGAATCAGGATGCCTTTCTTCATGATTGCACCACCTTGATCGGTTGGATTGGACTCTGTTCGGGGATAACCAGCCGGACCAGCGTCCCAACATCGAGCTCACTGGAAAGTTCCAGGCCATAATCGGAACCGTAATAGAGCTGGATGCGCTGATGGACGTTCCTCACCCCGATTCCCGCACCCTTGGGGTGTTGTCCGTCGAAGCTGAGGATGGTGGCCAGTTTCTGTTCATCCATCCCCACCCCGTTGTCACGCACCTCGATGACCACGGCCCCGGGTTTTCTCCTGAACACCTTGATATCGATATGACCCATCTCCTGCAGATACTTGATCCCGTGGTAGATTGCATTCTCCACAATCGGCTGGATGATGAGCTTGATCGTCGGCAGATTCTCCATACCCTCTTCCAAGGTGATGGAGAACTCAAACTTGTCCTGGTAGCGGATCTGCTGGATGATCAAGTAGTTGCGGACATGCTCAAGCTCCTCGGCAAGGGTGATGATGTCCCGACCCTTGCTGATGGAGATGCGGAAGAGCTTTGCCAGGGCGGTGATCATCCTGATCACTCCCTCGGTATCGTTCTGCTCTGCCATCCAGACAACGGAATCGAGGGTGTTGTACAGGAAGTGTGGGTTGATTTTTGCCTGCAGTGCATCAAGTTCGAACTTGCGTTTCATCTCCTGGCTGGTGACAATATCATCCATCAGCTGCCGGATGCGTTTGACCATCACTGCAAAGGTCTGGGACAAGGCAGCAACCTCTTGGTTGCCTCCCACTGTCGGCGGAGCGGAGAAGTCTCCGCGTTCCACGCTGTTCATCAATCGGTCGAGCTCCCTGATCGGTCGGCTTATGTACGCCGAAACCATACGTGCCAGAACAATGGTGATGACAATGCAGAATCCCAGGACGATAAGCATGATGGTGGTGTACTGATCGAGACCGGCCATCAGCTCGTCCATGAATGCCACCCCGACAATTCGCCAACGTGCGTTGTTGACCGTATCGATGATGACAAGTCGCTGCCTTCCCTCGAAGGTGTTGGTGAACGTACCGAAAATATACTCCTGGGCGGAGTCGAGGTCCTCGTTGAACAAATCGGAGTTGATCAATTGCTGGTACGGGTGGTACACGATCTTGCCGTTGTTGTCGATGAAATATACGTACCCTGTCGCCCCAAGCTTCGCGCTTTGGCTCAGTTCACTGACCGTCCTGAAGTTCATGTCGATCAGCAAAAGACCTTGGCTCAGCTCCCCCTCCTCATTGGTGTAGCTGATCTGCTGGCTGTATGTGATGACCCACGGATAGCTTGAAGTGAAGAGCTGCTGGACATGCGGGCCGGTGAAATAGAAGTTACCCTCACCACCCAAAGCCCTGGTGAACCATGTCTGCTTTGCTATCTCAGTCGCCTCCCTTCTCGGGGCATCGGTGGTGGAGAGCAGTACATTGCCCTCCAAGTCAAACAGAAGCAGACAGACGATATCCTGGCGGCTGTCGACGATCGAGGAGAGCCTCTTCTCGATTTCGGTTCGAGAGAGTTCGTTGGTCTGCTTGGCAAGGTCGCGGGCGTAGCCGGCGATGGTAAGAATATCGTTGGTATAGTAGTTGAGGTTGGCGTTTACCTGTCTGACGATTTCCCTTGTTGAGACGGTGGCGTTCTCCCGGATGGTGGAAGAAAACTGGCTGTACAGGATTGCCGAGATAAGCAAGGTGACGGAGAGGGAGACGAACGCGATGGCAAAGGTGAGAATGGTTTTGATGGAGTGGGGGTGATCCGGCTTTCTCATCGGTTTCTCTGTCTGAATTGGGAGGGAGAGAGGCCGACATGCCGCTTGAAACAGAAGCTGAAGTAGTTCGGCTCTGCAAACCCGACCGCCTGTGCGATCTCGTAGGTCTTGCCCTCGGTCTTGATGAGCAGATCCTTCGCCCTGTCCATTCTCAGAGCCGTCAAGTACTGTACAAAGCTGACGCCAACCTCCTTCTTGAAGGTGGAACTGAAATATGAAGGGCTTACCCCAATCATTTCACAAATTTCTTCCAGTCCAAATCCGGATTCAGTGAAGTGCTTTGCGATCAAGGCCTTGGCCTGACCGATGAATTGGATATGCGACTGAGCCCTCTGTCCGGCAATCAATTGCCGCACCAGAAGGCAAAGGCGGATGAAGTAACGCCTGGCCTTCCCCAACGTTGAGAGGGTTGCAAGCTCGGAGAAGAGGTTTCTTCCCTCTCCATCAACCACAGAAAAGAGGGTATGCCCGTATGAATGGGTAAGGTCTTGAAGGAGAAAAGCCAGTTCCAACAGCAATGTCTGCAGTTGTTCCAGGTTCAGGGAGGCAAGCTGCTCGCCGAGCAGTTGATTCACCGCCTCGGTCACCTGCTCCTCACTGCCCATCTTCACAGCAACCAGTACATTTGCCTTCAACTCCTCCAATTGTTGTTGATGCTCCTCGACCGGCAGCTTCTCCAAGTCACTGATGAACAGGAGCGATTGCTCAGGGTAACAGGAACTATAGTTGAGGGCTGTCAGCGCCTGATGATATGACTGCTTGATGGCCGAAGGGGAGTGTACGAGGTTTCCTACTCCGAGGACAGCCTGGAAGGAGTACTTCTGCAGGTATGCCTGCAGCTGCTCGGCTTTGCGGTATGTCTGTTTGCGGAACACTGAATCGTAATGATCCTGGCCATGGCTTTGGGAGCTGAAAATAATGACAATCTGGTTTTCGAATTGGAAGAGCAACACTCCGTCGTCCTTTTTCACTACCTGTTCAACAATCTCAAACATGGCCATCGATTGCAAGGGGTCATCCATCACATGATCGGTCTCGATAACGGCAACCATGAATTCATCCTTGTTCAGATTGAAGCCGTACTCCGCCGCTTTTGCAAGCAAGGCAGCATCGGAGGCAGGGTGCACTGCAGTCAGCAGCGATACCAGGAACTTCTCCCTGATGAGCGGAAGGGCCTGCTGGTACGCCTGATTAAGCCTGTCCTGGTCCTGGATGCGCTTGATCTCCTCATCCAGATGCTTTCCCAGGCGCTTGAGCAGATTGCACAAGTCTTCCACCGAAACCGGCTTGAGTACATATTCACTGACATCGTAGCGCATCGCCTGCTGGGCATAGGTGAATTCGTCATACCCGCTGAGTATGACCAAGGTTGTGGTCGGATGCGTGAGGCGGATTTTCTGGATCAACTCGATTCCATCGAGGTAAGGCATCCTGATATCGGTGATTACGACATCGGGATGCAGCTCCTCTACCATCTCCAAGGCTTCGATGCCGTTGCCGGCTTCACCCACTACGCAAAAGCCATACCGCTCCCACGGGGTGCGGCTGCGAATCCCTTCACGTACTGCTGTCTCATCATCAACCAAAAGAATCGTATACGGCATAGGGTATATGGTAGTGGCAAAGGCTCAAGGACGCAAGAAAATTACCCTTTGCACCACCAATCAAACATAACCGTGGTAGAGCGGTTCATCTCCTCCATAAAGGAGGAGGTATGTTTTCTCAGATAGTAGTAGTCGGCAAGGGTGCCGGTATTCTGGTAGGGCAGGGATTGGCTTCTGCGCCGATCCTCTTCATGGACACTGTAGGCTCTTTCCATTTGCTCGAGGTGGGGCTCCATGTAGCGGTCCTGCATGAATATGGTGTCCTGGGGACATCGGGGGGTCAGCCTGACCGGACCTTTGGCCTTGGGGTATCCGAAAATGAGCATGCAGGCGGGAATGGTGTACTGCTTGAGCTCAAGCAGTTCCCTCAGTTGTTCAAAATGCTCGATGACATCACCGATGTAACAGGAGCCGATACCCAGGGCCTCGGCGGCAACCACGGCATTCTGGGCTGCGATGACGGCATCCTGCAGGCAGAGGTGCAGATCTCCCAGTCCGGGCTTCCTGAAGGAGGCGAGGTTTGCCTTCGCAGCCCTGTCTACTGCGCCGCTTTCGTAGAAGTAATTGACCCACTTCTGCATGTCGGCAAGGAAAACCCAGACCAAGGGTGCTTTCTCGATCATGCTCTGCTCGTCGCAGATTTTGGCAAGCTTCTCTTTCTTGGAAGAATCATGGACCTCGACTATGGAATAGAGGGCCATATTGCCGGCGGTGGGGGCACGCAAGGTCGCTTCCTTGAGCTGGATGACGGCTTCCGGTTCGATTATTCGGTCCTCAAAGCTGCGTACCGATCGACGATTGTTCAAGAGCTGTAAGGTTTCATGCATGCGTGGAGTATAGGACAAAGTCCGCTCTTCTTCCAGAGAAGATATACAAATCACTGTGTATCGTATATCCTGTAACTATGAAGAGTGTGAAAGCCTACCGATATCGATACTTGATTCTTCTGTGTCTCGTGCTGCTGATTTTCTCAGTCGAGATACAGTGGTTGAACCTTGCACCGGTTGGCAGGGTCGCCAACCGCTACTATCAAGGACAGCTGTCATTGCGGTATGCTTCTCCGGTGGACTTGCTCTCCCTGACCTATCTACTGGTCTTCGTGGTGGCGAGCATTCCCTCCTCCTATCTGTTGCACAAATTGGGCCCGCGCTGGGCCGTCTGGATTGCAAGCGGCCTCATTGTCTTTGGATCAATGACGAAATGGCTCTACGTTGCAAGTCTTTCGGCAGTCCTGTTCGGCCAGTTCTTTCTGGCCCTGGGCCAGGCCTTGGTACTTACCAGCATCACGGAAATTGTCGCGCGTTGGTTTCCCATCCGGGAACGAGGCATGGCTGTCGGCATCACATCAGCAAGCCAATACCTTTCGCTGGCAGTCGTGATGATAGTCTCCCCCATGCTGGTGGTGACCCGTGCAAATGATCCGGCCTGGGGACAGGGCTTTGAGCGGATGATGAGCATCTATGCTGTTGCAAGCTCGGTCCTCGCCCTGATTCCGGCATTCCTGATCAAGGATAATCCCCCGACGCCGTCCTCCACCCTGCAGGTGCCGAAGAGTCAGAGCTTTCGGACCTCGTTCAAGATTATGAACCAGAACTCCTCACTCAGGGGCTTGATGATCATCTTCTCCATCGGGTGGGGTGTTCTTATGACACTCTTCATCAAGGTCGACGAGATCAGTGCGCTGCTGGGGTTTGACGACTCCTCCGGTTTCTTGGGAATCGCCATGTTTGCAGGCGGCATGGTGGGAGCCATAGTACTGCCGGCCCTCTCGGACCGCTATCGAAAGCGGAAGCTGTTCTTTGTGTTTTGCAACGTTTGCTCGATTCCCGGAATCCTCTTGCTGGTTTTCTGCCAGCAAATCGGTGCTGTCCTGCTTTCCAGCGAGGCCATCGCCCTGATCGGGGCTTCCATCGTAGGCCTGTCGCTCCTTGCTTCCATACCCATCGGCAGCCAGTATGCTGCAGAGCTGGGCATCGGCATCAGCGAAGAGGTCATCCAAGGTTTGCTCCTGCTCTTCAGCCAGGCCTCTTGTGCCGTAATCCTGCTCATCAGTCTGGTGGCAACGGATGAGTACTCCCCGATGGTCCTCTCAACCCTTGCAGCCTTGTTGGCTGCTTCCATGATCGGAAGCAGCTTCCTGAAGGAAAGTGAGATGATTGTAACCGAGGAAGAGCGGCTGAAAGAGGTCATAGAGCAGGAAATCGTCCATCTGCAGTAACCGTCGATACTCCCTACTTTGCCTGTGGCCGCAGGCTTTCGTTCCAGGTGTTGAACGCATGCACCTTGTCCAAATCCATGCGGATCCGATCGCACTTCTCGCTCTCTTTGTGCTTTGCACTCAGTTCAAAGTCCGATCCCGGATAGCCGAGTACCAGCATGATCATAAGCGTATCGCCTTCAGCGATTCCCAGCACCTTCTTCGCCTCGTCGGCATTGAAGCCGGCTATGGGGTGGACGTATAGGCCTTCACTGACGGCTTGGATCTGATACGCCATGGTGGCCATGCCCAGTTCGAAAGGGGCATAATGGCGGTCGCCCAGGGACATGCCCCAAGCATTGTTGGTGACCACCGCCACGATGGCGGGGGCCTTCTTCGCCCAGTAGTTGCCCGGAGACAGGGTCTCCTTGACCTTGGAAAGGATTGCCTGGTCGGTTACGGTGATGTACCGCCAAGGTTGGTTGTTCATGGATGAAGGGGCGGTATGGGCAGCCTCGGCGAGACGTACCAGCACTTCTTTTTCAATGGGTTTTGTATCGAGGGCTCGATACGCTCTTCTTTCTTCAATTGCTCGCAACATAGCTTGGTGTTTCCTCCATTATGAGGTCAATGTACCACGAAGTTTTGCAATCGTGTGAAAAAGAGGGGCTCTCTTGTGTGCTTTGAATTCTTTGTCTGAAAAGCCTTCTGACTAGGGTACCAAAGCAGTATCAGTCTTGGCCTGTACGAACTCGATGGCTTCTTTTCCGGTGCAATGCTCGATCTCGATGACAATGCCTAGTGTCTGGCTGCAGGCTTTGGTCTTCTCGATACGCTGTGCAACCGGCTGGGAGGCGCAGTACTTGTCAGCCATGGCAAGGAAGGCCTTCTCCCAAAGCAGCCCTTCGACAGGCGTTGCTTTTCCATAGACAATCACGCTGCGAAAGTAGGAGGTATACTGTGCTGCGACAATGGTGTCCTCATCAACAACAGTGAAACATACTTTGGGGTGTCGGAGTATTGCATCAACCTTATGGCCTTCCCGTGCAGAGTGGAGAAAAATCTTTTCCTCGTAGTACACGTAGTTCAGCGGAACTGCATAGGGGTAATCCCCGTCTCCGAGACAGGCAAGTACTCCATGGCTGCCCCGCTTCAGTACTGCTTCGCTTTCTTCTTTGGATAGCAGCTGCCTGCTTCTCCTCATTGTCCTGAACTGCATAGCTGCTCCTTGGACCTAAAAAACGGGGAAGGCCGTGCCATCCCCGTCTTGTGAACCGCAACCCTTGTTAGTCGCGCGGTGAAAAGTCAGACTTAGGAGCCCCGCAGAGAGGGCATACCCAATCTTCTGGAAGGTCTTCAAAGGCTGTTCCTGGTTTGATTCCGTTGTCGGGATCACCAACTGTCGGGTCGTATACATACCCGCAAAGATCGCATTCATACTCTTTCATTGTCGTTTCCTCCTACATCTGAAGCATAGCGATATTCAAGCCAAGCGGCAAGAAAAATATTATTGGTACAAAGCCAGGATCTTGGTAAGCATTTTGCAGAATTTCTTTCTGAAGCTCTCAGGGCCCAATATTTCCACCGAATCTCCGCATTGGATGATGCGCAGATACAACTCGATGGAGTTCTCGACATCCATGTTGCAGACCAATGTTCCATCGTTCTGCTTTTCGAAAACCGGAGTTCCATGCACCACCGACCTGAAGACGTTCATAGCGGAACGCTCCTTGAGCTTCAGGCTGAGAGGAATCATATCGATGCTCTCATAGCGCTCCTTGGATTCGGGGAACTTGAAAGGTTTGAGGTTGTCGGGAATCGTATAGGTTTCGTTGAGAATGGTGGCGCTTGTGATGGTACTGATATCGATGGTGACAATCTCGGTGGTGTGCCGAAGGCGTCCGGTGACACTGATCGGGTGTCTGCCGCCGCTATCTTCTTCCCGAAATCCGATGAAGTAAGGGGCGAGTTCGGTCTCGATCGGGTCGAATCCTTTGAGGCTTTGTACGATGCGTACGATGCGTCCCGACACCCAGCTGTCAATGAGCACTTCAAGAATGGTATTGAACTTGCTGCTCTCCTTCTTCTCCTGCAGCTGCTTGTCGATCTGCTCGGCCAGGCCGATGACATTCTCGCTGATCTTCGGTGCGTAGGACCGCATGTTCATGGCGATTTTTCTCAAGCCGGAAGCCAGGTGGGGGTTCTGAAACTCGGTGCTGTTTGCAAGCATTTCGGCGGAGAGGTTGAAGGCCAGACTCTCATACACGCTGAGGGCGATGCTCTCATCCTCCTCGCGGTTCTTGATCTTGATGAGGCTGTTCTCCTCATAGATGTCGATGTATTGTTTCAGTTCATCCACATACCTGCTGATGGTCGAGCGATGGACTCCCAATCGACGTGCTATATCCGCTCTTCTGAGTCCTTCTGGATGGGAATGTAGCAACAGTTCCAGTTGCGCAACGCGTTCACCTTTCATACAATTCCTCTTATTTGCACCATTCTGCAACAAAATACATGTCAGTATAGCACGACAAGGGTATCTGGCAAGCATTAAATGTGCAAATCGAGAAACCTTCTGCAACAATGGGGCGAGTTGTCGAGCTGTCTCTTTCATGCTAGGATACAGATACAGGACAAGGAGCGACAACAATGGATGAACGGCTTACGAAGCTTGAGATGAAACTAGCCTATGCAGAAGAGACGATAGTGACTCTCGACCAGGTCGTAACAGATCAGGCCAAGGAGATCGCACTCTTGACCGCTCGTCTGGAAAAACTGGAAAAACGCGTAACGGACTTGGCCGAAGAAGATCGGGATGGCATGATCGACGATCAGAGGCCACCCCATTATTGATTAGATGAACAGATTGATCTTGCTCTCGCTGGCAGCTCCCATGTAGGTAGCGACGCC
The DNA here is from genome assembly GCA_002432715.1 of Sphaerochaeta sp. UBA5849. Taxonomy (GTDB): domain Bacteria; phylum Spirochaetota; class Spirochaetia; order Sphaerochaetales; family Sphaerochaetaceae; genus Sphaerochaeta. The sequence continues at coordinate 6,760 of DJGJ01000049.1, read as the reverse complement.
ACCGATTTCAACGCCGTCAAGCAGTTCTTCAGCCGTGATGCCCATGATATCCATGGACATCTGGCAGGCTACCATGCGAACCCCGCTCTTGCGGGCATCCTCATACATCTGTTTTACTTGGTCGACATGTTTCTTTTTCATGCGGCCTTTCATCATCTTCGCCCCCATGCCTCCCATATTCATGGAAGAGAGGGCAAGGTTGTCCATGCCCTTGGGCAGCATGGCCCCGAACATCGTTCCCATGAAGTCCTTCTTCACTTTGGGGGCATCCTTTTTGCGAAGCACCGACAACCCCCAGAAGGTGAAGAACATCGTCACCGACTTGCCGGATGCGGCAGCCCCGTTGGCAAGGACGAATGAGGCAAGAGCCTTGTCCAGGTCATTGGAGAAAACAATCATCGTAGCACCGTTGTCGCTATCGCAGATGGCAGGTTTCTCTCCTGCTGAATCGGGCATGTTGCAGACACTGGCATTGCCTTTGCCTACTACAGCCTCGATGATGCCGTCGGTGGTCTTTACGCTTACCAGCTCATTGCCGGTGAGCTTGCACCAGGCCTGGACATCGGGGCCGAAGCCGGGATCGGAGGCCTTGATGACGATGCGGTCCCCCTCCTCAAGGTTGTCGATCTCCCGTTTGAGACGGATGATCGGGCCGGGACACTGCAGGCCGCAGGCGTCGACGGTGAGAATCTTGTTCTCGGACCGCTTGCGGAACGACCCGTCCTCATTGAGGTGGTTGATGACCCCACCGCTCTCCTTGACCGATAGCTTGTCCTTGTTTTCCAGCAGGTATCGCTCACGAACCGCACTCTCATACGTCTTGTATCCACCGGTGAGGTTGCGTACGTTTGTATAGCCGTTTTGCCTGAGCACCCGTTCTGCAAGGTAGCCCCTGAGGCCGATGGCGCAATAGACGATGACCAACCGATCGGTGGGAACCATCAGCAGCTTCTGCCTCAGGATGGTGTGGGGAATATTGACCGACCCTTCGATTGCACCAAGCTCATACTCCTCCTCGGTTCGTACATCGAGCATGAAAGCACCACTCTTGCGCCCTGCTTCCGCTTCCTCCCAATTGATGGTGTCACTGAATCCCTCAAGGGTGTTGACGGCGATGAAGCCGACCATGTTCACCGGGTCCTTTGCACTGGAGAAGGGCGGTGCATAAGCCTGCTCAAATTCCGCCAAATCGTAGACGGTGCCTTCTTTTCCGATGAAGGCGCTGATGACGTCGATCCGCTTGTCAACTCCGTCGTATCCGACCGACTGCGCACCCCAGAGCTTGCCGCTTTCTGGATGATAGAGAATCTTGAGGGTGAGCTGACGGCTGTTGGGATAATACCCGGCATGGTTTCCTGCATGGGTGACTGCCGTCCGATGGGGAAGGCCTGCAGCCTTGAGCCCCTTTTCCGTGAGGCCGGTTGAGGCTACCGTCATATCGAATATTTTGGCGATGCTCGTGGCGATCGTCCCTGTATACGGCCGCTTGTTGCCGTCGATGATGGCATCGGCGCACAAGCGCGCCTGCTTGTTGGCGGGACCAGCCAACGGAACGGTGCAGGCGAGTTTTGTCAGCGGGCTTGCAAACTCGATGGCATCTCCAACCGCCCTGATGTCCTTGTCGTTGGTGGTGAAAAACTCATCCACCTTGATTGCCCCGTTCTTGGCCAGCTCGATGCCCGATTGCTTGAGGAAGGCGGTGTCGGGGCGAACACCGATGGAGAGGATGACGATATCTGCATCGATGAGGGTGCCCGAGGAGAGTCGGACGCTGACAATGCTGTCATGGTCCTCAAAGGCTGACACCCCGTCCTTCAGGTACAGATTCACTCCCTTCGCTCTGAGGTGCTGTTGCACCTCGGCGGCCAAGTCGTAGTCGATGATGTTCATCACCTGCTCGAGGGCTTCCACCACGCTTACCTCGAGTCCTCGCTCCTTCAAGTTCTCGGCCATCTCCAGACCGATGAAGCCGCCGCCGACGACCACTGCGCGTTTGGTGGCGGGACTGTCGATTTTCTCTTTGATCTGGTCGATGTCTGAAACGGATCTAAGCGAATAGATGGCCTTGTGCTCGATGCCGGGGATGGGAGGACGTACCGGACTTGCTCCGGGAGAGAGGATGAGGGTGTCGTAACGCTCGTCATATTCGCTCTGGTTCTTCAAGTCCCTCACGCGGATGGTTTTTGCCTTGCGATTGATCGAAATCACTTCGCTTTGCACCCTCGCTTCCACATTCAGTGATTCCATGAAGCGTTCGGGAGTCATCACAAACAGACGGGAACGTTCGGTGATGACATTTCCCGCATAGTAAGGGAGTCCGCAGTTCGCGTAGCTGATGTACTGTCCGCGCTCGAACATGATGATTTGGGCGTTCTCGTCCCTTCTCCTGAGTCTTGCGGCGGTGCCTGCACCTCCTGCGACTCCTCCAACAATGAGATATTTTGCCATAGGTCCTCCTATTTGGTGGCTTGGGTGAATAACAGTTCTTCGGGAATATGAAGTTCGGAGCAACTATAGGCCTTGACCATCTCTCTTCCTGTTTCTGTCAGGGATACCGTAAGGCTCCTTCGGTCCATGCTGCTCAGTGTCCGTTTGATGAGGGCCCTGGCTTCCAGGCTGTCCAGAATGCGGGTGAGGCGGGAAGGGGAGAGTTCGAGCTCCTTTGCGAGGGCGCTCGGTTCAAAGATTCCTTTGTTGACTGCACAGAGCAACAGTGCATCATTGAATGAAAGTCCGGTCTGCTCTTTGAGTTTGACTTCGAAGTTGCGAAGCGAAGTCTGCAACTTTCGGATTGCACATAAGTCGATCATGCAAGGCTCCAAATGTTTAATTATGGCAATAATTGCCAAGAACAACTATAGTGTCGGTTTCCTGTTTCGTCAATATGTAGATAAAAAAAGAGTGAATAAAAAGTTGTGACATGGCTAATAGACAATATTATTCACAAATGAAAAAACCTGTAAAATTTCCAAAATTTTCATAAATTGTTCTGACAGAGGTAATTCTTTCTGGAAGAAAAATAATAATATCGTGCTATGATGAATCGATAAAATTATATAAGATAATAGTATAGTCATGGCTCTATTGACAATTTCGGACAATCCAGCGTATCCTTCCCTTAGGAAGGGATATGATGAAGAGGAAGAAAGAGGTACCACGATTGGGAAGTCTTCACTTCAGTGCCCACCAAGGTTTCTACATACCTGTTCTACATCATTGATGGGTGTTTTCCTCTTGTTTGGTTGCAACCAATATTGCACCCGGAGTTTCTACGATGATTGCAACACATCTCCCTTGGGCCAGTGATAGTTCCCGATCACTGGCCTTCTTGTGCGCTGTATTGTGTTGTATGCGTGCAGGCAATCAGGGAAACTTATTCAAACTACTTCTGCTAAAAGCCGTCTCTTGCTATACTGCAATCATGCATACAATTCTTTGTTATGGTGATTCCAATACCTTCGGCACCAACCCCGGCGGGGGAAGGTGGGACATTGACCAGCGCTGGACTGGTCTTCTTGGCTCAATGCTGGGCGGTTCATACCGCATCATAGAGGAAGGCCTCGGCGGCCGTACCACGGTTTTTGACGACCCGCTGGAACCCAAGAAAAACGGTTTGGAGTACCTTCCGGTCTCACTGCAAAGTCACCGCCCGCTGGACCTGGTCATCCTCAGCCTGGGGACTAATGACTGCAAGAGCCTCAACGGCGCCAATGAGCGCATTATAGCAAAGGGCTTGGAAAAGCTGGCTATCATGGTGAAAACCCATGCCTACGGGCCTGGTTACCCTATTCCCCAGGTTCTGGTCATCTCCCCGATTCATATCGGTGACGATATTGAATCTTCCGTTTTCGCTTCGTTCGATAGAGGCTCCGCTGCGTTGAGCAAGCGTCTGGCAAACCCCATCAGGAACATGGCTGAACAGCAACATATACTTTTCTTCGATGCTGCAACGGTGGCAACAAGCAGTCCGATCGACCAGCTTCATATGGACCAGGAGGGACACGCTTCGCTTGCAAAGGCATTGTATTCCTTGATCCTCCCGGTGTTCGGGGATACGGAGAAACCGCAAATTCCCGCTGAATATGCGTAAGAAGCCTCTCGAGCAAAATTCTTTGGTTTTTTGAAGCACTAGACTGCCCGGGTCCGGTCTACCAAGATTCGTCAGGCAGAATCAGCAGTAATTCAACCTATCTGCGCATCCACAAAATGCTTGCTTTGTTTCTTGATTTTCTTCAGTTCTCGTTTTTGTGCCCGCACCCACTCTTTTCGGCTGATAAGGGCTACCTGCTCGACCGGCCTGCCGCCGATGAACTGGATGATCGCACACTCGGTCTCCTCGGTTCCTGTAGCCTTGGGATAGTTGATGAAACCGTGCACGGTTTTCTTCACTTCCAGGTATTTGACCGGGGTGTCCGCCGAGGCAAGGGCGTCGGCATAGAGCATGCCGTCGTCATGCAGCGGATCGTACTCCGCTCCGATGATCAGCGTTTGGGGAAGCCTGCTGTGGTCCTTTCCCAAAAGCGGCGAGAAGCTGGGGTTGAGGATGTCCTTCGGTTCGCGTTGATAATTGTTGATGAAAAAAGCCATCTGCTTGTCGGTCAGCGTCGGGGAGTCCTTGTATTTCTCGTAGCTCTGCGTCCGCATGCGTCCATCGGTCACCGGATAGAGCAGGACCTGGCCGGCGATGGCCGGGCCCTTGCGGTCTCGGGCCAGTCGGCTTACCACGGCGGCAAGATTGCCCCCGGCGCTGTCCCCCACCAAGAAGATACGGTCGGGGTTGGTTTTCCAGTATCTGCAGCCCGATGCAGCCCACAGCAGGGTGTCATAACAGTCTTCAACCGCAGTGGGAAACTTGTACTTCGGGGCCAGGCGGTAGTCGACCGAGAGCACCGCCGCCCCGGTGATGTCGGCAAGGTGTGCGCAGAGGAAGTTGTACAGGTCCATGTTGCCCCAGACCCAGCCTCCTCCATGGTAGAAGATGATCAAGGGGGTCAGGTCGCTGATGCCTCTTGAACCCTGTCGTTCAAAGAAATATCCGGTAACCATTCCATCGGTGACGGGAATGATGAAGGTTTTGGTCGCAATGTTTCTCGCACTCTTGCCAAGAAGTTTGCGTATCAGGATATTGTTGGGAATCGATATATCGTTCAGTTCCTCGATGCGTTTGGGAGTCAGCCCTTCAGGATCGGTAATTGCAACCTTGTTGATCAGGGAGACCAGCCGTTTCATCCTCGGAGACAAATCATAGTCAGCCATAGTGGACACATCGTAGTATATCCAGCTTCAGCGCGCAAGCCGCTTGCAAAGAACCTGCATAAAGATTTGTATGCAGTATGCGTGGTCCTTCCTTGTCAGGCATCGGCGTGTTTGGAAAGTATTTTCTTGAAGTTCAAAAAGAAAAGTGTTGCGGTTGTAAGACCTGCCAGTATGTCGGCGATCGGCTCAGCTATGAATACTCCCTGCATGCCAAGCAAACCGCCCAACAGGAAAACCAGGGGAATCAAGAGTATGATTTTTCGCAGCAAGGCCAGGAAAAAGGAAATTTTTGCCTGTGAAAAGGCAATGAATGCCTGTTGGCAGGCAATCTGTATCCCCAAAATCCAGAAGCCTGAACTGTAGATTCTCATCGCTCGTGCTGTTGTTTCCAGCAGAATCTCGTCTTTAGTGAACAAGCCGACCACCATGGCAGGAGCCAAGACCAGCACCAGGCATACGATGGTGGTGAAAGTCACACTCGTAAGCAGGATGTATGTAAAGGTTTGTTGCACCCGCTTGCTGTTCCCCGCCCCCCAGTTGTAGGAAAGAATGGGTTGTCCCCCCTGGGTGAGGCCTTGCAGCGGGGCAAGGCTGAACATCATGACCGAGGAGAGAATAGCCATGGCTCCCACTGCGATGTCGCCACCGGTTCGCTGGAGTGTGGAGTTGAGCACGATATTCACCAGGCTTTCGGTGCTCATCATGAAGAATGGAGATATGCCAAGAGCCAGGACAGGAAGCATGATCTTTCGCGTAGGCCGTAGGTTGGGCAGTGAGATTTTGAGACTGGAACGTTTTGAGGACAAAAACGATATGACCCATACAGCACTGGCGGCTTGACTTATCACCGTCGCATATGCGGCTCCCTTGACTCCCAAGCCAAAGCCAAAGATGAAGATCGGGTCGAGGACGATGTTTATCACCGAGCCGAGCAGCATGGTCAGCATGCTGACTGTGCTGAAGCCTTGGGCTGTGATGAAGGGATTCATTCCCATGGAAATCAGGACGAACAGCGTCCCCCAGAGATAGATGCCCAGATAGTCCAAGCTGAACGGCAAGGTGTTAGCACTTGCTCCGAAGAGGAGCAGCAAGGGTTCTTTGAGCCACTGGAAAAAGAGGGTGAGAATGCAGGAAAACAGCAAGAGTGTTCCCAATGATTGGTTGAGCAGCTGATTTGCCTCATCCATCTTGTTCTGCCCTAGCTTGATCGAGGCGTGTACGGCACCTCCTGAGCCGACAAGCATGCTGAATGCAGAGAGCAGCATGATGATGGGAAAGCTGAGGCCGATGCCGGTTAAGGCAAGCGGTCCGTCCACTGCAATGTGGCCGATATAGATGCGGTCTATTATGGTGTAAAGTGCGTTGATCAGCTGGGATAGAATGGTAGGGACGCATAGGCGTACCAAGAGCCTGCCGATTCGCTCGGTTCCGAGTGAAGATGGTATGGAATGCATACATGTACCATATCCAAAAGAGGAAAAAGTTGCAACCCACATTCCTCACC
>DJGJ01000044.1 GCA_002432715.1 Sphaerochaeta sp. UBA5849 | reverse complement strand
GCGTATTTGTACGGACTGACACACACTGCTCACCCAATTGGGTATTTCGAATCTCAAGGAATTTGAGGCGCGGACCTTCACCGATGAAATCTATCATTCACATGAGATAGAGGGGGAGATCCTTGAGCAGCAGAGAATCTACTCATCAATCTGCCGAAGGCTCCAAGTTCCCAATGCATCGATGCAGCTTTCCGGACCTCATATTGAAGGTATTGTCAAAACGTTGTTGGAAGCTTTGGAATGTGCACAGTCGCCGCTCTCGCACCAGAGACTGTGGTCTTGGCACAGAACCTTGTTTCCACAGAATTTGAGTGGACCATTCCTCATTCATGCAGGAGCGTACAGAACAGATGCCATTGCAGTGATTTCTGGATCCTCCAAGAATCAGGAAGTTCTGTTTGAAGCCCCCTCCGCAGATCTTGTACATCAAGAAATGGAGGCTTTCATCGCATGGATCGATGAGCCAAGCAACATCCCCGCTTCAATTCACAGTGCTATAGCTCATCTTTGGTTTCTGACCATCCATCCATTTGAGGACGGAAATGGAAGGATGGCAAGAATCATCGGAGACTATACATTTAATAGGCATCATACAAAAAACCAAGTCTTATTCAGCCTTGCCACCCAGCTCAAGAAGCATCAGAGCGAGTATTATGAACAGCTTCGCCAAGCACAAACGGGAAGTCTTGATTGTACCAACTGGATACGCTGGTATCTTGGACAAATTCGCGAAGCCCAAGAACAGGCAATCCAGAGTTGCGAAAAGACGCTGCATGTAAGACACCTGTTTGAGCGACTGACTTTGAATGAACGCCAGCGTTCCATGATCGTGCGGTTGACTACGGATTTTTATGGATCCTTGACAACCCGGAAATGGGCGAAACTCATGCATTGCAGCCATGATACTGCAATGCGTGATATCAAGGATCTAATACATAAAGGGGTGCTCAAGCAATCCGAACGCGGAGGAAGAAGCACCAGTTACGTTCTGGTGCTCCCACAGTCTCTTCAATAGCGGATCGGTTTTCCTTCTTTCTGGCTGCGGTACATGCCCTCGATGAGCTTGACCGTTTCCCTTCCTTCCTCTCCGCTGCTGATCAGCTCCTCTTTGCCAAGGATCGCTTGTGAGAAATGTTCCTGTTGTTTGGTGAAGAAATACGCTACTGCATCGATTGAGTTGAAAAAAGCTGTGTCCTCATCCTTCCAACGGCCCAGGTTCTGCTGCTCACCCTCAATCGTCCACAGGTCGTTGACCGGCGGTTCCAGGATGCTGCTGCGCCCGGCAATGAACATCGCACCCCCATCGGTCTGCACCCCGACCGAGTAGGCCGATGAGCCGTGGACATGCACCTTGGCATGGATGCCCGGCTTCTGGGAGTTGGATACAAGGATCGAGGCCATGGCGCCGCTTGCAAATCTCACTACTGCGACGGCGCTGTCCTCCACCTCGATATAGGGGTGGTTTATGTTGTCCCACTGGGCATACACCTCCTTGACCGGGCCGAGAAACCAGTGCAGCAGATCAAGTTGATGGGGTGCCTGGTTTATCAGGACTCCACCGCCCTCAAGGCTCCAGCTGCCACGCCAGGGATCACTTGCATAATACGCTTCGTCGCGCCAGCCGAGCATGGTAACCTGGCCGAGCATCGGTGTTCCCAATTTTCCGTCCTCGATGGCTTTGTGGATGCGCAGGCTTGCAGGATACCACCGCCTCTGACTGATCACCGAAAGCAATTTCTTCTCAGCCTTGGCTGTCTCGACCATGGCGTCGCAGTCGCTGACAGTGAGGGCCATCGGCTTTTCCACCAGCACATGGGCACCCGCTCTCAGGGCGGCAATGGTGTGTTCCTTGTGAAGCGGGTGTGGCGTGGTGATGATCACCGCATCGACCTTCGCTTCCTTGACCATGAGGTTGATATCTGTATAGGCAAGAATCCCAAACTCCTGGGCAAAGGCCTGAGCCTTGCCCGAATCGCGACCCCATACTGCAACAAGGGTGCTGTCCTTGGCATCCTTGAGGGCCTTTGCGTGGATGGTAGCCACTTTCCCGTATCCAATCAGAGCATATCGTACCGTATTCATTGCATGCCTCGCCTTATTCAGGGAACCAAGACAACTTTCAGCAGGTTGTCCTCTCGGTTGTACAGCTTGTCGAACCAAACTTTGCCTTCCTTCAGGGGAGCGACCTTGCTGATCAGGTCGGTGACGTCAAGCTTCTTGTCCGCCATCATCTTCAGTACCGTCGGATACTCGCCGTTGATGGCGCATGAACCTTGGAGCCTGATTTGCCGGGTTACCACACTTTGCAGCGGCAAATCGATGGTAGGGGTGACATTGCCCACCAGAACAACCGTTCCTCCCTTGCGCACCAGCGAAATTGCCATATTGATCGGGCTGCTGGCGCCGACCGCTTCATAGACGAGCTGAAACATTTCACAGCTCGTGATGGATTGTACCTTTTCAAGCAATTGGGAATCGCGGGGATCGATGGCAAAGTCGGCACCAATTTCAAGTGCTTTCTTTCTCCGTTGTTCATCCATCTCGATGGCGATGATGTTGCCGCTGGTCATCGTCCTGAGCAGCTTGATCACCAGCAGGCCGATCAGGCCGGCACCGACAACCGCCACATCCTCGCCAAGTTTCGGTGCTGCAAGGCTGATGGCATGGGCAGCAACTCCTGCGGGCTCGGCCATTGCAGCCTCCTCGAAGGAGAGACCTTGAGGAAGGTGAAAGAGCACCCGCTCTTCGATGAGGGCGTACTCGGCAAAGATCCCATCCTGGTGATAATCACTGCAGCTGACTCCGAGCACCCTGCGATTATCACACAAGTTGAACAATCCCTGCTTGCAGAACGGGCAGGAGCCGCAGTAGATGGTTGAATCGAAGGTCACCCGGTCACCAACCTTGAAATTGGCAACCAAAGATCCAACTTCCTCAATAATCCCGCTTCCCTCATGTCCCATGATTATGGGGGGCCTGCGTCTACCGGTCGACCCATCATAGCCGTGGACGTCGCTGCCGCAGATGGATGCAGCCTTGATCCTAACCAATACTTGGGTGGGGGAGAGCAGCTTGGGTTTTGCAACTTCCTGAATCTCCAAATTTTTGTATGCTGTCAATACGAGTGCTTGCATGCTTTACCTCTGAATACGGGCGCTGCCGCCTTGGGCAAGAGCCTCGACCTGGGAGAGAGTCGCCATGGTGGTGTCTCCGGGATAACTGGTCAACAGGGCTCCGTGAGCCCAGCCAAGCCTGAGTGCATCTTCAGGTTCCTTGCCTTCCAACAGGCCGTAGATCAAGCCGCTGGCAAAGCCGTCGCCGCCACCGACGCGGTCATACACATCAAGAACGCAGGTCGGTGCCTGATACCCTTTCCCATCAAGGAAGAGCACGGCGCTCCAGCGATGCCTGTTGGTGGACAGTACCTCACGCATCGTCGTAGCGACTGCCTTGACAGTGGGAAAACGCTTCTGCACCGACTCCATCATGCCGTAGAAGGAGGTGGGGTCGAGCTTGTCGGCCTTGACCACCTCAGGACCTTTCAGTCCGAGTCCAAGCTGCAGGTCCTCTTCATTCCCGAGCAGTACATCGACATGTTCGACGATGGATGAGAGGATTTTCTGTGCGTGTTCTTGAGGTTTGTCGGAAAGGGATTTCCAGAGTTTCTCCCGGTAGTTGAGGTCGAAGGAGACCACCGCTCCCTGATCCTTGGCTTTCTGCATCGCCTTGATGATCAAATCGGGGGTGGAGGGGGAGAGGGCAGAGAATATGCCACCGCTGTGAAACCAACGAACGCCTCCTCCAAACAGTTCATTCCAATCAAAGCTATGCTCGTCCAAGAGGGCTGCAGCCTCATTGCTTCGATTGTAAAACACCACAGGAGGTCTCAACCCTTGTCCGCGGTCGCTGTAGACGTGGGCCATATTCGGGCCGCGGACTCCGTCGTGTGCAAACCGCTTATAGAAGGCTTTCACCCCCATTCGACGTACTTCAGCCTCTATTTTCAACCCGATGGGGTAATCGACCATCGCACTGGCGATGGCTGTTCGCTGTCCAAACGCCCTGCTGAGGTTTGCCGCGACGTTGAACTCCCCGCCGGAGACATGTGTTTCCAGCTGGGAAGCATATTCAAAAGGGATGACTCCAGGATCGAGGCGGACCACAAGAGCTCCGAGTGAGAGCAAATCCAGATGGGCATGCTCCTTGGGAATGAGTGCAAGCTGAGCCATACTATCCTCCTCAGGTCAAATGCTGTACGTAGTGGAAGCGGTGTTGCCGCCGCGGCCGGTCCAATTGGTATGGAAGAACTCACCTCTCGGTCGGTCAACCCGTTCATAGGTGTGTGCGCCAAAGTAATCCCGTTGGGCCTGCAGGAGGTTTGCCGGAAGATTCTCGGTGCGATAGCTGTCAAACCAGGACAGTGCTGCAGACAGCGACGGGGCGGGAATCCCGTTCAGTGCTGCAGCGGCAACCACCTGCCGCAATTGCTGGTGGGTCTTGGTCAGGATACTGGAGAAATAGGGGTCGAGAATGAGGTTCTTCAGTGCCGGATCGGAGCTGAAGGCTTGGCTGATCTTATCCAGGAAAGCCGAGCGAATAATGCATCCGCCTCTCCAAAGAAGGGCGATGCCGCCCAGATTCAGGTCCCACGTGTTCACCTCTCCGGTCGTCTTGATCAGGGAGAAGCCTTGGGCATAGCTGATGATCTTCGCTGCATACAGAGCAGAGCGCAGAGCCTCGATGAAGGCCTTGGTGTCGGCAACCGGTGCAGACGGTTTGAAATCGAAGACCTTGCTTGCAGCAATGCGTTCCTCCTTCTGGCTGGAAACGCTGCGGGCAAAGACCGATTCAACAATCAAGGTGAGAGGGACACCTGCATGCAAGGCGCTGATGCCGGTCCATTTGCCGGTTCCTTTCTGTCCGGCGGTGTCCAGGATCTTGTCCAGGAGAGCCGATCCATCCTCCTCCTTGAATCCAAGGATGTCACGGGTGATTTCAATGAGGTAGGAGTTGAGTTCCCCCTCGTTCCACTCGGAGAAGACAGCTTGCATCTCATCGTTGGAGAGTCTGAGCAATTTTCTCATCAGGTCATACACCTCGCCGATGAGTTGCATGTCCCCATACTCGATGCCGTTGTGCACCATTTTGACAAAGTGACCGGCACCGCCGCTGCCGATCCAATCACAGCAGGGAACATCATCCACATGGGCTGATATGCTCTGAAAAATCGGCTTGACATGCGGCCAAGCCTGAACAGAGCCTCCGGGCATGATGGAAGGGCCTTTCAGGGCTCCCTCTTCACCGCCGGATACACCGGTCCCGATGTACCACATGCCTTGGTTCTCGACATAGGCCATCCTTCTTTGGCTGTCCTCATAGTTGGAGTTGCCTCCGTCGATGATGATGTCTCCCTTGTCCAACAGGGGAAGCAGGGCTTCGATGGTGTCATCCACCGCCTGACCCGCCTTGACCATCATCATAACCTTGCGTGGCTTCTCCAATGCTTCCACAAGCTGACGCAGGCTGTGGGTGCCGATGATCTGCTTTCCCTTTGCCCTGCCTTCGATGAACGAATCCACCTTTTCGATGCTTCGGTTGTATACTGCAACGCTGAATCCCTTGCTCTCAAGATTGAGCACCAGGTTCTCTCCCATTACTGCGAGGCCGATCAGGCCGATGGTTGCTTTCATAGCTATTCTCCTCTAGATGCGCCGCTTTGCGATGACACTTCTCATTTTATTCAAATTCTCAACTCCAGCCTCGCCAAGGTGCTCAAGCACCTCCACATAGAGGACATCGATGAGCACCAGGCTGGTGATTCTTGCGGAAAAGGACTCGGCCACCACCGAAGAGGCGGGACTGCTGACACTCAGCACCAGGTTGCCCAGCTTGGCCAGAGGCGAGCGGGTGTTGCTGGTCAAGACAATCAAAAAGCAGCCGTTGTTGCGAAGCTCCTCGGCAAGAGCCAGGGTATCGTGCCCGACTCCCGTATGGGAGATGAGCAGGGCGACATCGTCCGCTCCCGCTTGGCTTGCAAGCATCAGCTGCATATGGTAATCGGATGCGTATTGGCAGTTCAGCCCGGTGCGGATGAGTTTGTGATATGCATCCTGGGCCAGGATGTTCGACCCCCCGAGACCCATCAGAAAGAGTGCGTGTGAAAGGGCAAACCGCTTGGCCGCTTCCTTGAGGATGCTGCGGTCAAGCTTGGTGTAGGTCTCTTCAAGGTTTTTTCTTGCATTGGCAAAGACCATGTCCGCAGGATCTTCGCCTTTGGAGACTTCGGTTTCAAAGAGTTGTTCGCTGGATGGGATGGTCTCCCGGGCCAAGGCGATGCGAAAGCGCTGGTAGCCGCTGTAGCCGAGTTTGCGGGCAAATCGTACCATTGTTGATTCGCTGATGCCGATCCGCTCGGCAAGTTCCTCAATGCTGGGATTCACCGACTCCTTGGGGTGCTCGAGGATGAAGTCTGCGATTTTCTTCTCTTTGGTGCTGAGTGTTGCATACTTGCTGCGGATGGTATAGATGGCACTGACTTCCTGCATCGGATTCCCTCCCCCCTTGCTTCATAGTATAGTATGAAAAAAATATTCAGGCAATCAGAAATAAATATTCATTTATCGCTTCACTTCTGGAAAAAACGGGGTATACTATAAAAAAGGTGTACAAAGTAAAAGGAGTGTAGTGTAGTATGAAAACGAGAAATGTACTGGTTGTCATGGCACTGGTATTCTGCTTGGCCTTCCCCCTGTTTGCACAGGGCACCGCTGAGACAGCACAAAAACAGGAGATCCGCGTTCTATTGGCAAACCATCCCTATGGCGAGCTCTTGAAGACCAAGATTCCTGAATTCGAAGCAAAGACCGGCATCAAGGTCAACTATGAGAGCTTGCAGGAGAGCCAGCTGACCAACAAACTCACCACCGAGTTTGCCACCAAGAGTTCGACCGTCGATGTATTCATGACCCGTCCTTTGCAGGAAGGTCTGATGTTCATCAAGAATGGTTGGTATGAAGGCCTGGATAGCTACAACTTTGCAGACTACCCGGCCAACTCGGTCGATATCGGCAGAAAAGACGGCACAGCCTACATCGTACCGTTGGTAACCGAGTGGCAGGTACTGTACTATCGCAAGGACCTTTTCAAGCAGGCCGGGCTCTCTGTTCCTACGAACTTCACCGAGCTTGAAGCTGCTGCCAAAGCCTTGAACAAGGACGGCGTAGCTGGCTTTGCTTCCCGCGGAAAGGGTGCTGCAGCCGTTACCCAGCTCTCCAGTTATGTCTATAACTTTGGTGGCAGGTACCTTGATGGCGGCAAGGCTGTATTTGACAGCCCCGAGGCACTTGAGGCCATCCGCTACTACGGCAGGCTCTTGGGCAACTATGGCCCGCAGGGTGTGACCAGCATGTCTTGGGAGAATATCATGCCTGTATTCCAAGCCGGCAAGGTTGCCATGTGGACTGATGCCTCGGTCTTCTACGGCCAGATTGTCGATCCCACCAAGACCCAGATTCCTGCTGCCGACATCGGTATCGCCCAGCTTCCCAGAGGCCCGAAGGACGATAGTCCGTTCATCGTCGTATCTTGGGGCATGGCGATGTCCTCTGCTTCCAAGAACAAGGATGCGGCAAAGCAGTTCCTCGACTGGGCGACCAGCAAGGAACTTGCCATCCAAGGCATGCTTTCCAACATCACCATGGCCCGGGATTCTGCATGGGCTGATGCTGAAGTCAGAAAGGTCATGAACCCTGGACTGGTTGAGACCCAGGCCCACGCTGCAAAGAACGGCTATCCGTATGACCGCCCGTTCATGAGCTCTGTCGGCCAGGCCCGCGATCTTATCGGTGAAGTAATCATCGAGTCCATCAACACCAAGGGAACGAGTACCAAGCTTGCGTCTTTGGCACAAGAGAAGGTAAAGGCGGTGAATGAACTGCTGAAGGCCGACGGTGAATACGGGCTGTAGACCTGATTGAGTCATTTTTGGCCGACCGGATACATCGGTCGGCCACTTGTGCGACAAGGAGTTTTCTATGGTGCGACAAGGATTCTTCGAGAAAAATCTGAGGTACATCTTCCCGCTTCCGGCTGTTCTCTTTGTAGTTGTCCTGATGGTATTTCCTGTGGCTTATACCTTCTTTCTCAGCTTTACGGATTGGACGCTCACCAGCGGCAGGCCGCTGTCGGTGGTTGGACTGAATAGCTACCTGCAGGTTCTGAAGGAGCCTCGTTTCCTGGAAGCTTTGGGAAGAACGTTCTATTTCACGTTCGGATCAGTAATCGTGGAAATGTTGCTCGGTACCGCCTTGGCCCTGATTCTCAACCGTAGCTTCAAGGGAAAGGGCGTGGTAAAGACCCTGCTGCTGCTTCCCTTGGTGGCGACACCCGTTGCCATCGGTATTGTGTGGAACCTGTTTTATGATCCAACCATCGGCATTCTGAACTATGTGCTCAGCGTGCTCAAGCTTCCCCAAAGCGGATGGGTCAGCGATGCCAAGACCGTGATGCCTTCGCTGATCATCGTTGATATTTGGCAGTGGACTCCGATGATCACCATCATTGTGCTCGCAGGTCTTGCCGGCCTTTCCTCCGAACCGTATGAGTCTGCCATGGTGGATGGGGCCAACTCCCGTCAAGTGCTCTTTCGCATCACCCTGCCCATGTTGATGCCTACCATTCTCACTGCCGTGATTCTCAGGGCCATCGACGCCCTCAAGACCTACGACATCATCTATTCCATGACCGGCGGCGGGCCCGGCTATGCTTCGGAGAACCTCAACGTACTTGCTTTCAAGTACAGCTTTGAATATTTCAGGATGGGACAGAGTGCGGTGATGCTCGTATTCCTTTTCATCATCGTCCTGCTCTTCAGCCTTCTGGTTATGCGGCTGCGTAGAGCCTTTGAGCTGTAGGGGAGGTGAGTATGAAGGAAAAACGTGTAACAACCATTCTCTACGGCTTCGTCCTGGTCCTGATCATCATCCCCATTCTTTTCCCTTTCATCTGGATGTTGATGAGTTCATTCAAGACCCAGGTGGATATCATCAGCTGGCCTCCGAAGTTCATCTTCAAGCCGGTGATGCAGAACTATAACCGGGTGTTCGTCGAGCAGAATTTTTTGCAGTACATGCAAAACTCCCTGATTGTTTCGGTGGTCAGTGTTTTCTTCTCCCTTTTGCTGGGCCTGCCTGCCGCCTATTCCATCGCCCGCTACAAGCAGAAGAAGCTTTCGGTTTTCATCCTGGTCGCCCGCCTGATGCCCGGCATCTCCTTCTTGATGCCCTGGTACATTGTCTTCTCTCGTCTGGGGCTGATGGACAGCTATGTCGCCTTGATCCTCAGTCATATGCTCATCGCCCTGCCGTTGGTGGTCTGGGTCATGTCCCCGTACTTCGACTCGGTGCCCAGGGAACTGGAAGAGGCGGCCATGGTTGACGGACTTACGCAACAATCGGCCTTTTTGAAGATCCTGCTTCCTCTCTCCGGACCCGGTGTTGTCACGGCGACTACGCTGAGTTTCATTTTCAGCTGGAACAACTTTATGTTCAGCCAGGTGTTGAGCCAACAGAACACGCGTACGCTTCCTATTGCAGTCTACAACTTCCTCTCGTATGTCGAGGTTGACTGGGGTGCGGTGATGGCTGCGGCAGTGACAATCATGGCCCCTGCAATCGTGCTGACGATGTTCTTCCAGAAGTATGTAGTCAAAGGCCTGACCATGGGCGCCGTTAAAGGCTAGGGCGACTGTTCCGTTTGAGCACCAACTCCCGCATTTTGCCTCCGGTATGTTCCACGATCACCTCACATTTGATGATAAAGAGAAAGAAGATGGGTCCACTTTCTTCTGAGAGTGCCTCGAAGTTTCCTTGGCCCTTGCTGATGATCATATCTGCAGCGTGGTACAATTCCAAAAAGGCGGGGTCGGCTTGGCTGAGAACCAAACCCGGGGTCTTGCTGCCGCTGGAAACCACTGTGGCAACCGTATCGAGTCCGCAGTCCAAAGCATCCTTGACCAGCACATCGTTGAGTATCGGGTAACCCCGGGTGACGAACGTGAGCTCAAGATGTGGGAACTGATCTGCCATGGTCTCCAACAGGACCCGGTCGAAGACGATTTCTCCGGCATTGTCGGCAATGTACAGTACTTGTTTTGCAGACTTGAGAGCTTGCTGGAAGGCATCGAACTCAAAGAGCGACGAGTTCGTTCCTCCTAGTTCCTGTTGCAAAATCTTTGTAATTTCCCCTTGCACGTTTATACCGCTGGGAAACGCTCCATAGTCGATGATATTCCCTGCACATGCGAGTTTGACAGCGGTTTTTAGGGGAGTGGATGAGGTGTGCACCATCGTGCGCAAATCATCGATTACCGCTAGGGCTTCCTTGTTGCTCATGGTTTTGACGTCGAGGTAGGGGTCTTCTCGTCCCGTTTTTTCAACAAACAGACGTTGCATATGATAAGCCATCTCAGGCGGACTCAACTCCAAAGGGAAATGCTTCAGTTCATTTCCGATAACATCCATGATTTGTTTGATCGATTCTGAGGAAAGACCCAGCAGTCTTCCTGATTCCAGGATTTGTTTGAAAAAGCAAGGGAGACAATCAAGTGAAGTATGCATACTACCGACTATACCATAATGAGTAGGCGAAGTAGTAGCGTATACGATGGTTTGCATGAAAGGCTGGCGTCCTGCTACTCCCTCTGGTATACTATACAAAAGGGTGGTAGCGGTATGAGAATAGTCGGCATACACTACACCAGATGGGCTTCAACGGCTGAAGCGGATATCGCTTCCTTGGTCCAGAAGGCCAAGCATCTGTCTTATGACCAGCTCGAAGTCGACGGGATCATCCTCCAACAGATGAGCCCGTGGGGTCGTAAGCGCCTTGGCTTTGAGGCGAGAAACTACCGGATTGATATCTCCTACAGCCTGAATCCTCCGCCTGATTACGATCTTTCCTCCCTTGATGAGGATGTAAGGAGGCACGCCCTCACCCAGTTCCAGAACCTTATCCGTACCATCGGAGAAATGGGGGGAGGAAGCCTCAACGGTCCGCTCTATAGCAGTTTTCCGGTACAACCGCACTTGATTCAGGATAATCAGAGGCTGCTTGAACAGAGTATAAAGAGCCTCAGATCGCTGACTACTCTCGCCCAGGACGAGGATGTGATGCTGAACATCAGGCCGGTCAACCGATATGAGCATTTCCTCATTCCTACAGCCAGCGAAGCTCTGGCCTATGTCCATGCAATCAATCATCCGAATTGCGGCATCGACCTCGATACGTTTGAGATGAATCTCGAAGAGGACGATATGAAAGCTGCCATTCTCCAAGCAGGAATATTTCTTCACTGTCTCCATATCCGGGAGAACAACAAGAAAATGGTAGGATTGGGGGCTCTCGATTGGAAAACCGTCCGCAACGCATTGGATGAAATCTATTACAAGGGGCCTTTGGTTCACATGCCGGCGGTGTTGGAAGAAGGGGTGGAAGGACCACAGGAGAGCCAAAGGATTCGAAACCTGCTGTGTGGTGAAGTCGCTCCCATTTGAAGCCGCTTCCCGCCCATCCCCTGATATGATTCCCTTTTCCGGCAGGGTTTTCCCATCTCTTGCCGATATCCTCCTCTCTTGGTACCTTAAAAATGAAGAGAGGAGGCAGCAATGCACAGTACATTTTATCTTCCAACCAAAATCATCTTTGGTTCTCATTCGCTTGCGAAGCTTTCAGAACAGAAGCTTCCTGGCAAACGGGCCTTGATTGTAATTTCGAGCGGCACATCGACGCGTTCATTCGGATACCTGAAGCAAGTCCAGGACCAATTGGATGCTGCAAAGGTGTCGTATGAGGTGTTTGACAAGATTCTTCCCAACCCCATCCTCGCCCATGTTACAGAGGGTGCCAAGCTTGCAAGACAACAGGGATGTGACTTTGTCATCGGTCTGGGTGGAGGCTCGGTCATCGACTCGGCCAAGGCCATCGCAATTATGGCGACCAACGAGGGCAACCTGTGGGACTATGTCAGCGGCGGCAGCGGCAAAGGGAAGCCGATGCAGCACAAGCCCCTTGGAGTGGTTGCCATCACCACCACCGCCGGCACCGGCACCGAAGCCGATCCTTGGCTGGTCATTACCAAGGAAGAGACTCAGGAAAAAATCGGGTATGGCAATGACGATACCTTTCCTGTCCTGAGTATTGTCGATCCCACCCTGATGGTCTCGGTTCCTCCGCACCTTACCGCATACCAAGGCTTCGATGCTCTTTTCCACAGCACCGAGGGATATCTGAACACGATTGCAAATACGTTCAGCGACCAGTACAGCCTCGAGGCGATCAGGCTCATCGGAAAGAGCCTTCCCACTGCCGTCAAGGATGGCAGGAATTTGAAGGCTCGCGAGGATGTGGCGATGGCCAACACCCTGGCCGGCATGGTGGAAACCTTCAGCGGCTGCATCAGCGAGCATTCGCTTGAACACGCAATGAGTGCCTTTCACCCTGAACTGCCCCACGGGGCGGGCCTGATCATGATCAGCAAAGCCTACTACACCCATATTGCCGAAAACCACATTGCTGAAGAACGCATGATCGCCATGGCAAAGGCCTTGGGAAGGGTTGATGCAACACAGGCAATGGACTTTGTACATGCCCTGGTTGACCTTCAGAAAGCTTGTGGTGTGGACGATTTGAAAATGAGTGCTTACGGCATCA
Source organism: Sphaerochaeta sp. UBA5849 (assembly GCA_002432715.1). Classification (GTDB taxonomy): domain Bacteria; phylum Spirochaetota; class Spirochaetia; order Sphaerochaetales; family Sphaerochaetaceae; genus Sphaerochaeta. The sequence goes on along the minus strand of DJGJ01000044.1, from coordinate 43,501 downwards.
GCGAGTCAGAGCTGCCTGCCATGGTGCAGAATGCCCGAGCGAACATGGGAGGCCTTTTTGGTGTCGACCCCATGACGCTCACCGATGAGGACTGCTTGAAAATCTATCAGGAATCGTTCAGGTAACCAACAAGCTTAGAACACAATACCCGCAACCAAGACGGCAAGGACGATCAAGGGAGCGGGTATTTTCTTTGTTGCAAGCACCACGATGGTCAGCCCGACAACGACGATATGCTCTGCTGTGATCCCGATCTTCTGCAACAACAGGATGGCGGCTGTCGTGATAAGACCGCCGGCGACCGCATTGATTCCTTTCAGTGATACCTTCACCGCCTTGATTCTCTTCAATTCCTCCCAGACAGGGTAGATGAAGAAAATGAGCAGTGTACCCGGCAGGAAAATTCCCACTCCACTGATCAAGGCTGCAAGGACTTGGATGACGGGCCCTTCACTTCTGGCTGCCATGCCGCCGGCATAGGCGCTGAAGCTGAACATGGGGCCGGGAAGCCCTTGTACAAGACCGTACCCGGTGAGGAACTGCTCGTTGGTCAGGTAGCCTTTCGTCTCCACGAGCTCTGCAATCATGACCGGTACCACCACCTGTCCGCCCCCGAAGACCAGGTATCCATACCGATAGAAGGCCTCAAAAAGCGTGACCAGAAGATTGTGCGTTGCCAGGGAGAGAAGCAGGCTGCCCAGGGCGAAGAAGACGAAGAGTATCAGATATCCATACGGTGCTCGTATGGTGATCTTGTTGAACAGGTTTTTCTCTTTGCTCGCAATAATGGAAATAGCTCCTCCGATCAGTAAAACGGCGGGGAAAATCCAGGGAGACCGGATAAAGTAGGTGGCCAGGGAGCCAAAGAGAAAAAGGGTAATGGTCAAGCGGTCGACAAGTACTTTCTTTCCAATCCTGAAGGCCGCAAGAAAGATGAATCCAACTGCCATCGCTGCAATGAAGCGAAGGATGTCCTCCGAGATTTGATGGTCCTTGAGAAACTGGTAGAGGAAGGAGAGTGCGGTCATTCCCAGAATGGGAGGGAAAGCCCAGACAAACAGGGTGAGCAAGGCGAGAAGCGGTCCTCCCATCCGATAGCCGACTGCGGTAATGGTCTGGGTGCTGGTAGGTCCGGGGAGAATGCTGGTCAGGGCCAGCAATTCCACCAGCTCTTCTTCGCTCAGATACTGCTTCTTGCTCACCAGGTGATCGAGAAACACGCCAAAGTGGGCTTCAGGCCCTCCATAGGCACCGAGCGAACAGATGAGCACATCCTTGAGGAATTGTCTGTACGATACGTTGTGCATGGCAGCTCCTGTTGCTCGATGTTACAGAATTGCCATGGTTTACTCAAGAGATGGCGGGAATGCAGAAAAACCGTAAGGCTATTCCGGTTTCATGAAGCCCTTGTCGGGGACAGGCAGTGCTCTAGGAGAGCAACAGCGAGGTTGTCGCAAGCGTCTCGGTCATCTTCAGCTTCAGATGTTCCACCTGCATGGCTGCACGGGTGTACTGCACCCGAATAGCCTTCACCACCTCGGATTTGAGAGGGAATGAAAGCAAGACTTCTTCGTATCGTCTGGCAAGTTCTTTCACCTGGGTTTCTGCCTTTGTATACTCCGTTTTCAAGGTGGACAGCTTGGCGAGCACCCGTTCGAGGTTCATCTGCACAGCATGCTGGTAACCCTGTTCAAGCTCTGCAATCAGTGACTTGACCGGTACGATTTTCTTGATTCGGTACCCATTGGTGCCTACAAATACAAAACCGCTTTGCAAGAGGCCCCTGCGGGCATTGTTGAGGGCGATTGAGATGCAATAGTTGGCTTCTTGAGCTTTACAGGAGGAGAGGCACTTCCATGCGCAACGGAAAGGGGGGCGTTTTCCCTCCTCGCTGTCGGTGATGAAGGTGTTGCGGATGGCTCTGCCGGGCATTCCTACAGGGCTCTTGATCAAGCCGATCTGTTCCTTGGTGCAATTGACGTAAGCTTGTTTGAATCGATTATCGGCATCGCACTCATCGGTGGCAACAAAGCGGGTGGCCATTTGAACAGCAGATGCTCCAAGGGAAAGGACTTTGTACACATCCCTGCCGCTGTAGACGCCTCCTCCTGCGATCAGGGGGATTCTACACCCCTTGCTCTCTTCAAAAGGTTTGAGGGCCTCAACAATCTGAGGGACGATGGCTTCCAATTGATAGGAGGGGTCTTCAAGCTGTTCTTCAGTGAAACCGAGGTGTCCGCCAGCCTTGGGACCTTCGAAGACCACTGCATCGGGAGTGTCGTTGTAGAGTTTTGTCCACATGCGGAAGATCATATCGACTGCACGGGCTGAGCTGACAATCGGGGCGACTTTCACATTGGCCTTTCTGAGCGCCTCAACGGGCATGTTCTTGATCGGCAAGCCAGCTCCCATGAAAACGATGTCAACCTTCTCCTCTATCGCTACATCCAGCAACTGATGGAAGTCGTTGACCGCCACCATGATGTTCACCCCGATAACCCCGCTGCTCAGTTCACGAGCCTTGCGGATCTCCCGCCTGAAGGCCCTGAGGTTTGCAGCCTGACCATCCTCATAGTAATCGGGTTCCAATAATCCGATGCCGTTCGCTGCAATGACTCCGATGCCGCCGTTGTTGGCCACCGCACTTGCAAGTGAGGAGAGAGAGATGCCGACACCCATCCCACCTTGGACGATGGGGGTGGGAGCAACCAGGTCTCCAATTTTCAATGCCGGCCAGGTAGTCCTGGAACCGAGAATACGTTGGATTGTCCGCTCGATGGGAAGGTAGGCCTTACAGGCCTGTACTTCTTCCTTTATCCGGTTCAATATAGTCGAGAGAGATGTTGATTTCATTGGCATTCCTTGGGGACGTGCAAGTCCTTGGCCTTAATTTAACATAAATACAAAATTTGTCAAAGTGTATTGCTTAACTATCTGCAAGCTCTCTGAAGCTCTTCACATTCACCTAAGCTCTGAGTTAGTATCGAAGTACCAGGAGAAAAGAAATGGAACCTGTTGCTGACACAGAACGCAGGCATTCGATTGCCTCGCTCGACTCAAGCATCCGAAAGCTGGAAAAAGCCCTCACCAGCGTGCAACAGAACGTCGCTTCGACCACCGCGGTTTCAAAGAGGTTGCAGGCTCTCAAGATTGGTCTTGCCGCTCTTCAGATGCGCTGGGAAAACCAGGGGTACCCGTATTCAGCAGAAGAAACCAAGTATGTATGCAAATATGTATTTCCTCTCAATTGATGCACAATGCTGCGAGGTATGCAAGGGTCATTTTCAGCTTTGGGGAGTGCAAATATACCAATTGGCACGCTTGCCTACTTGGATGACTTCCACCTGTGAAAAGCAGCGGTCCAGTTCTGCTTTGCACTCTTGGAGTTCCCTTTGTGCATGCTTGATGAAATAAAAGTAGTCACCCCCCTCCAGATACTCAATCAGGGAAGTGAGGACAGAGCGGTTTGCGTTGTAGTCGTGGATGATGACGTAGTGCTTTGCCACCCGGCTCATCTGCCGATAGAGGCTCTTTCTCATCTCTTCTCTCATGCCATGGGCGACATAGCTTGCAAGAACAAGATCGAACTCTTTGCCTGAGAAAGGCAGGGTTTTGGTGGCATCGGCTTGGACAAACGTGATTGCTTCATTCTTCCTTCTTGCTATGTCCAACATTCGGGCAGCAGGATCGACACCGGTAACAGACAAGCCTCTCTCGCTGAGAGCACTGCACAATGCCCCGGTTCCACAGCCGACATCGAGGGCTGTCTCATACTTGAGAAATGACTGCATGGCGGCAAGCGTTTTTGCATACCGTCGTTTTTGATAGGTGAAAAACAGGGCGTAAATAGGAGCAATGAAATTGAAGAGGCCGGTGCTGTCCTGACGATTTACGGCTCTTTTTTTCATTGCGGCTTCTTCTTACGGTACGCTGTATCTTGAAGCGGCAACGAGGTACGGAACTTGCCGTCGTAACGGTAGTATGCATTCTGACACGCCGGGGCGGTGGGGATGGTGGTCAACTCTCCCACTCCCTTTATTCCATAAGCAATGGGGTGCTTGCCTGGTCCTTCAACCAGTTTCACCTCAAGCGGGGGAACATCAGTTGAACGCAAGAGGCCGAGGGTTCCATAGCGCACATCAAGCTGTCCCTCCTTGATCGGGAAGTCCTCGGTAAGGCCGAATCCAAGACCCATGACCACTCCCCCCTCTATCTGCCCGGTAAGGGCCTGATGGTTCACCACCTGCCCTACATCACACGATGCAACCACTTTCTCCAGTTTTCCCTGTTCATCCAGAATGACTACTTGAGCTGAGTAGCTGTACGCCACATGGCTGACGGGATGTTTCTTGGTGGAATTGATAGGATCGGTAATGGATGTATACTCTCCACTGAATTCTTGTCCTTCCAGCTCCTCGAGTTTCTTGGTTTGCAGTGCTTCCTTGAGCTTGAGTGAAGCCCGTCGGACTGCTTCTCCGGTGAATACCGACTGGCGGCTTGCCGTGCTGGTTCCCGAGTCGGGGGTGCGACGGGTATCGGGGTCCTCGACTACAATCTGGTCAGCCTTCAAGGAGCATGTCTGGCCAAGCATCTGGGTACAGACGGTAGCCACCCCTTGGCCCATACAGGCTGCACTGGTACGGATATGAACCTTGCCGTGCTCCACCGAGAGAATACAGCGGCCTGTATCAGGAAATCCCACACCAAGCCCACTATTCTTGAATCCACAGGCAATACCGGCACGCGGTGATGAGTAATAAGCATCCTTTACAGCTTCCAGGCATTCGATGATACCGGTGTCCACACCGGCAATCTGTCCGTTGGCCATGGTATCGCCGGGTTTGAGGGCATTGAGACGGCGAATTTCGTAGTAGTCCATACCTAGTTCATCAGCGAGCAGATTGAGATTGGCCTCCACGGCAAAGCAGCTCTGCGTGACTCCGAAGCCTCTAAAGGCTCCTGCTGGTACCATATTCGTATAGATGGCCCGACCAACAACTTCAAAATTTTGGAAATTGTAAGGTCCTGATGCATGGGTGCAAGCTCGTTGAAGAACCGGGCCGCCTAAGGATGCATAGGCTCCTGTATTGGCATCGATGATTGCGCGCATGGCAGTAATGCGGCCGTTTTCATCGCAGGCAGTAGTCATGTCGATACTCATGGGATGCCGTTTGGGGTGAACCGTCAGGCTCTCCTGACGGCTGAGTTTCACCTTCACCGGCTGCTTGAGAACCCACGCAGCGAGGGCGGCATGGTGCTGTACACTCATGTCCTCCTTGCCTCCGAAGCCACCGCCGACAAGCATGCTGTGACAATGCACCTTCTGCGGCGGAAGTTTCAGCATAACCGAGATTTCATGTTGCTCATCGTAAATTGATTGGCCCGAGGTATGAACCAGCACTCCATCTTCACCCTCGGGAAGCGCTACTGCACACTCAGGTTCCATGAAGGCATGTTCGGTATAGGGAGTGGTGTAGACTCGGGTGATTACATGCTTTGCTTTCTTGATTGCCTCGTCCACATCACCGCGCTTGATATGCTCGCTGCTGAGGACATTGCCTCCGGCATGCAGGTGCGGGGCGTCGTCCTTCAAGGCTTCCTGCATGGAGAGTACAGGTTGTAAGACCTCATAGGAGACCGTAACAAGAGAGGCAATTTTCTCAATGGTTTCAGGATCCTTTCCCACCACCAGACAGATGGCATCCCCGGTATAGCGCGTGATTTCTCCAACGGGAATGAAGACCGGCCAGTCCTGCTTGATGTGTCCGATGATGTTGTGTGGAACATCGGCGCTTGTCAGAATGCGGACAAAGTCGGGATGCTTTTCAGCTTCGCGGCTGTCAATGGAAAGCACCCGCGCCCTCGGATGGGCCGAACGTACCGCTTTGGCATGCAAAAGCCCGTCTATGCGCAGGTCATCGGCATAGAGCCCTTTGCCAAGGGCCTTGATTTTTGCATCGACGCGCTGGTAGCGGGTATCGAGCCTGGGCTCTTCGCTGTGATCGGGAACAGTGAGGTTCTCCCGAAAATAGGTGGCGGCCATCAAGATGGCCTCCTCAATTTTCTTATAGCCGGTACACCGGCAGATATTGCCCTTTATTGCTTTTTTTACATCTTCCAGGCTGGGGTCGGCATTTTTATCCAACAAGCTTTTTGCGCTGATGATCATACCCGGGGTGCAATAGCCGCACTGAACAGCTCCTGCTTCTGCAAAGCAATAGGAATACACTTGTTGCTCACGTTCGCTCAGCCCCTCGATGGTGGTTACCGATTTCCCTTCAAGCTTGGAAAGAGAGATAGTGCAGGCTTTCGTTTTTACCCCATCGACCAGGACGGTACAGGTACCACAGGCACCCTCGCTGCACCCATCCTTGGTGCCGGTAAGGTTAAGGTTCTCACGGAGGAATCGAAGTAATTTCTTGTCCTCTCCATCATATTGTACAGGCTTTCCATTTACGCTGAATGCATACATAGCGTGCTCTCCATTGTCTGTTAAGGGTGGGAACAGGTGCTAGCCGCTTAGCGTCAGCATCCAAGAAGGGATGCCACGGTCTGTGATGCTATACGTTCACATTGTTTCGATGTCTTGTTGAAAAGTCAATATCTTGTTGCAGTATAAGACTTTTGTTGCATTATTTTGTTGCAGGAGTTCCAGTGCAAGGAACAAAGGCAGGAAAATGCAACAATCAATCCTGCCTTTGTTTCAAAACCTAAATTCGCTTCTCCCGGTTGAAGGGTTGCCCAAGAGCGGTCGGGCCGAGCAACTGGCTCTCCCTGCTGAAAGCAAGAACAACGATGACCATGACATACGGCAGCATGACGGCAAACTCATAGGGGAAGTTGATTCCCTGTCCCTGAACGGCCAGCTGGAAGGCTTGCGCCAGACTGAACAGCAGGGCCCCTCCCATAATCTTCACCGGATGCCAGTGACCGAAGTAAACCAATGCTACAGCGATGAACCCACGGCCGGCGATGATCTCGTCACTGAACATTTTTGCCTGGCAGAGGCTCAAGTAGGCTCCGGCAAGACCAGCCAGGGCACCACCGACAGCCAAAGCCTGGTAGCGCACCTTGTTGACTTGGATGCCGATCGAGTCGGCGGCCCTGGGGTTTGTTCCTACCGCCCGTACCCGCAGCCCCCAGGGGGTCTTGAAGAGGATGTACCAAGCGGCAGGGACAAAGAGGAACGCAAGATAGACCAGCAAGTTATGACTGAAGAAAATCGGACCGAGGATGGGAATCTTGGAAAGTCCGGGGATTGGAAGGTTGCCGATGCCGGGAACCGATTGCGTTCCGCCGATGAAGTGGCGGAACAAGGTTCCTGCCGTACCGACTCCGAACATCTGCAACCCGATGCCCGCTATACCCTGCGGAGCACGGAAAGTGACTACGACAAACCCGAAAAGAAGGCCGAAGAGTGCACCCACAGCCATCGCCAGCGCCAGGCCGAGAACGTTGTAAATGCCCGGAGTGGGGCCGCCTTGTCCGATGCTGTACGGAATAAGCATTCCCAAAAAGGCCCCCATGGCCATGATGCCCTCACAACCAAGGTTGAAGATGCCGGATCGCTGGTTGAACATCTCCCCCAGGGAGGCGATAAGCAAGGCGACGGAGAAGGGTATGCCCAAGCTTAGGATGTTTACGATGAAGTTCATGCTTCCACCTCCTTGGATTTGCTGCTTCTTTTCTGCACTTTGCGCCAGACCTTCTCCATGAGATAGGGATCGGCGAGAACCATCTTTGTGGCAACGATGACGAGAATGATGATGCCCTGCAGCACATTTACCATGTTTGCAGGTACACCGACCATGCGCTGAGTCATATCGGCTCCAACGATCAGAAGGCCGAAGAAAAATGAGGCGGGAATGATTCCGGCCGGATGCAGGCCTCCGAAGAGGGCTACGACGATGCCCGAGAAACCGTAGCCGCCGGTAATTCCCTCGATGGCCCTGCGGTGGACGCCTGCAATTTCAATGGCGCCTGCCATACCGGCAAAGGCACCGCTGATCACCATGGCGATCACCAAATACCATGTCACGTTGATACCGCCGTACTTTGCCGCCCGGCTGCTGGCCCCTGCTGCACGCATTTTATATCCGTAGCTGGTTTTCCACAGCAACAAGTAGATGAGCAGGGCGAGGATAAGGGCGAAGAACAAGCCGGTATGCAATCGGGTTCCGGGAAGGAATCGGTCCAGCCAGAGATTGCGCGAAAGGCGCATCGACTGGGGGGTGCCGCTTCCCATGGTGAGTTCGGCGGGGTCGAGCATCGGACCGCGCAGCAAAAAGGTATAGAACTGGGCGGCGATGTAGTTGAGCATTACGGTTGAAAGCAGCTCGCTGACCTGCAGCTTCGCCTTGAGAAATCCAGGAATGAAACCCCAGAGGCCACCGCTGATTGCCCCGGCAAGGATTGCCATCGGCAGCAGGACCGGCTTGGGTAGCTCGGGGAAAGCGAGGGCTACAGCAGTGGTTCCCAAAATTCCCATAGCCATCTGGCCTTCAGCCCCGATATTGATGATGCCGCTGCGATAAGCAACCGAGATGCCCAACGCAATAATGGTCAGCGGTATCGCCCTGAGAAGCACCTCGCTGAGCTGCAAGGTGGTTTTCAATGGTTCAAAGAGGATGACCCGATAGGTTTTGACTACATCGGCACCGATGGTCATCAGGATAATCGATCCAATCGTCATTGCTGCCAGTATGGCCAGAATGATGATGGAAACCTTGTAGAGTACCTTAAACTGTTTGGTCATCTTTCACTCCTGCCATCAAGATCCCCAGGCTGCGGCGGTTGGCATCCTTGCGGTCCAGAACCTGTTGGATCTGCCCCTTGAAAATGACAGCGACGCGGTCGGAGAGGTCAAGGATCTCATCAAGCTCTTCGCTGATGAGCAGTATCCCGATTCCCTCCCTTCGTTTCTCCAGAAGCTGCTTGTGGATGAATTCGGCAGCCCCGAGGTCCAAGCCTCTGATCGGGTAGACGGCTATCAGGAACTTTGGTTTTCGGGAAAGCTCGCGGGCAAGGATGACCTTTTGGATGTTCCCTCCCGACAACGATCCTGCTGCCACAGCGATGTTGGGGCTGCGGATATCGAACTTCACCCTCAGATCATTGGCATTCTTGTCGATTGCCTTGTTGTTGAGGAAGGAGTGCTTGGAGAACTCTTCTCGCTCGGCATCCTTGAGGATCAGGTTCTCCTTCAGCGAGAACGAAGGCACAATTCCCTCGGTGTTACGCTCTTCTGGAATGTAGCCCATCCCTGCCTGGATGATGTAGTGCGGACTCTTATTGGCGATATTCTCCCCGTAGAAGATGATCTCTCCGCTTTCCACCTTGCGCAGTCCATTGATGGCCTCGGCAAGCTCGCGCTGCCCGTTGCCTGAGACACCTGCAAGGCCGACAATCTCGCCACAGCGGATCGTCAGGTTCAAGTCCCTGAGGGCCAAAAAGCCTCGATCGCTCTTGACGTTGAGGTTCTTGATATCCAGCACCGGCGTCCCGTTGCAGGAAGCCTCCTCGTTCAGAGGCAGTTCAACTTCATGGCCGGTCATCAAGGCGGCGATGTCGGAAGGGGAGTGCTCATTGGTGTTCCCTTCAAAGACCACCGCTCCATGGCGGAGTATGGTGATCTTGTCCGAAAGGTCCTTGACCTCCTGCAGCTTGTGGCTGATGAAGATGATGGACAGTTCACTGCTCATGCGCTTGAGCAGCACGATCAGATCATCGGTTTCCTGGGGCGTGAGTGCACTCGTCGGTTCATCGAGGATCAGAAAGCGAGCGCCAAGGCAGAGCGTCTTGACCAGCTCGACACGTTGCTGCTCGCCGACGGAGAGTTGCCAAATATAAGCATCGGGATCCACGAAAAGCCCGTATTTTTTCGATATTTCATCAATGCGGTCTCGGACCATAGCCAAGTCGAGCTTGAAAAACGACCAAGCCTGTTTGTAGCCGAGGGCGATATTTTCCAGAACCGTCATATTGGGAACCAGCATGTATTGCTGGTGCACCATGCCCAAGCCTGCGGCAAAGGCATCATTGGGGGAACGGAAGTGTACTTCTTCCCCGTTGATGAGGATTCTCCCCTCATCCGGCTGGTACAACCCCATCAGGATGTTCATCAGGGTGGTTTTGCCAGCGCCGTTTTCGCCTACCAGTGCCAAAACTTCGCCCTCTCCAATGGAAAGGGTGATGTCGTCACTCGCCAAAACGCCGGGAAAGCGCTTGGTGATGTGTTCCATTCTGAGGCTTGTGATCTTCTTTGTAGTGAGTTCCATGGATTACAACCTCCGTGGGGATTCGAAAAACCAGTCATGCAGGGCTTTCCTGCATGACCGGCAGGGATGTACGATCAAAGCTTGGAGTAATCTACGGAAGTGTAGTTGACGGTACCGGCCTTGGCCTTGAAGGAGGCAATAGCTTCGTTGACCTTGTTCTCAATGGCGCCGGTGTACTTGTCCTTCAAAGCAGCGTTGAATTGGAATACGAATCCGCCGTTGTTGAAGTTCATGGGAATGACTTCGCCGCCCTTCACGCCCTTGTCGAGTTTTTCGACAAAACCGACGATGACCGATGCATAGTTGTAGGAGGAAGCTGCAATTACCTTGTAGCCTTCGGCGATGTTGATCTGGGCGATATCCTGACCAACCCACCAGATGTCCTGGTTTCGGTAGTCGGCAACTGCGCGCAGGGCTCCGAGAGCCTGCTGGCTGGAACCGGTCAGTACGTCGGCACCGGCCCTGATCTGGGACTGGGCAATCTCACCGGCCTTCACGAAATCGCTGAAGGAACCTGAGTGAGCGACCATGACCTTGGCCTTGGGATTGACAGCCTGTACGCCGAGGACGAATCCGCGGTTGTACCGGGCGGCATCACCGGCGTCGACGGGGCCGACCAGACCGATGATATTCTTCTTGGTGGTCATGCCGGCGATGAGGCCGGAGAGGTAACCGGTTTCTTCACTTTCGGGCATATAGGTGAAGACGTTCTTCGGTCCAATCTCTGCAGAAGTACCGAAGGCAAAGGAAACATCTGGATACTCTTCAGCCATTTCAAGGATGAGGTTCTTGTACTGTGCCCCGTGGGCGATGATGATGTCATACCCCTGGGCGACATACTGGCGGGCGGCGGAACCTGCATCGACAGGCTTCATCTTCTCGGTGTAGCTGTACTCGATGCGGCCGGGAAGCTGCTTCTGGGCTGCGAGAATGCCATCATGCATGGCCTGGCACCAGCCCTTGTCGTCAATGGTGTTTTCAATAATCAGTGCAACCTTGACTACGTTTGAGTCCTTTGCGGCTGCGGGTGCTGTTTCAGCTGCACCGGCTGCAAAGATTGCAGAGCCAACGAGCGCGAGACAGAGCACGATTGTCAGAATCTTTTTCATACAAGTTCTCCTCTGTAAATATCCATCCCGCCAGAGCGGGATTTGAAGCTTGATTCAGTATAGAGTGAGAAAGTTTGGCTGTCAAAAGAAATTGCGCGTTTTGCAGTAAATAATTATCTAGTTAATTACGCTAAGTATGATTTTTTACCAATAAAATTGCGAAATTTCATAATTTATTGTTGCAAATTTAGCGATTGCTCAATCTGTGAAAAGTTCTTTGCACCAACAATCTGGGCTGAAAACCTAGAAAATCGTACCCGGTCGGACTGTTTTTGCGTTCTTTGTTGCAACCTTTGTTGCGTACTCTACGGCCTGTTGCAAATTTGTACCCTTGTATAAGGACACCGTCAGGGCTGCGCTCAGACTGTCTCCGCACCCAATGGTATTTACTGCATTCACACGCTCAATCGGTACAGAAAAGAACTGGGCTGCCTGCACCCACGCATCCTCTTTGCCCCGAGAGAGCACGGTTGTCGTATGATAGGAGCGATAGATATCTTCCAAAACAGGCTTGATTGAGATCTCGATCGAGGCCGTATCCTCCTGTTCCCCGACAGTCCGACCGAGGAACGTTTGAGCAGCCTCGCTGAGGTTCGGTTTGATGACATCCGGCCCGAAGGGGAGACAGCGCTTCAGGTCTTCTCCCTTCAAATCGAGTAGTACAAACAGTCCTCGTGTTTTTGCTTCCTTGACAAAATCGGCATAGAGGTTGGGCGAGTACCCGGGCGCCCGCGTTCCACAGATGATGAGGGCATCGCTTCTTTGGATTGCTTCGCTGTAGAGGGCTCTGATCGGCTCTTCAGTGCTGCTGTCGACCGCATATGGTTCTTCCACCAGTTCGGTGGCCTTGCCATCGGCAAGTATGGTGGTACAGGTCCGAATCTCACTCTTGCTGTCCGCCCAAATAATTTCCACCTTGTCTTTCCTGCAAAGGTTCAGCATCTCCTCGACCCGCGGTCCTCCGAGGTGGGTGAGCAACATACTCTGCTCTCCCAACTGGCTTACAATGCGGGCTGTGTTCATACCCTTGCCCGAGGCATCGAGATAGTGCTCAGAGGCACGGTTTACTTCCCCGATCTTGAAGGAGGTAAACCTCAGTGTATTTTGAAAGGTGGGGTTCAGGCAGACAGTCAAAACTTTCATTGAAGCTGTACCAGAATGCTGGCATGCGCCGGTTCGAGTTTGCGGTAGGTCACCCCGGTCTGGTCGAACATCCACTTGGAAGCCTTGGTGTTTTCAGCCTCGGCATACTTGTCGGAGAGGTAGACGACCTCCCTGATGCCGCTTTGGATGATTGCCTTGGCACATTCGTTGCAGGGGAAGAGCCCGACATACAGGGAGCAACCCTTGAGACTACTGCTGATGGCGTTTAAAATTGCATTGAGCTCGGCGTGGCAGACATACGGATACTTGGTGTCCAGCCAAGCTCCTTCGCGTTCCCAAGGGACTTCGTCGTCATTCACTCCTATGGGGAAGCCGTTGTAGCCCACTCCCACAATCTTATGATCGGGATTGACGATGCAAGCCCCCACCTGGGTGTTGGGGTCCTTGCTGCGCATGGACGAAAGGACGGCTACGCCCATGAAGTATTCGTCCCAGCTGATGTAGTCCTTACGTTTGGGCATTCTGATTCTCCTGTAAAAACTCCAAAATGGTATCGGTCAGTGATGCTTGGATTGAGTGGTAGGAGAGCAGGGCATGACGTGAGTGGTTGTAGTCTCCCATTTCAGTGGCCAGAAGACGGAAAGCCTTGCTGTTCTGCTCTCGTTCGATGATCTTCAGGTTTTTGAACGGTATGATGCGGTCGTTGACGTCATGAATGCTGAAAAGCGGGCAGGTGATTTTACCCAAGTCTTTTCTTACCTTGCCCATGGCATGGACCAGGCTGATGCCGGGCCGGATGAATAATCCCCCGTAACCGTACCAATTGTCTGCACCATCGTCCCCCTTGCCGTTGCCTGCAACGATATGGGCGTTTATGGAAGCAACGAACAGCGAAAGGGTGCGTGCGAAGTACTGCCGCCAATCGGTGAAAACCCGCTCCTTGATGCTGTTGTAGACCACCGGGGCTGCGATTGTAACCAGCTTGTCAGGTGCTTTGTCCGTGTTGCAGTAGAGCTCGCCGAGCTTGAAGGTCATCATGCCCCCCATGCTGGTGCCCAAAACATACAGTGTTTGATACCTGGATCGAAGGTCCTCGTAATATCTGCAGAGGTAGTCGAACCACTGGGTGAAGGTGGTCTGCTCCAAATCCTTGGGATCGGTGCCGAAACCCGGCAGCAGCGGAACATATACGTCAAACCCTGCCGATTTGAACCGCTGTGCACTATAGCTGTACATCGCAGGAGTGGTCGGAAATCCATGAACCATAAGGATTGCAGTGGTGCTTCCTTGAGCATGGATTATACTTTTTGCCTCTTCGCAGAACACCTTCGATTCATCGGTTGTCAGCATGTGTGTCTGCTTGTCCCGGTACCCGACGAGGGTGGTGTTCCAGAGCACGAACAAAATGAGCAACAATACAATACTGATCCACATACTCAGTACTATACCCTACCACGAGGATGAAGAAAAGCAGGAATTCAGCGGGATGGGGGGAAGGACAGAGCGTAAAAGCGGTGATATGCTGAAATCATGCATACAAAAAGAGTCATTCTGTCTGGTTTTTATTGGTGGCCCTTCTCCTGCCGGTATTGGGTGATGACGTATTTTCTTCGTATGACCAGGCGTTGGGGGTGCAGGCGGGGCGGCTTGCCGGAATCGGAGCCAGCTATCAAAAGTGGTATCCAGCGTTCGGGGTCCAGGTGGCAGGAGGGGCATTCTTCCATCCGAACATGGAGGAAGGACGGGACCGTTATGCCTGCAACATCGGCTCCGAGGTCCAACTGCCCCTGATAAGCCATACCATCAATTCATTTCTAGCCGGACGTGTATACCTGGTTGCTGGTCTTCATCATCGAAGCTATCAAAAAGCCAAGGATGGTGGCGGCGGGACATATGTGCCGGATGAGGTGGTGGTGCAGTTCGGAGCAGGAGCTGGTTTAGCTGTGGAGACGGTGTTGTTCGAGCACTTTTCCCTGACTACCGAGTTCGTCTATGTCGGGCTGTATACCGTAGAAGGGTCTTTGGATCTGGATATGTACCCGCAAGTAGCCATCCGCTATAGATACTAAAAAAAGGCTGTCTCACACCTGGTGGTATGAAACAGCCTTGAGAACTTTTTGGGAGAAACTAAGCCATCATGAACGGCACAACTGCGAGCAGGACACCTGCTGCTACAGCAGAACCGATGACTCCGGCTACGTTCGGGCCCATGGCGTGCATGAGCAAGAAGTTCTGGGGATCAGATTCCTGGCCGACCTTGCTGGCCACACGGGCTGCCATGGGAACTGCAGAAACGCCTGCACTTCCAATGAGCGGATTGACCGGGTGCTTGGGGTCGAGCTTGTTCATCAGTTTGGCGATCAGCACGCCGGCTCCAGTGCCGATGCCGAAAGCCACCATGCCGAGGACCAGGATTCCAAGCGTATTGAGGTTGAGGAAGTGAGAAGCTTCCATCTTCGAACCGACAGAAAGACCGAGGAAAATCGTTACGATGTTCATCAGGGCGTTCTGCATGGTGTCGGAAAGACGGTTCACTACACCACACTCCTTGGCCAGGTTGCCAAACATCAGCGAGCCGATGAGCGGGGTGGCTGATGGAAGCAAGAAGGCACAGGTGGTCAGAACAAGGATCGGGAAGATGATCTTTTCAAGCTTGGAAACCGGCCTGAGTTGTTGCATTTTGATCAATCTCTCTTCCTTGGTGGTAAGAGCACGCATGATCGGGGGCTGGATGATGGGAACCAAGGCCATGTAGCTGTACGCAGCTACCGCAATGGGTCCCAGCAAGTCTGGGGCCAGTCGGCTGGTTACATAGATGGCCGTAGGACCGTCGGCACCACCGATGATGCCGATGGATGCTGCAGCGTACAGGTCGAAGTTGATCCCGGGGATGAAGCTGAGGGCGAGAGCGCCGATCAGGGCGATAAAGATGCCAGCCTGGGCGGCTGCTCCGAGGAGCAGGGTCTTGGGGTTTGCTATGAGCGGACCGAAGTCGGTCATTGCTCCAACACCCATGAAGATCAAAATCGGGAAGAGACCGGTGTCGATACCCATGTCGAAGAGCAGCTTGATGAAGCCGGCAGCCCCGGTTGCGGGGTCGACGCTGGCGATGAACCCCATGGGGATGTTCGAGAGGATACAACCGAACCCGATCGGTACGAGCAAGAGGGGCTCGAAGCCCTTCTTGATGGCAAGATAGAGGAGGATGAAGCCGACCAGTATCATGACAAGGTTGCCGACACCGAAGCCTTCCACCATCCCCATGAATCCGTACAGTCCGGTGGACTGCCAGAGCTGATTAAACGCAGAACCAATCATCTCAGAGTCTCCTTTAAGCGATCACGAGCAATTCGTCGTCGCTCTGCATCTGCTGGCCTTGGCTTACAGAAATCTTGGTTACCACACCATCGCACGGTGCGAAAATTTCATTCTCCATCTTCATGGCTTCCATGATCATCACGACCTGGTTCTTGGAAACCTTCTGTCCTTCCTTCACCTCAATGCGGAGGATCAAGCCGGGCATCGGAGCCTTGACTGTGACTGCTTCGTGTGAGGGGGCTGCAGCAGCTGCGGGAGCATCGGATGCAACGGCCTTGGAAGCCTCGATGGCTTTCTCATCGATGCCGAAGCCGACGTTCAACGGATAACTCACCCCATTGACGGTGGCATTGTCCTTGCCGAGCTTGACGCCGTATGCCTTGCCGTTGACGGTTACGGTATACTCGCCCTTCTTCTTGGCGGCTTCCTCTTCGCGGTTGATCTTGTACATGCCGTTCACCTGTGACTTGCCGGTGAGGAAGAGGATTCCCTTCTCCTTGCAGGAAGCTGCGATGAAAATATTCTCGTCGGTGATGGGCAGGCCTTCCTTCTCAAGCATGGCCTTTGCAGCGGCAACGCCCTTCTTGGGATCTTTCTCGTTGATGTCCACTACTTTCTCGGTGGTGGGCTTCAGGCCCATGGCTTCGGAGCAAGCCTTCACAACTTGTGGATCGGGAGCGACGGGGGTCTTGCCGAAATAGCCGAGCACCATCTTTCCATAGCCTTCTGCAATCTTCTTCCAAGGTCCGAACATGACGTTGTTGAAAGCCTGCTGGAAGTAGAACTGGGAAACAGGGGTAACGGAGGTTCCGTAACCGCCCTTTGCAACCGTTTCAGCCATGGCTTCAACGATGGCAGGGTACTTGTCCATCAGGTTGTTGTCCCTCAGCATCTGGGTGTTTGCAGTAAGTGCGCCGCCGGGAAGCGGGGAGAAGACGATTTCGGGAGTGACGGTCATGGCTTCGGGGGGGATGATGTAGTCTTTCATGCAATCCTGGAATACAGCCTCGGCTTCACGGATCTTCTTGATATCGATGCCAAGATCGAAGTCGGTGTTGCGCAGGGCATGCCACATGGTGATGATGTCGGGCTGGCAGGTGCCGCCGGAAACAGGCATCATGGACAGGTCGACCTGGTCGGCACCTGCTTGGAGGGCGCTCATGTACTGCTGGATGCAAACTCCGGCGGTATCATGGCTGTGGAATACAATGTTCATGTCCTTACCCAGCATCTTGCGGGCGCGCTTGATGGTTTCGTAGACGTACGCAGGAGTGGAGGTGCCGCTGGCATCCTTGAAACAGACGGACTGGAATTCAATGCCGGCATCAAGAATCTGCTTGAGGGTTGCTTCATAGAAGTCGGGGTCGTGTGCGCCGGTGCTTCCCGGGGGAAGGCTCATCATGGTAACAACCACTTCGTGTCTCAGTCCGGCATTGACGATGGATCGGCCGCTGTCGATGAGGTTGTTGACATCGTTTAAGGCATCAAAGTTGCGGATGGTGGAAATGCCGTGCTTTTTGAAGAGCTTGGCGTGGAGGTCGATGATGTCCCTGGGGTAGGAGTCAAGTCCAACGACGTTGACACCGCGCGACAGTGTCTGCAGGTCTGCATCGGCTCCGGCTACTTTGCGGAACTCGTCCATCATTTCGAAGGCGTCTTCATTTGAGTAGAAGTACGGTGACTGGAAACGGGCACCGCCGCCGGCTTCGAAGTGGGAGATGCCAGCCTCGCGGGCTGCAGCTACTGCAGGCATGAAATCCTTGGTGAATACGCGTGCGCCATAGACAGACTGGAAGCCGTCACGGAACGCGGTGCACATAAACTTGACTTGTTTTTTCATTTGGAATTGTCCTCCGGGTGTTACTTATTCTTTCGACTTGGCGAATGCGGCCACGATGGCGGCTGCAATTTCCGCCTCACTGGCAGGGCTTGCAGAAATGGTGGCGGCAGAGGGACTCACGACGACTGTCGGTTTCTTTGCAGGTGCTATCTTTTTTGCAATGGCGCTCATGCCTTTGGTAAGAAAGACCAGCAACGTAAGAAACACAAACACCGTAGCGATACCCAGAACCATGAGGATAACCCCATTTTCGAGCTGGGCTATTAGCTGCTCTTTCGGTAGTTGCGCTAAGAATACCATACGAACTCCTAAAAAGGTTTATAGTGACCGTAGCCAAGGACTACGAGAAATGCACTAGTACTGAGTATATCGGAATCAGAGGTGGTGTTTCAAGTAAAGGTAGGATAAATGATTAGGTTAATTCTGAAAAACTTGGAACACAATTGCAACAATCCGCAATTTTCACGAAGAGTTTTTCAGTCGGCTCAAGGAATTTTTCTAGTCTGTGAAAGTAGTTGTTCTGTCATACATATGGAGGGACTATCGATTTTCTTACATTTTTGCTTGCTTGTGCAAAGCCGGGTGGGCTTGCAAGCGGCCAGCCTGCCAAGGAGTTCTCTTGTCTGTTTTGGCGGTTTATCGTAAGGTACAAAGGGCTGGATTGCCGAAGGAGAACGAATAAGGAATGTCTGAAGGTGTGGATTTTGCACAGAGGATTGCCGAGGACAAGGCAATCAGAAATCATCTGGATAAAATAGGGCGGAAGATTTTGATCATGAGTGGAAAGGGCGGAGTCGGCAAGACCACGGTAACGGTAAATCTTGCCAATGCCTTGGTCGACAGCGGCTGTACCGTGGGCATCCTCGATACCGACCTGCATGGGCCGAACGTGGCAAAAATGCTGGGTTGCGAAGCAGGAATTCTCACCACTGAAGACGGAGGAGAGACTTTCTATCCCGTAGAGGCTCGTCCGGGTTTGAAGGTCATGAGCCTGGCCTTTGCCATCAGTGAACCGGACAGTCCCATTGTCTGGCGTGGTCCGATGAAAATTGCTGCAATCCGTCAGTTCCTTGCCCAGGCCGACTGGGGCGAGCTGGATTACCTGCTCATTGACTCTCCTCCGGGAACCGGAGATGAGCAACTTACCGTCTGCCAGACCATACCTGAGTTGACCGGCACCATCATTGTTACCACGCCTCAGCAAGTGGCCATTCTCGATGCGCGGCGCAGTGTGAATTTCTCGCGCAAGATGGGTGTCGCCATTTTGGGTGTGGTTGAGAACATGAGCGGTTTGATCTGCCCGGGCTGCAACACCGAGATTCCGATCTTCGGCATCGGCGGCGGCAGGAAAATGGCCGATCAGATGAACGTTCCATTCTTGGGCAGGGTTCCCCTGGAGGTTCCTCTCATGGAAGCAGAGGATGCGGGAAAGAGCTACTTGAGCCTGCAACCCGAGAGCGTTTCGGCCAAGGCAATCAGGGATATCGCCCTTCTGATCAATAGCGGGACTGCAGTTTCTTCGCACCGCAGTACTGAGTTCGCAGGAACCGCTTCCTGCGCCCCTTCGGCCTGCTCGAGCTGCAGCAGCAACTGTCCGTCAAGAAAAGGAGTGTGAGCCATGTTTGATCCGTTTACCCATGATGAGGGAAAGTCCAATACTCATTTACTGTGGAAGTCAGGCAAGCGTGAACGGGTCTTCAAAGGTCCGATCTTTGATATTTGTACGGTACAACGCACCAGCAGTGATGGGCGCAGTTCCACCTTCATCGAGGTTGACTGCCCGAAATGGGTAACGATTATTCCTTGGTTCCGTAACGAGGAGGGCGTGCCGATGTTTGTCATGGTGGATCAGTTCCGCCATGGCTCGGCAACCGTCACCCGGGAGTTCCCGGCCGGGGTCGTGGAAAAGGACGAGGACCCCATGGATGCAGGCCTCAGGGAGCTGAAGGAAGAGACGGGCCTGGTAGGACAGAGGGTGACTGCACTGGGAAATGTGAGTCCGAATTCCGCTTTCATGAACAATAGGTCCTATTTCTATTTGGTTGAGGATGTGAAGCATATCAGCGGTCAGGAGCTCGACCCGAATGAGCAGCTCGAGGTACTCTCCATCCCGGTGCAGACTGTCATCGACCGGATGGGTACGGGAATCTATGACAATGGGATTATGATGATCGCCTTGGGATATTTTCTGCGAGAAGCAAAGAAACGACCTGAGTTGGTCACCATCCAACAGTAAGGAGAGACAATGAAACAGAAACACTTCGCGGTAATCGGTCTTCTGGTTGCAATCGCCCTGCTTTTCAGCTCGTGCATGTCCAACAAGGATTTGGTGCGGACCATCGAGGTGTCGGCAACCGGGGAAGTAACCCTTGTTCCCGATATCGCATCCTTCTCCATCCAGGTCAGCGAGTTGGGAAAAACCACCAGTGAAGCCCAAGCCTTTGCCAATGAAAAAATGGTCCGGTTGCTATCTGTCATGAGAGCCAATGGAATTGAAGAGAAGGATATAAAAACCACCATGCTGAACCTCAGGCCCAGTTACCAGTGGATTGAGGGAAAGCAGTATTTGGAGGGTCAGATCGCCAGCCAGACGCTTTCGGTAACTCTGCGCAAACTGGAAAACCTGGGGACCTTGATCGACCAGCTTGGAGAGGTGAGCGGCATCTACTTGAACTCGGTCATGTTGGACAAGGAAGATAAATCGATAGGTTTGGAGGAAGCTCGACAGCAGGCTGTCCAAAAGGCTCTGTCGAAGGCCGAGCTCTATGCAAAAGAGGCTCGGATGCAGGTCGGAAGACCCATCACGATCAGCGAATATTCAACTGCATCAAACCCCTACAATACCCGGCAGAAGATGGCTATGGCTAGTGAAGCAGCCTATGACATGGCTACAGAGATTCCTGCCGGTACCATGACGGTCACTTCCACGGTCTCAATGGTCTTGGAAATGTATTAGAATTGCATACGCAATTGTTTTTTCTGCAAGCTCTTAGAAATTTTTTGAAAAAAGGCTTAACAGAACATGCAATTGCTGATATAGTGTAGTAGTCCGAACGGTTAGGCGATTGACTTATGTCATGAATGACCTACCGAATGTCCTGTTCGTTTTTTTCCCCCTCATATCTGAGGTAACGGCAGGTACACTCCCGCGCTATTGCGGAACTCCTTCAAGGGTGCAAGCTTGAGGGAGTTTTTTTTTGGCTCTAATCTGCCTAAATATGGTCTTGCGGGGTTATTGTAACGTATATCGTGTCACAATACGTTCCCTCCGGAACAGAATCGACTTGTGATGCAGAGATGCCTTTGACGTATACATTCTGATAATACGTAGTATTGTTGCCGTAAAAACCATCCCACAAAATCCTCTGGCCGCCGATCACATCTTGTCCCAGAAAAAGCAGGTAGTAGTCGATTCCATAGTCACCAATATTATCGTTCCTATGCATACAGAAAGTTTGCGAATTAACATAGTTTGAAAATGTAATATATACTCCATAAGAAATTGCTGTGTTATATGGACTTACTTCTGTAAGATATAGTTGGAATTGGGCTATTTTGGCCTTGCCTGTGGACAATACTTCATCAAGAGAGAATGGGAAGTTGTTTAGAATTGTGAGTATGTATCGCTCAGGATGAAACTCAACAGTACCGGAATCGACTCCTATATAGGGGCTGGTCGCAGAAGGAGAAAGCCCAATAATTGGAAGATCAATCCTCCCGGGGTCCCAGATGGTTTTATTTGGAGCTGCAATTGCAACGGTGAAAGTTCCAAAATCTCCTTCGTCGATGATGTACTTTCCATTGGGTTTCAATTGTGATCCTGAAAATTGTGGATCAACATTTGCTACATAGAGATCGACAATGAATGTAGACTCGTCAATACCGTTGCTACCTGTAGTTGTTAGCGGGACTTTCCCTGCATTGGGTGAAAGTCTATTCAACACTGAGGATCCATCAAGGCGGTATACAGCGTGTGGATATAGATTAATGGTGTAGTTATTGTCATACACCGGGCCGTACGCGTTCGACCACCATGAGTACGGCCCGGTAATATTCCATGTGTTATTAGTTGCTATGGCAATTAATGATGGATCGTAGATGGGTGTTGTATCATCGGCACTACGTTGGAATGTCAATGTTCCTAAATGAGCACCGAAGTTCTGGGGCTCAAATGGCGGAGGCAGTGAGGCTTGAAGGACCAAAGTGGGTTCCATGTCATATGTGACTGTGACAGTAGAAAACAAAGAAGTAGTAATACACAGCAAAATGACAATCAAGTGTATTGACTTTTGCATCCTTCAATAGTGTTGTGATGCCTGCTATCTGTCAATATTATGACTCATAATTTGCATGATTTAGCAAACAATTTCAGATATGGAACAACTATCCACGTTTTACTCTCAATTCGAATACGGTTGTACGAAAGGCTAGCTTCTTATATCCCGTTAGGTTTGTGAAAAGGTTGCAACTCAACGATATGGGTTTGTAAGCGTATTTTCTATCGATATTCACAATGGAAAGGAATCAGCAAGTTACACGCTGTTTCGCTTATAGGCGTTATGCATTTTCCACAGGTGGGCGAACATGAACTTCTCCCCCTGGGCAGTGTCGCGTGCGTCGAGGTAGGCGAGAATTTTCCGGTGTTCGTCCTGTGTCAGTATTTTCCCTTGGTTGGATAACCTCTGGCAAAAAAGCAGGCTGTTGGTGTTCAGGTTCAACCTGCTGAACGTGGTCAACAGGATTGCGTTGTCTGAAGCACGTACCATTTCCAGGTGGAATTGAAAGTGCAGATTGCTGAGGCGCATCACCTCATCTGGTTTGTCCATATGGCAGCGAAGGGGGCGATGTCCACTTCATTCTCGCAATTGAGGCGGAAGGCCAGGCTTTCGAGATAGGTTCGCACCTCCGCAATATGCTGATAATCCTTGAGCGTCAGCTCCTTGACATAGCTGCCGCTCTGGGGGAGGACGGTGACAAAGCCGTCCTATTCAAGACGCTTGATGGCTTCACGCACCGGCGTGCGCGAGCAGTTGTAGTCGACCGAGAGGAAATTCTCGCTGAGCTTGCTGCCCGGGATGTACTCGTTTTTCAGTATCTTGTTCCTGATATCATCGTAAATCTGATCGATTGCTGCAGTCCGTGTTGCCATAGTTTCCTTACCATAACACTGTTGTGCACACTTCTCAAAGACGACTTCTGTGTATTTGACAACAAGGATGCCCCCAGGGCTATAGCAACCATGAAATTGTTATCGACCAAACAGTTGCAGGAGCCTTCCCATATGATCATATTCTGCGTGCTTAAGCATCTGTAGACCCAGCCGGTCCAATGGCAAGGCCCCATTTCATCACTGAGATGGGGCCTTCTTGAATTTAGGCAAACACCGCTGCCATATAGTCGTTGATGCTTTCACCCTCATACATCAACCGATACAGGGCCTGCACCAGGGGATACTCATCCTGCACGCCCTGCTGCCGGGTGGTTTCTCCCATGAGCTTGACGGTTCTGCTGCCTTCGATGACGGTTGCCGAGGTCCCGCTGTTGTCGATGGAGAAGCCCTTCCCCATGAGCAGGCCGAGGGTTCGGTTGCGTGACAGGTCGTTCAGGCTGGTAAGCCCGAGGTCTCCGATACCGCAGTAGCAGAAGATGGTATCGGTACTGCATTCGAAGAGGGCAAGGAACTTCCTCATCTCAGAGACTGCCTTGGTGTAGACAAGGAAGTCGACGTTTGGGGAGTTGAATCTTCCACTGACCAGCCCGATTGCAATGGCGTACATGTTCTTGAGGATGCTCATCAGCTCAACCGAGCGGATATCGCTGGTGTAGTCCAGGTACAAGCCTGTCCCCTTGAGAATGCTCTCCTTGAGCACCAGGTAGTCCTCTTTCCTGCCTCCAAAGGTGAAGGAGGAGGGAAGGCCGTGCAGAACCTCGATGGCGAAGGTCGGACCCTTCATGCTCGCGGTACGGGTGAAGGGAATCTGCTCGGTGATGAAGGCACCGTCGTCGCTCATTCCCTTTGCCAGGTTGATCACCATGCAATCGGGTTTTGTCAGGGCTTTGATCTCTTCGGTGAAGGGGACAATCGCCTTCGAGGGGATGACCAAGAGAATGCAGTCGGCCGAACGGAAGATCTGCTTGTCGCTTGTGGCCCTGATGCTGGTATTCAGAAAGTGCGTGGGAAAATATTTGGTGTTCCGATGATTTTTGTTGATGTCTTCAACAACGTCCTCCTCGATGGACCAAAGGATGACGGTGTTGGTCGTATTCCACGAGAGCCGTTCGGCCATGGCCGTGCCGAAGACACCGGCTCCCGCGATTATGATGGTCTTGTGATGGTACAAGGCAAAACTCCTTTTCCGTGCGGCCAGATCATGGTTTTATGGGGAATGTCAGCTTCGTAAAAGATTGTTTGGTTTTCGGCGACGAAGCCAAGACGTTGGTAGAACCCTTCGCTCTGCACCTGGGCATGGATGTATACCTGCCCCTCGGCCAAGGCCAAGGCACAGCGTACCAGCAACTTTCCCAAACCCTGCTTGCGGTACTCCCGAAGGATTGCAATCCGCTCGAGCTTGGTTCCCTTGCTGGTTGTCCTGATGCGAAGCGTCCCAGCCGCTTCGTCGCCGAAGAGGAGCAACAGGTGTGCACATGAAGGATCGTTTCCATCGAAATCGATGGCTTCACTGACACCTTGTTCTTGTACGAAGACAGAACGGCGTACCTGCTGGCACAGGGCAAGGTACGCTGCATTGGTTGGGAGCGAGGCGGTTCCTGCTTCCAGATATATGACAGTCTGTTCCATTCTGTCCATGATACCGGGAAGCGCCGGTTGCTGGCAAGAGATGTGTCAGTGGAAAAGACCCGGGTAGGCAGGTTCGGCTACGCTCATGGGAATGGTGATTGAGGCGTTGGGATGGTTTTGCAGCAGTGTCACTGGAAAGGTGGCTGTTACTGTCCCACACAATGCTTGCCGCACTACGGCACGGTGCCAATCACGGAAACAGGCAAGATAGATTCGCTTTGCACCGAGTATTTGCTTCATGCCGATGGTCACGCAACGTGTAGGCATGGCCTTGATGGCCCCGTTCAGGTCTCCAACACTGTTGATCGTCCGAGTCTCGGCGGAAATGGTCAGCACCCGTGTAGACCGTTGGCCGAACTCCTCTACTGATACATCCTCTGGTTCGTTGAACGCTACATGACCGGTGATTCCGATCCCCCCGTAACATACATCGATTTTCCCCAACGCTTCCAATTGCCTGTCCAGGGCTGCCGGATCTGCTGGATCGGGAAAGAGCCGCTGCGACGGGGGCATGACCAGATTGGATTCGAGTGCTTCATAGACATGCTTGTTCATGAAGGAGCGGAAACTGAGCCGATGATTGAGAGGCAGGTATTGATCCTTTTCGTCCAGATACTCATCCATGTTCACAAACCACACTCGGTTGAGGCTTAGTTTTTTCCCATTGACCATCTCAACAAAGAGCGGATAGTGTCCCACCGGTCCAACCGGGACTATGAAAACAGTCGGCTCATCCTTGGCATTGTTCTGTTCGATGGTGGTGACCATATCCAAAGCCATTGCATGAAACACCTGCTGTGCAGTGTCAAGAATGGTAAGGTTCATTGCAGCATGTTCTGCGAGCTCTTTGGCGTTATAGGTGAAATAATCGATCATCCTTTTCCCCCTTGCCTAGTGGCTGGATGGACAGCACATATCTTCGGCCACGGTGGCTTGGGACCCTTTCATGCATAGATGCACACTTGCGGTCTTGAATGTTTTCGGCAGGGCCAGTATTGCGGGATTCTCTGGTGTGTACTTTCTCGCATCCAGCAAGGCTTCCTCAAAGGTGGCTCGCGTTTTCATACCCATCGCTCGTGCATACCCGGGCTCCTGAGCTCCTACGATGTATATGGCAGCACACTGCTTCTCAGCAATATGGCCGCAACTGATCATGGAGAAGGCGTGGAATGGATGATATCCATATCCATACCGATAGGCGTCAATATATTCCTTGCGCATCGACATGGACTCTCCGAACCGCTCAATCTCGGGCAGTGTATTGGCATAGTTCTTCTGGAACAGCTCGTAGGTTTCTCGATAGGAGGGGAACTCCTCGTCATGAAAGTATCCGTTGCAGGTGGAGCTGCAGATGATGACCGGATTGTCGCTGAGAATGCGCTTATGCCGGATGATCTGTGCCGAGATTGCCTGCAGCATCAGGATCGGGTTGGTTCCCATCCCATTGCCGTAATGGAATGCTTGGGGCATCCCGAAAACCATGACATCATATTTCTTCTCAGCCCAGTGGACATACGTGCGTTTGTCGGCGACCTTCCACGAAGCCTGCTGCACCAAGTCAGCCTTTCCGGCAAAGACGGCAATCTGGCGCTGGTTGGTATCCAAAACAGCATCACAGACAAAGAAATCTTTTCCCATCATTTGTTCCATGTGCTTGCCGATGGCATCGAACTTGGAACGCATCAAGCTGTTCGTGCTAACCGGTACAAAGTCGCTTCTGTGCATGACGCTGGGATTGTGATGCGCCCCGATGCATTTCCAATGAGTGATGCCGGTGGCACAGTGCTTGTATCCCCCGGAATACCCGCCATAGGGATTGCCTAAGGCGTGCCCGACAAGGATGGCCGCATCGGCATCATAGACTTCCTTGTTCATGATGACACGGGCATTGTATTGTTCCTCGTAGCCAAGGTCCACCAGGTTGTCCCAGTCCTCGCTGTCGTGGTTTGTGATGTTTCCAAGGTCCCAGAACCGATTGAAAATATCATCGCCAAGTATTGAGCGGATCTCCTCCTTGGTGTTCTTGCGGTGAAGGCCGTTTGAGCAGATGAGTTTTATATTGCGATCGCTGACGCCGGCTTTCGCACACTCCTCGATGAGGATGGGGATGGAGACCTTGCGGTGGGAATCGGCTTGAAACCCGCCTTTGACGCGGTCGGGGAAGATGATGACAACCTTGCTGTCGGCATTGACCTGTTCCCCCAACCTTTTCATCCCCATCGGGTGCTCAATTGCTTCTCGTGTTGCAGCCTCGATATTGGGAAGGAACG
The DNA here is from genome assembly GCA_002432715.1 of Sphaerochaeta sp. UBA5849. Lineage (GTDB taxonomy): Bacteria > Spirochaetota > Spirochaetia > Sphaerochaetales > Sphaerochaetaceae > Sphaerochaeta. The sequence continues at coordinate 16,784 of DJGJ01000044.1, read as the reverse complement.
GGGGGTCTTGTACCGTTTCCCCTGGAATGAAAACATCGGTGGTATCGGGAAGGGTGGCATCCATCAAGCCTTGACCGTATTCGAATGAAAGTTTCATATGTTGTTTACTCCTCCTATATAGTTGCGCACAATTTCCAGGTATTCATCGGGGTAAAACCCAATCTCCCCGCTGAATCGGGTCAAGGCGATTAGTCCGCCATCGATTTCCTCTATGGCTCCGATGGAAGCCGCGTTCTCTTTCTTCAATCCACCGCCGTAGACCAAAGGAGCCGAGTAAAGCTTTTTGACCAAAATAGCGATTTCGCGGATTTTCTCGGCACTAGGGGGTGTTTTCCCAGGCCCGATGGCCCATATGGGCTCATAGGCGAGTACTATGCTGTTGGGATCCACATCCTTCAATCCCTGTCGAAGTTGTTCTACAAGTACTGATTCTGTTCTGTTCACCTCATCAGCTTTCTCCCCGATGCAAAAAAGCACCTTCAACCCGGCTTGCACCGCTTGCTTGACCTGCTGGTTCAAAATCTGATGGATGGCGTGACTGCCATCACAGTGGGCAAGCTGATACATGGCTGCCAGCTTTGAACGCTGCTCGCTGTGACCGATCAGCGTCCAACTGCATCCAAGCTCGACTGCAGCATTGGCAGGAAGACTTGTGGTAAATGCCCCAAAGTTGCCTCCGGCCATCGTGTCCTGGGTATGTACCGATTGACATCCAATTTCAATGGGGCAGGGGACATCAGGTTGTTTGGCTTGGGCGGCACCAAGCAGATGTGCTTCCGGAAAGAACACGGGAAAGACGAAATCCTTGGGCATGCCGGTCAACCGGGACAGTCCCTGCTCAAGTGAGGAGACAATGGTTGAAGCCCAATACTGCATCGGGGCAAGCCTGTTGACACCGGCATGTNNTTTTCCGCCATAAAAAAATTTGGATAAAAGTTGCTGTTTGGATACCTGTGGACAGTATAGGGCTACAATTGTTATGTGTCAAAGAAATATTTGCTAAATAAAAAGAATTTTGTTTCGATTTTTCTTTACAAATACAAAATCTCAAGTAATAATTTCCTTAGGATTGGATTTAGGTAATCCAAATAATTGGATAAAGATTTCACTCAATTGGCAGGAATTTTCACAGCAAGTACTGCCAAAGAAAGGAAAACGGTATGGATAGTACTGCATCTGAAAAGCCGCAACAGAAAGCGCGCAAGCTCAAGGACTTCTCCGATGGAACCAAACGATATCGGTATACCTTGATGGTTGTCTCCATTATCGGAGGGTTTCTGCTCTGGGCTGTCATAACCCTCATTCCGACAATCAATACCTTTTTAGCCAGCCCGAAGCAGGTGTTCGCCGCCTTGATTGCTGAATCAATGGCAAACGGTCGGTATTTCAAGGACATCAGCATTTCATTGCAAAGAGTGCTGGTGGGCTTCGGACTCGCCTTCATTTGTTCGATCCCCGTCGCGTTCCTGATGGGTTGGTATCCGACGGTCCGCAACCTTGTTGAGCCGTGGATTCAGTTTATGCGGACCATTCCCCCGATCGCCCTCATTCCATTGGTAATCCTTGCCATGGGCCTGGGAGAACCACCGAAGTACACCATTATTTTCATTGCCGCCTTTCTGGTCATGGTGGTCACTATCTATCAGGGCGTCAAGGAAGTGGATAAGACCCTGATCAGGGCGGCCTATACCTTCGGCGCTTCAGACAAGGACCTTTTTTTTGATATCGTCATTCCCGCCTCGTTTCCCTACATTCTGGTCGGAGCGCGGTTGGGGATGGCAGCAAGTCTGACCACCCTGATTGCAGCGGAATTGACAGGAACAACATTCGGCCTTGGAGCCCGCATCCAGGGAGCGCAACAGTTCATGGATACCTCGATAGTGCTTTTGGGAATCATCACCATCGGCATCATCGGGTTCGTCCTGGACAAGATACTCCTTCTCATCGAGAAGAAACTCACCAAGTGGAAGTAGGCATATGGCAGAAGCATTGATCAGCATCAAACGTGTCCATAAAGAGTACAAGGTTGAGAAGGGTGCAAACGTAAACGCACTGAACGGGGTGACACTCGATATCGAAAAGAATGAGTTTGTCTGTGTAGTCGGACCCTCCGGTTGCGGAAAGACTACGCTGCTGAACATTATTGCAGGCTTGGAGACCTTTGACAGCGGGTCTGTGTCCATGCATGGTCAGCCCATTGTAGGACCGGCTCCCGAACGTGGTGTCATTTTCCAGCAATATGCACTCTTTCCTTGGATGACCGTACGAAAGAACATCGAATACGGACTGAAGTTCATCCGCAAGCCCGTTCAGGTGGAGCAAACCGATGCATCAGGGAAGAAGGAAATTGTTACGGTAATGCAGAAATTTACGACCGAGGAGAAGCGCAGGCTTTCCGACCACTACATCAAGATGGTCAACCTGAGCGGTTTTGAGAATAGTTTTCCCAAGGCGCTTTCAGGCGGCATGAAGCAACGTGTCGCCATAGCCCGCGGGTATGCACTCAACCCCGAGGTGTTGTTGATGGATGAGCCTTTTGGCGCACTGGATGCCCAGACAAGGGCACAGCTTCAGGAGGATCTGCTCAAAACCTGGGAGAAGGAGAAAAAGACAGTTTTCTTTATCACCCACGATGTGGATGAGGCTGTACTTCTTGCAAGCAAAGTGGTGATCATGAGCGCCCGTCCCGGTCAGATCAAGGAGATTGTCGACATCGATCTTCCCTATCCCCGAACTCAAGCGACCAAACTTGAAGAAGGCTTTATACGCTACAAGAACTATGTATGGGATACTGTATACAAGATGTATTTGGAGATCCCTAAATAAAAGACAGGCACTCCCCGGATGATGGGGAAGTCTATAGATGATCGGAAACAAATTGGAGGACGTAATGAAAAAGACACTACTTGTGGCCCTGATGATCGTAGGTGTGGTTGCATCCGTATGGGCGGCAGCTACTCCTGAAAAGAATGGCAAGGAATTGACCACGGTAAGAATCGGTATCCATGCCAATGAAGGTGGAGCCCCGCTTGCGGCTGTAGCCCAGGAACAGGGGTTTTTTGAAAAACATGGAATTAAAGTCAACTTCACCGTTGTGGAAAGCGGTCCTGCTGAAATGACTGCCATGCGCGCAGACAATCGCACTCTCGATGTTGGATACATCGGAGCCGGTGTTGCCTGGAATCCGATTGACGGCAACGGCAATGGGCTTTCTTTCGTATTCCTCGATTGTCTGAGCAATGCTGAGATGTTCATCGCCAAAAAGGGCTTGTTTATCGATGCAAATGCCAATGGTCGTTTTGATTTTGATGAGATTTACACCGGATTGAAGGGCAAGAAGGTGTATATCGAAGTCGGTACCACTCCCGGCGGCTGGTTCAAGGCTTTACTTGAACTGATCAATGCCGGTAGACCGGTTGCCGAGCAGCTCTGGATCCACAGCGAAACCAGCTCCTACATGGCTGGATACACTGCCCCGAACAGCAATGTTGCCAACCGAATCGAGGTCATCAACACGCTGAACTCCAACCTTCCCGCCGGAATGGCTTCAAACGGAGGAATGGATGTAGTGGTAGGATTCTCTCCAGCTACCAGCACAATTCTCAAAACCAACAAGAACGCCGAGTTGATTGCCACCACTGTAAGTCACTTCCCACCGGAGAAATCTTTCCCCTCCACCTGGGTTGCAAGCAATGCATGGCTGAAAGAAAGTCCAGAAGTCGCCCAAGCGTTCATCAATGCGTTGTATGAAGCTGCTATCTGGAGAGCTGAGAATATCGATGAAGCTATGCGTGCCGGTGAGCGGATCTCCCAGAAGCCTGTTGGAAGTTTCGATCCCACCAACTTGGTTGCTCCCACCAAGGCTATGTATCAACAGTGGTTTGCTTCCAAGGATTCTTTGGGGTACCAGTACATGAAGGCACTCTATCAAGCAAGGGTTCCCAACGTACCGGCCGGCAATAAGGTAAAGAGCTTCGAGGAGTCTTTCGATGATTCCTATCTGCTCAACGCTCTGAAGAGTTTCTAAGAGCTACTGATTGAATGTGAAGGGGCTCGATGAGCCCCTTCCATACTTATAGGAGAAATTGATGACCATCACGTGCAATGTACGCCCTGCCTCCTTTTTGGTAAGCAGGGGTGAGATTCAAGCTGCCATAGAGAAGCACACCACCCTCATTTCAGAGGTGCAGAGGGGAGAGGACCTGTATCGCACTTCGCTCGGCTGGCTTGATGTCGGGACACAGAAAATCGATGAGCTTGTACATGTGGCAAAGCACGTCAACCAAATTGCCGAAGTGATGATAGTCATCGGGATCGGGGGGTCGAATCGAGGAGCGGCAGCCGCTCTTGAGGTTCTCAAGAGGACAACTACAAGTCCCACAACCTTGTATTTTGCCGGGGATACCCTCAGTGAAACCCGCCTTGCCGATGCCATGGAAGTACTGAAGACCAAGTCGGTGGTGCTCAATGTCATCGCCAAGGATTTCAATACCGTTGAGCCGGGTATCACCTTTCGCATGCTGCGCAGAGCAATGCAAGCAAAATATGGGAATGCCTATGCTCAGCGCATTATTGTAACAGGAAGCAAGGGAAGCGGCCAACTGTATGAAGTTGCCCGGCAGCACGGCTACACCTACCTTCCATTTCCCTCTGATATCGGAGGTCGATTTTCCGTCCTTTCACCGGTAGGACTCTTTCCCCTTGCTGTAGCAGGGGTAGATATAAGAAATCTTCTAGATGGTGCCTATGCCATGCAGCAGAGGGTGCGGACAGAACAAGGTGAGGACAATCCTGCAATCCTCTATGCAATCTTCCGTTCCTTGATCAGAAAGAAAGGGATAGCCTTGGAAAGTTTGGTGACCTTTGAACCGGATCTGCAGCACTTCATCCGATGGTGGATACAGTTGTTTGCCGAGACCGAGGGCAAAACCGACCAGGTTCTCTTTCCTGTCGGCTTCTCCTACTCTGAAGATCTTCATGCCGTCGGCCAGTATGTGCAGCAGGGACCGAGAATCTTGATGGAGACCTACCTGGATTTGCAGTATGAAGAAAATGGTTGTGTGATTGGCCCCTCGAAGGATGTAGTCGATGGTTTTGACTATCTGGACGATACACCGTTTTCCCGGCTCAATAGGACGGTATATCAAGCCGCCCTCCAAGCACATTCAGATGATGGTATTCCCTGCATCGAGCTGAAATGTGACAGCTTCCTGGGTGCGGCTTCGCTTGGTGGTGTGTTTTACTTTTTTCTCTTCACTGCTTACCTGTCGGCACGTCTGCTTGGAGTCAATCCGTTCAATCAGGAGGGGGTGGAGCAGTACAAGAGGAACATGTATGCTGAATTGGGAAAACCAGGATACGAAAAGTAGGATGGCAGGAGGCAAACAATGTCGGTTAAGTTGAAGGATATAGCCAAGGAAACCGGGGTTTCAATCTCCACGGTGTCACGAATTCTCAGTCACGATACCTCACGAAAGGCCAACGACCAGACAGTGACTAAAGTGTTTGAAGCGGCCGAGCGCCTTGGCTATTTCTCCCATAAGCTCGCCAATGCACGATACATGGATTACAAAGCCGGGGACAAGACATTCTCGGTTGCCTGCATTCTGACCAGTGAGCATGAGACCTACGTCTCGCCCTTCTTCTCAGCCCTGTTGGCCGGTATACAGCAGGAAGTAATCAACCAAGGGGCGAACTTTCCCCATAATTTCTTTGTAACCTATATCAAAGATCCCGGCTTTATGCACTTTATCACCAATACCCGCCTCGATTGCGCCATTATGCTCGGTCGGACGACCTTGGAAAACATCCAGATGCTCAAAAGTCTGATTCCCTATCTCGTGTATGCCGGAGTCAACCAAATCGGTAACAATATTGATGAGGTGATCTGTGATGCTCATGCTGCTGTTATGAGAGGAGTGGAGTACCTCATCGGTCTCGGGCACCGGGACATCGGTTTCATTGGGCCGACGCAGGTGAAACATCAGGTGTTCAATGAGCACCGCTATCATGGCTATCTCGATGCCATGCAAGCCCATGAAATCACAGTTCGAAAAGACTTGGTTGTCGACACCATCCTGACCGCCAATGACGGATACGAAAGCATGAAAACGTTGATCAGGCGCAAAACGCTCCCTTCAGCGGTCTTTTGCGGAAATGACACGGTTGCCATGGGAGTGATGAAAGCCCTCGATGAACACGGCATTGTGGTGCCGAAGGAAATTTCGGTGGTTGGGTTCGATAACATCGAGACGGGAACCTATCTCAAGCCAGCTCTTACCACCATCGATATTCCCAAGAAAGAGTTGGGACGACTTGCAGTAAAGGTTCTGCTCGACCGTCTTGAGACGAACAGGGGCTACAGTATTCGTGTACAGCTTCCCTTTACTTTGTTGGAGCGGGAGAGCTGCAGAAGGATCGGTCCATGACCATGCACATTACAGGAGCCCAAGTGCTCCATAAAGGAATTTTCAAGGCATTGGATTTGCTTATCGAAGGCACTCGCATAGTTGCCATGGACGAGCAGCTTCTTGTTCCTGCGGGTACTGCCGTTATTGACGCAACCGGCTTGTTTCTTGTCCCAGGTTTTATTGACGTACATACTCATGGGGCGTTGGAAAGTGATTTCAATCATGCCAACGCAGAGCAAGTAGCAAAGATAAGTAGCTTTTTTGCCTCTCGTGGTGTTACTACCTATCTGCCCACCATTCTTACCGACACTCCCGAGACCATGCTCAGGCAACTTGATGTATTGTCTGATCCCTATGTGTTGGCGGCCAATCCAACGATTGCGGGCATCCATTTGGAAGGACCGTTTCTCTGCCCTGCCTATAAGGGGGCCATGCCGGGGCGTCTGCTCAGGCAATGCGATGTTTCCTTGTTCCGGGAGCTGTACGCTGCTTCAAGAAGCACCATGAAAATAATTACCCTCGCTCCCGAACTGGAAGGGGCGATTGCACTGATTGAGGAGGCAGTCTCCTTGGGGGTGAAGGTCTCTTTGGGCCATAGCAGTGCCAGCTATGAGCAAACAATGACCGCCATCCAGGCCGGGGCGACTGGGGCTACTCATATCATGAATGCCATGAAGCTGCTGCACATGCACGACCCAGCCATTCTTACTGCAGTGTTGGAACAGGATGTATATGCAGAGATGATTTGCGACGGATTTCATCTTCATCCACCGATTGTCAGACTTCTTCTCAAGATCAAAGGCTATGACCGAATGCTTGCAGTCACCGACAGTCTCAGTGCGACCGGGTGTCCCAATGGGTCCTACCAGCTTGGAGTGCAGACCATCGTGGTGAAGGATGGTGATGCTAAGGTCGCCGATACCGGCGTGCGGGCCGGAAGCACCCTGACCATGGATCGAGCACTCAAGAATCTCATGAGTTTTACCGGCAAGCCGACAGAACAACTCTCCGCCCTGGTAAGTGCCAATGCAGCCCGTATGCTGGGCTTGGAGGATATCGGTGAATTGGAGATAACAAAGCGCGCCGACCTTGTCGCCCTCGATGCTGATTGCAGGGTGCAGTACACCACAGCCGGTGGATCGATTATCCATAGGGGGGAGCGGTATGCATGAAAATTTGTTGATTGTCCATGGCGGAGCACCGACTGCGGTGATGAACGCATCCCTATATGGGGTGATCGCGCAGGCCAAGGATTCGGGGGTATGTAGGCATGTCTATGCAGCGAGAGGCGGCACGCAAGCCGTCCTTACCGAGGATTTCATCGACCTCTTGGCCATTGACGAACAAACCATTGCCCAACTGCCCCATACTCCTGCTTCGTGGATCGGCACCAGCCGTTTTCATGTACGCGACGAGGATTATGCGAGGATGGTTGAAGTCCTGCTTGCCTATGATATCACCGGCGTATTTTTCAATGGCGGCAATGGCTCGATGGATGCCTGCGGCAAGCTGGCCCGCTCTGTCAAGGCTCATCCGCAAGCAAGGGAAAAGGGCATTAGGATAGTGGGAATACCTAAAACCATAGACAACGATTTGGCCATCACCGACCATGCCCCGGGTTTTGGCAGCGCTGCACGCTATCTGGCCTCTTCTGTACAGGAGCTCAGCCAGGATGTGGCTTCCCTTCCCATACATGTCTGCATCATCGAGAGCATGGGACGCAATGCAGGCTGGCTTACCGCTGCTGCAGCATTGGCGAAGACAGAGGAGCATGTAGGCCCCCATCTGATTTATGTGCCGGAAGTGGCTTTTGATGAAGAGCAGTTTCTCGATGAGGCGAAGACACTGTATAAGAAGTATGGGGGCGTTGTAGTGGTCGCTTCCGAAGGATTGCGAACCAAAACCGGCGATCCCATTGTGAAACCGATATTCCAAGTGGGACGATCGGTCTACTACGGGGATGTTTCGGCACATCTATGCAATCTGGTGATCCAGAAGTTGGGAATCAAAGCCCGCAGTGAGAAACCAGGAATCCTTGGGCGCTGTTCGATTGCATTTCAATCGGAAGTAGATTGCGAAGAAGCGATTCTCGTGGGCAAGGAAGCTGTTAAAGCCATGTTGGAAGGAAAAAGTGAAGTGATGGTAGGGTTTGAACGTATCAGCAGCAAGCCATACCTTTGTAAACCGATTCTCATTCCGCTAGAAGAAGTTATGCTGCATGAGCGCACCTTGCCCGCAGAGTATATCAGAGATGTCGGCAGGATCGATGATTCATACCTGACTTGGTGCAAGCCATTGCTCGGGCGTGCCCTTCCTTCTTTTCCCAAGCGTGGGGTGTAACATATGGATATAGTGCGAATCAGTTCCCAATTGAAGGGCTTTCCCTGGGGAAGCCGAGTTTTTCTCCAGTCACTGGTGCAACAGCCTGACAAGATGGGAGTCCCCATCGGGGAGTTATGGATGGGAGTCCATCCCAACGCACCGTCAACGGTATTGGAAACGGGCGAGAATTTAGCTTCCTTTCTTGCAAACAATCCACAGTTTCTTGGTGATTTGCATGAGTTTCCCTTTCTGTTGAAGGTCATGGCCATCGAACGGCCGCTTTCCATCCAGTGTCATCCCGATGCAGTTCAGGCTCAAAAGGGTTGGGAAAAGGAGGCTCCGAAACGCAAAGTCCTGGACCGTGCGGTATGGAATTATCAGGATGCCAATCCCAAGGCGGAGATGCTGGTGGCCCTCACTGAGACAACAGCAATGTGTGGCTTTCTCCCTGCCAAACAGATTGAGAATAATCTGAGGAAGGTATTACCCAAAAGTTATCACAGTATGTTTTCGCATTGTGAACATGCATCCGATCCTGTCCGCTGTTTCGTCCAGACCCTATATCGGCTGGATAAGGCAACGCTTGCAGCTGTGGTTGCCGAGTATCAAGAGTCTTTGGAATCGCTGGATGGGAAGCCGAACCCTCCGTTTCTCACTGTGTCTGAGATAGCCCGTCAGGTGGTAACTCAGTATGGTGCCGACCCCGGCGTGTTCGGTCCGTATCTTTTGCAGGTTGTCCACCTCAAGCCGGGTAATGGAATCTTTCTAAAGCCCGGGGTGGTTCATGCCTATGTACAAGGCAATGGCATTGAACTGATGAACAACTCCGACAATATCCTGCGTGCGGGACTTACCGACAAGCATGTGGATTATGAGGAGCTCTTCTCCATCATGGATACCAGCTGCCAACGTGTTGAGGAGATTCCGACAATCACAGAAGGTGGCCGGTACTGTTACCAGACGGATGACCCGTTCTTCTGTCTATACCGCTTTGAGAGTGGTAGCTACGATGAAGGGCAGGTACCTGTTTCCCTGCTGCTCTGTATTGAAGGAACCGTTACAGTAACGAGGAATTCCCAAAGTTTTTCCATTGGAAAAGGTGAGTGCCTGCTCTTGGGTGCCAACCTTGAGAACTATCATCTGGAAGTCGAAGGCTGTGCCTATCGTGCTTCCTATCCCAGAAAGAGGTAACGTATGCCCTTGATTCCCCTCCGCCCTATACTCGAAACCACCGATCGCTACGGTTATGCCCAAGGGGCATTCAATGTAAATATGGTTGCCCAAGCAGAGGCCGTTATTCAAATTCACAATCTCTTCCGTTCTCCCGCCATTCTGCAAGGTGCGGACCTTGCAAATGGTTTTATGGGCGGTTGCACGGATTTTTTTCATGCAACGCTGGAGGACAAGCGGAAAGGAGCGGCCAATATTGCAAAGGCCGTACAAGTTGCAGCTGAAAACGCCTCAATACCCATTGCACTCCATCTCGATCATGGAAGAGATCTGGACAGTGTAAAAGCCGCAATCGACGGTGGGTATACTTCCGTTATGATTGATGGGTCATCACTCCCCTTGGAACAGAATATTGCTTTGACCCGTGAGGTGGTCAAGCTGGCCCATGCAGTAGGTGTGACGGTGGAAGGGGAGTTGGGAGTCCTTTCAGGGGTTGAGGACCATGTATTCTCCGAGCATGGCTCTTATACCCATCCACTCGATGCCATCAGGTTTTTTAAGGAGACCAAGGTCGATGCATTAGCGATAAGTTACGGGACGATGCACGGTGCGAACAAAGGCCAAAATGCCAAAGTGCGTAAGGAAATTGCGATTGCCATCAAGGAGTGCCTGAGGCATGAGGGCATCTTTGGTGTATTGGTCAGTCACGGATCCTCCACTGTTCCCACATACTTGGTGGAGGCTATCAACTCTCTGGGAGGGGCCATCAGTAATGCCCATGGGATTTCGCTGGAACAACTTAAGGAAGTTGGCAGGCTTGGCATCGGTAAGATCAACGTCGATACTGATATCCGCCTTGCCGTCACCCGAAATCTCCGTGAGCTCTTCCTCCTGAAGCCCGAGCTCACTGGAGATACGAGGCTGAACCAAATGTACCAACTGCTCAAGGCAAAGCCTGAAGCGTTCGACCCCCGTGTCTTCTTTCCTCCTATCATGGATACCGTCATGTATGGCACCATCCCAAACAAAGCAACGGAAGCGGTGGTGAATGCCGTGAAGCAGGGTGTGATGGAAATGGTTGGTTCGCTGATTGTCGAATTTGGTTGTGTGGGCAAGGCTTCGTTGGTAGAGGATGTTAGTCTTGGGCAGATGGCTGATCGATATCGAAAGGAAGGCATCTGATTCTGGACACGCTTGGGCTTCTTGCGTTAGCCTCTAGAAATTCGGGAGGCCAAGCATGAATGTGATAGTAATCGGAAACGGGGTGGCCGGGGCGACAGTTGCTGCAAAGCTTGCAGCAAAGGGTGTGTCCGTGCAGCTTTTCAGTGAGGAACCGGTGGGCTTTTACAGCCGGGTTCTGCTTCCCCAAGCACTGTGCGACAAGGAAGCCCTGCAGGATTTGATCGCCAAGAGCGATCCTCCCTACCTTCAGAAGCGTGCAGCCACAGCCATCGATCCCGTCAAAAAACTGGTCTACAGCGGAGCTGCAGCTTTTCCCTATGATAAATTGGTCATCGCCACCGGCAGCCGGTCGCGCATGCTCGACATTTTCTCCTGTACCGATGGAGCTTGCGCCCTGAGGACTTTCAGTGATGCCCAGAATATCAGTGATACCATCGAAAACCCGGTTGTTGTCCTGGGTGGTGGGTTGCTTGGGCTGGAAACCGCCCTCTGGGTGAAGAGAAAGGGTTTTGAGGTAACCGTCCTTGAAGCGGCCGATCGGATTCTCGTCCGTCAGCTGGACACCGAAGGGGCCTCGATCCTCAAGGCGCACTTGGAAGGACAGGGATTGGTGATCAAGGAAGGAGTGAAGACCCGGGCACAGAAGGTGGACCTGGGTGGCCATATCAGGGCTTTGGTGACAGAGGGAGAGGATGAAGTACCCTGTCGTACGCTCTTGCTCTCCTTGGGAGTATTGCCTGAGATCACCTTGGCAAAGGCTGCAGGGCTGAAAACCAATCGCGGTATCGTGGTCAACCAATTCCTGCAAACCAGCGACAGCGACATTCTGGCCATCGGTGACTGTGCCGAGTATGAAGGCCAGGTTCCCGGCATCATACCCGTCGCCCTTGCAATGGCCGAGACTGCTGTTTCCAACCTTCTGGGTGAGCAGAAACCGTATCAGACGCCGGTGCTCTTCACCCGTTTCAAGGGTGACGGGCTCGATGTGGTCAGTGTGGGTTCCATCGAAGGACCTGCACACAAGAATCGGAACGGAAATCGCTATGAGGCGTATTGTGTGCAGGACGGCATGCTGAAGGGGGCCATTCTGGTGGGAAGCACCGCCCATTTGGGCTTTGTGCGTTCCCACTATCAGAAAGAGGTCTCGGATGAGGAGATTGCAACCCTACTTGCTTTCTAGGTTGATCTTCTTGAAGATGTAGATCCTGTTGCCGAAGTCGCCCAGCACCCGGGTCATGGCATCGTAACCGGTGCCGCCGAACTGCTGGTTCAGCTTGATGCCGCCGTAGGCTACCTGCTCACCGCTGACACGGTAGTGCTCGATTTCACTTTCCAGAGAGATGGCCTTGCTGATCGTATCCTGGGCAAAGCCTCCTTCAGTGATGGGAACAGGACTCACCCTGTTGAGCAGATCGCCGAACATCTTGATGTCGATCTTCTGCTGGCGGGGGAACACCTCATAGACGGCGTTCACATCAACAGCTTCCACCCTCAGTTTGTCCGAGCCGGGGTTGGGCATGTTGAGTTTCTGGGCGAAGAGTACGAGCAGCTCACTCTTGTCGTGGCTGGCAACAGCCCAAACCACTTGGTTGGAGTGGCTGTTTGCCAGCTTGATGCGGGTGAACGTCCCATATTGAAGCAGTGACCGATGGGCTTTGTAGAACGCAATTTGGCTCCTGATCGCCTCCTTCTGCTGTCTTTTGAGCTTGGTGACATCAAGCTCATACCCAAGCACTCCGAATGCGGCCACGTTGAACCGTGCTTCGAGGTCGGTTCTTCTGAGCGTCTGGTGGTTGGGTGATGAACTGACATGGCTGCCCATCGTCGAGAGGGGGTATCCGCAGCTTGTTCCTTCCTGGATGTAAAGCCTGCACAGGGCGTCGGTATTGTCGCTGGTCCATGTCTGGCTCATATAGCAGAGCATGCCCAGGTCGAAGCGGTTTCCTCCGCTTGCGCATGATTCGAAGAGAACATCGGGGAACGCCTGAGTAAGCTTTCCAAGCAGGTCGTAAAGCCCCAACACATACCGGTGGAGGAATTCACCATGGTTGCGAATCTCGGCATTGGTGCTGTAGATATCGCTGAATACACGATTCATGTCCCACTTGATGTAGTTCACATCGGCCAGGTGCCAGGTCTCGGAAAGGCTCTTGAACAGGTAGTCCCGAACATCCTGCCTGCTCAGGTCGAGGATGTACTGGTTGCGTCCGACACTCGGCCTGCGGCCGGGGATTGCGATCATCCAATCGGGGTGCTTCTTATAGAGCTGGCTCTCGATGCTGACCATCTCAGGCTCAACCCAGAGGCCGAACATCATCCCGAGGCGGTGCACTTCCAAACTCAGTCCTGCAAGCCCCGAAGGGAGTTTCTTCGGGTTCACCGTCCAATCGCCGAGGCTGGTCGTGTCGTCGTTGCGCAGGCCGAACCATCCGTCATCGAGGACGAAGAGCTCGATGCCGAGGTCGGCACTCTCTTTTGCAAGGCTGAGCAGCTTGTCCTCGTTGAAGTTGAAGTACGTGGCTTCCCAGTTGTTGATGAGTACCGGGCGCTCACGCATTTTCCAGGTTCCCCTGACGATGTGGTTGTTGATGAAGTGGTGGAAGTTTTGACTTGCTCCGTTCATGCCTTGGTGGGAGTAGGTGAGTACCGCTTCAGGGGACTGGAACCGGTCCTGGGGACTGAGCTCCCAGCTGAAGGTGGCTGGATTGATTCCGGTCATCACCCTGATCTTCCCATACGGGGAGACTTCGACCAGCTCCCGGTGGTTCCCGCTGTAGATGAGATTCATGCCGATGCACTGTCCGTCGTCCTTCTTGAGGAATATGCAGGGGTTGTGGTCGGCACTGGAGACACCGGTTTTGCTATCGTTGATGTAGATGCCCGGCAGCAGGTCACGTTCGTTCATGTATCGCTCTCTGGCCCAGGCTCCATCGAAGGTGACCAGCTTCCAGTCATCAGCGTCGAGGTCGAGCTGGGCCGAGGCAAGGCCCTTGATCCGAATGCTGCTGGTGCTGTCGTTGTAGATGGTCGCCCTTCGGGTGATGACGTCACTGTCTTCAAAGATGGTGTAGGTAAGAGTCATGCGAAGCGGCAGGCAGGTCTCCTTCAGGGTGATTTCCAAGGTGGTGCAGGTGTTCTTGTCCCCGTAGGACTCCGGCAGTCCGCTGAAGGTTCTGGGCTTTCCAGGAAGGATCCGGTAGCTTTTCACAATGAAGTCGAGGGTTTGCATACCCCGTGAATATTCAATATTGACCGAACACTCTCGATAGTCACCCTTTCCCATGGTAGAATATTCCATACAGAGGTTTGTGAGGTACAGTGTTGGGTGGTCGCTGTCGTAGGCGGTGCTGGTTCCGATGTTCAGGCTTCGCTTTTCTGCAAGGGCATCGACACTGATGGTGGGATTGGAAAGGAGCCTCCCGTAATACAGGTGCTCAAGATGACCGGTTTCGGTTATTGCAAACAGATAGGTGGTATGCTTGGTCGAAAGGTTGAACAGTCTGTCTTTCTTGGAAATCATGAATCTGCACTCCTTGCATAAGTCGGCGGTTACTGGTACCAGTATACTGTTATTATATGGTTTTTAACACCATGAATAAGGAGAAACGAGATGGATATCCGTCGTCTGAGATTGTGGGAGAGCCGCAATGCTACGGTGTTGTCGAACGACTTGATCAGGGTCTTGCTTGAAGACCAAGGCGGCATGGTGCTTGAGCTGAGCGCCATCACCCCTCAGGGCGGCAGGCTCAATGCACACCTCATTCCTCACTACCGGGGGACCGGAACGTCGGTTTTCAGCGATGAGAACGCCGAGTATTGGAAAAACAGCCCCTACCTCTACCAGAAAAGTGGTTCCTACTTCAGCTTTCCCAACTATGGACCGGCTTACGAGTCGGACCAGGGTACCCAGGAGCAAAGCGGCTTCACTGCGTCTTCCTACTGGATGGTGGAGCGCTATGGAACCGACCCGGAGTTTGGCGGGGTGTGGCTGATGAGCATGGTCCGCAACCGTAAGGCGCGTTGGACGGTACGCAAGATTGACATGCTGTTGCCCAACCAGCCGGTGCATTATAGTGCGCTCTTCATCACCAACAATGCCCAAGAGGACCTCATTGCAAATACAACCTGGAATAATGAGCTTGGTTCCCCGTTCCTGGAGTCGGGGTGCGTGCTCAATGCCAGTGCCGATCTCTGGGCAACCGGCAGGGACGACCAACTCATCGGGGCTTCTTCCCGTCTCGTTTCAGAAGTCCAATTTGACGATTGGAAGAAGGCTCCGCTGAAAAGCGGGGGGACGGTCGACTTGACCGAAGTCCCGCCTCCGATTGGGAAAACCGACTTCATCTCCGGTGTTGTCCCCCGGACAGCCAACTTGGGTTGGACGAGTGTCATCAACCCGCGACAGCAGATGGTGTACTTTACGTTCTTCCCTGGTCCTGCAGCTCTGGAAGAGGATATGCTTCCGATCAACTTCAACAACTTCCTTTTTGACTGGGGCGGGAGAAATGAAACGCCGTGGGCTTTCTACAGCGGTGGGATGAGCCAGCAGTATTCACTGAACTGCGGATCGGGTACCAACCATCTCTACAACGGCCTCAAGGATGCTCAAAACAGCGATGCCCTCCTGGGAGCAGAGACCACAGTGCTGATAAAGCCGGGTGAGACGAGAAGCCTCTACTATGCCAGTGCCTTCTCCCAGTATGACAACAACCGCATCGGGGGTAATTTCTACACGGTAGAACAGATTGTGGAGGGTATCGTTCTGAAGAGAACCAAGTCCTATGCTTTCATCCCTGCAGACTCAACCTTCCACTGCTTGAAGATGCTGTGCAAGCGATTGCTTACTGCCGAGTAACAATGCAAAAAGAGAAATCATACACGAGGGAGCCAAAAGGCTCCCTCCTTCTATGAGAACAAAAGAGAAGGCCACCTGCGGGAGAGGCGGCCTTGGGCAGACAGGTTTGTATTGTTAGTTTGCGTAGTATTCTACATACACGGTTCCGTTGTAGTTGCCGGCGGTTGCAGCTGCGGCATCTACGGCATTGAGCTGGATCTTGATCGGATACCCGAAAACGGTCCTGCCGGTGATGCCGGTAACGGTGTCGATGGTTACTGCCTCTTCGGCTGTGCTGGTGTTGTACAAAGCACTTCCGATTTCTACAGAGTAGTTCAGCAGTGCATAACCCTCGCCGCCATTTAGCTTGTCAGCTCTGAGCTTCAGGGTGTATCCGTTACGGTTGTTGGTCTGGGTGAGCACATACCCGATTGCAGTGCCGGCAGTGCCAACAGTTTCGGTTCCATTGATGGAGTAAGAGCTCAGATCGCTGGCTGCATTGTACTCGGCAACATTGGTTGCAGTTGCAGTTGCAAATTTCACAAGGTTGCTAGGGCCGATTGCCGTGGTGACCTGGAAAGAATCTGAAGTGGTCGGATCGACTGCGAAGGCTGCTACGGTGGAGAGGGCGATTACCAGAAGTACGGCTATGATGTTCTTTTTCATGTTGTGATCCTTTCGGAGCTTTCCGCTCCGGTGCAAGTTATGTATTTTCCTGTGCCTTTTTCCTAAGCACACTTGTACTATACTGAAACTAGAGACTTATGTCAATAGATATAAAATAAATCCTGATAAAACCTGATGAATTCTTTAAAAATATATGATAAAACTATATAAATATATATAATAAAAGTAAATAAGTATAT
>DJGJ01000006.1:234-46510 GCA_002432715.1 Sphaerochaeta sp. UBA5849 | reverse complement strand
CAAAAAAAGTCCAGCCGGAGCTGGAACTTACACTGGCGATGCACGATTATTCGCCGCACTCGTCGTGATGGGCGTGCTCATGACAGATACTGCCGGTGCTGGCAAGAGATCCTGCAAGATACGCTTTCACCGCATCCTCGCTGTCCCCTCGCGCACCCAGAATAACCTCGATGTTATGCTCGTTGAAGATATCGACGGCACCGCCTCCCATGCCTCCGCTGATGATGGTGTTCACCCCCATCTCATGGAGGAAATTGGGAAGGAACCCCGGCCGATGGCCCGGGTTCGCAACGCTCTTGCTGCTCAAAATTTTGTCACCCTCCGTATCGAATACTTCAAAAGTCTCACAATGGCCGAAGTGGCCGCACACCATGTTGTTCTCACTTGCTACTGCTACTCTCAACATACATTACTCCCTTCTCTCCAATAATTTGCAGAGTTCAGGCATTTCTGAACCCTGATAGGTCTCGATTGCTCCTGCATCGCAGGCTTCACTGAGTTTCGGGTCGATTGCAAGTTTGGCCAAAACCTTCAACCCATGATCGCCGGCCACATGTTCCAAGTGGCTCTTACCGAAAATTTCGTACCGTTTGTGATTATCCGGACACTCGAAGTAAGAAAAGTTCTCTACCAATCCCAAGATGGGAACCTTCATTTTCGAGGCCATGTTCACAGCTTTCTCTACTACCATGCTTACCAGGTCCTGGGGGCTGGTCACCATGACGATGCCATCAACAGGAAGGCTTTGGAAGACGGTCAAGGGAACATCGCCGGTTCCCGGCGGCATATCGACAAACAAGTAATCCAAGTGCTCCCAAGCAACATCCGTATAGAAGAGCTTGACGGTGTTTGCAATCAGGGGCCCTCTCCAAATGACCGGGTCGTTTTCATGCTCAAGCAACATATTGGTAGAGATGATTTTGATGCCGGTTTTACTGATGGCTGGTTCGATGCGTCCTTCTTCTCCCAAGGCTTTTTGGTGGATGCCGAACGCCTTGGGAATGGATGCACCGGTGACGTCGGCATCCAGAATCCCGACTAAATAACCTTTACGTCTCATTTGACAGGCGAGCAGGCTGGTGACCGACGATTTCCCAACCCCTCCTTTCCCGCTGACGACAGCGATGACATGGTCGATGATACTGCCGGTCTTCGAATATGCCCTCATATCATTGGTTGCATTCTGATTCATGCCTGTCCTCCTTGCCCAATTGTAGAATATCACCTCCGGCGAGGTAATGAATCCAATCACCCATCAAACGCTCAAGGGCGAGGAAGTTTTCCTCTCCTGTGCAGTGACAGGTATAGTAAACGGCTTTGCTTGCAAGTAGTTTCTTGGCGATATGCTCAAGCACCTGAGGTGCCTCCGGCTCGCCGGTGCGGTGGTTGTAGAGATGGAAGCCACCGATGACATGGGTGGGGTATAGCCCCCAATGCTCATGATAGGCTTCCACAATATTGAGTATGCCACGATGCGAGCATCCACTTACCAGCAAACGAACATCACCTTCCATGATGGCAAGGTATTGCTCATGGGTGAAATTGTCCACCTTGTACGTCTCTTCTTCCTTCCTGTATAAGCTCTTGTTGCCTGAAGGGATGGAGTCGGTTCCCTCCACCTTGGAAAACAAGGTGATACCGCCGCTGATCGGGGTATACGCCGAGGTGAAGATGAGCCGATTGCTGGTAATGAGTGATTGGTCTACTCCGATATAGTGGTATTCACCGGGATTGCGTTCGCTGTAATACGGGCCGAACGCATCCTTTCGGACATACAGTGGAGCATGCTTGTTCATTGCGAAGAATGTTTTCAGCCCCCCGCTGTGGTCGTAATGGCCGTGGGAGAGGACTGCTGCATCGACGGATGTAAGATCAACACCCAGAATTTCTGCATTGCGGGCAAATACGTCACTTGCACCCGTATCGAAAAGGATGGTTCTGCCTGCCGCTTCGATGAAAAGGCTCAAACCATGCTCATACCCGAGATTGCTGCATTTTGTGGTATTTTCTACCAATGTAGTGATTTTCATAGTCGTACCTGCTCCTTCCATACTTGGAGAGTCTTCTCATAGATTCGCTTGATCGCCTGTGATGCCGGAGTATTCAGACATGCCAGATTCTCGCCTCCATTCAATGATGTTACAACCTGCTTGTCATAGGGAATCTTTCCCAGGAAAGGAATCCCTTCCTTGAAACAGAATACCTCGATTTCCCCGCAGATCGTTGGATTTATATCATACTTATTCACAACCACTGCAACCGGGACCTGCAGCTGTCTCGCACTGGTGATGACCCGTTTCAGATCGGAGAAAGCACTCACTGAAGGCTCGCTGACCATGAGGGCTAGATCAACACCAGAAAGCGATGCAATGACCGGGCACCCGATCCCTGGACTTCCGTCAAGGATTGCCACTTCGGTTTCCGGGATGTTTTCCTTGAGCTGTTTTTTCACTTCGCTTACCAATTTCCCGGTGGTTCCACTCCCCATGGTCAAGGTGGCTGTCGAAAAACGCTCTTCTTTCCGTTCATACAGCTTCAAGTCGCCTACCTTGACAGGTCGGGTGTGGATTGCATCAGCCCGACAGACATGGAGGCAATACGTACAGCCTTCACAGGCGATCGGGTCGATTTGATAGGTTGGACCGGGTATGACCGCATCAAAGCGACATACTTCAAAACAACGGTTGCAGCCAGTACACAGCGTGCCGTCGATCTCAGCCTTAGGCAATCCAAAGTAGTCGGACTTCCTCTCTGTTTCAAAGCTGCCCATGACCAGATGGAGATTTGGTGCATCAACATCGCAGTCTGCATAGGCTTTGGCATGGGAGAGGGCGATGAAGGTACTGGCAACAGTGGTTTTTCCGGTCCCTCCCTTACCGCTGAGGATAAGAATCTGATGCATCTTTCACCTCCTGCAGCAATGAAGAAAAATAGGAGCGATAGTGTTCGTTCTCACGGCTTGCCACCAAAGCCTCACTGGTAAGATGCGCCAATTCCTTATCATAGGGCAAAGATCCCAGAATCCTCACATTGTGTGTTTTCGCATACTCTTCTGATGGGTTCTCCCCATCCTGCGTCTTGTTCAATAGAACTGCACACGGTTTATCCATGAGCATAACGAGTTCATGGACCATGGCAAGATTGTGTGAGCCGAACTTGGTGGGCTCGGCAACCAACAGGCAGAAATCTGCATGCGAGACGGTCTCCGTCACCAGGCAGCCGCTGCCGGGAGGGCTGTCCAAGATTGTAAGACCGGTCTGTTTCTCTCTCATCAAGGCTTTGATGAGCGGGACGGCCGAGCTCTCCCCGATTCTCATTTCTGCTGAAAGAAATGAGACAGAACCGCTGCTTCCTTTGCGGACCACCCCCAAGGGTTTCTGAACTTCTTTCAATGCATGCTGAGGACAGAGACTCATGCACAAGCCGCAGCTGTGGCAGATTTCCTCAAAGATTAGAAGCTGTTTCCCGATAACCGCCAGAGCATTGAAGGCACAAGCCTTGCTGCAGATTCGGCACCCGTCACAGAGCTTTTGGTCGACCTTGGGCTTGCCGACCGTAATGACTTGTTCAGATACAGAGGATGGCTTGAGAAACAGATGGCCGTTAGGTTCTTCCACATCGCAATCTATGTAGGTTGCCTGGTCTGCAACAGCAGCGAGGTTGACACTGACCAAGGTCTTGCCGGTCCCGCCTTTGCCGCTCAGCACTGCAATGGTGCGATCAGTGGGCATGATGGAATCCTGCATGGATGGCGTCCAATTCAGCAAGCTTGTTCTCCTGCATCGCATTTATATTGTCCGCTATGCTGAGGTTCAAAGCCTTAAGCAGGGTCACATTTGCCGCATGCAGTACTTTTGCAGCATTCTCTCCCAATCGGAAGGTGATAAGCGTTGTGATTTTTGCGTCCACCAAATCCTGAGCCGCCTGTATGCCGGCTCCTCCCGGACTCTGGGCTGCTTCATTTGCTATGAAGCTGCTTTTTTGCTTTTCGGTATCAAAAATACAATAATAGGGTGCTCTTCCAAAGGATACACACAAAGGGCTATCCAATTTCTGTTCTTCTGCCGGTACTGCTACAATCATAGTTGACTCTCTCCTTCCTCATTGCCCATTCTTTGACGCCATCGGCATCCTCTGCCGCCTCTTCCAAATCCAGGGCCGTTATGGTCGTGGAGGCGATACTCGCCTCCTTCAATAAACAATGGTCTGCCATCCACCAAGGAAGCAGCCAGTTTCTTCCTTGCACTATCGTACATTCCCTGCACGGTGGTCCTGGCTACTTCCATCTCTTCAGAGCACTCCTGCTGGGTCATGCCCTCATGGTCGATGAGTCGAATGGTTTCGTACTCATCCACGGTCATGACCACCGGCTGCAAACCCTCCAGGGACGGGCCGAGCGGCCCGAACCTGGAGTTGGAGGGAAGCGAACAGACACTTCGCCATTTGCGCGGTCTACTCATGACTTTTCCGATTGCCCAAGCAATGAGTCAACATGTTTCAACTCCTCTTGAAGCATCTGTTTTCTCTCTGCGAGGGTGATGGGGGAGGCTGGAGCTCCATAGGGGCCGAATCCCCAACCGCAGCCTCTGCCAAAGCGTCTTCCCATTCCATACCCAATTGTAGAGTAATTGGTGCAATTACCCATACCTCTTCCTGTCATCGGACCGAATCCGGCAGGTCCTGTTCCATCTCTTCGTGGCATATCGTGCCTCCTTGTAATAAGTTATTATTGACATATGTCAGTAACTGTCTCTACAATACTCTTGTTTCCGGCATATGTCAATAACTTATCAGAAATTTTTTCCTTTTTTTGGAAACCGGAAAGCCTATACGGGAAGAAGTAGGCACTAGCTGCATTTCTCTGAATTGCAAAGTATCGCACAAGGAAGGTATGCAACAGTGTCGCTATCAGTACGGTTGAAGAATGAAGAGGTCGAGCTCGCCAAACGGTATGTAGAAGTAAAAGTTTGCGTATTGCCGACCTTGTTCATCGATCGAGGCTTGAGCGCATCGAAGATGAGATTGAGTTGGAACTTGGTTTGCAATGAGATACCACGTAGAGTTCCAGCAATGACCGTGAAACATTGAAAAATGGATAAGCATATCAGACTGATGATTGGGCCTCGGATTAGGAAGGTTCCTCAAATCTGTATCAACACGGTAAAAGCCTGGCCGCTGATCGAAGTGGTCAAGGGCGGTATCGAATAGGGGACTATCGACTGATAGCTGAAATTTTACATGATCGTGTGGTGATTCTTATTCTTCATGTAGGTCATCGCAAAGATGTTTATACACAGTCGATGATGCTCTCAGCGGACGTTGCTGTTGTATGAATCGGCGATCCTTGGCAGATAGTGATCATGATTGACGAACAGCTGACTAATCAGTATGCCCAATCCAGCGATGTTCACCCCAAGGCCTGCCACCCCTGTCCAGGCGGCCCACGTCGGTGTGGTGGGAGGGTCGACAGAATCGTTCATGAGAAAGAGGGGGGTGAGCATCATGGTCAGACCTGCAAGCTCGGTAAGCAGGCCGGTCTGCATCCAAGTACTCTGCTTCTTCATTGCTCGCTCAAGCTCTGTGATCAAGCCTCTGGTCTGCTCATCCAACTCTTGAGTTTTCAAAAGGTCGAAGAACTCTAAAACCTCGCTCTCCCTTCCCCAGCCGGTTTCCATCGTATAGGTTTGGCCTTTATAGGTATACCTTGGTGGTACCTCATAGGCTCCACCCGTTTTTCCGGGGTGGTAGATGATTCTATTCCAATCGACTGCTATCAGGCTCTCCACATCGATGTTGGTTCGCGTGATCAGGATTTCATCCGGTGCATAGACACGTTGGTTCCCTTGCAGATCTTCAAACAACAGCATTTTGCCCTCCTCGTAGATGATGAGGCGGCCGGTATGCATCGTACCGTCGTTGAGAACTACAAGGTCGGCTGCCCACAACGCAGAGAAGGAGAGCAGCAAACAAAACAGGAATCGTTTCATATGAGTACCTATGCAAAATAGAGGCCCACCGTATCCGGCAGGCCTCGCTTGTTTTTTAGAGAATGATTATCTGGTCTCGCTCGGGACCGACGGAGATGTACTTGATCGGGCATCCAACCAACTCACCCAGGCGCTTGCAGTAAGCTTGGGCTTTCTCGGGCAGGTCTTCCCACTTTCTTGCTTCGGTGGTGGGCGTCATCCAGCCGTCAAACTCCTCGTAAATCGGCTGGGCGATTTCTTGAAGGGCGGTTTCCGGCAGATGGGTGATGACCTCTCCGTTGACCCGGTAGGCGGTGCATACCTTGATCTTCTCAAACGTATCGAGCACATCGAGCTTGGTAAGGGCGAGGGAGGTGAAGCCGTTGATCCAGCACGAGTAATCTACAGCCACTGCATCGAACCAGCCGCAGCGGCGGGGTCTGCCGGTGGTCGCTCCATACTCACCCCCGATGGCCCTCAGTTTCTCGGCAGTCTCGTCGTTCAGTTCGGTCATGAAAGGTCCGCCTCCGACACTGGTGGAGTAGACTTTCGTTACGCCGATGACCTGGTCGATACGCCGTGGGCCCAACCCGCTTCCCACTGCTGCTCCTCCGCTGGTGGGGCTGCTGCTGGTGGTGTAGGGGTAGATGCCCCAGTCCAAATCGCGCATGACACCCAGCTGGCCTTCCAAGAGGATGCTTTTGTTTTCCTCATAGGCTTGGCGGACAACCCTCAGGCTGTCGATGATCATATGACCAAAGCGGTCCTTCCACTTGGCGCAGAGGGCCATCAACTCGTCGACGGTGTATTCAGGAAGCCCGAAATAAGCCAGTTCCCGATTCTTTTGAGGCAAGGCCATCTCAATGCGGTTTCTCAGGCGGTCGAAATCCAGCAGGTCGGCGGCGCGGATACCCGAACGGGATGCCTTGTCGCTGTAGCACGGACCGATGCCCCGCTTGGTGGTGCCTATTTGCATCTTTTCGCTCTTCGAACCCTCCTGGGCTCCATCAAGGGCGCGATGATAAGGCATGATCAGGTGGGCCCGCACATCGATGAAGAGGTTGTTCACCTCCAAACCCTTTTGTGCAATGCTGTCCAGCTCCTCGGCCATGGTCTCAAAGTTCACCACGGTACCGGCACCGATGATGTTCATGGTCTCGGGATTGAAAATACCGGAGGGAATGATATGAAGGGCGAACTTGCCCATCTTGTTGATGACGGTATGCCCGGCATTGTCGCCTCCCTGGTAGCGGATCACCAAGTCGGAGTGTACCGCAAGGTAGTCGACAATTCGTCCTTTGCCCTCATCGCCCCACTGTGCTCCCACAATCGAAGTAACGTTGCTCATCAATACAACTCCTTGCCGTCTTTGGCCAGATCCTGCAGCATCTGAACCTCTTTTTGGGTATGGTCCTCAATATCCTCGGCATCCCAAGGATACTTGATCCACAAATCTGCAAGCTCCATACCTGCAAAATACCTCTTTATTTCTGACGGAAATTCCACATCCTTGGTCTTAAGCTTGTTGTGCAGGACCAAAACAGCGATTTCTTCCGGTTTGAACTTCAACAGTTCTCCGACGCAGTAGGCCAAAGTGGCTCGGGTGTCGTCGACCTCATCAATCAAGAGGACTTTCTTGCCCACCAACTGCGTCTGCACCTCGTCGATCCACTGGATTTTGGTCGGGTGGTCCTTGTGCTTCTTGTCAATGCCATAGTAGGAGATTCCTACAGCGTAAATCGGGCGGTTGATGAAGGTTTTCATAATCCTTGCGGGGATGAAGCCGCCGCTTCCGATTGCAACGATTACATCGGGATCGTAGCCGGATTCCATCAACTCGAATGAGAGCTTCTTGACCAGCTTGTGTACCGAATTGTAACTGACGTAGAATTTTTCATCGTCCATCTCTTGCTCCTCAGGCTTGTGGATACATCTCGGCGATGTAGGGAAGGGTTCTATGCTTTTCATTGTAATCCAGGCCGTAGCCGACGACCCAGACATCTGGGATGGTGAATCCGATGTAATCGATGTCCACCGGAACCACGTGACGGTCGGGCTTGTCCAAAAGGACTGCGGTGCGCACCGACTTTGGATTGCGGGTCTTGAAGCTTCGGATCAGGTAGTCGAGGGTGTTGCCGCTGTCCAGGATGTCCTCGATGATCAAGACATGCTTGTCTTCCATGTTCTCCCGGGTATCCATCAACAGCCTGACGTTGCCGCTGTGGTCTCCCTGATAGGAAGAAAGTGCGATGAAGTCGACGACATGGTCGACATTCAGTTTTCGGGCGAGGTCGGCGATGAAAATGAAGGAGCCCTTGAGTACTCCCACGAGGATCAACGTGCCTTCGCTGCCTTTGTAATCGGCACTGATTTGCCGGGCAAGCTCATCAACCCTGCGGTTGATCGTGTCTGCATCAATGAGAACACGGGCGAGATCCTCTGTCAAAGCAGGGATCGCGAGAGAATCTTTCATGGGGCCTCCTCAACGCAACAGATTTCTGTTGGAACATGTTCTGTATGCTGTAGGAATATACGAAAAATAGGGCAGTGTCAATGTTGGGCAGGTCGGCATCAAGCTCCTTCAATTGAAGAATTTTTGCTACTTGACCACACTCTTGGTGCAATACTACACTGAAAGTAGTGAAAAGGAGGCCCATCATGTATGTTGACGTTCCCATTGAACTTCTGCAAATGAATCCCTTTACTGCGATCGGGACCGACGGGTTTCTTATCACTGCAGGTACTTCCGAAAAGTACAACACCATGGTTGCCTCCTGGGGGTCGATGGGAGTCCTGTGGGGAAGAAACATCCTTACCTTGTATGTAAGACAGAGCAGGTACACCCATCAATTCCTTGAGCAGAACGAAGGGTTCACGGTCTCATTCTTTCCCCCGGAGATGAAGGAACGGCTGCTCTGGTGCGGTCGGCACAGTGGTCGTGACTACGACAAGATTGCTGAAACCGGCCTGAAAATCAGCTGTTTGAGAGGGCCGAATGGTGATGAACGTGTAACCTTCAAACAGGCTTCGTTGGTTTTCTCTTGTACGAAAGCTGCTGTATTGCCTCTTGTCAAAGAGTCGTTTCTGCTTCCGGAAATTGAATCGTTCTATCAGGACGGTGACTTCCATACGATATATATCGGTTTTATTGACAGTATTCTTTCCAACCAATAGGATGGAAAGACAATCATAGAAGGCCAAACACCTGAGATGGCTTGGAAAGGCAGGACTGCATATCCTGCCGGGGAGCATGCATGGATTTTTCAAAAGAACAGGCGCAGTCTGCGCTCTCGATGATGGTGCGTTCACGCCGTTTCGAGGAGTGTATCGATGAATTCTTCAAGCGCAAGGAGATGCACGGGACGACTCATCTGTCCATCGGACAGGAGGCGTGCCAAGCCGGCCTCTCCTTGGCCCTCGACCAGGGTGATTGGATAGTTCCGACCCATCGATGCCACGGCCACACCATTGCCCGGGGAACCAACGAGCGGAAGTTGTTCAGCGAGATGTTCGGCTCGGCCGACGGTGTCTGCAAAGGGCTTGGCGGCTCGATGCACATGACCGATGTGCAGACTTGGAACGCAGGTTCTTCAGCAGTAGTGGGCAGCGGGGTGAACCTGGCAACCGGGCTTGCATTCGCCTTGAAAATGCAGAAAAGCAGGGCGATCAGTGTAGCAATATTTGGAGACGGTGCTACAAGCCGGGGCTCGTTGCACGAGAGCATGAACCTAGCCTCGGTGTGGTCGCTTCCTGTCCTGTTCTACTGTGAAAACAATGAGTACGGCATGAGCGCCGCAGCCAGCCGCATGATTTCCACCTCTTCCATCGCAAGCCGCGCCGACTCGTACTCCATCAAGCATGAGACAGTGGACGGCAATGATGTCGAGGCTGTGTATGCGGCAGCCGCCAAGGCTGTGAACTACATCCGTACTACCGGCAAACCCTTTTTTTTGGAAGTGAAGACCTATCGGTGTTGCGGACACTCAAAGAGCGATCCCTGCATCTACCGCAGCCGGGAGGAAGAGGCTGCCTGGAGTGAACGCGATCCCATCTTTCTTTTCTCCCGCAGGATGGTCGACAGCGGTCTCTT
Organism: Sphaerochaeta sp. UBA5849; assembly: GCA_002432715.1. Classification (GTDB taxonomy): domain Bacteria; phylum Spirochaetota; class Spirochaetia; order Sphaerochaetales; family Sphaerochaetaceae; genus Sphaerochaeta. The sequence continues at coordinate 36,454 of DJGJ01000006.1, read as the reverse complement.
TACCGAGGAGGATGTCTCCCGCCTCATTCTGGAGGCGCGCAAGCATATCGATGAGGCCGCCTTGGATGCAACTGCAATCCGGGAACAACGCATCAGCCTCGACCAGGCAATGGAATACATCTTCGCCCCGGAGGAGGAAGAAGTCTACAGGGTCTGCCAAACAACAACGAGGATGAGCTACCGCGAGGCTATACGTCAAGCACTGGACGAGGAGATGAGCCGGGACAAAGCGGTGCACCTCATCGGGGAGGACATCGCCTTGTACGGCGGCTGTTTCAAGGTGACCGGAGACCTGTATGCAAAGCATGCACAGCAGATACACGAAACCCCGGTCAGCGAGGAAGGATTCACCGGCCTTGCCGTCGGAGCCTCCCTGCTTGGGCTCAGACCGGTTGTGGAGATCATGTATGGGGATTTTTCCACCCTTGCAAGCGATCCGATCATCAATCATGCTGCCAAAATCCGGTTCATGAGCGCAGGCCAGTTATCGGCTCCGATGGTGCTTCGTGCGCCGATCGGCAGCGGCACCGGACACGGGGCGCAGCATACCCAGTGCCTGGAGGCGATGTTCGCCAACATCCCCGGCTTGATCATTGTCGCACCTTCCTGTCCCGGAGATGCAAAAGCCCTGCTCAAGAGTGCAATAAGAAGCAACAATCCGGTGCTGTATTTTGAGCATAAGCACCTCTACAACAACTTGGGTCCGGTAGGGGATGAGCAGTATCTGCTTCCCATCGGCAAAGCCATCATAAAAAAGCGCGGCAAGGATGTCACCATTGTCTCCTACAGTCATGCAGTCACCACCTGCCTGGATGCTGCAGCCCGACTGAGTCTGCAGGATGAGATCGATGTGGAAGTCATCGACTTGGCCACGCTAAAGCCGATGGACACCCAAACGATTCTTCGTTCGGTAAAAAAGACCGGCCGGCTCTTGGTGGTTCATGACAGTCCCGAATATGGCGGGTATGGTGCAGAGGTCATCGCCTGCGTAGCCGGTGACAGCGAAGCCCTCTCCGGTTTGCATGCGACGCCGAAGCGGCTGTGCGGCAAGGAGAGTCCCATTCCGTTTGCACCGGAGTTGGAACGTGAGGTAATTCCTTCCACTGAAGCGGTCATGCAGGCGGTTCGTTCTCTTTTCGAGGTTGTATAGCCTTTCCTTTTTTTTCTGTAGACGCTAGAATACAGGGCACTTGCGCCACGCATGGGCGTGGCGTGCATCTACAGGAGTAAGAACAGCATGGATATCGATGTAAAGAACCTGCATCCACTGGAAGTCCGCCTGCTCAGGCATGTCGATCCGGCACAGCAGATTACTGCAGAGCGCATCATCGGCGAACTTGGATACAATGTGGGGCAGTGCAACCAGGCTTTCAGCTGGTTGAGCGCAAAGGGCTACCTGGTCGAAACGAGCCGTGAAACACGCGTCATGTATGAACTGACTGAGTTCGGACGAGAACAGCAGCAAAAGGGTACTCCCGCCCAGCGCATCTTTACCTTTATCAAGGCTGAGGGACCTCAGGCACTGCCTGATCTTGCCTCGGCCCTACAGCTGGAAAAGAGTGAGATTGGTTCAGCCTTCGGCCAGCTTTCCAAGGCCGGTTATGCAAAAATGAATGCCGATAACAAGGCACAGGCCACCGCAGATGAGCTTGGCGGTGAGTTTGTACTTATCAGCGAGCTGCTGGACCGCGGCCTTGCCGGTGAGCTGGTAGAATCACAAATGAGTGAGGCACAGAAAGCCGCCATGGCCAAGATCGCCAAGAAGCGGGGGGCTGCCAACTCTCCATTCAAGGTCATCGAGCGGGAATTCATCACCTATGCATTGACAGATGAGGGAAATAGAGCAAAAGAGGCCATCCTGAGGGCTCATATCACCGGTGAGGAGCTGGGATTGGTTACCAGCGAAATCCTCTCCACCGGCAGCTGGAAGCAGGCTTCCTTCCGCCCCTACGGCCTGAACGCCCCCACAAGCCGACTGATACCCGGCCGTCACAACCCCTATGGCAATTACTTGCAATGGGTGAAGGACAAGCTGTGCAGTCTCGGATTCGAGGAGTTTGATGGACCTTTGGTGGAGAACGAGTTCTGGAACGGCGATGCCCTGTTCATGCCTCAGTTCCACAGCGCCCGTGACATCCACGATGTCTACTACGTCAAGGACCCGGTGCATTGCAAGGAAATTGAAGAGCCGTGGCTCAGTCAGGTGGCGAAAACCCATGAGGATGGGTGGACCACCGGCAGCCGGGGTTGGAGGTACAGCTTCGACCATGAATTTACCCGCCGTCAGGTCCTGCGCAGCCAGGGCACCGTCCTGTCCGCCCATCAGCTTCCCAAGGCCAAGGTTCCCGGCAAGTACTTCGGGGTTGCCCGCTGCTTCCGCTACGACCAGGTCGACGCCACCCACGGGGCCGACTTCTATCAGACCGAAGGTATTGTCCTGGGAGAGGATGTGAATCTGAAGACCCTGCTCGGATTGCTGAAAATGTTCGCCGAGGAGATTGCGGGAGCTGAGGAAGTGAAGTACGTCCCCGGCTATTTCCCCTTCACCGAACCCTCGATCGAAGTGCACATCAAGCATCCGGTGCTTGGATGGTTTGAACTCGGGGGAAGCGGAATTTTCCGCCCCGAAGTTACCAAGGCGCTGGGAATCGACGTGCCGGTGCTTGCCTGGGGATTGGGAATCGACCGCATGGCGCTGATGCACCTCGGTTTGAATGACCTGCGCGAACTCTTTACCCCGAACATCGAGTCGGTCCGCATGAGGAGAGGAAACTGATGCCAAAGATTGAAACCACCGGCAGGCTGTTCTTCAGCTTGTTGGGAAAAACCCTTCGTGATAGTGAATTGGAGGCGCTCTTGCCGGTCGCAAAGGCAGAATTGGACGGCTATGAGGGGGATGTGCTTAAGATCGAGCTGAATGACACCAACCGGCCCGACCTCTGGTCTGCTGCCGGCATCGTCCGCCTGCTCAAGTCCTACGAAAAAGAAGAGGTCGTGCTCTACGACTTCTTCTCAACAGCGGATGAGACCTTCGACAGTGAAGGCCGTTCCCTGATCGTCGACGCATCGGTAAAGGAAGTCCGTCCGTTCTCCATCGGCTTTGCCGCCCGCGGCCATAAGGTGAGCGAGGACGATCTTGAGGCTCTGATTCAGAGCCAGGAGAAGCTGTGCTCGAACTTCGGGCGCAAGCGCAAGACCATAGCCATGGGAATCTACCGTTCCGACCTGATCAAGTACCCGGTGCACTACCGTGGGGCCGATCCCGATACCACCTCCTTTGTACCGCTTGGGATGGAGCAGGAGTTGACTCTCCGCCAAATCTGCACCGAACATCCCAAGGGAAAGGAGTACGGTCCCATTGTCAGCGGCCACAAACTCTTCCCCTTCCTGCACGACGACAACAACGACGTGCTCTCCTTCCCCCCTGTCATCAACAGCGACCGCATCGGGGCGGTGGAAGTAGGGGATGAGAACCTCTTTCTCGAGCTTTCGGGCATGGATTTGAAGGACCTGCTGCTTGCAGCCTCCATCATGGCCTGCGACATGAGTGACATGGGTTTTGAAATTCTTCCCGTCAAAGTCATCCTCGGTGAGGAGACCGAGTTCGGCAGCGAGATTACGGTTCCCTATTACTTCCAGGAGCCCGTCTCTTGTTCAATGGCCCAGATTCACAAGACGCTGGGTATGAAGTTGAGCTCGACTGAAGTCGTCAAGGCATTGAAGCGCATGGGCATGCATGCAATTTGCGACAACGATGTAGTCTATGCAACCGTTGCCGAGTACCGAAACGATTTTTTGCATCCCGTTGATTTGATTGAGGATGTGATGATCGGACACGGTCTGAACAAGTTTGAGCCTGAGATGCCTCAGGATTTCACGGTCGGCCGCCTCAGCCCTGCCGAGGAGATGGGCCGCAAGGTGAAGGATTTGATGGTCGGCCTTGGGTTTCAGGAGATGATGTACAACTACCTTGGGTCCAAGCGTGAGTATGTGGACAACATGAATTTTCCGCAGGAGAAGTGCATTTTCATTTCCAATCCGATGAGTGAGAATTATGAGGTGGTCCGCCCCTCGATCATTCCCTCGTTGTTGGAGAGCGAGAGTGTCAGCGCCCACGCACCGTTCCCACACAAGATTTTCGAGGTGGGCAAGGTTGCCTTCCGCGATGAGCGCGACAACAGTGGAACGACCACCCGCAACACCCTCGGCTTTTTGGCCAGCGACAGCGTGATGGGCTACAACGATGTCTCTTCGTTGGTCAATACGCTTCTCTACTTTTTGGGCAAGGAGTTCTCTCTCGCAACCCTCGAGGGGGATGCCCGATTCATCGAGGGCCGCTGTGCACGCATTATGATCGGACAGACCGAGGTCGGGGTGTTCGGCGAGATTCATCCGCAGGTTCTTGAAAACTGGGGCAGCATCATGCCCACCATCGCTTGCGAGATCGATCTTGATCTGGTGATGGCCGACTAAGTACACAGCATGTTCATGCTTTGGGCTGCGGGATTTCCTGCAGCCTTTTTCAATGCTGCAGCAGAATGAGAAGCAAGGCGGCAATGGCAGCGGCAAAACCAAGGAAGAGATCGGAGAAAGAAGTTTTCATGGCCTTGAGGCGGTACAGCACCTTCGATCCAGGCTTGCTGACAGCCAAGGCAAACAATGCAATTCCTCCAAAGAGCGTATACAAGGTTTTAAGCAGGTTTGATGCACTGAAAAAGAACTGGTTTCCATAGTCCAAGGCATAAGCCCCGCCAAGTAGCGTGCCGATGAAAAAAATCAGGTTGGGAGCAAAAATGCCGGTGAGAACACATAAGGCGGCCAGGATGGACAGGCCGAGGTGCAAGGTGAAGGGGAAACGGGGAAGGCTTTCTTTCACAATCGGCTCAAGTGGTTGCTTGGAAGGCAGAAAGATACGCGAAAGCTTCATGAACGAGGCAACCGTACCCGCTCCTGCAATGCTGAGGATGGCATATTGCCACCCGCCCTTGAGAGAGTAGGTGAGCAGTGTCTTGCTGAAGAATCCATTGAAAGGAGGGAGTGCGGTGATGCTGAGGGCTGCTATGAAGTAACAGAGCATGGTCAGCGGCAGCACCTCTCCTTCCTGCCTCAGCCGATGGTTTGCCCCCCTGAGCGTATAGACATCACGGTTGCCGCTGCAGTCGGTTGTCGTTCCGATGGAGAGGAACAACAGAGCCTTGAAAAGTGCGTGGCTGAAAGCATGAAAGAGGGAGGCGGCAAGCAACAATGCTCCTGCTTGTGTCTCCAGCCCAGTATGGAGTGCCAAGCCCCAGGCGCTGACCACATAGCCGATCTGACTGATCGAATGATAGGCCAAGAGCTTCTTTGCATCGGACTGGGCAAGGGCGGATAGTACCGCCACCAGGGCGGTGATGGTTCCCGCCCAGCTGATGGGAAGGCCCATGCCCGATGCAAGAGGCGTGAGATGAAGCACCCTGATCAAGGCAAAGAGAGGAATCTTGAGCAGAACTCCGGACAACAGTGCTGAAACTGCATGAGGAGCCTTGGAGTGTGCATCGATGAGCCACAGGGAGAGCGGCATCACTGCAACCCGCAAGAGTATGGGAACGACCAGCAGGACCAGGCTGAAGAGTGCGGTTTTTTGCTCGCTTGGGCCAAGCCCTGCAAGGCCTTGGGTTATTCCGTCATAGCTGAGCGAGCCGGTGAGACGATACAAACCGAAGACACCCAGCAGGAAGAAAACCATCGCCGAAGAGGAAAACATCAGGTAGGAGAAGGAAGCATGGACAGCGTTGCCCTTCTGGCTGCTGGCTATCAGGACATAAGCGACCACTCCCATCACCTCCAGGCATACAAACAGGTTGAACAAGTCGCTTGTCATGCTGATGGCACTGATTGCAGCATTTTGAATCAGAACCAGGGCGGTAAAGTTTGAGTGGGCCGGTCCGACTTTCCGTGAATAGATCCAGGTCGGTATGGTGACGCAGGCGGCAAGCAGGATCATGAGGATCGATAAGCCGTCGAAGCTGAAGTTGATGCCGATTGAAGGGGCATAGGATCCGATAACAAGATCGATGCTTCCCTGTTGTTGCAGCGTCGGATAGAGAAAAAGGACAATGACGGGGGGAAGCCCCAAGCCGAGAATGGTTCCCATGTACTCGGCAAGCCTGCGAATTTTCGTGGGAAAGAAGCTCTTGCAGACCAAAATCAGAGCAGCTCCGAGCAACGGCAAATAGATGGGTGCGAGAGACAGTGTTTCAATGCTCACTTTCCAGCCTCTTGGTAATGACATTGATGTCAAGCGACCCGGTTGCCTTGTACAGGCGTACTGCCAAGGCGAGCGCGAGTGCCGATACACAGACGCCGATGACGATGGCCGTCAGCATCAGGGCTTGGGGTATCGGGTCGACAATGTGCTTCACCCCGTCACCGAGAATGGGTGCTTGGTCTCCAATCCTGCTCCCCTCCAGGATGAAGAGCAGCACGACTGCTGCATTCATGAGGTTCAACCCAAAAATTTTCTTGATGATGTTGGGCATGGCTACAATGGCTGCAAAGCCGATAATGAAGAGCAGAAAGATGAGGATGCGTTCAATGATCATGGCTTCCTCCCATCATTGCGATGCACATCACGGCTATGCTCGTTCCCACTTTCATTCCGATGATGATGTTGAGCAGGATGATGAAGTTTGGAGAGATGTTTTGCAGTGACTTGACTGGATTGCCGAAGAAGCCGCTCTCAAAAAATACTCCGCTGATTGATGCAAGCACTAAAAAGAGGAACGACAGGGACTCGATGCGGGAGAGGACGATGGTATTGGTCAGCTTTGTTTTCAATTCGGTTCCCAGTGCCAAAAAGACAATACCCGAAGCAACGATTACGCCTCCCTGAAAGCCCCCGCCGGGGGAGATATGTCCATACAGCATCACATACAAGCCGAAGAGAAGAACGATGGGACCCAGCTTGGAAGCCACCACCTCAATGAGGTTTGTCCGAAGCGAATGCCTGGGAAGCTTTTCCGGCTCAAGTGAGAACCCGATAGACTCTTCGTCCACCTTGTTGCGGCCTAGATTGATGAGAATGGACATGGTGCCGGTGATGGAAACTAGCAGTACCAGCGTCTCCCCGAGTGTGTCCATAGCGCGGTATCCGAGATAGATTGCACTGACGGTATTGTCGGCTCCGGTATCGGATTTTGCAGTCTCAAATAAATAATCGCGTGCTTGAACCGGCCAGGGAGTGTCACTGAGTAGTACAGGCAGGACGGCAAGGCCAAGGATGAGGATGGTCAGCATAATTTTCATGCGTGTCAGTGCTTTCATGACTCCTCCTCGTCACGCCTTTGGGTGTGACGGATGGCCCACACAAAAATGACAGTGGAAACTCCAGCGCCGACTGCAGCCTCGGTAATTGCTACATCAGGGGCCCGGAGTATGGTAAAGAGCAGGGCGCTGAGCATGCTGATGGCGGAGAGCGCAATGACAGAGTGCAACAGGTCCCTGCTTGCCAAGGTAAATACACCCAATGCTAGAATGAGGCCGAGTATGAGGATGTGCATGATCATAGGCTCTTGTCCTTCTTTGCCATGGAGGATCGATGTTGTTCAGCATCCCCGCTTTCCCAGATGAATCTTGCAACAATGGAACTTCCGGTGGGAGCCGATATAAGAAAGAATACAATGAGGATGACCAGGCGCGCGGTACTGGCCAGCGAAGGCGAGAGCATCAGCAAGGCGAGCAGGTAGGAGAAGACTGCCGTTGTTCCGCACAGCGAGCCTGCATGGAGGCGGCTGTAGGGATCTTTGAACCGGAAGAGCCCGACCATGCCCGCTATGCCGAATGCGGTTCCGATGACAAAAGCAATGAGGGCAAGGATTTCTCGGATGATCATCGCCCCTCCTCGCGGTTCTTGAGAAACCGCGTAATGGCCAAAAAGCCCAGAAAACCGAAAATATCGTAGACCAAGGCTACATCGAGGTACAGTGTCCTTCCGGTTTGAATACCCCAAAGGATCAAGAAGGCCAGGGAAACAGCAGAGAGCACATTCAGCGCAACGAGGCGGTCACTTGAGGTGGGGCCGAGCATGAGGCGGATCAGGGTGATGCAGACGAATATGACCAAGGCTGTTTGCATCCCTTTGAGGATGAATGCACTCATATCCATGTCCTCCCCAAAGCATGCTCAATCTTCGTTTTGATCGCCTCACCCGCCGCCTTGGCATGGATGGTCGAGCAGAGCAGCCAATGTACAGTCAGGTGGTCGTCATTGAGGTCCAGCGTTATGGTGCCCGGAGTGAAGGTGATGGCATTGGCAAGGACGGTTCGTGCAAGGTCAGAACGCAGCCGGGTGCGAAAGTGGACGATTCGTGGATTTGTGTTCCCGCTGATTACAGCTTTCACTACCGAGAAGCTGCTGGCATAGAGGGATATGACCATGAGGACGAGAAACCTGATAAGAGAAAGAGGCCTGGGTATGAAGAAGAGGAGGCCTGCCTCATGTTCAGGAAGGAAAATGTGATAGGTGAGACTTGCCGTCAGAATGGAGGCTCCGAGGCCGAAGAGCACCGAAAACAGTTCTGTGTCTGTGGAAAAAAGAAACCAGACGAGGAAAAGAAAGAGGGAGGTCAGTACGAAACGTATGAAGGCCCAGATTCTTCTGCTATTCATCGTTACTCCTTATCGGCAATGAGTGTATGGAAAACTTCGCTGCTCCTGCTGGCTATCAGCGCTTCACGGAGGTCCGGTTGATGGAGCAAACGTGCCAGTTTGCTCAGGATCCTCAAATGAAAGCTGGAGCTGCTTTGGGGCCCGACCAACAGGAAAACCAAGACTACAGGCTTGTCGTCGAGAGCGTTGAGATCCAAGGGAGGGGAGAGACGCATGACTGCAAGCAGTGTCTTTTGCATGGAAGGACAGCGGGCATGGGTGATGGCGCAGCCTTCTCCCATGCAGGTGGTATGAAAGAGCCCATCGGTGACACGCTCCATCAAGTTTTGCGGAGTTTGGTCAGGGTGTACCGCATGGAGTTGGTCGGTGAGGGTCCTGATGACTCCATCCAAGGTCTTCTCGCTTCGATCGAGCAGAATGCAGCGCTGATCGAGCAACTCTCTGATTTCCGCCATGCCTATACCTCTTCCTCTTCTTGTACCAACCCAGCAGCCCAATCAACAGGCAGGGTGAACATGATGCCGGTTCCAGGATTCTCCAACCCTCCAACCACCCCGTCGACGAGCTGCTTGGCCCTAAGCACCACCTCTTCATCCTTTACGACTGACAGGATGGTTTTATTGTAGGGCCTGTTGCCTTTCATGAAGTCCTTGAATCCAGCAAAAAGGGGTACTTCATAGGTCAAAAAGCGACCCATTCCTTCGCTGTCGAGGATGGTGGATCCTGTGATGCCTGCTTCCACATAGGCTTCAAGCACTTCTTCCAGATGTTCTTCGTTGTTCAGGACGAATACCAGTAGTTTCATCTGTATCTCCAAGCAAGGATTGTGTTTGATGGTAGCATAGAGTTTTTAGGCAGGTCAACGAAATCTATTCTGTATGAAATATGAATATCTATGCAGTTTTTCTGCTGGGGTATTGACAGAAACGGCGTGACAGCGGTAAGGTTTCGCCATGAACAGAACCTTTTGCCACGAGAGCCATCATCACTACTGTAACCAACCGTAGACAGGTGGGCTCTGAGACCTATAGATACAGACCTCCGCATGTCGCGGGGGTTTTTTTATACCCTGATAGGAGTAGGATATGGACCAAGTGCTGAGGATTGCAATCCAGAAGAGTGGAAGATTGAGTGAGAAATCGCTGGAAATCATCAAGAAGTGCGGCATCAAGTTCGGCAGTGACGAACGTGTCCTGAAGGAGCAGGCATCCAACTTTCCCCTGGAGTTCCTGTATGTCCGCGACGACGATATTCCTGCCTACATCCATGACGGGGTCTCCGACATCGGTATAGTGGGGCGGAATGAGTACGATGAGCAGGCCATCGATTTGCAGGTGCTCAGGGACCTCGGCTTTGCCAAGTGCCGTCTCAGCATCGCCGTTCCCCAGGACATGCAGTACTTTGGGCTTTCAAGCTTGGAAGGCCTGAGAATCGCCACCAGCTATCCCAACATCCTTGGGCGAATCCTGCAAGAGAGGGGAGTGAAGGCCAGTTTTGTCCACGTCTCCGGATCGGTCGAGGTAACACCGGCTGTCGGCATCGCCGATGCCATTTGCGACTTGGTGTCCACCGGCGCCACCCTTGCCATGAACGGATTGAAGGAAGTTGAGGCCATCTACACCTCCACCGCAGTCATGATCGGGCGCAAACAGATGGGCAGTAGCGAAAAGGAAGCTATTCTGAAGCGCCTGATGCTTCGCATCGATGCAGTAATGCGGGCTGCATCCTACAAGTATGTACTCTTCAACCTTCCCGAGGAGCACCTGGACCAAGTGGCACGCATCGTCGGGGGCATGAAAAGTCCTACGGTCACCCGCCTGATGGAAAGCGGTTGGGTTTCGGTCCAGACTGTTGTTGCCGAGGATACGTTCTGGGATGTATTCGAGCAACTCAAGGCACTCGGAGCCCAGGGAATCCTGGTGACTCCGATTGAGAAAATGACCGAATAGGGGGGATGTATGGCCTATCTTGCGCGATTCTATGATCCCCAAGACGAACAGCTGCCGTCTTTGCTCGCCCGTAACAAGACCGACTCCGTAGCTTTGACAGAGCAAGTGCGTTCCATTCTTGCAGCAGTACAAGAAGAAGGCGACGAGGCCTTGTTTCGGTTTGCCAAGCAGTTTGACAAAGCCTCTCTTTCCGAGCTGCGGGTGAGTGAAAAAGAAATCCTTGACGCTGAGGGCAGGGTACCCGATGACTTGAAGCAGGCCTTGGCGGTGGCTTACCACAACATCAAGGCCTTCCATGCCCGGCAGCGTCCCAGCGGTGAACAGCTTGTTGTCGCCCCTGGTGTTGAGCTCTCGCGCAAGATCGTTCCCATCCAACGGGTCGGCCTCTATATTCCAGGCGGTACGGCTCCCTTGTTTTCCACCACGTTGATGCTGGCTGTACCGGCCCAAGTTGCACTCTGTCCATCGGTGGTGCTCTGCACCCCCCCTGATTCGGATGGCAACGTCCATCCGGCCATTCTGTATGCCGCTTCGATGTGTGGTGTGAAGGAGATATACAAAATAGGCGGTGCGCAGGCGATTGCAGCCATGGCTTATGGAACACAGAGCATCGAGGCGGTGGATAAGATTTTTGGACCGGGCAACCAGTATGTCACCGAGGCAAAAATCCAGGTAAGCGGCAGTTGTTGCGCCATCGACATGCCTGCCGGCCCGAGTGAGGTGATGGTGCTTGCCTCTCCTGCTTCCAACCCATCGTATGTTGCCAGCGATTTGCTCAGCCAAGCCGAGCATGGGCGGGACAGCCAGGCCATGCTGGTCGTCTGTGCGGAGCAAACACAAGGTTTTGCTTTCTTGGACAGGGTTGAACAGGCCATGGAGGACCAGTTGGCGACGCTGGGAAGGCAGGAGTACCTTCTGTCAAGCTTGGCTGGCAGCCGGGCATTCGTGCATCCTGATTTGAAGCGGTGTGCAGCATTGGCCAATACCTATGCCGCCGAGCACCTGATCATCAACATGAATGATGAAAAGACCGAGAACCGGGTGCTGCAGTGGATTGTGAATGCAGGTTCGATATTCCTTGGTCCCTACTCGTGTGAAAGTGCAGGTGACTATGCCAGCGGTACCAACCACACCCTGCCCACCAACGGTTGGGCAAGAAGCTACAGCGGAGTTAGTACCGATTCCTTTTTGAAGAAAATCACGGTGCAGAAGTTGAGCAGGGAAGGGTTGGAAGGCTTGGCGCCGACCTTGCTGGTAATGGCACAGCAAGAGAAGCTGACAGCGCACCGCAATGCGGTTGCGATTCGATTGGGAGGAGAAAGATGAGAGAGTTGCTCAGAGAAAATATTGCCACGTTGAAGCCCTACAGCTGTGCCCGCAATGATTTCACCGGTGAGGCTGAAGTGTACCTCGACGCCAATGAAAACTGGCAGGAATTTGTGGGGAGGGAGGATGTAAACCGGTATCCCGATCCCTTGGCCACGATGGTGCGCAAAGCCCTCGAGGAGGTGCTTGGTCTTCCGTTCGACCAGACGATTATCGGGAACGGCAGTGACGAGTTGATCGACAACCTGTTTCGCTGCTTCTGCCGGCCCGGCAAGGATTCCGTCCTTCTCATGCCCCCCACCTACGGTGCCTACCGCGTTTTTGCAGATATCAACGATGTCATTGTAAAGACGGTCCCCCTCACTCCCCATTTCCAGCTCGACCTTCCTGCCTTGAAGAGATGCCTGGCTGAGGAGAAAGCAAGCAGAACCAATGAAGCCCGCTTGAAATTGCTGTTCATTTGCAGTCCGAACAACCCCAGCGGCAATGCATTCCCCCTCGATGAGGTGCGTACGATTTGCTCTCTGTTCGACGGAATCGTGGTTGTTGATGAGGCATATTTTGATTTCAGCAGCCAAGCCAGTGCGGTGAGCCTTTTGGGTGAGTTCGAAAACCTTGTAGTCCTGCGCACACTCTCCAAGTGCTGGGCCCTGGCGAGTGCCCGAGTCGGAGTGGCGATTGCCAGCAAAGAGATCATCGCTGTTCTTCGAAGCATGAAATATCCCTACAATGTGGGAGGTCCTTCACAAGATATCGCACTGAAGGCTCTCAAACAGGCACAGCGGGTCAAGCAGGGCCTTGCCTTGATCAAGGAGGAGCGGGCGCGCCTGCGCACCGAGCTTGCACAGGTGGACTGTGTTGTCCAGGTGTTCGACAGTGACGCGAACTTTTTTCTGGTCCGCGTGACCGACGCGCCTTCCATCTACCACTATCTGCTTGGCAAAGGTATTATTGTTCGTAACCGCAGCAAAGAGATGCACTGTGAGAATTGTCTGAGGATCACCATAGGCAGCAAGCAGGAGAACGATGTACTTCTGTCTGCCTTGAAGGAGTATGAGCATGCATGAACGGGTGTTGTTTTTGGATCGTGACGGCATTATCGTCGAGGAGACCCAGGTCGACAGTCTGGAAAAGATACGCTATATCCCGGGTGTGTTCTGTGCCCTGTCCAGGCTGCGTGCATCCGGACTGTGGTATTTTGCCATGGTGAGCAATCAGGATGGCGTGGGTACTCCTTCTTTCCCCCAGGAGGCCTTTGACATTCCCCAGCAGAGAATCTTGGAGACTTTGGCAGGAGAAGGAATCTCCTTTGATGCCCTGCACATCGATTTTTCCCTGCCTTCGGACAACTGCCCGGGCAGGAAGCCAGGAATCGGGATGCTTGGGGAGTATCAGGGTGAGAAGTACGACCTTGAGCACTCGGTGGTGATCGGGGACCGGCTGACCGATGTGCAGCTTGCAAAGAACCTCGGCTGCAAAGCCATCTGGTTTGCACCCCCTTCCCGCTTTGCAGAGTTGCCTGAGAATTTGAAAGAAACCTGCATCCACGTCAGTGACAACTGGGCGGATGTCGCTTCATTCCTGCTCGACGACAGCACCCTCGCTCCCCGGCTCACCCGTCTGGAGCGCAAGACGAAGGAGACCGAGATTACCCTGGAGCTCAATCTCGACGGCGGTGGTCTGGGGAGTGTCCATACCCACCTGCCGTTCTTCGACCACATGCTCGAGCAGGTGGTGCGACACAGCGGCTGTGACATGCATGTGCATGCCCATGGGGACCTGATCGTTGACGAGCATCACACCGTCGAGGATGTAGGATTGGCGATGGGGCAGGCTTTCCGTCAGGCTCTGGGAGACAAGCGGGGTATCAGCCGGTATGGGTTTGAACTGCTTCCCATGGATGATGTGCTTGCCCAGGTTGCCATCGACTTCTCAGGCAGGCCGTACCTGCAATGGAAGGTCGACTTCAAACGTGAGTACATCGGGACGTTTCCGACTGAGATGGTTGAGCACTTCTTCAAGTCTTTCAGTGACAGCGCCCGGTGCAACCTCTTCCTCAGCGTGGGTGAGGGGAATGCTCATCATCAGTGTGAGGCCCTGTTCAAGGCTTTTGCGAGGGCTTTGAAGAAGGCGGTACATCGCAATCCATACTCCATGGAGCTGCCTTCCACCAAGGGGATGCTATGAACATTGCCATCGTCAAGTACAATGCAGGAAACACCCGCTCCGTACTTTGTGCGCTCAACAGGCTCGGGTACGAGGGTGTGGTCACCGATGACCAAACCCTGTTGGAGCAGGCCGACCGCGTCATTTTCCCCGGGGTGGGTGAAGCATCGACGGCCATGGCCTACCTGAGGGACAAGGGACTGGACCAGGTATTGGTCAACCTCAAACAGCCTTTTTTGGGTATTTGTCTGGGTATGCAGCTGATGTGCCGCCAAAGTGAGGAGCATGATACGAAAACCTTGGGCATATTCGATGTTCCCGTACTCAAATTCCGTCTTGAGCCTGAGTACAAGGTACCGCATATGGGGTGGAATACACTGGACTGTAAAACCGACAGCCTGTTTCTTGGTTTGCCCGAAAAGAAGTGGTGTTACTTTGTGCATGGTTACTATGTACCGCTGTCTGATTGCACCATCGCCGCCACCGAATATGGCGGGCAGGATTTTACGGCGATTTTACACAAGGACAACTTCTATGGGTGTCAGTTCCATCCGGAAAAGAGTGCAGAAAGCGGTGAGCTGATCCTGAAAAACTTCTTGGAGGTGCTGTAATGCAGCTGATACCTGCAATTGACATCATGGATGGTTCGGCGGTTCGTCTCAGCCAGGGCCTGTATGACTCCAAAAAGGTCTATGCATCCGACCCGTTGGAAATTGCCAAGCAGTTTGAGGCTGCCGGCATCAAGCGTCTGCACCTCGTAGACTTGGATGGGGCGAAAGGCAAGGGTATTGTAAATCTCCATATCCTGGAGCGTCTTGCTTCCCATACTTCGTTGGTCATTGATTTCGGCGGCGGGATTAAGAAGACGGAGGACTTGCAAGCGGCATTTGACGCCGGGGCAAGCATGGTGACCTGTGGTTCGATTGCGGTCAAGAACCCTTCTCTTGTGCGTTCTTGGATAAAACGTTTCGGCAGCAATCGTTTGATTCTCGGGGCTGATGCCCGCGATGGCTTGATTCAGTGCAGCGGATGGTTGGAATCGAGCAACCTTGAGGTTGGTGCATTCATCGATTCATACCGCAACGATGGGCTGGATATGGTAATCTGCACCGATATCTGCAAGGATGGAATGCTTCAGGGTCCTTCCTTGGACCTGTATAGGCGGTTGCTCGACAGCCGTCCGACACTCAGGCTCATTGCATCGGGTGGTGTTGCTTCGCTGCAGGATTTGAAGGAATTGAAGCAGGCAGGGTTGTACGGGGCGATCATCGGAAAGGCCTTGTATGAGGGAAGAATCAGCTTGGATGAATTGAAACGGTTCGGGGAGGAACAGGATGCTGGCTAAGCGAATCATTCCCTGTCTCGATGTACGGGACGGGAGGACGGTCAAAGGGGTGAACTTTGTAAACCTCAGGGATGCGGGGGATGCAGTGGAGCTTGCGAAGGCCTACAGCCTGTGCGGCGCTGATGAGCTGACATTTCTGGATATCACCGCCACGGTCGAAAATCGTTCGACCTTTCGTGCCTTGGTTGAACGTATTGCACAAAACATCGCCATCCCTTTCACCGTCGGCGGGGGGATCCGTACATCTGATGATGTCTCTGCTCTTTTGGACAGCGGAGCGGACAAGATTTCCATCAACAGCCAGGCGATTGCCGACCCTTCAGTCATCGATTCGCTTGCCCTGCGCTTCGGTTCTCAGTGTGTGGTATGCGCCATCGATGCCAGGCGCAATCCTGCCTTCGATACTACAGGCACAGAGGGCTGGGAGGTCTATGTTCACGGAGGTCGAAAGCCTACCGGCATCGAGGTTGTCACCTGGGCCAAGGAAGCATACAACCGCGGGGCGGGAGAAATCCTGCTGACCAGCATGGACCATGACGGGACCAAGGGCGGATTTGCCATCGATTTGACCCGCCGCGTAGCCCAGGCTGTGGGTATTCCCGTCATTGCCAGCGGAGGGGCGGGAGCCATGGAGCATTTTGAGGCGGTTTTCAAGGAAGGGAAGGCTGATGCAGCGCTTGCGGCGTCGATTTTTCATTTTCATGAAATAGATATCCCGCAACTGAAGATTTTTCTTGGGCAACGTGGTATAACTATGCGTACCCGCCAGTAAGGAGATTTCTATCATGGGACTTGATTTTGAAAAACAGGGAGGATTGATTCCCGCCATTGTACAGGATGCCGTAACACGCAAGGTCCTGATGCTTGGGTATATGAATGAAGAGGCGCTCAAGCTTACACATGACAAGGGCTTGGTAACCTTCTATTCACGCAGCCGTCAGGCGCTGTGGACCAAGGGTGAGACCAGTGGCAACTACCTGCAGGTCCGAGAGGTTCTCGAAGACTGCGACCACGATACCCTTTTGATAAAGGCGATTCCCACCGGTCCTGTTTGCCATACAGGAGCCGATACCTGCTTCGATGAGGTCAATGATCCCGAGCAGCTCTCTTCCTCCGAGTTCCTCTTCTACCTCGAGGAGATCATCCACGACCGCCGTGATTTTCCCCAGGAAGGTTCCTACACCAACCATCTGTTCAGTCGCGGGTTGAACAAGATTGCCCAAAAGGTAGGCGAGGAAGCAGTCGAGTTGATCATCGAGAGCAAGGATGACAGCAAAAACCTGTTCCTCGGTGAGGCTGCAGACCTGATGTACCACTTCCTGGTTCTCCTTACCCAGAAGAATGTACAGTTCTCCGAGGTCATCGATGTCCTGAAGGGAAGGCACAGTCGCTAAACGATCGATCAGATTCTGCCGCAAGCAATCCATCACCTGCCTGAAAACGGCAGGTGATGCTGTCCATGCGAGGTACTAAGAAACCCGGAGGGGTTCTTTTCTATACAGAATCAGGGAATGGTTCTACACTTCGTATGTCGAGGGAGGTGATCATGAGCATCTATGTTGTTCGTCATGCCGAAAAGCAGAGCGGTGATTTTCATCATCAAGGTGTCAAGTTCAATGATCAGCCGATCACCGAGGCAGGGATGGAGAGCGCCCGTCGGTTGGTGGATTACTTTTCCCGCATCGATATTGCCTCCATCCACGTCGGTGAGTACCTGAGAACCCGGCAAACCATCGCCTTTGTTGCAGAAGCGAAAGGGTTGGTGCCTCTTGTTGAGCGCAGGATCAATGAGATCGATATCGGCGTCATTGAAGAGATGACCGATAGGGAGGTTGAAGAGCAGTACCCTGAATTCTGGGCTGCCTATCACACGCGCAATCGTGAGTTTCGCATGCCCGGCGGTGAAACCGGATATGAAGCGGAGACTCGAATCAGAAGCCTGTTCGACTCCCTGGACAGGACGAAGAACCATATCATCTGCACCCACGAAGGTTTGACCCGTATTCTTCTTTGCTCAGTGTTGGGCTTGCCTGCGTACCGAAGACATCTCTTCAGCATCGATTACGCATCGATCACCGTGTTTGAATACCGGCCTGAGTTCCAGTGTTGGACGATACCCAAGGTGAATATGGTGGTGTGAAGCAATCAGGGATGTTTTATACCAGTACTTGGTAGGTCGGCATCGGTGAGCAGTCACATGTTCCGAAAACCAATGTTGCTCAAAAAGCATTGTGTGTTAGTATGCAAAAAAGTTGGTAAGGGTAATCTTGAATATGATTGATGAGTTGATTGCAGAGAGCACTGAATATGATTTCAAAGTTGCACTTGAAACCAGAAAACCTAAAAGTTGGTTGAAAAGTGTAAGCGCATACGCCAATTCTATTGGCGGCGTGCTGTTTTTCGGCGTAGACAATGAGAGGCGAGTAGTTGGTTTGCATGACATCAAGCGTGATTCTGAAATCATTAGCAGGATGATTAAAGATCGTATCACGCCAATTCCCATGTTTGAACTATCCGCGTCGAGAGATGGGGATAAGGATATCCTTTGTCTGAAAGTGCATGCAGGAAGGTCAACCCCATATTACTATAAAGCGGATGGGATCATGGAAGCGTATATCAGGATTGGAAACGAGAGTGTAGTTGCCCCGGACTATATCCTCAATGAATTGATTTTGAAGGGTACCAACCGGTCATTTGATGCGATGATCACTGATGCAAGGAAATCTGACTATAGCTTTACACTGCTTGAAGCAACATACCTGGAACAAACCGGACTCCGGTTTGACGCATCCGATTACGTCTCATTCGGGCTTGCCGACAAGAAGGGTTTCCTCACGAATGCTGGCAAGCTTATGGCTGATCAATACATTGTTTTCAATTCAAGAGTATTCTGTACGCGCTGGAATGGATTGGACAAGGGCTCCATTTTTGATGACGCCCTCGATGCCAAAGAGTATGAGGGCAATCTTCTCAGCCTATTGCGCAACAGTAGTGATTTTGTACGAAATAACTCAAAGGTTCGTTTTGTCAAGGAGGCGCAGTATAGGATCGATAAACCGGATTATGCGGAAAGGGCTGTCACTGAGGCACTCGTCAATGCTCTGATTCACCGTGACTATATCATGCTTGGCAGTGAAATACACATCGATGTGTATGATGATCGTTTGGAAATACAATCTCCGGGTGGTATGTACTATGGAAAGGAGATCCAAGATTGCGACATTCACTCGATCGGCAGTGCCAGGCGTAATCCAATCCTTGCGGATTTATTTCATCGAATGAAATTCATGGAGCGAAGAGGGAGTGGGCTGCCCAAGATTCTCAGTGAGACAGCCAAACTACCAGGGTATACTCAACGGATGAAACCAGAGTTCTTCTCAACTTCTTCCGACTTTCGAGTAGTCCTGAAAAATATCAATTACTTCACAGAAACCTTGCATGTGCAAGAAAAGGCGCAAGTCACCGAGCAAGTGACCGAGCAAGATCCTCGACACACGTTGCTCTTGGCTTTTTGTACGATTCCCAGGACGAGAGAAGAAATGCAAGCGTTTATCGGAATCACCCATCGTGAATACTTTAGATCGGCGTTCCTCAAGCCATTACTGAATTCAGGGCGGTTGAGGATGACGATTCCTGATAAGCCAAACAGCCGAAACCAGAAGTACATTGCCTTTTGAACTACCGTTTTCAAAGATACAGGAAAGAATAAACGGATCATTATGCACATCCGGGAGGAGTACCTCATTGGCAGGTATGATACTACTTCTACCAATTACATGAATCGTGTTTTCTACCCGATACTTTCTCGCAGATCGCCTTCACTTCATCCGTTGCATCCTCCAGACGTCCACCTGAACGCAAGCGGACCAGTTCCGCTGCAACAACCTCGCTGTTTTTCGGGCTCAACTCGAACCAGGCGGCGGCTGTGATGCCGGCAATAATCAACAGGGCTGGACCACCGATGAAGAAAACGAAAAAGCGCGACAGCACCTGTGGTGTTTGTTCGGCGTTGGACACAAAGCCCACCATCTGGAGGAACAGGCCGATCAGGGGCATGACCAAGGCACCTTGGACGAGCTTGCGGGTGAGTGTCATCGCTCCCGAATAGACACCCGAGCGTTGGCTTCCCGTCATCAGCTCATCGACATCGATGACATTGGGCAGGATGGCGTAGGGAATATAAACAGCAGCAGAGGTTCCCAATCCTATTACACCACACACCAAGGCAACCACCCAGATCGGGGAGGTTGGCGACAGGGCCAACGTGCCGAGCATTCCTGACAGCCAGATGAGCAATCCCATACGATAGGCAAAACGCTTGCCCTTGCTGTTGGCGATGCGCACATACACCATGATCATCATCAACTGCACCACCATGAGCGTGCCCATGGCTATCGAGTAGAGCGTCGGGCGCCTGAGGTAGTAGGTCAAATAGTAGGTGAAAAGTGCCATGAGCAGGTCCATTGCACTATAAGCAAACACATACATCAGAATATGGATGCGGAAGGAACGGTTTTGGAAGATGGTGAAGAACTCCTTGAGAAAATTCTTTGATACGCTTTGTTGTTGATTCTGTTGGGACTCCCAGGTACCGAAAAAGGTGATCAGCCAAGGGAGGGCGAAGAATATTCCGAAGGCCACAGACATGTTCACATACCCGGTGGAGGGTGCGCCTTTTGACGAATCGATGATGATCTTGGGTATGGTGGCTGCAAGCAGGGAGGAGAAGCCTGAGAAGAACAGGCGGGAGCCGGAGAGCTTGTTGCGGGTCTTGTAATCGCCTGAAAGTTCTGCAGCGAGTGCTGAGTAGGGGATCATGACCATGGTGAAAACGGTGGCAAAGACTATGTATGCAAAGCTGTAGTAGAGAAACAGTGCAGCTTGGGATGTGAAATCCATAGGCAGCCAGAGCAGGATGAAGGAGAGGGTGATGGGAGCGATACCGGCTAGAAAGTATACCCGCCGCCTTCCAAACCGCGACTTCGTCCTATCGGAAAGGTATCCCATAAGGGGATCGGAGACGGCATCCCACACTTTTCCTATTCCAAAGACCAGGCCGGCCAGAGCTGGTGAAAGCCCCACCACCTCGGTAAGGTAGAAGAGGAACAGCATGCCAACAATCATGAAAGCTCCGCCGCCGTAGATGTCTCCCAACCCATAGGAAATGAGGGTTTTCCATGTTACCGTCCGTTCTTTGATGCTCATACCTTGCTCTCCTTTTTTGCCATCTCCCTGCATAGTGTCAGGAAGGGACTCGTTGAACGTATGAAGACGGGAATGCAGCCGATTTCCGCCTTGATCGTGTGCCGGCCTTCCCGGTATTCCCTACCGGTGAAGAAATGAATCCAGGTACCTGTTGGAAGCTTGACATTTCTCTTTGTTGCATGCTTTTGCAATATCGGAGCAATCAAGAGGTCCTCACCATAGAAGTATTGGCCGTCGGTCGCCCGGCCTTTGTAGATGACAGGCCTGAACGGGGGTGCTCCCGCTTGTTGGTACTGCTCGCTGACATGCTGATGGTAGCGCAGCAGGCCTTGGTGGATCCGTGTCATCCGGGCAAAGTGCGCCAACATTTCCCGGTCGCTGTCGAACTGGGCATTAACGCTTGGATTGATGCCTTCATGATTTCTCATGACGGGCGTGAACGCAGCAAGTTCACAGCTGCGCATCAACAGGTTACGGCTTCGTTTGATCCAGGCAAAGGAGAAGAAACCCCCGATATCGAAATGCCAGTAGCCGAAACCAGACAGTGCAGAAGAGACAGCTGCAGGAACTACGGCAGGCAGTCCACTGTCCTTGAGGAAGTTTACTATCTGATCCCCCGCCCAGAGCAAGGGAACATAGGAGCTGCTGCCGGTGAAAGCCGACCGGCAGAAGTAGACGATTTCATTGCCTCTGCCTGCATCTTCTACTGCCTGAGCGTTGAGTTGCGCCCACCGTACGGGGTATCTATTATGCTCCAGATAGGGATCCGAGCCCCCGAAAAGCTCTCCATCGGGCGGAAGGTATTCCCCGAAATCGGCCATCCAGCCATCCATGCCGATACCCAGCATATGGTTCTTGATGATGTGCCTATACCACGAACATGCCTGGGGATTGCACAAATCCACCAAGGCGACGGGAAAGGTTGTGGTACTGGTGATGTAGGGTGTAAGTGATTGTCTATTCTTTATAAAGCAGCCCTTTCTTTCCCCCTCTGCGTACAGGGGTGCATCGGTGCTGAGAAATGGATTGTTGTATCCAAGGAATTTGATTCCCCGCTGGTGCAACTCCTTGATGAAACCGGGAAGGTCTGGATAGAGCTGCTTGTCGTATTGCCAATTCCAGAAGAGCTGCTTGCCGTAGGGGGTTATGCGGATACCCTGCCAATCCTGACACCAGATTGCTGTGACGGGAATGCCTGCATCGAGGGCGTGCCTGAGCTTCTCCTCCACGACTGCGCGGCCGCCTTGCAAACCAAGGATCATCCCGCTTACGGCCCAATCGGGCAGGGACTTTTGCCTGCCGAGCGTTGCACTGAGAGCTCCTGCAGCCGTCGAAAGAGAGGAAGCCTGGCCGATAAGCAGGGAGTAAGGGATTGCATGGGAGAGAAGAGAGCAACCGTTTTTCGGGGTAAAGTCGAATCGACAGAATGCCGTGGTATTCAGGAGGACCCATCGGCCTGTTGCAGTGACGAAGCTGGGCTGGGGGAAGTAGGTGTGCTCCTCTGATCCTCCACGTCCTGAATGAAGATTCGCAAGCACCTTTACATAATTGGGTCCTCTTCCGATGCCCGGCTCAGACACCCAAAGCGGAATTCTTTTTCCTCGTAGGTCCAGATGGGAGAACTGCTCCCCACAGCCGAATACGGGTTCATCAGGGGGAAGGGGGAGTCGAATGCGAAACCGGTTTGGCTCCTCCCCGGCATCCAGGATGGGTATGATTCGTATTCCGAAAGCCTCCTCATGGATTTCCAGGGTAGCCAGACTGTCAAAGTGAATGCTGATAATGCTTTCTTTTTTCAGGCTTGCATCGATTTCGAATAGGGAGGCATCTTTCCACCAAGCACTTCTTTCTTCCTTGATATGGTACATCCCATGGCTCATGGTGATGGTGCAGCTGCCTTTGCCTAGACCGATGCACGGCCTTTGCATTGAATGCTGCAGGATCGGCACTTTGTTGTAAGAGAGGGTGAAGCTGTCCGCTGTGCTACTGATATCGATCATGGGCACTTTCCTGTTTCCGAGAAATTCCTGGCCAACGAGATGAGCTTGGGTGGAGGGCTGCCGCCCTGATACAGTGCCACAAGAAGCGAGAAGTGTACTTGTGTACCTTCATAGGAGGGTGCAGAGGAGTGCAGGTGCTCGGCGGTCAGCAAGGCGGCTGTTCGTCCCCAGCCCGTGACGGCGGCAGGGTAACGGTATTGCTTTCCCCAATATGTGCCGAAAGGATTTGCAGAGATGGTTTGCTTGCCGTCGTGGATCGATTGTCGAATGGGGCAGAATGCAAAACCATGGAGGTGTTTGCAACTCTGCGCTATGAGAATCCCCGACGATCCATCACTGAGGGCAAGCCAGCTGGGTGTGACATGGTTGTTGATCGAGCAGAGGCCGTTGTTCTTCCCATAGGCGTAGTAGTCCAAAGGATAGCTCCCAAGTTCTTTTCCGAAATCCTCCTTCCATACGGTTGCAGTGGTTGCAAGCGGCAGCTTCTCAAAGGCGACAATCTCGCAGGGGGCTGTTTGTTCCCACTTTGCATCCCAGGTTCGTCCCAGCCGCTGGGCCTTTAATTTCCCATATCCTTGCCGGGTGGTGGACGGGTATTCAATCATGCAATCAAGACAGAGGGTCTGGGTTTTCTCATCAAGTCTGGCTGTTCGGCTCCAGCGCACAGGTTCCGACCCTTCACCGCCGATGGTGATGATCCCGTTGGCGGTGGATGCTTGCCAGACGACATTGGTGCTGCTGCACAGGCGCTTGCCATACACAACCCAGGGGGCCTTGATTGCATGACACAGTGTGGAGGATCCGATTTGTGTTTGCAGGACAAGCGTTCCCTCAGACTCTGTTTCCAAGCTCAGGGGAGCACTCTTCCAACCCGTCGTTTCGATGACAGGAGTAGCAGGTGCATACAGCTCCAGTACGCGCTCATGCAGTCTCCTTGCCAGATTAATGGATTCCTGAGCCAGGGCAATAGCGGTCTGGAGGCGACGGTCATTCATCACCGGGGCCGATAATCCGAAGTGCGTGGTGCTCAAAACCTGCAATCTGGTACGTATGGTTTGCATGGCGAGTTGTTGAAGTTCTTCCGGGAGGGTCGAGCTCCACTGATGAAAATCATCCTCTGCTGAAAAACTAAGGTTGGCGGATGCCATAACCAGGCTCTTTGCCGCATCCCACCAGCTTCTTGCTTGGGTGACCATGGTCCAAAGGCGATGGTTTTCATATTTTTCCGCCCAGGACGCATAGCCGTCGAAAGATCCATCGGCCAGGTCCTGCCCGAAGGAAATCGCTGCTGCGTTCTCACAGTCGGCCAGATATTCGCTCGGTTTGATGAATGAGACATACCCAAGGCCGGCAATACTTTTGATCAGGCGGTAGAGACCGGCGAAAGAGGGGATGGCAAAGCCAAGGGAGGGTGGGAGGAAACCTTCCCAGAAGGTGTCGTCGGCATCCATATCCAGGACAACGATGAGGTCGGAGGGCTTTGTCAGGTTCAGTTGTTCTTTTCTGATATGCTTGAGCATGCGGCGGGCACTCAGTCCATACTCTGCCAAGTCCCCTTGGTTGATTGCCGGCAGCAGGCGGATCGACTCCCCGCTGTTTTCATCCACGAACAGCAGTGGGTTGTAGCGTTGCCCGACGCCAAGCTTCGGTACGAATGAGCCGAATCCGTTGAATGGAATGGCGCTGTAATAGACTGAGATGGTATCGATTCCCAACTGTTTGTAGAGCTTGAGATGAGATGGAGTTACCATGCACTCCTGGGGCCTGGCTATGGATGTGCAGGTGTTGAACACATCGATGATTCCCGACCCATCGGGGGCCCTCAACGCCCATTCGATGGCCAGCTTGAACTCTTCGGTGGTATGAGCACTCAACAGGCCGTTGTTCCAGGACATCACATGGATTTCATCGAGGTCTGAAGCCACCCGTTCTTTGATACGCTTCAGAATGTCGGGTGCATGTCGGGGGATAAGGGTGCCCAACGAGAATACATTATCGAAATCCCAGGCACAGTGGACGGTGAGGCCCTCTCTTTGCAGTGCATCCAGGTCATCCAAGATGCCTCTGATAATGCGTATGTCCTTGCCGAAACCCTGCTCATCGGCGCTGTCGCCGCGATAGGAGTGGTAGAAATTTACATGAAAGCGAGGGCAGAAATAGATCTTGCTTTCGTCTCTCGGTTTCATACAGCCTCCGTTGGAATAGAGTGGCAATCATCTATTACTATAGCCGAGGATGTTGTGCTGTCAAAACAAAAAGGAGTTTTTACCTTGAGGTCAGAGCCATCGTATGCATTGGAATAGTGGAAAGGCGATTGAACTTGAAAGTTGGTCTACATGTCGACCAACTTTCAAGTTTCCACGCTGTGATGCGGATGTCCCTTCCCTCCACCAGGCTGTAGTGGATGGCGATAACACTGAACACTGCGGCATAATCAGAGCAGACGCCATAGAGTTTGGTCACCGATCGATGCTTGTCTCTACCTACTGAATAAACCGGATTCATGAAAAACAAAGAGCATGGCAAGCGACTGGGTGAAATCTCTCTGAAAAGCAAGGGGTTGTCAGCTTGCTGATTCCCAGGTGCGGCGATACAATCAAGCCGATGGATGGTGAGGTCGAGCGAGCAGAGCGGTGGGGCAAAACAGAGCATCGTATACACTACCGGTAATTCATACCAAGCTTGGCTGGATGAGGAAATAAAACAATGGGAAAAACTACAAAGCGCACAAAAAGTTCAGGAACTGCCAAATCCTACCCCCTCAGTGGCGAGCAGGCGTTGCAGGTTCTGTCCATGTTGAGGCAGAATCATCCTGAACTTGAGAGTGAGATTTCACAGCTCTCTTCTGGTGTGTTCAACGATGTTTCCATCGAGGATGTCGCACAAGAGGTGTATTACGCTCTCAACTCCCTGGAAGCTCATGATTGCTGGGAAGCATCAGGAAGACAGTGGGATGGAGGGTATCGTGATGAGTACGAAGTTGCAGATGAAATGGTCATGGAAGCTTTTTCTCCCTTCCTGTCTCAGATCAACACGTTTCATGCCATCGGTGAATTTGCTTCGGAGTTGACATATATTGAAGGTGTCTTGAAGGGGCTTTACCAGTTTCAAAAGGAAGCAACCACCGACTTCAGCGACTATACCGAAGACTATCCTGATTCGTTTGCAACGGATATCCTCAGCGATTGGCGCCATCGTCATCCGGATGACAGTTCGGGTCTGGAGACACTGCACTCCTTTCTCAGCGAGCAATGCCCCGACTGGGCCGATGCTTTCATCGCAAGGTGAGCGGCTTTGCACCACCCTCCTTCAGCCTGACACTGAGCCTTGTGTTCCGTCCCTGTTGCTTCTGGTTTTTGATTGCATAGGCAACGGCTTTTTTCTCACCTATCAGCACCAATACTTTCTTGGCGCGCGTTACCGCAGTATAGAGCAGGTTGCGCTGCAACATGACAAAGTGCGACATCATGAACGGCAGGACCACGATGGGATATTCAGACCCCTGCGACTTGTGGATCGTCGTGGCATAGGCGAGAACAATTTCATGCAAATCCGATCGATCGTACACAACCGGGCGGTCGTCAAAGGTAATTGTGATCTCCTGGTCTTCTGTATTGATATCGGTGATCGTTCCAATGTCACCGTTGAAGACATCCTTGTCATAGTCATTCTTGATTTGCATGACTTTGTCCGTCAGGCGATACTCGGTACCACCATGGGTGAGAGTGGGGTTGCCTGAAGAGGGATTCAGTCTCGCCTGCAACATCCTGTTCAGGTTTGCTGCCCCTACGACACCACGTTGCATGGGTGTGAGTACTTGGATGTCCCGTATCGGATCGACATGGTAGTAGGCAGAAAGCCGTGTGGCCGCCAAATCCAGAATTTGTTCCAAAGCATCCTGGGCCGAGTTGCTTTCGATGAAGAAGAAATCGGAAGTCCTGCTGTTTGCCGTATCGATGCTCCTTCCTTGGTTGATGCGGTGGGCGTTCATGATGATGCGGCTTCCCTGGGCTTGCCGAAAGATTCGCGTCAGCTTCACTACCGGCACCAAACCCGATGCTATGATGTCCGACAGTACATTGCCGGCTCCGACTGAAGGCAGCTGATCGGTATCACCCACCATGATGACCGTCATGGCAGGTGGAACCGCCTTGAGCAGATTGTGCATCAGGATGATATCGATCATCGAGCATTCGTCAATGATCAGGACATCCCCGTCAAGCGGATGGTCGGCATTCCTCTGGTAGCCCTGCGGTGGTTTGAACTCAAGCAAGCGATGAATGGTTTTTGCTTCCATCCCCGTCGCTTGAGTCATTCGCTTTGCAGCCCTGCCTGTGGGAGCTGCACACAGTATGCGTGATTTTGTGTGTTGAAAGGCCTGGATGATGCCGAGTGTGGTTGTTGTTTTGCCGGTACCGGGCCCGCCGGTGAGCACCATGAACGTACTCTGCAGGGCTGTCATGATGGCCTGCAGTTGCATCTCATCGTATGAAATCTCCCCTGGCTTGGGATGCTTGAGGCGTTCGATGATGTGCATGCACTCCTCTTGGCTTCGGGGTGTGGATGCGATGAGTCTCAGAATCTTCTTTGCTACCCCTGTTTCAGCGTGATGGAAGGGAGGGAGGTAGATGGCTTCATCGTCGGCGATGATGTCAGCGGCCTCTACCATCCCAGCCAAGACCGGTTTGAGCTTATCGTCTGTAGTCTCTAGCAGAAATTCAGCATGCTCGAGCAACTGTGGGATAAGGGCAAAGCAGTGGCCGTTCTCGCTCAGTACGTTGAGGGTGTAGAGGAGGCCCGAACGCAATCGTATTGAAGCATCCTTTGCCACTCCAAGCTTCTCTGCAATGGTATCTGCAGTCTTGAATCCGATCCCCCGGATGTCATCGGCCAGCTTGTATGGATTCTCCTTGATTACGGCAATGCTCTGCTCCCCATAGGTTTTGAAGATTCTCGTGGCATGGGTGGTGCTTACTTCGAAGCTTTGGAGAAAGAGCATGAGGTTCTTGATTTCCTTTTGCTCGAGCCAGCTCTTGCGCATCAGTTCAAAGCGGACCTTCCCAATGCCGCGGATGTCTTGCAATCGATTGATATCCTGTTCCAATATCTCAAATGTCTGCAAGCCGAAGGTGCTGACTATCTGCTTGGCGTAGTAGGGTCCTATTCCTTTGATCAAGCCTGAACCAAGATACTTTTCAATGCCGTCGATGGTGGCAGGCAGCAACTCCTCACAGGATTGGACGCTAAATTGTGTTCCATAGTTGCTGTCGTGTTTCCAGAATCCCTGCAGGCTCAGTACCGAGCCTACCACGGCCGTCGGTATTGCTCCAACGACGGTCACCAGGTCATGATGACCCTTTGCTTTGCATTTCAAGATGACGAATCCACTCTCTTCGCTCTGGAAGGTTATGCGTTCGACGACGCAACGCAGCGTATCCATGAAAATCTCCCTGTTATTTGAAGTCCACCCTATGACAGGTGACGTTTTCAGAGCGTATTCAAATATCCGTGCTCCATCAGCAGCTTCTGAAACGCTTTCTGGTTCGCCTTTCTGACCACTACGTTGTTGTTTTCCGCCCTGATCACCAGTTTTTTGAAGGCTGGATCGGTGGAGAACATCCTGCGTATCTCAGGATCATCGGGAAAGGAGTACAGCAATACCTGTTCTCCATGGGCGAACAGGGAGGAACGTCTCTCAACGGATTGGAAGAACTGGAGCCACCTTGCAGAGGGTTCCGCATCGATGATGAGTTTGAATTTTTTTATGCGATGGAGTATCTCCGAAGAGGAGGTGCAACCCCTGATGAAGGAGGCTTCGGTGATTCTATATCGTTCTTGGCCCAGGGGAATCCCGATCTGGTCCAGGAACAACCTTCGTTCCAAGGATTTCCCTTTGATGGTTACCAAGAGAAGTTCTGTATCGGTGATGGTTTCAAACACCTGTTTCTTCTGTTGGGGGCGTTCTTCTACCATATTCAAGCACCAGGCTCCGAACGAAGTGAGTCGAACATGAGTCAGGGCCTCGTAGGGTGTCAGTGGGTGCAGCTTGTCATTCTTGGTCAATAGGAGCTCGGGCTTTGTTTCTCCAATGTCAAAGAGGCCGAGTGATGCAAAAAGGTAGAGATACGCACTGAACAAAGGACGCTCAAACAAGGGTCGTAGCAATGCCCCTGTCGGGTGGAAACCCTTGTCGTCATAGGCTGTGTATTCGGCATAGGGCAACTGGATTCGCTGACCACGGATGGTGAGGGCGGAATACAGTATATCCTGATTGGAGAACTGCAGAAAGAAGCCATGGATGATGGATGATTCGAAGAGTTCATTCACCGAGTACCAAGGCCCCACCTGCAGGCTTGTGAGGGCTTTTACAAGATTCTTTCGTGATGCATCGTCCAAAGCCGTCGAATAGGAGTAGCCGCCGCTCAGGCTGCATTGGTCCAGCAGTGAATAGTATTCAAAGAAACTGCCATAGTTGAGGTTCGTTTTGGGATTTCTCATAAAGAGCATGGACTGCACCAGAGTCTTGATCATAGCCATCCCGTCATCCGGCCTTGTAAGGGTGTTCGGTCCAAAAGTCAGCACAAACTTGGCCAGCAATACCAGGGGGTCAAGGTTGTATTCCGAGGAGAGCGGAAAGGGCGGCAGTCCGCACAAGGCCCTGAGATCCTTGATATTTCCTTTCAACAACCCCTTTCTGATAATTGTGTTTAGATCCCTCTTCTTGATGAGGGGGATCAAGGATTCAACGAATAAGGGGAATACTTCATGTATCTGGTTCTCGACGCTCCATACCTGTGATTCTACTCTATCCAGAGGCCGGGGGATGTAATTCTCCTCTTTGTACAGAAAGGGGCGGAACAGGTTTGCAAAAAGTTCATCAAGATGAAGAACATACTGGTCATAGACAGTAAACAACCCCAGCCGATATTTTGAGTTGGGTCGGAACCGGGTGTTGTAGTAGTAATAGTAGTGTTTCGTGTCCTCGATGATGAGAGGCTCGTCCACCTCCCAGTCCTGGCTTCTTGTATCGATATACTGGTTATAACAACCTGCTTGTATCAGCTTCTGCAGATAGGGGGGAAGGCAAGAGAAGAAGGCATCGAATGCTTGCTGGGTAGGGAAGTCGAGCAGCCGGGCGATCTGATCGCATTGTGTAGATTTCTGGACTTTCTGCAGGGTTTCCCCAACCAGGCATGTTTGGAACCTGGTCAGTTCTTCTTGGGTGAATCGTTGTAATTCAATGGAAAAGGCCTGTGCCGATTTCGACAGCTTGACCTTTGGCTCCAATTCCAATTCCAAATTATGGTGAACACTCTGTCTCTTTGCTGCCATCTTTTACCCCAACAACTGTTCGATGTCTTCTACGGACAACGCCTTGACTGCATTGGAATCGGATGCGAGCAAGGAGGACGCAAGATCCGCTTTTCTCTGCTGCAATTCCAAGATCTTCTCTTCGATGGTGTCCTTGGCTATCATTCGGTAACAAAAAACAGGATTTGTCTGGCCTATGCGATGAGTCCGGTCGATGGCTTGGTTTTCCGCCGCCCTGTTCCACCAAGGGTCGACAATGAAGACGTAGTCTGCGGCAGTGAGGTTCAATCCAAGGCCTCCGGTTTTCAAGGTCATGACAAAGGCTCCGATGGATGGATCACTTTGAAAGCGCTGGACCAACGACTGGCGGTCGACGGTGGCTCCAGTCATGACCAAATGCTCAATCCCTATCGATGAGAGATCTTCGCTGATCAGCTCGATGGTTGCCAGGAAGTTGGTGAAAATCAGGCACTTGTGGCCATCGTTGACCAGGGATGAGACCACATCCTTGCAATAGGACCGTTTGGCGGAGATTCCTGGATACCCACCATCAGCTTCCGGAACCGAGGCCAAGCGGCGTAGTTCAGTAAGCGCCTGTAGGATCATGAAGGTGTTTTTAGCAATGCCTCCTTGTGATACCGCTCCGCTGACTTTCTGCTTCAATTCCTCCCTGCGTTTGTGATATATGGCCAAATGCTGGGGCTCCAATTCAATATATGCGGTCTGTTCGGTTTTCTCGGGAAGATCCTTGAGAACATCCTTTTTTACTCTTCTGAGCATAAAGGGGTAGAGCCTGGTTTTCAAATCCTTGAGCGCATCGGGGTCTTGGTTTTCCTGGATTGGTTTCAGGTACGTCTGCAGGTATTCTTTCTGGCTTGAGAAAAACAGCGGATTCAGGAATTGGAAGAGGCTGTACAACTCAGAAAGGCCGTTTTCCACCGGCGTTCCGCTCAAGGCCAAGCGGTGTTCAGCTCGCAGTGCAAGCACTGCGTTCGTTGTTTTGGTTTCCAGATTCTTGATGGTTTGCGACTCATCAAGAATTATGTAGCAGAAACGCATTTTGGCGAGTTCTTTCGCGTCATTGCGAATGGTGGCATAGCTGGAAAGTATGATCTGTACCTGCGGGTCCTCAAGCTGCGATACCTGCCTGGCATTTCCATAGTAGAGCGTGCAGGAAAGTTCGGGAGCAAAACGTGAGAGTTCACTCTGCCAGTTGAAAATCAGGGAGCGTGGCACCAGGATCAGGGTGGGGGCTTGGTTTCCTTTCTTGTACAGGTTCCGCAGCAAGGCAATTACCTGGACGGTTTTCCCCAAACCCATCTCGTCGGCCAGACAGGCTCCCATGTGGTACTGCTGCAGGTACTCCATCCATTGCACCCCATAGGTCTGATACGGTCGAAGTGTTCCTTCGGCCAGTTCATACGTGGCAGGTTTTTCACTGAGTGTATTGAATCCTTGATAGAATGCCTGCATACGGTCGGCTCCATCCCCCTTGATATGCAGTTCGGCTTCTTTCTCCAGGGCAGGGATGTCGAAGAAAGAGACTTGCACCGTCTCTTTTTGCTTCGATTGCTGATGTACCAGCCGCTCAAAGCGTCTCAGCTTTTTCATGTCGGGATAGACGCGCGAGCCGTCATTGAGCATGATGAAGCCGTTTTTTTGATACTCGGATAGGAAGCGGGTGAAGGAAAATGTCTCGTTTTCCAGAGAAATCTCGGCATCACCTTCAAAATAATCGATGCCGCTTCCCAAGGAGAGCCTCAATTTCGGTTGTGCAAATTTGAATTTGAACTTGCTCAGTATCGCAGCTTGGAAGAGGGTGAACCGCGCGATGAGCTCTCCCATGGAGAGGGAGAGGAATCGTTGGGCGAAATCAGATTCCAGGATGAAGTGCCCCTCCTCCTCGAATACAGAGGTTTTTGCCTCCTTGCCCATTTTTGCAAGCAACGCCCGAAAATCTTCTGCAGGATCCTCGGGATACACCACCTCTGAGATGCTCAGCCGTTTCTCCGCTTCATCAATTTGGACGACTTTGATGATGTCTTGTTCTTCAAAGAAACCGGGGGGATAGGATTGTAGATGGATGAGCGGGAGAATGTGAAGGTATCCATAGGCATCAATCTCCTTGAAATACAAGCTTGGATTGGCATGTACCGGATGGGTGTTGTGTATGCTATAGCCTTCATAGGCAAGAGTGATCGTGGGAAACTTGGAAAGAATCAAGGATAGGTAGGTTTCCAAGTCAGATGCTTTCAGGCTGGCATTCAGAATGTTCCATTCATTCCAATAGGGACCCAAATCCTCACAATGGAAGACTTGGGTGCCGAGTACGACATGCTCGCATGAGATTGGATGGATTGATGTACCCTTGTTTAGTACTGTCTGATCGGCCGTACGTATGCTTGGATAAGCGGTCACCAGGTGTGCTTGCGGAGATTCCAGCACCAGCTGTATGCTCGATTCCTCGTTGCTTGGCTGCAGTATGTGGTGATTTTCATCAAGCAGAAGCTGGGATCGAAGAGCAAGCTCGATAAGCCTCGGGCCGGGATCATGCACAAGAAAGCCTGTTTCCAGTTCGCTCAAGGCATCCCAACGCAGATACTTCTGCTCCTTCTGATACATGAGGAAGAACTCCCTCAATGCATTGCGGATGCATCCGGTATAGCGGTGATAATCGGGTTCGCAGGTATTTCCTTTAGAATCCAGGAGCTGTAAACCCCAACCGTCTTTTTTTTCTATCAGATGGAAGAAAAACCGACCAGTCGGTTTTGCCTCTCCTTGAACCGCCACCACGGTGGTATCCTTCTTCGGTCTGCCACGCTTACCTGTCGTTGATTCCATGATAAGAGATTATGCACAGGACGAAGCAAGGAATCAAGGTAGCGGGTTTGCATGCAATTCAATTCTGGGCTTGCAAGGGCTGTGGTTTACCAGCTTCGATGATGTATGATGCAACATACTGGTCGATGCTGCTCCCTGGAACCCATGATGAAAGGATTTCCCTGCTTGTGTCTTTGGGGAACAGCCTGACACTGATGAAGCCTGCATCGACAAGCAGATGCCTGATAATCTGTACATGTTCGGCCCCTGCTACGCAGCCTGCAAGCAAGCGGAGGTCATCCCGGATTGCTTGAGGAAGGTCTGCAGTCGCCACCACATCGGATACACAAAGGCGCCCGCCGCTCTTCAATACCCGGAAAGCTTCCTGAAACACCTTCTGTTTGTCCAGCGAAAGATTGATCACGCAGTTGGAGATGATCACATCGACGCTGTCGTCCTTGATGGGAAGATTCTCTATTGAACCTTCGATGAACTCGACGTTTGTGTACCCAAGTCTGGCTGCATGTGAGCGTGCAAGGTCAACCATATCCCTTGTCATGTCGACTCCGATCACTTTCCCGCTCTCACCGACCTGCCTGCGGGCGAGCAGGCAATCGAATCCACCTCCGCTGCCGAGATCCAGGACAGTCTCTCCTTCCTTGATGGCTGCAAACGCCAAGGGGTTGCCGCAGCCCAACCCGAGGTTTGCTCCGCCAACACCTGCAAGAACGTCGTCTTGTTGATATCCAAGCATGGATGACAATCGGTCGAGGTCTTGGGGCTCGAAAGAGCAGGAACAACCTGTGCTGCAGCATCCGCTGACCGATCCATTGCGTGCAATCGCCCCATATCGCTCTTTGATGTAGTCGGTGATCACCCGATGGGTATGCTGTTTTTTCATGCGTTCTTACCAGGGAACCACGATTTGGTTCTGTTTGCGATCTTGACGAGCGTCAACATGACCGGAACCTCAACCAGCACACCGACCACCGTGGCAATGGTGGCCCCGGAGCTCAGGCCGAAGACCGAGATCGCGACTGCCACGGCAAGCTCGAAGAAGTTGGAGGCCCCGATCATCCCGGCCGGGGCTGCTACATCATGTGGCAGCTTCCATGCCTTGGCCCACAGGTAGGCAACAAAGAAGATGAAGAACGTCTGGATGACAAGCGGGATGGCGATCAAAACAATATTGAGAGGGTTGTCGACGATGGTCTTTCCCTGGAACGAAAAGATGATGATCAGCGTCAAGAGCAGGCCGGTGATGGTGACATTGCTGAATTTGGGTATGAAGGTGTTCTCGAAGTAATCCAAGCCCCGATGCTTGGTGATGAACATGCGGGAGAGCCAACCGGCTCCAAGGGGAATGACCACGAACAGGACGACCGAGAGGAACAGCGTCATCCAGGGAATGCTTATGCCGCTGATGCCGAGCAGCAATCCTACGATGGGAACGAATGCAACAAGGATGATCAGGTCATTGGTGGCTACCTGGACCAAGGTGTACGCAGGATTGCCCTTTGTGAGGTGGCTCCATACAAATACCATTGCAGTGCAGGGTGCGGCTCCGAGCAGCACCGCCCCCGCAAGGTACTGACGTGCCAAATCCCTTGGAATGAGTGCCTGATAGACCACGTAGAAGAAGAACATGGCGATTGCGTACATTGTAAAGGGCTTGATGAGCCAGTTGGTCACCCAGGTTATCACCAGGCCCCTGGGATTCTGTCCCACCTGCTTGATGCTGTGAAAGTCGACCTTGAGCATCATCGGATAGATCATGAGCCAGATGAGGATGGCTACCGGTATGGAGACGTTTGCATACTCAAAGCGAGAGAGGAATTGGGGTATCTGGGGCAGATAGACCCCGATTAGCACCCCGGCTGCCATACAAAGCAACACCCACAGCGTCAAGAACCGTTCAAAAAAACCGATTCCTGCTGATGATTTCTTTTCCCTTGCCATACATCCCTCCCAATCTGCCTGCTTTCAGGACAGCCTTATTTACATCGATCGGCAGTGTTGTGCTTGCACTTTGCATTGCTGCTGACCAACGGGACGCTTCGGTTGGTCGAGATCGTCCTCAGGTACTCCAACAAGTGTTCCATTTCATCGAAATTCAACGCATAGTATATCCATTTTCCTGCCTTCTCAGAGGAGACGAGGCCGCTTGTGGTGAGCAGCTTCATGTGGTAACTGAGTGTAGGCTGTGTTATCTGGAAAGACTCCAATATATCGCATGCGCACAGAGGGCCGGAGGACAAGAGGTTGATGATGTCCAGCCTGGTCTCATCGGAGAGCGCCTTGAGTTTGAGCAGCTGGTTTGTTGTCTCATGCAAGTTCATCTTTGAATGCCTCCTTGGAGAGAATACTAGCTATCATATAGAGAATAGTCAATATGATGAGAAGGAGTATATTGGTTGTTGACGTCAACTAATGATGCNNATGATCCGCCATCTATGGACATGTGCCGGAAGAAATCATTGTCAGAATTGCAGGTTCTTGCAATGCGGCATCGGGCTTACTGCAGAAATCGGCGGGCCTGTGTTCACCTTGGTGTCATAGAGAGGGGGATGCTATGGAAAAGAAAAATCGCTGCTGTGCACCTGAGTTTGAGCCTATCTTGGAGGAAGAGAAACCTCCACACAAGGATGAAGAAACGTAAATTCCTTATGAGAGCAGATGCACTGCTGCCAATCTCCCTCAAAACGCTCTGAGCGTAAACCATGCATGCTCGTGCATCAGGGTGTCAAACATCAGCGAGCCATTTCTTGACCTTCTGGTGGATGTCATCGCGAATCGGCCTGATTCCAGCAAGCTTCTGCTCATCGGTGCCTTGGAGGGCGCTCGGGTCGGGAAAGCCCCAGTGCATGCGCTCGCTCCTGCCGGGAAACATCGGGCAGCGTTCGGCATTGCTTTCGTCACAAACGGTCACCACGTAATCGAATGCTTCGCCTCGATCGATATATTCCTTTGCAGGTTTTGCATACTGCCCCTTCATGGAGATGCCGATCTCTTCCATGGCCTTCACCACCAGGGGATTGAGATTCCCCGCCTCGATTCCGCTGCTGTGCACTTCGAAGCGGTCAGATGCATAATGGCGGACAAACGCCTCGCACATCTGGCTTCGTGCAGAATTATGGATGCATACAAACATGATTCGTTTCTTGCTCATCCGATGGTCTCCTTTTGCATTTTCACTCGATACTTGGCGGTTTGATCACGCAGTGCATCATATCCAGGACACAAGGCATGATAAGGACACAGGTCACCTGTGTTCCTTCGCGTCTCATATCAATGATTCCTACGCTCTTGAGGGAGGAGAGATGCTTCGAGGTAACCGACTTGTTCAGTCCCAGCCGCTGTGCAAGTTCACAAACGCACCAAGGCCGCTCGTGCAATGCTTCAATGATGGCAAGCCTCATTGGATGGCCGATGACGCGGAAAAGTTTGGCTGCA
>DJGJ01000006.1:0-182 GCA_002432715.1 Sphaerochaeta sp. UBA5849 | reverse complement strand
TTCATATATGCAATGTTGCAAATATTGGAAACTTTGTCAAGAAAAGCTCTTGACATGCCTTGGTGAGTTTCCAATAATGGAAACAAGGAGAAATGACGTATGAAAATTCAGATACTCGGGACAGGTTGTCCCAAATGCAAGACCCTCGAGGCGAATGCTGTCAAGGCCATAGAGGACGGAAA
>DJGJ01000024.1 GCA_002432715.1 Sphaerochaeta sp. UBA5849 | reverse complement strand
CGCTGCACGCCGACGGCTTCGGAAGCGACGACCACAGCGCCTTGGCACGCTACTATGCGAAGCTGAGCGGCACCGCGATCGGACAGTAAGGGGACTTGATGAACTATCTTCAATGGCTGGCAAACCAAACAGATTCGATGTGGTGGCATGACTCTGCCAACAAGGATGAACTTGAGCGCGCTCTATCGTGGGGCGCGGTCGGTATGACCACCAACCCGTTTTTGGTCAATCAGACGCTGTCAAGTCAACCTGCTCAATGGCGGAATGCAATCCAGGGTGCCATGGCGCTTGGCGGTGATGAGAAAGTGCTTGGTTTGGTCAAGGCGGTTACCGGCCATTATGCCGAAACCCTCAAGCCCCTGTATCAACAACAGCGACCCGGATACGGGTATGTATGCGCACAAACCAATCCCAACAAGTGCGGTGACTATGCATACATGCTCGCCCAGGCAAAGCAGTTTGCAGCATGGTTCCCCAATGTGGTGATCAAGCTGCCTGCTACCAAGGCCGGCATCCGTGCTTATGAGGAGTGTGCAGCCCTTGGATACAATGTGGCTGCGACCGTTGGTTTTACCGTACCCCAGGCGCTTGCTGTTGCTGAAGCTGCAAAACGAGGCATTGGGAGGGCTCGAAAAAACGGTCTCAAAACCCCGCTTACGATTGCCGTTCTCATGGTGGGGAGGCTGGACGACTACCTTCGCGATGTCGCCCAGGACCAACAAGCCGACGTGTCTGAGTCGGACATCCGCCAGGCTGGGACTGCTTGCATCAAGAAAGCATACCATCTGTATGCCGAGCGGGGGTATGAGACGTATCTCATGCCTGCAGGCTGCCGGGGTGCCTACCACATCACCGCCTTAAGCGGGGCTAAAATGATTATGTCCATTTCAGTGAAGATTCAGGGGGTGCTGCTTGCTCTCAAGGGGCCTTTCGAAACGGAGATTGACAAGCCCGTTGATGAGGCTGTGATCAGAAGATTATCGACGCTTGCTGAATTCAGGAAGGCGTATGAGGAGGATGGGATGCAGGTCGAAGAGTTCATCACCTACGGCAGCAGCAACCGCACCATCGACCAATTCATCAATGACGGGTGGAATCCCTTGGCAAGCATGAAGAGGCAGTATGAAACACAACCCGTTTGACTTGACTGGAAAGAATGCAGTAGTAACCGGCGCTTATCAAGGTCTGGGATGGGGGATGGCAGAGGGCCTTGCAGAGGCGGGAGCTTTTGTCATCCTCGTCGATGTGAATCCCGAGGTCGAGCAGAAGGCTCTGCAGCTTCGCTGTGAAGGCCTGCTGGCCGAAGGCATGTGTGCCGACCTGCTGGATCGGGCCGATCGCGCAAGACTGAAGTCGGCCATTGAAAATCGGCTGGCCGGAAAGCTCGATATCATGGTCAACAATGCCGGTATCCAGATCCGCCATCCGGTCCTCGAGTTCCCCATCGAGGATTGGGACAAGGTCATTGAACTCAACCTCACTTCTGTTTTTGATCTCGCTCAGTGGGCGGCTCGTTTGATGGTCGCTCTCGGCAAGGGCAAAATCATCAACACTGCCAGTGTCAATTCCGTTGCAGCCGGTGTTTATACGGTTGCCTATTGTGCTGCCAAGGGCGGAATCATGCAGCTGACCAAAACCATGTCCAATGAACTCTCGGCCCTGGGTGTCAACGTCAACTGCATTGCACCCGGTTACATGGCTACCCCGATCAACACAGCGTTGGTCGAGGATGAGAAGCGGTTTGCAGAACTCAGTCAGCGTATTCCTGCCAAACGCTGGGGGCAGCCCCGGGATATGGCGGGAGCTGCAGTATATCTTGCCAGTGATGCCTCCGATTACGTATGCGGCATCATGCTTCCGGTGGACGGAGGGTATTTAGGAAGGTAGGCACAGACAAGCCTGAACGACATTCCAGTGGTTTCAATCTCAGCCATAAATCTATATTACATATGTAATATCTAGGTTTGTGGTTATTTGTATATTTATATTAAGAAAAGATTTAGAAAGTAATACATTTGATATAAATAAACGAATTATTAGTAAAAAATCAATAAAACATATGTAATGTATATAGTAGACATTCTTATCTGCTCAAAACGCCCCCACACTGAATATACAAAAGGATGCAGGTCTGTGTGGCTTGCAATAGTACATGATGCGTTACCTGATAAGGAGGTTACAGCATGAAGAAATTGAGTACCTTGGCGCTGGCTTTGGTAGTGGGCATGTCCCTGTTGTTTGCAGCAGGGGCCCCTGAAGCAACAGCCAAAGACGAACAGATTACGCTGAATGTCTGGCACATCGGCGTTGATGCCACCCGACGAGCTACCATGGAGAAGGCTATTGCCCGCTATCAAGCGGCAAACCCGAACGTCAAAGTGGTTGATCAGGCAATCGAGAACGATCCCTACAAGACCAAGCTGAAGACAGCGATGGGCGGAGGAAATCCACCCGACTTGTTCATCACCTGGGGTGGCGGCTGGATGGAGGAGTTCATCAAAGCAGGCAAAGTGCTTGATATTTCCGAACAGGTGAAGAGTGTTGCCAAAAACTATCTCGAACCCGGTATCTCCATCAGTATGAGTGGAGACAAGATCTATGGTCTTCCAATTACCTGCGGACCTTCTTCTGTATACTACAACCGCCAGCTGTACGATAAGTACGGTCTGAAGGTACCCACAACGCTTGCAGAGTTCGAGCACAACTGTGACGTACTAAAAGCCAACGGCATCATCCCCATTGCACTCGGTAATGCAAGCAAATGGCCCGGGGCCATCACCTTCATTTACCTCTCGATGCGCTACGGCGGGGCACAGGTCTTCATCGATGCATTCAATCGGGAGAATGGAAAGACGTTCGAGGATGAGAGTTTCATCAAAGCCGGTGAAAAGATTCAGGAATGGGTCCGCAAGGGTTACTATCCTGAAGGTATGAACGGTATCAACTACGACACCGGTGGATCGAGAATGTTGTTCTACAGCTCCAGGGCTGCACACATCATCCAAACCAACGGTCTGCTTGGAAACTGTATCAATGAGGCTCCTGACTTCTACAAGAACAACCTCGGCCTGTTCAAGTTCCCGGTCATCGAGGGTGCAAAGGGTTCTGCCGACGAGATTGTGGGCGGCGGAAATGTCATCCACGTCTATGCAGGAACGAAGTATCCCGATGAAGCATTCAAGCTGCTTGTCACGCTCTCCGACCTTGAATATGGTCAAGACATGATCGACGGGTCCCGCATGATTTCTGGTGTCAAGGGCATCGTAATCAATGATCCGCTCATCCAGCAGCAGTATGATGTGCTCATGAGTGCAAAAGTCATGCAGAACTTCTACGACCAGTATATGCCTCCTGCCCTCGCAGAAGTGCATAAGGATACCACACAAGCGTTGTTTGGTTTGACCATGACTCCCGCCCAGGCTGCAAAGCTGGTGGAGGCGAAAGCTGTGGAAGTATTAGGTCCCGCCAAGAAGTAAGGATTGAAATCACCCATGATGGGAGGCTGGTTTTCAGCCTCCCTCTCTACAGCATAAGGAACGTATTCATGGTCCAAACTAAACGTCGTGCAACAAACCATAGGGAGATTCTCTTTGTTGTGGCAGCCTTGCTGCCGGGGCTCCTGTTTTATGGGATTTACAATCTCTACGGCATTG
The DNA here is from genome assembly GCA_002432715.1 of Sphaerochaeta sp. UBA5849. Taxonomy (GTDB): domain Bacteria; phylum Spirochaetota; class Spirochaetia; order Sphaerochaetales; family Sphaerochaetaceae; genus Sphaerochaeta. Next base: position 25,731 of record DJGJ01000024.1, on the reverse strand, counting down.
TCATGACCTTCCAGTTCTCTACCTTGGATTGGACGGGTATCAGCCAGAATTCTGGATTTGTCGGGCTTGGGAACTATCTGAAGCTCCTTCAAGATCCCATGATGGGAGTGGCGGTAAAAAACAACTTGATTCTGATGATCACCTCCATCGTCATCCAGCTTCCTTTCGCACTGCTCATCGCTCTTGCCTTGAACAGCAAAATCAAGGGTACGCGTTTCTTCCGTACCATCTTCTTTCTTCCCATGCTCTTCTCCACCGTTGCAACCGGCATCATGTGGCAGCTCTTCTTCGATCCGATGTTCGGAATCCTTGCCTATGTAATGCAACATGTTGGACTGGGCGATTACATTATCGGCTTCCTTGCCGACGTGCGTACCGCAATGCCTGCAGTCCTGTTCGTCATCTGCTGGCAGTTCATTCCCTTCTACATGATCATTCTCAAAGCAGGATTGACCAACATCTCCACCGAGTTGTATGAAGCAGCCACGATCGACGGTGCAAACCGCTATCAGGCATTCTGGAAGATCACCTTGCCGTTGATGGTGCCCACACTCAGAACCAGTGCGGTCATGTCGATGGTAGGATCTCTTAAATATTTTGATTTGGTCTACATCATGACCGGTGGCGGACCCAGTGGTGCCACCGAGCTCATGGCCACCTATATGTACAAGAAAGGATTCGTGGAATTCAGCATGGGGTATGCCTCGGCCATTGCAGGCCTGATGTTCATCATCTGTTTCCTTTTTGCCTGTATCTTCCTCTATATCACCAGGGTGAGGGAGGCTCATTGATATGAATAAAGAACCTGTAAGCGATAAACTGTTTAAGGCCGGCATCTATCTCTTTTGCATTGTGGTCCTCATTCTTACCGGCTTCCCTTTGCTGTTTCTGGTATTCAACAGTTTCAAGAGCCTTCCTGAGTATATGATGAATATCTGGCAGCCTCCGAAAAAACTCTTTTTCGGCAACTACAAGCTGGTTTTTGCCCCGACATTTCTGAAATACTTCATCAACAGTCTGATTGTCAGTGTCAGCGGTGTCACCTTGGTTATTCTTGTATCCTCTCTTATGGCTTTTGTGTTTGCCAAGTTCTCCTTCAAAGTCACCAAGGGCATTTTCTTTCTCGTCGTAGCCGGTATGATGATTCCCATCCATACCACGTTGATTCCCATCTACTCGCTCAGTATCAACATTGGTGTGTATGATACACTGTTCGCCCTCATCGGGCCGTATATCTCATTCAATATTCCTGTTTCGGTCTTCATCATGACCCAGTTCTTCAAGGAGATGCCCAAGGAGCTTGATGAGGCTGCCAAGATTGATGGAGGTTCGCTCTTTCTGATCTATCGTAAAATTGTGATGCCTCTGTCCGGTCCTGCAGTCTCGACAGTCGGTGTCTACACCTTTCTGACCATGTGGAATGAGTTTGTCTACGCCCTGGTCATGATCGACACCCGCTCAAAGAAGACGCTTTCCCTCGGCATCCGTGACTTCTACGGCTTCCAGACGATCAACATTCCTGCAGTGCTTACCGCCATACTGGTAGGTTCGCTTCCGGTCCTCATCTTCTATTTTGTAGCTCAGGACCGAGTCATCAACGGCTTGACACAAGGCGCCCTCAAGGGCTGACAAGGAGATATCATGACGCGAGTACAGAATCCAATTCTTAAAGGCTTCAATCCCGATCCTTCCATCCTTAGGGTGGGGGATGACTATTTTATTGCCACCTCGACCTTCGAATGGTTTCCAGGGGTACAAATTCACCACAGCAAGGACTTGGTGAACTGGACGCTCCTTACCCGGCCGCTTGACCGGGTGAGCCAGCTCGATATGAAGGGGTGTCTCGATTCCACCGGAGTGTGGGCGCCCTGCCTTTCCTACGACAAGGGAACTTTCTACCTGCTGTACACCATCGTACATACCAAGGATCACTTCAAGGATACACACAACTACTTGGTTACCGCTCCTGCAATCACCGGTCCTTGGAGCGAGCCGGTCTACATCAACAGTTATGGATTCGACCCCTCGCTTTTCCATGATGATGACGGGCGCAAGTATGTCGTTACCATGTCCACCGATTTCCGTAAAGGGCGCAGCCGGTTTGCCGGCATCCTGCTGGAAGAGTTCGACATGAGGTTGGGTGCATGTGTAGGGAACCCCAAGCTTATTTTCAAAGGAACCGAACTGGGATGGACCGAAGGTCCCCATCTCTACCACATCGGTGAGTACTACTACCTGTTGGTTGCAGAAGGAGGTACCTTTTACAACCATGCAGAGTCGGTGGCACGTTCGAAGCATATTGAAGGTCCGTACGAGGAGATGCCGGGCAATCCCTTGGTTACCAGCAGGGATAGACCGGACCTTCCAATCCAGAAAGCCGGTCACGCTGACTTGGTGCAGATGCAAAACGGTGAGTGGGCGATGGTCCATCTCTGCGGCCGTCCGGTGGACAAGCACTGTATGCTTGGACGGGAGACTTCCATCCAGAATATTGTCTTCGATGAGGACTTGTGGCCGAGGATCAAGGGTGGCGGCAATGCTCCACGAGCTTTCTTTGAGTCTCCATTTGATGCAACCCCTGCAGGTCCGGTTGATATTCACTACTCGTTCGATCAGGACAAGCTCCCTCTGGATTTCCAGACACTGCGCATACCCCTCGCAGAGGACACCCTTTCACTGAAAGCGCGCAAGGGGTATCTGCGTCTGTATGGCAAGGAGAGTCCGAACTCCACCTTCACCCAGGCCTTGGTAGGGCGCAGGCAGCAGGCTTTCAGGTGTATTGTCACCACCAAGGTCGAATTCGATCCCTCCTGGTATAAACACATGGCTGGTCTTTCCTATTATTACGGGACACGTCAGTACTACTACCTGAGGTTCAGTCATGACGAGGCTCTTGGTAAGGTGGTCTGCATCCTCAGTTGCGACAACGGCAAGTATGACGAACCATTCGAGCCGGTTGCGCTGGGAGAAACGACATCGCTGTATCTTCGCATAGAGACCGACTACGGAATTGTCAGGTTTTTCTACTCCTTGGATGGAGAGCGGTACATCCAATACGGACAGGACAGTGATGCACTGCGCATCAGTGATGATAGGTTGGACAATACAGCCTTTACCGGTGCATTCTTCACGCTCTCGGCTCAAGATATGACGGGATTTTCCAAGAGCGCGGATTTTGCATTCTTGCACTATACTGAATTGGAGTAAGGAGAAAGTATGGCAGAGAAGAAAGCTCTCTTATTGGTCGGTGGCTGGGATGGCCACCAACCGGAATTGGTGGCAAAGCGGTTTTCCACGTTTTTGGGAGAATCTGGTTTTGAGGTGCAACTCGAACGTTCTCTTGATATCCTGCAGGACAGGGAGTATCTGTTCAGCCTCGATTTGTTCATACCCATCTGGACGATGGGGGAACTGCACTCCAAATTGACCAACCATCTTGCCGATGCAATCGGCAGCGGAGTCGGAGTGGCAGGATGCCATGGTGGCATGTGCGATGCGTTTCGCACCAACGTGCTTTGGCAGTTCATCATGGGAGGCAACTGGGTAGCACACCCTGGCTCCGATGGCGTGCCGTATCGGGTGCACATCAAGCACAGCTCAAGTGAACTGACGCGGGATGTGCAGGATTTTGCTGTCTGCAGCGAGCAGTACTACCTGCATGTCGACCCCGCCGTGGAGGTCCTTGCCACTACTACTTTCCCCACCGTCGATTGGTACCATTCCACCAACGGAGTCGTACAGATGCCTGTCGTCTGGACAAAGAAGTGGGGATACGGTCGGGTATTCTACAACTCCTTGGGGCACCACGATGATGTCTTTGACATTCCTGAGGCTTGGACATTGATGAAACGCGGCCTCTTGTGGGCTGCCGAAGGTAAACGGATTGCTCAAGAGCAAGGTGTGGGCATTGATCGATTTGCAAGTGATAGGAAGATGTTCTGATATGAAAAAACTGAGAGTAGGAATTATTGGAGTCGGGAAGATCAGCGGTATCTACTTGGAAAACCTGACCAAGATGTTCAGCTCTGTGGTACAGGTGGTGGGTGTGGTCGATCTGCTTGCTCAGCGTGCAGCCGAAATAGCGCAGACGTTCAAGATACGGCAGTATGCAGATGTGAAGGCCATGCTGGCGGATCCCGAGATTGACTTGGTGCTCAATCTTACCACGCCGCAGAGTCATTACAGCCTTTGCAAGCAAGCCCTTGGGGCGGGCAAGCACGTCTATGTGGAAAAGCCGCTCTCCCTTACTGTTGAACAAGCCTCCGAGCTTGTGGACTTGGCCTCCTCAAAGGGTCTGATCCTCGGAGGGGCTCCTGATACATTTTTGGGAGCAGGCATTCAGACCTGCCGAAAGCTCATCGACGATGGTTGGATCGGAAGGCCGATTGGAGCCTCTGCCTTCATGATGAACCATGGTCATGAGAGCTGGCATCCTGACCCGGAATTCTATTACAAGCAAGGCGGCGGGCCATTGTTTGATATGGGCCCGTACTACATCACCGCCTTGGTGAATCTCCTCGGTCCTGTCGACTCGGTGACCGGTTATGCACAAAAGAGCTTTGCAACAAGAACCATAACCAGCGAGCCCAAGAAAGGGGAGGTCATCGATGTGGATGTTGCTACCCATGTCGCAGGAGTCCTGCACTTTGCAGGTGGGGCGGTAGCCACCCTGGTCACCAGTTTTGATGTATGGCATCATAGCATGCCCCGCATGGAAATCTACGGCAGTGAAGGCTCCTTGCAGGTTCCCGACCCCAATACCTTCGGTGGTCCGGTGCTCTTTTGCACCAAGGGTACAAAGGAGTGGAAGGAGATTCCCCTGCTCTTTGACTATGCTGAGAACTCCCGTGGCCTGGGTGTTGCAGATATCGCCCTTGCTCTTGCCGATACAAAGAAACACCGGGCAAGCGGTGAGCTTACCCGGCATGTGGTCGAGGTGATGTGCAGCCTGCTCGCTTCTGCAGAGAATAAACGGCAGGTTGCCATCAAGCATACCTGCCAAAGACCCTTGCCTAGGTGATGGTCTCGAAGATTCCCTTTTCCTTGTTCTTGCGGCAGTTGTCCCAGTTGAAAATTCTCCCGCTCATGGTCAGATAGACCCCGGGCGGGAGCAGCTGGACTGATGCAATCGCCGTTCCAAGATTGAAGACTGCATCCGAGCCCTCGAGAGAGTAGGGAATCATGGCGCCGGTGAGAACGACCGTTTTTTTACTCTCTTCTCCCAACGTCTCAGCGATCACCTTCGCCGTATTGCACATGGTGTCGGTGCCGTGCACAACGATAATCTTGTCTTCGGCACTATGCAGGCAGGTTTTCGCCACTTCATGACGTTGCTCCTCGGTCATGTAGAGACTGTCCACCGCCAGCGGGCCTTCCAGGTGGACGGTCATGGTGCAGCGTGACTGGCCAAGAATCCTTGGCAGCTGCGATTCGCGGAACGTGAGCTCGCCGCTGATCGCATCGTACTGCTTGTCGAAGGTGCCCCCGGTTGTAATGATTCGTAGATCTTGTGCCATGGTATGATCCTCTTATGTAAGAATCTTGGTATGTGAGTCATCTCCGCTGTCCTCGAAGACAGTGAACTCTTCCACCCTGAGCTGGTAGGTGTCTCCTACCTTGCAGGTATCGAAGCTTGATGGTTCAGCTATGACGCGGATCTGCTCCCCCCCGAGATCGATGCGGCAGTCATTGACATCGCCCAGATAGAACTTGCTGAAGAGCGTTCCAGTGAAGTCTCCCTTTATCGAAACGAAGCGCAGGTTCTCCGGTCTGATGCCTACCACCACATCGCCTTCCAACGGTCCTTCATACGGCAGCTGCTGCCCCGATTTCTTCAGGGTGAGGACCTTGTCCTTGCTGACAGCCTCCAAGAAGTTGATTTTTCCCACAAAATCAGCGACGAATTGGTTTGCCGGGTGACGGTAGATTTCCGTAGGAGGCCCGATTTGCTGGATGATTCCCTTGTTTATGACGATGACGCGGTCGCTCATCGTCATGGCCTCCATCTGGTCATGGGTGACATAGACAACGGTGATGCCCAGCTGTTTCTGGATATCCTTGATCTCAAAACGCATTGAGTCGCGCAGTTTTGCATCGAGGTTGGAGAGCGGCTCATCCAACAGCAGCAACTGAGGTTTTGCCACCAATGCCCGGGCCAGGGCTACACGCTGTTGCTGTCCTCCCGAGAGTTGGCTGGGGATGCGTTGGGCGTATTGGGAGAGATGGACGGTTTCCAAAACCTCTTCGACCAAGGTCTTGATCTCCTGCTTGTGCATTTTTTTCATCTTCAGCGGATAGGCGACATTCTCAAATACCGTCATATGCGGCCAGACAGCGTAGGACTGGAATACCATGCCGATATCCCTTTGTTCGGGGGGAACGAAATTCTTGGTCGAACTCACCTCCCTATCACCGATGTAAATCTCCCCTTCGGTGGGTTTTTCAAAGCCCGCGAGCATCCGAAGCATCGTGGTTTTGCCGCACCCCGAAGGGCCGAGGAGGGTTACGAACTCCCCGTCGGATAATTCGGCATTGAAGGAGGAGAGGACCACTACCTCTCCAAAAGCTTTTTTAATATCCTTGATGAGTATGCTTGACATCATGTACCTCGTTTAGATTGAGAATTCACCGTCGGTAAGCTTGTTCAACAACCAGTTGATCCCGAAGACGGTGAACAGGATCGCAGTGGCCAAAGCGGAGGCGGTCTGCTGGTTATGATAGGTCTGGTAGGTAAACAGCTCATACCCAAGCGTCTTGGTGTTGGTTGAATAGAGCAGGGTGGACATGGTCAATTCATAGAAGCAGGGCATGAAAATCAAGAACCAACCAGCCACCAAGGCGGGGGCGATCAGCGGCAGGGTGACGTTTTTCATGCTCTTCAGCCATGATGCCCCCGATATCTGGGAGGCCTCTTCCAAGGATGGACTGATCTGCGACAGGGCACTTACCACTGTACGCATACCCATCATCATGTACTTGATCATATAGGCGATGACCATGATGGTCAGGGTATTGTAGATGTTGATGCCGAACTTCCCGCTCATGGACATGATCAACGAGAGGGCGATGACGACACTCGGTGTTCCACTTCCCACCGTGATCATGAAATCTGGGATTTTCTTGCCCTTGATGTTGGTCCTCACCAGCAGGTATGCCATCATGCAGGAGATCAGAAGACCGAATGAGGCTGCCATTATTGCGGAAATCAAGCTGTTTCTTGCAGAGCTGAGGATGGATTTTCGGGTGAAAATACGTTCCCAATACCGCCAGGTGATGTTTCCCTCGGAGAATACCGATTCACCGAGGTTCACCGTGATGCTGGAAAGGGCAACAGTCACAAAGGGGATGATGACCACGATCAGGGCGAAGGCGACAACCACCAAAGTGATGGGAATTCTCCACCTTCCCAGGTCCACGATATTGGGTCTGGTCGACTTGCCGGAGACGGTGATGTACTGCTTCTTGCCGATTGAAAAGGTGGAGAGATAGAGTACGACATTGGCGATCAGCATGAGAAAGACCGCAAGGGTTGTGGCATCGGTGAGTCCTTCCTGACTGCCGATATAGACGAAGTCTATGATTCGGGTGGTAACCGTATGGATCTGCCCGGGAACTCCGATAATCGAGGGGATGCCGTAGCACGAACCTGCGGCTACAAACACCAAAAGGGCTGCCGCAACGATGGAAGGGAGCATCATGGGAAGGGTGATGGTACGCAGCGTAGTCAGAGGGCTTGCCCCGGAGATTCGTGAGGCCTCCTCCAAGGATGGGTCCATCTTCTCCATGGCGCGGCTGATGGTGATGAAGGCATACGGGTAGTAGAATCCGGTCAACACCCAGATCAGGCCTCCCATGGTATAGATATCAAACGGGGCGGAGCCCAGGTTGAAGATTTTCATGAGAAACATATTCATCGACCCGACAGTGGGATTGAGCAGGCGCATCCAGGCCATGGCTCCAACGTAGGGAGGCACCATATAGGTGGCGACGAAGAGGGTGCGGAAGAATTTTTTCCCGTAGAGATTCGTCCGTCCTACCAGCCATGCCAACGGAAAGGCTATGAGGACTCCAAAAATCATCGAGAAGGAAGCAGCTATGACGGTATTGGTCAAAGCTGACCAGTTCAGCGGGTAGGTGTATACACGCTTGAAAGCCTCAAGTGAGAACCTTCCCGTAGAAAAGAAGGCCCGGAACACCAAATAGAGCAGGGGAAACACCTGGAAGACCAAAAGGAATCCGACGATGGCAAGAATGATGATCCATTTCGGATCAAAAAACCATCGTCGTTTCCCCGCTTCCAAAGGGGCACTGAGTTTAAGCACTTGCATAGGGAGAGCTCCTTTGAACAAGAAGGCGGAAGCCCTGACTACAAGACTTCCGCCTCAAGATGTTAGGTGAATTACTTCTTGGCGACAGCTTCCTGGAACTTGGTGCGAAGTTCTTCGCGCAAGGTTACCGTTGCCTGCCAGTCGACGGGAATCGTGTTCTTCAGGATTTCCTTGGTCGGGATGGCGTCGTAGGGGTGATTGGGATACTTGGAAGAAACGGAGTGCATCCAAGCCTTGACGATATTGGCCTGGCCTTCGTCGGACAAGAACCACTCGGTGACGGCTTTGGCGGCTGCACTATTCTTGTTGGGGCTCCACTGGTCGTTGATCGACATGATCGGGGAGGGAACAACAATGGTGCCGTCGGTGGGGTAAATTACTTCAATCTTGGACTTGTCCATCTCACGCTTCTGCAGCACCGATTCCTCAAGGATCATGATGACCTTGCACTCACCGGTTTCAAGTTTGGTCAGGGCGACCGAACCACTCTCAATCTTCACCTTCTGGTTGCCAAGGGCGGTGAAATACTCGTATCCATACTTGTCCTTCAGTGCGCTGATGGTATCCAGTGCAGTACCGCTGGTCAAGGGATTGGACATGCTGATCATGCCCTCCACCCGCTTGTCGTAGGCAAAATCATAGAAGGAATTGGGGATATCGGACTTGGAATATTTTGCAGGATTGTAGGCCAGGACCATGTTGCTGATGCGTACCGGATACCAATAGCCTTCCTTGTCGTAATCAAATGCCAGGTCGGCGGCATTGTTGATCATGATCGGCTGGAGGACTCCCATCTGCTTGAGTTCCAAGGCATAGGAAGGGTCGGCGACCATGAGCATGTCACAACCGAGCTTGCCTGCTGCGAACTCTGCCGCAATCTTGGCCTGGAGCGTGCCGGTTCCACCATAGAAAAATTCAATGTCGACGGTAGGGAACACCTCTTCGAGGGTTTCGTCGATCGCTTCGATGACATCGTCGTACATCGAAGTATAGATTACCAATTTTCCAGAGAGGCCTTCATCACCGGCTTTAGGCTTCTCAGCTGCACCTGCTGCAAAAAGCAACGAGCCGACAGCTGCCAGGACACAGAGCATCAAAAACACTTTCTTCATAGCAACAATCTCCTTTTTTGATTAGTCTCAGTATATCATGCATATTTCCACAGTGAGAGAATATTTTTGTTGGATAATTGGGCTCTGGTGCAATTGAAACGAGAATGTGTAGGAGTAAGCTGCACGATTTGCAATCTCCCGAAGTATGTGCAATACTCAAACTTTGATGGAGCTAGAGATGGAACATCGTACCTTTCGAAGAGTAATAGAGTTGTTGATGATTGGAGCAGCCTTGGCTCTGGCGGTAGTCTATTTTCCGAAGGTGGTAGAGGCCTTTTCCGCTTTTGCCGGCTTGCTCAAACCCCTGTTGCTTGGCGTGGTAATCGCATACTTGGTGGATATTCCCGCCAAGAAGCTGGAGCTGAAATTCCAGAAGCGGATCAAGAAGCCGATAGTTGCCCGCGCTTTGGCTACGTGCATCTCACTGTTGCTCTTTTTGCTGTTCATCGCAGGGGTCTTGGTACTCCTGCTTCCCCAACTCGGGGTGGCGATCAAGCAATTCGGCACAAACCTGCCGGTTCTCTATCAAGAGAGCGTAGAGTCGCTACAACAGTTGATGAGCCGCAGACCCGAGCTTGAACAAGGGTTTACCCTTCTTGAAACGTATGTGAATGCAGGCATCGAGCAGGTCAAGGCATCATCGCCCAAGATTGCCGACTATACCATATCGTTGCTCGGAGGAGCGGTCAGCTCGGTCGCCACCGGCCTCATTGCACTGATCTTCAGTTTGTACCTGCTCTTCGGAAAGCATCGGTTGGTAAGTCAGCTCTCCTATCTGGCAAAACGATTCATCCCCGAACAGCACTATCACAAGATTACTGCAATTCTTATTGTAGCGAACAGGACCTTCTCAAAGTTTTTCACCGGCCAGTTTTTGGAAGCGGTGATTCTTGGGACGTTGTGCACGGTAGGAATGCTGCTCTTCAGGTTTCCCTATGCACTCACCGTCGGTTCGGTGGTGGGGATGACCGCCCTCATCCCCTTGGTGGGAGCCTACCTCGGCGGGGCCGTCGGCTTTGTCCTGATCTTTGGTCAAAGCCTGCGTCTGGCACTTTTCTTTGTACTGTTCCTGGTCATTCTCCAACAACTGGAAGGCAACATCATCTACCCCCGTGTGGTCGGCAGTTCGGTGGGATTGCCCGGAGTCTGGGTCTTTGTTTCAGTCATCCTGGGAGCTGGATTGTTCGGGGTGCCAGGCGTCCTCTTTGGAGTCCCCTTGGCGGCAACGGTGTATCAGCTGCTGAAGCAGCAGAAGGAAGCCTCCTAAGGTAAGGTATTTCCCTCATGCGTAGAATACAGTATATAATCTACGCATACAGCATAAAGTCCATCTTGGATACCTATATTTGGCAACAGCCGGACTGGCCGCATTTTACCTGCGATCTACCTTCCTTGCTCTTGGATATCAGTAAAATTGCTCAATCTCAAGGAAAAGTAGAGACTCCATCGGATCAATTGGGGTTTCCTGACAGGAAGAAGTTTGAGGCGCAAATACTGGTAGACGAAATATACCATTCGCATGAATCCAATTTGCGCCATTATGTTTCTAAATTGATTTGCTGTCAAGCATTATGAAACAACCTAGAACAGGGTAAAACATCTTGGAATTGGCACCTTTGTTGGTACACCTTCTCTCCTTTCTGTAAAGACGTCACTAAAAGTGGGAAATCATAATAAACGGGGCTTGTTATGGAAATGAGACCGATTTATATTTGTATCTGAAAGTATTTCTTTGTAGGTATAAAAATATATATTGGAGGTTATAATGGCAAAAACAACACAGCATGTGATTCCTTCTCCTAAGGGAGGTTGGAGTGTAAAGAAGGGTGGAGCTGAGAAAGCTACCAAGAGTTTCAGTACAAAAGACAAAGCTGTTGATTACGCAAAAGGTGTGGCAAAGAATCAAGATGCGGAATTGGTAATCCATGGAAAAGATGGGAAGATCCAGAACCCAAACTCATATGGACATGATCCATGCCCGCCAAAGGATACAAAGTAAGACCTTCTTGCGATGGTTTTTTCTTTAATCCGTCACAGATGTATAAAGCGCTTTGGCCTCATATATTGACGAAAGGAGTATAGATTATGGGCGTTTATCGAGTAGCAGAAATATGTTTAAATGGACACGTAACTACTTCTTATGCAGACGTTATGCCAGATTTGAGAGAGAAGTATTGCTCTATCTGTGGAGAGCAGACAATAACTAAATGTCCACATTGTGATAGTCCTATTCGGGGATCGTATTACGAGCCCGATGTTCTCGGTGATTTTGAATACGTGAAGCCCTCTTTTTGCCATAATTGTGGCAGACCTTTTCCTTGGACAGAGCGCAGTCTTCAAGCAGCAAGTGAGTTGATGGAATTATCAGGTAAACTAGAAGGTGCAGAGCTGACTCAATTCAAGACTGACTTAGATAGCTTAATGAAGGATACTCCACAGGCAAAAGTCGCTTCATTCAGAGTAAAAACCATTCTGGGGAAAGTAGGCAAAGAAATTGCCTCAGGGGTACGTGATATCCTGGTTGACATAGTCAGTGAGACAGCAAAAAAAGCCATCTGGGGATGATTGGTTTGATGTATCCTTACTTTTGTCCAGACTCTTTATACTGTGTAGAATTTGTATCCCAGAGCAATTAGCTTAGCTGTAAGCATGGAATCTATGGTAGTATGTCTTGTTAAGAGGGTAGGCTGTTAGTCATATCCAACAACTTATTTCCTTAATGGTTGAATGGGAGTTGTCTCATGAAGGATATTTTTGAGTTTCGGGATAATCTGATTGAATCATTTTCCAAGTTTTCCAGAAGTTTTACCAGAGTATCTGCACCGGATATCAAAGAAGTACTTGATGAAGAGTATGGGAATGGTCGGTTCTGGCCGGAACCCCTGATTCAAGTCAATCCTCACTATAAGACTACACATACCATAACAGAGCTGGTGAAGGCTGATTTGCTTCACCCGTTATGTGAAACCTTGTTCAGAATCAAAGGTGCTCCGCTCACACTCTTCAATCACCAGGAACAGGCAATCCGGAAAGCCCGTGATAAACAGAGCTATGTGCTCACAACAGGAACAGGATCAGGGAAAAGTCTTGCTTTCTTCATTCCAATCATAGATGCGATCATCAGGGGTAAGGAACAGGATAGTACTCCTAAAACACGAGCAATTATTGTGTATCCGATGAATGCTCTTGCCAACAGCCAGCTGGGAGAAATCAACAAGTTCCTTGATAACTATCCAGACTCCGACTCACGGCCTATTACTGTAGCACGGTATACAGGCCAAGAAGACAGCACAGAGAGATCAAAGCTTGCCAATAATCCACCGGACATCCTACTGACCAACTACATGATGTTGGAACTCATACTTACTCGAAATGAAGAAGTCGATAATCAAGTTGTCCAACATAGCATGGGATTGGAATTCCTGGTCTTGGACGAACTGCATACGTATCGGGGAAGGCAGGGCGCTGACGTTGCCATGTTGATCAGAAGACTGAGGCAACGGCTTCAAGCCAGCTCCATGATCTGCATCGGTACATCCGCAACCATGTCATCCATCGGAAGTGCTGATGACAAGGCTAAGGCGGTAGCAGAGACGGCCTCGACATTGTTCGGGGTGAAAATTCCTGTAACCAACGTAATAGGCGAAGTCTTGACCCGTGTCACACCCGAGGCAAGGAAAATCGACAAGAACGCCCTGCATAAACGCATCGTGTCAGGATCTCCGTTCCCAGATGACTATGCCGCTCTTGCACTGGACGAATTATCGATCTGGGTTGAACTGACATTGGGAATCATTCTTGTACCCGGCAAGTCCCCGGAACGTGCTACTCCCATCAGTCTCTCTGAGGCTTTGGACAGATTGGCATCGGATGCCGATGTTTCACGAGTGATGGCTCTTGAAACACTGAGGAAATTCCTTGTTCATTGCGAACACGTGGTATCGCCGAAGAAAGAGCCGCTGTTTGCATTCAAGCTTCATCAGTTCATCAGCGGACCTGGAGTAGTGCTTACCACTCTCGAACCGGTGGGCGAGCGGCTCATCACCTTGGATGAACAACAGTATGCTCCAGGAAGACAGAAAGAGAACGTTCGCTTGTATCGGACATACTTCTGTAGGGAATGCGGACAGGAGTACCTTCCAGTGTGGGTGGATGATGACCTGACTACATTCGAACCACGGCGGATAGATGATGTCCCAAGCCAAAAGGATGATGAAGCCGGTCGGTTTGGGTACCTGGTGCCAGTCTCTGCTGAGCAGAATTACCAAAGCGACTCTGATATTCCCGAGTCCTGGATGGATTTTGACAAGAAAGGGAACCAGATAGTCAAAACAGGGATGAGGAAATCCATCCCCAAATTGATTGAGATCAACGCCCAAGGCGAGGCTCAAGCAGGTGCCGTCAAGTACTGGTTCATCCCCGGAACTGTGAAGTTCTGCCCCAATTGTGGACTTGAACATGAATCCAGATCGAAGGATGTCAACAAATTGGTCGGGCTTTCAGGTGAAGGTCGTTCTTCATCGACCACCATCATCACGCTCAACCTTTTGGAGCAGATGTTTGACAAGGAAACCAGTACGTTCGCCCAGAAGAAGATACTGGGGTTCTCCGATAACCGTCAGGATGCTGCGTTGCAATCAGGGCATTTCAATGATTTCATCTACCTGGTTACCATGCGTTCAGCACTCTTGGCTGCGTTGAGGAACAACGGTGGGATGATCCGGATTGAGAATCTCGCCCAGGCAGTGTTTGAAGCCTTGGGTTTTGACTCGGATGATCCTGAAATACTCAGGGAATATTTAAAGAATCCCACCATGGCAACGAACCTGAGGCTCAGTTACCAGAAATACGAGAAACAAATTCTTGCTTATAGGATTCTCAACGATCTTTCCAGAGGATGGCGATACAACAACCCAAACCTGATTCAGCTCGGAATGTTGCAGATTCACTACGCATACCTTGAGCAACTTTGCGCTGATGATTCCAAGTTCACGGATGCTCCTGCAGTTCTTAAGGGAGCTACTCCTGAAATCCGGTTCAGGTTATACAAGATGTTGTTTGAGGAAATGCAGGCAAACCTATGCATCAGTTCCTCCTATTGGGATCCGGATGAGCTTCAGGTAGTGCAGAGGAACACGTACAACCATCTGGTTGAACGCTGGGGCTTCTATGAGCATGAGAAGCTGAGAACGGGTAATCGTCTGATAGTGGGGAAGCTACCCACTATCACAGACAAAGGGGAACGAATCTTCAAGTATGTTGGAGGTGGCACCTATTCGTATATCGGACGGAAGCTGAAGAATCCTGAGCTATGGAAAGGTACAAGCTGGGAGACGTTACGCAACACTGAAAGGGGAAAGATGATCGAAGAAGTAACACGCTCCCTTCTTGCAATTGCTTCCTCCTATGGATTGATCAATCAGATCAAGGAGAAAAAAGGTGACCTGATTGGCTGGCAGCTCAACGACAGCATCCTTGTATGGAAATTGAAGGAGAACGTTGACCGCTCCCGTTGGTCCAATGAGTTCTTCACTGCCTTGTATTCTTCGATTGCAACACAGTTCAAGTCTCGGGATTTTACCCTCTTCCAGTTTGAGTCCAGAGAGCATACGGCTCAAGTTGAATCGGATGAACGTGAAATACTCGAGAAACGGTTCCGATACTCCAAGGAAGACCAGGAAACCTGGAAGAAGGAACACCCGGAGAAAAAGCAGTTGGAGCCACTTCCTGTGCTCTATTGTTCCCCAACCATGGAATTGGGCATCGATATCTCTTCGCTCAATACCGTGTACCTGCGCAATATACCTCCAACAGCGGCAAACTACGCCCAGCGTTCAGGACGTGCAGGCCGCTCCGGACAAGCTGCGTTGGTGGTATCGTACTGTGCCTCCCAAAGCCCCCATGACCAATGGTTCTTCCATCACAAGAATGAGATGGTCCATGGTACGGTCAGGACTCCCTCGTTGGATCTTTCCAACAAGGACCTGATCGATAGCCATATGCTGGCTGTATGGTTTGCTTTGTCAGGATACCCAATAGGTTCTTCCATTCCTGATATCCTTGATCTGGAGCATGAGGAATCGTTCTTGGAGGTTCGGAAGGAGATCCGAGACGCATTCTGTGACCCAGAGCTTTCCAAGCGTTCCTTAGGGGAGATCAACGCTCTTCTTGAGACAGTAAAGGAGTATCTTGTACCGGAGAAGGCACCTTGGTTCAGCGAACAGTATGCACAAGGTTTGGTCTCATCCGCTTGGAACCGCTTTGAGACAGCCTTTGACCGCTGGCGGAACCTCTTTAAGGCGACACGGCAGCAACAGGAGCAGTCGCATACAGTGAACATGTCTCCCACAGCAACCCAGCAACAAAAGAAAGCTGCTCAGAGGCTCTATAACGATGCGAGCATCCAGATGGGTTTGTTGACAACCACCAGGAGTAGGAACTCTTCGTCGTCTGATTTCTACAGCTACCGCTATTTGGCAAGTCAGGGAGTGCTTCCTGGATACAATTTCCCGCGCCTGCCTCTGCTCGCCTGGATACCCAGTACCACTGAGGACAAGGATGATGCTACTACGGTCTCCCGGTCCCGGTTCCTTGCTCTTTCCGAGTTTGGACCCAGAAGTCTGATCTATCACCAAGGCAAAGTATTCCGGGTTGTGAAAGCCAAACTGAATGCTGCTACAAGCATCGCCATGGCAGATGGAAGCACCCAATTGACTACCAACGATGCTATCATCTGTGAAAATTGCGGCTATGGTGTCATTGCTTCCGGGTATGCTGATTCTCCAGAACGTTGCCCTTGCTGCGGGGAAATCCTGACTGAGAGCATCCGGATCAATGCGCTGTATCGTATCGAAACGGTGGAAACCAGATTGGTACAGCGCATCTCCATGAATGATGAGGAGCGGCAGAGGGTCGGCTACGATCTTCAGACCTCGTATGTTTTCAATGGTGCCGATTCCCGGTTCTCGACAGCCTCCGATATCATGCTCAAGGAAGAGAAGCTTGGTGAGATGTTGTATGCACAGGCTGCCACCGTCTACAAGATCAACAAGGGATGGAAACGAAGGACCAACAAGGAGCTTCTCGGGTTCCCGATTGATCCCTTGTCCGGTCTTTGGAGCAAGTCAGAGGGTGAGGACGAGGATGAGCCGGAGAATCCCGAGGTACCGGTAACCAATAAGGTGAAACCGCAAAGGATTGTCCCGTACGTGGAAGATTGCAAGAATATTCTGGTATTTCATCCGGAGGGGGATCTTTCCCAAAAGACCATGGTCACCCTGCAAGCTGCACTGAAACGTGGCATTGAACAAGTATTCCAGATTGAAGAATCTGAACTGGCTGTAGAACCTCTGCCAACAAGTGAGAACAGGAAAAGAATCCTGTTCTACGAGGCCGTGGAAGGGGGAGCTGGTGTTTTGAACAGGCTCGTCGAGGAGAAGAAAGCTCTCTCGATGGTATCTGATCAGGCATTGAGGATCATGCACTATGTCAATGAGACGCAGACATGGGATGCCGAGCATATGCAGGAAGACCTTGATGCCAACGGTAATCCTCCCTGCGAAGCCGGTTGCTATCAGTGCTTGTTGTCGTATTACAACCAACCTGAGCATCTGGACATAGACCGTAGGGACCCGGATGCAATAAAAATCTTGGTAGCACTTGCCAATGGTTCTGTGTCAAAGCGAGAAGATGCAGTCTTTTCAGAGGTTTCAGGAGTTGAGTCAGAGTTCACGCAAGCCTTGAAACAACGAAATCTTCGGTTGCCGGAAAAAAGTTCAGTCAGTACTAAGGATGGTTCGGTACTTCCGTTGTATTATACTTCCGCCAGGACAGCAATTTTCTTTGGGAAAGCAAGTGAAGCAACCAAGCAGTATTGTGCTGACAGGTCCATCAACATCCTGGAAGTGAGTACTGATGACACTTCGTGGGATGAGATTTTCAAAGCGAATTCAGATGTGTTCGGTGAATAAGGAATTGAGAAATGAGTAATTTTCGTACTACACCAGGCAACTTGGTACGTGCAAGAGGAAGAGACTGGGTTGTTCAGGCTGGCAGTGATGATATGGTTTTGGTACTCCGCCCGTTGAGAGGCAGTGATGAGGTTGTCTATATTGCCCCGGATCTTGAGCAGGAGCCTGTAAGGGCAGCCTATTTCGATGACCCGGTACCGTCCCAGCTCTCCAATATGCGCTCCGGTGCTCTGTTCCGTGAAGCCCTGATGCTCAAGCTTCGCAATGGCGCTGGTCCTTTCAGATCGTTCGGTCATATCGCCGTTGAACCAAGGACCTACCAATTGGTGCCGCTTCTCATGGCACTAAAGATGGACCCGGTGAGGCTGTTGATCTCCGATGACGTCGGCATCGGAAAAACCATTGAAGCTTGTCTTATCGTACGAGAACTCTGGGATCGGTTTGAAATTGATCGATTTGCCGTTCTCTGCCCGCCTCACCTGGTCGACCAGTGGGTGGGAGAGCTTCACACACGTTTCAATTTTCCTGCAGTAGCGCTGACATCCTCCTCTGTCTCGTCTCTGGAAAAGACCTTGCCGGTAGGCCAATCATTGTTTGACCGGTATCCTGTGCTTGTGGTGTCATTGGATTACATCAAAAACCCCATTCATAGGGAGCATTTTCTTTCAACTGCACCCCAATGCATAGTTGTGGATGAGGTGCATACCTGTACGAGTAAAGGAACAAATCAGCAGCTACGGTATGAGCTGTTGAAAAAGCTTGCCAGTGACAAGTCACGGTCCTTGATCATGCTTACAGCAACGCCTCACTCTGGCGATGATGAAGCCTTTCACAACTTGCTTGGGTTGCTTGATGAGAAATACCTGCAGCTTGGGCAAGATCAGAATGTTGACAAGCAGCTTCGTGAGGATTTGGCAACACAATTCGTTCAGCGCAGAAGAATGGATATCATCGAGTGGAAGGATGATTCCATTTTCCCGGAGAGAATGATCAAGGAGATTTCCTACCATCTCAACGATACCTGGAGAACATTCTTTGAAGAGGTAAGAGTCTATTGCTATACACTCGCAAAAACGCATGAGAAAAACCAGACACCTGCAGGCAAGATGATTTGGTATGCCATTCTTGCATTGTTTAGGTGTGTCGCATCCAGCCCGGCATCTGCTATCAGCGTCCTGACCAGCAGGCTCCAGAACATCACCGATGACGAGTTCTCACTGGAAGGAGCTGACATCCTTGATGAGGAAGCCGTTGATTTCGCTGTTGATGATACCACCCCTACCCAGCTTTTCAATGAGACGCAGGAATTGAAGCGGTTGCTTAAGAAAGCTCAGAGCCTGCTGGATCAAACCGATCCAAAACTGGAAATGTTGGTCAGCCATTTGCAAGGGTCTCTGTTGAAGGACAATTTCAGTCCGGTCATTTTCTGCAGATACATATCAACTGCAAAATATGTTGGCGAGTATCTACGAAGCAAGTTTCCAAAGTATACAATCGACATTGTGACCGGTGAGTTGTCAGCCGAAGAAAGGCAGGAACGAATTGCATTGTTGGGAAAGGCTGAGAAGAGCATCCTGGTGGCGACAGACTGCCTTTCTGAAGGCATAAACCTTCAGGAGTACTTCAATGCGGTGATTCACTATGATCTTGCATGGAATCCAACCCGGCATGAGCAACGGGAGGGCCGCGTAGACCGATTCGGACAGAAGTTTCCGGAAGTACGCTGTACCATGATGTACTGTGAGGATAACCCGGTTGATGGGTTCATCATCAACGTAATCCTGAGAAAGGCGACTGCCATCAAGCAGGAATTGGGAGTCATGGTACCGATTCCTGAGAATAGTGAAGCAGTTGGGAATGCCTTGGTGCAGGCGGCACTGCTGAAAAAGTCCTTCAAGAAGGAAGGCGGGCAGCTATCCTTTGATTTCGGGGAGATCCAGCAAGCTACCGAGGCTTTCGAAGGTCCTTGGAAGGATGCCAGGGAGAATGCGAAGAAGAATAAGACCATCTTTGCACAGCGTTCCTTGCACCCTGAGGATGTAATTCCCGAATGGGAAGAAGAGCAAGGAGTGCTTGGATCTGCCGATACGATCAAGGAGATGATGCAGACGCTGCTTCAGCGGTTGAACAATCCTTTGAAACCTATTTCAGAGAAGGAGTTCGAATTCGATCCTTCCCATCTTCCCAGCGAGTTGAAAGATCGGTTAGCCGAGGCCTCATATGAGAGACCCATACGTTTGTCCATGAAAAATCCTGCGCCTATCGGTGCTGAGTTCCTCCACAGAAGTCATCCCATCGTGGAGATTCTCAGTGATTATATTGTGGAAAACACGCTTGATTATCGCAATGACAAGCCGATCGGCGGTCGGTGTGCCGTCATCGAGACTTCTGAGGTTGACCAGGCGTATTCCCTGTTCCTGGTGCGGGTCAGGCACCAGATTGCTACCAAGCTCAATGATAAGTCACGCTATCTGATGGCTGAGGAGTTGATCGTCATCGGCAGCAGGGGGATGGTGAATCCGAAATGGATACCAGAGAAGGATGCTCTGAAGCTATTCTCCTGCAAACCCGCAGGAACCTTGTCTGCAGGGGCACAGGAGCGGAATGTGTTGCAGGCGCTTGCGTTCTACCGTTCGCAGAAGGATTCGATCGAGCAAATTTGCAAGGAACATGCAAACAAGTTGTTGGACCAGAACCGGAGAGTCCGTTCTGCTGCCAGTGCCAAGGGATCGGTGACCGTCAGTCCTTGTTTCCCCGCTGATTTAATGGGAGTGTATGTCCTGCTCCCGTCTGTTGATTCGTTGTAAGGAGTTTTCGATGGCTAGGCGTAATTCACACGGAATATCATGGCAGACCATCCGCTTGGAGGGTTCGTTGCTGTTGCCCGATCTTTTGGAACAAATTGCAAAGAATGAAGCTTCCCATCAGAAGGAGAGCGAGTATCAGATTCCAGCAGGATTGAGGATGATCGAGGAGATCGGCCGTTCCTATCAGATCGCCCGAGCATTGCATGCAGACTTCAAGAATCGTCGCCAGAGTTCCTATACTGATCTATTCCAGCTTACTGACACGTTCTTCATGAAGTTTATGTCCAGCTGTCTTGGGTGGACGGAGTATCAGAGAGTGAGGTCGAAGCGGGTAGGTGATTATGGATACCCAATCCAGAAGATTGCATTTGAGAGAATTCCCATAACAGTAGCTGCCTATGATATGGGGCTGGATGTATCTGATTCCAGATTTGGGATCAGCGGTGCAAAAGTTCGTAATCGTTCGCTCTTCCAGATGTCGCAGGAATACCTGAATGCTCTGGGAAAGAGCTCCTGGGGCATAGTATCGAATGGTTCAACGATCCGTCTGCTCAGGTCATCTCCGACCATGGCTCGTCCTCAGTATCTGGAATTTGACTTACATTCGATGCTTGAGGATGATCACTACTCTGAATACACGCTTCTTTGGAAGATTCTGCATGTTTCCCGGGTCTATAACTTTGAGAATCAAGAGGAAATGACCATCTGGGAAGAGTGGAGAAACGAAACTATCAGCACTGGTGAGCGTGTCCGTGATGGGCTAAGAGGTGGGGTAACCAAAGCTCTAGTACTTCTTGGTTCCGGTTTCATTGCCAACCAAGCGAATGAGGCGCTGCGGCAGAGACTCAACGATGGACAGCTAACAGCAGAGGATCTCTATCACCAACTGCTCCGACTTGTCTATCGGTTCTTATTTTTATTTGCCTTGGAAGAACGCAGGGCGGAAAATGGGTTGCGTTTGGTGTTCTCTCCTGATGCTTCCCTGACTAGGGAACGGGACTTGTATGAGAAAGGGTACAGTCTCGATCGTCTTCGTGAGGTGATGCTTCATAGGAGGAGTTCCTACAATTACTATACCGATTTTTGGGCAGCTCAGAAGATTGTCTTCACTTCTTTGGCAAA
This sequence comes from Sphaerochaeta sp. UBA5849, assembly GCA_002432715.1. Lineage (GTDB taxonomy): Bacteria > Spirochaetota > Spirochaetia > Sphaerochaetales > Sphaerochaetaceae > Sphaerochaeta. Next base: position 4,393 of record DJGJ01000024.1, on the reverse strand, counting down.
GGGTGAACCCCGTCTGGCATTGCCTGCTCTTGGTGGTTTGTTCTCCTCCGGTATGTGTGATGACCTGGATAATGCGACTCTCGATAATGCGACATTCCTGAAGGCGATGGAGAGCCTCAGATGGGCGAACAACGCATCAGGACAATACAGCTACATCGACTACAAGAATATGGGAACCGAGGAATTGGGTTCTGTATATGAGAGCCTGTTGGAATTGGTCCCTGCTGTGGATATGCCGGCGAGGGTATTCAGATTCATTGGTGTTGAGGATGATGAATCAACTGCAGGCAATGCCAGAAAGACTACCGGCAGCTATTATACTCCGAGTTTCCTGGTTGACCAGTTGGTAAAGACAGCTTTGGTTCCGGTCCTGGAGAAAACAGCCAAGGAGCATGTGCAGGATAAGGCTGAAGCACTTCTCTCGTTGTCTGTTATCGATCCAGCTTGTGGCAGTGGCCATTTCATCCTTGCAGCTGCAAGAAAGATTGCTGAGTATGTTGCAGTTGCCCGTGATGATGACGGGGTGGTTACCCCCTCAGAGTACAGACGGGCACTACGGGATGTCATCAGCAGGTGCATCTATGGTGTCGACCTCAATCCGATGGCTGTTGAGTTGACCAAGATGGCTCTCTGGTTGGAAGGGTATGAGCCAGGAAAGCCGTTGAGCTTCCTTGACCGGCATCTTCTGTGCGGTAACTCCTTGCTTGGTGTGTTTGATCTTACTGTCCTGGATACAGGTATTCCCAAGGATGCTTTCAAGCCGCTTAGCGGTGATGACAAGGAGTACTGTGCAAACCTGGCAAAGCAGAATGCCATTGGTTTGAAGAGTTACAAGCAAGAGCTGGAGGTTCCAGAGCAGACCAATATCGTAGTTTCAGGTAGGAACGAGGATATGTTTGGTCAGGTTGATTCGATGCCTGAAGAGAGTGTTTCTGATGTTGAGCAAAAAGCACGGGAATACTACAAATACAGAGAGCAGATAGAAAGCAAGATTGATTACGTTGCTTCCGACATCTATATTGGTGCATTCCTGATGCAGAAGAGACCAGGAAGGGTAGTTCCTACTTCCCAGACTCTCTATCGATATAAGATTCTGCAGCAGCCATCAGAGACAGACCAGGAAGCAATCAAAGAAGCAAGAAAAGCCTGCAAGAAAGCGAATGTCCTTCACTGGTCGTTTGCCTTCCCCCAGGTATTCGCAAAGGGTGGATTTGATGTGGTGTTGGGCAATCCTCCGTGGGAGAAAATCACCATCAAGGAACAGGAGTTCTTTGCTTCTCGTAACCCTGAGATTGCCAAAGCTCAGAATGCAGCAAAAAGAAAGGCTTTGATTGATAAACTTGCTACCGGATCAGAAGCGGACAAGATGCTCTACCAAGACTTCCTTGCAGAAGAGCATCAGGCGGAGGCCTTGAGCAATTTCATCCATGTCAAGGAAGAACAATATGGACAGTACCCACTTTCAGGCATAGGTGACACCAATCTCTATGCACTCTTTGCTGAACTGGTAAGTAAACTACGAGAGAAGAACAAGGGTAGGGTGGGTATCATAGTTCCAACAGGGATAGCAACAGATGATTCAACCAAGAGGTTGTTTGGATCGTTTGTAGAGGATTCCCAGCTCATTTCTTTGTATGATATTGAAAACCGTGATAAGGTATTCCCTGCTGTTGATAGTAGGCAAAAATTCAGTCTACTTACACTGGGTTTTTCTCATTCAGCTGATTTTGCTTGTTTCCTACATTCTATCCAAGAGCTGGAAGATGATAGGCGTCACTTTGAGTTGACCGCTGAAGACTTCAATCTGATAAACCCCAATACTCACACACTTCCCATCTTCAGAAGCAAGATGGATGCTGAGCTTGCGAAGAAGATCTACAGAAAAGTGCCTGTCTTGATTGATGAGTCAAAGGGAGAAGAAGGTAATCCTTGGGGTGTGCAGTTCTCAACGATGTTTCATATGTCGAACGACTCCTCCCTCTTCCTGGATTCTCCAGAGGCTGATAGCTATCCGCTGTATGAAGCCAAGATGTTGCATCAGTATGATCACCGATGGGCAACGTATGAGCCTGATGGGACGGTCAGGGATGTAACCATTGAAGAGAAAATGAACCCAGATTTTGAAGTGACTCCAAGGTATTGGGTCCCTAAGAAAGAAGTCCTGATTCGTATTGCCGATGTTCCTGATTCTGTGAGGAAGGCTTGGTATGCAGGTGAAGAACACCAACTGAGAATGGCTTTGGCTGCATGTGAAGATGAGGAGCTCAATCAACTGGCAACCGCTGATAACCTGATGAAGAAGATGGATCAGGTGATGGATCAGAGGAGCCCGAAGTGGTTGATGGGATGGAGGAATATTACAAACACTACCAATGAAAGAACAGTTATATCATCAATCTTTCCTAGAAGTGCAGTAGGTCATTCGATTAATCTTGTTCTGCTGGATAAGAGATCAAAATTGTTTCTTGCAAATATCTCAAGTATAGTTTTTGATTATTGTGCGAGACAAAAAGTGGGGGGAACAAACTTAAGTCTATACTATATAAAGCAATTACCAACTATTGATTCTATGACTGTGAAAGATTTGCTAGTAGAATATGTTAATTCACATGTTGATTCCTTGATAGGAGTCTCAAGGCTAATAGCCTCTTCTATGCAAATCGAATTGCAAAATTGGGACTTTGAAGGGAGATTTATTAATCGTGCTGAACTTGATGCTCTTTATGCTCGCTTATATGGGCTCAATCGAAAGGAGCTGATGTATATTCTTGATCCTGAATCTGTGATGGGGAAAGACTATCCATCACAAACCTTTCCCGGTTTGAAGAACAAAGAGCTTCGAGAGTATGGTGAATATAGAACCATGCGTTTGGTGCTGGAGGCCTGGGATAGGCAAGAGAGGCAGCCTGAATTATGGCAGTAGATGTGTACAGTGTTATCCAGCCAATTGCCTATAGCGCTGGTTGGGAAGTCGATCCCTTGGTACTTGCTAGCGATACTATCCAACTATCCTCGGCTCTCCATCGCTTCACGTGTATCGTGAAGTTGGTGGCTGGAGGTGGCTTTGTTCTTTCATTCAATTCAGCTGCGTTGAGTAATGAGCTGCGGAGAAAGAACGGTGAACTTGTTGCGTATCCGATTCTCGACCTTGACGTACTGCGTACTATCCTGAGCGACGCTTCAATCTTGGCTGGATCTCTGCCCAACTCTCCATTGCTTGAATTCGATGCAAGGATCAAGAATCTCTCAATCGATGAGACAGAAGTTCGACGAGAAGTTGAGCAACGAGTAGGCCAGGATATCTACCGCAATCATATGCTGTCATATTGGGAAGGTCGTTGTGCGCTGACCAATATCGGAGAATCAGAGTTATTGCTTGCCAGCCATGCCAAACCTTGGAAGGATTGTACCTCCGCTGAGGAAAGGCTCAATGTGTTCAACGGTTTCTTGCTGGAAGCGCGATTCGACCGACTATTCGATAGAGGCTTCATCACCTTTGATGACCAAGGAGCACTGATAGTCTCCAAGCGAATGGAGTCATCTTCGTTGAGTGTTCTTGGCCTTAAACAAGGAATGGAGCTCCGATGGATTAGAGAAGAACATTTGCCCTTCCTGCATTGGCATCAAGAGCATGTGTTCATACGGTAATGCACGCTTGGTACGATTGATATTCAAGTACCTTTGATCGATGGAGAGGAGATGAAATGACGGTAAAGGACGCAGCGAAAATTGTTCTGAAGGCTTCCAATGAACCTTTGAATGCCCAACAGATTGCCCAAAGGATTTTGGATCAGGGGTTGTGGAAGACCGAAGGGAAGACTCCTGATCAAACGGTTGCTGCAAACCTGTACATGGATATCAAGAAGCATGGGGATGGTTCCGCTTTCAGGATAGCTTCCCGAGGTAAGTTTGCACTAAATGCTGTCTCTACAGAGAGTGATGCCCCGCAGCAAGTCATTGGTACTCAAGTGTACTCATTCACCAAATGTGCGGTGGCGGGTGCAATCCTGGGAACCAAGTACGGGCTCTCTTCCATTCCACATCACTGGGTACAGAAGGTGCGTCATCCTTCAGGGACGTGTCTGCAATTCACCAAAGGCTTGGACATCGTCCAGATAGGGGAACAGCTCGCAGATTTGGTCCGATAGCCCGAAAAAAAAGGTTTGCGTAGATTAGAGCGGTTAATCTACGCAAGATATGAGTTTTATTGCGTAGATTAACTTGCGTATTCTACGCATACAACGTAACATCCATCTATGGATACCTATATTTGGCAACAACCGGACTGGCCGCATTTTACCTATGATGCACATTCCTTGCTATCCTCCATCAATGAGATTGCCCATGCACAGGGGAGGCTGGAAACACTGCTGTGTTAGTCCGTAGAACTACG
>DJGJ01000033.1 GCA_002432715.1 Sphaerochaeta sp. UBA5849 | reverse complement strand
GAGAGATGAAGCCTGGGAAGGTGAATCTGTATATTTATGCAAGTATCATCTCTTCAGAGACCATTTTGAAATTGCCTCTGGAAATTAAGTCTTATGATTTAAACAATATGGGCAAATGGTACACCGTTTTGTTGTATGGGTTCATCCTTCTGCTTTGAAAATCTTATGTACCCCAGTTGACAGTAATCCTTTCTTGGGTGTACAAAGTGCCATCAGCAAAGGCGCTGTAGTCCGTTATGGGCTACAGCGCCTTTCTCTTTTTCCGGCATGTGTGTCGGAATTGGGTTTGTGGGCACCTTGTTTCTTGACGGCCTAATTGGTGACAAAGTCAGGGGATGAGTGTGCCGAAAACCCGTTAACACCACCAGAGGGGGCAGTGTATGACAGAACGTGTTGACCAGTATTTCGGGTGCATGGTGTTCGGTGATAGGATGATGCGCGAATATCTAGCCAAAGACACCTATCGTGAGTTGAAGCAGACTATCCGCGAGGGCAAGGAGCTTGATATCACCATAGCCAATCAGGTGGCGCATGCCATGAAAGAGTGGGCGCTGAGCAAAGGCGCAACCCACTTCACCCACTGGTTCCAGCCGATGACAGGAATCACCGCTGAGAAACACGAAAGTTTCATCTCAGCCGCAAAGGATGGCTCGGCCCTGCTTGAGTTCAGCGGCAAGGAGCTCATCAAGGGTGAGCCCGACGCCTCCTCCTTCCCCTCCGGCGGACTGAGAGCAACCTTCGAGGCCCGTGGCTATACCGCCTGGGATCCCTCAAGCTATGCCTTCATCAAGGAAAACACCTTGTGCATCCCCACCGCCTTCTGTTCCTACAGCGGCGAGGTTCTGGATAAGAAAACTCCGCTGCTTCGCTCCCTGGAGGTTATCAACAGAGAGGCTTTGAGGATTCTCAAGCTCTTCGGCAAGACAGAAGTGAAACGGGTGGTGACCACCGTCGGGCCGGAACAGGAGTACTTCCTGATCGACAAGAGCCTCTATCTGAAACGCAAGGACCTGATCCATACCGGTCGAACCCTGCTAGGGGCACGACCTCCGAAAGGCCAGGAGCTGGAAGACCACTACTTCGGCAACCTCAAGAGCCGGGTGTCGGCCTTCATGCGTGAACTTGATGAAGAGCTGTGGAAGCTCGGCATCCTGGCCAAGACCGAACACAACGAGGTTGCCCCCAGCCAGCATGAGCTTGCCCCCATCTTCACCACCAGCAACCTAGCCGTCGACCACAACCAGTTGACCATGGAGGTGATGAAAAAGGTTGCCGACAAGCATGGGCTGGTCTGCCTGTTGCACGAGAAACCGTTTGCCGGGGTGAACGGATCGGGCAAGCACAACAACTGGTCCCTCTCCACCGATAGCGGAATCAACCTGCTGGAACCAGGAGACAACCCGAAGGACAATGCCCAGTTCCTGCTCTTCCTGGTTGCCGTGATTGCAGCGGTGGATGAGTATCAGGACCTTCTCAGGGTTTCCGTCGCAAATGCCGGCAACGACCATCGCCTCGGGGCCAATGAAGCCCCTCCCGCCATTGTCTCGATGTTCCTCGGCCAGGAGCTCACCAACATTCTCGACTCATTGGCCGACGGGACTGATTGTCCAAACAAAGCCCCCACCTCGATGCTGCTGGGGGTGAACCTGCTGCCTCCGCTTCCCAAGGACAGCACCGACCGCAACCGCACCAGTCCGTTCGCCTTCACCGGAAACAAGTTTGAATTCAGGATGCTGGGCTCCTCCTTCTCCGTCAGTGGTCCGAACTTTGTACTCAATACGATCATAGCCGACAAGCTCTCCCTGTTTGCCGATCAGTTGGAGAAAGAGACGGACTTTGCCTGTGCTCTTTCCAAACTGGTCAAGGAGACCTATCAGAAGCATCGCAGGATCGTGTTCAATGGAAACAACTATGCCCAGGCCTGGGTCGAGGAAGCCCAGAGGCGGGGGTTGTCGAACCTGAAATCCACCGTTGATGCACTTCCGGCCTTCATCAGCAAGAAGAGCATCGCTCTCTTCTCCAAGTTCGGCGTACTCAGCGAGACCGAAATCCACAGCCGCTACGAGATTGTTTTGGAGAACTATTGCAAGACGATCAACATCGAAGCGCTTACCATGACCGACATGGTTCGCAAGCAGATTCTTCCCGCCCTCAGCACATTCAGCGGTATGTTGGCCCGTTCAGCACAGGATAAACTGGTCCTGGTTCCCTCCCTTTCGCTCTCCTACGAGAAATCCACCGTCACCTCCCTGAGCAGGCTTGCAGACAGCCTCGAATCGGCTGTGACTGAGCTTGAGAAGCGGGTGGTGGACGCACGCATGGTGGGTGAGGTTCTTCAGACAAGCAGGTACTATCACGACCAGGTGCTCCCTGCAATGGCTGAAGTACGGTCGATCAGTGATTCCGCAGAGCTTCTGATGGGTGAGAGCTACTATCCGATACCCACGTACGAGCAACTGCTGTACTCCGTATAACCTATAGGACTCCTCCTGGGTTTGGGAACCCTTCTGAAAACAGGGGGGTTCCCTGTTGTATCCGAAGATATTCATGGTACAGTATGAGTGCTCATAGCTTGGAGGCAGGATGTACCAGGAGATTCTTTCTGAACTACTCTATTCACTTTTCAACACCATTCCCGATCCTTTTTTTGTCATCGGCGAGGATGGTACGTACCTTGAGGTGTTCGGAGGAACCGATCGAAGTCTCTATGATGACGGCAAGCCCATGAAAGGCAGGAATATTTATGATTTCATGCCCAAGGAGTTTGCCGATTTCTACATGCAACAGGTGCGCCGCACCCTGGAAATGAACTGTCTCAACGCATTTGATTATCAGCTTGAGACCAACAAGGTGGTGCTTCCTGAATTCAATGGACCGGGAGGAACGCAGTGGTTTGAAACCAGGATGTTCCCTCTCAAGACCCCGTATATGGGCCAACGGGCAGTTACTGCACAAATCATCAACATAACCGAGCGGAGAAACCTCCAAAAGAAATTGCGTGAACTTTCCTACATCGACCCCCTGACAGGCCTGTACAACCGACGATACTTTCTTGAGAGGGTGAGAATACACTTGATGGAGAAGGGCAGGGCCCACATCATGCTCTGCGATATCGACCGGTTCAAGGATGTGAATGACCAGTATGGCCACTTGGCCGGCGACGCCGTACTGAAGGAGTTTGCCGGTATCGCAAAGGATGTGCTGAAGCATAACCATGCCATCGCCCGCTTGGGAGGTGATGAGTTTGTCATGGCTCTTACAGACATGACGGACGAGGAGGCCTTTGCAATGGGTGAGAGTTTGAGAAAGCAGGTGGAAAAAACACACTTCCACTACCAGAGCCAGGTGCTTTCGATACGAATCAGCATCGGCATAGCACGACTCAGCTATGAGGACCTTGAGAAAAGCGAGTTGATTGCCGATGCAGACCGTGCCCTCTATCAGGCAAAAGCCTCTGGAAAGAATAAGGTTTGCTTGTTCGACGATTCGGTAAGGGGGCTGTGATGTTCAATATCCTGTTTAATATCGCCCTGCTTCTAGCCCTCATGATTTTCTTCGCCACCTACCCGTTTCGCAATCTCAAGAGGCTCACATCCCATAAGGTGCTTGTAGGCTCGATTGTCGGGATCATCGGCATACTGGTCATGCTCAATCCCCTGACCCTCTATGAAGGGGTGATATTTGACTCGAGAACCATCCTGCTCACTGTATCAGGCATGGTCTTCGGTTTTATCCCAACAGCCATCGGAGCAGGTATGATGGCTGTCTACCGGCTTATCATCGGTGGTGGAGGCATCTATACAGGTCTTGTGACCATTCTGCTGAGCAGCATTGTTGGGAGCGTGTGGCACCGGAAGCGCTATGACAAGGTGCTTGCGAAACATGAAATGTTTGGTTTGGAGTACTACCTGATGGGAGTGGTTACCCACATAGGTATGCTGCTTGCCATGCTGCTCATGCCTTCAGACATCCGTAGGACGGTTATCGGCGTCATGGCGTTCCCGATTCTTGTTGTCTATCCCATAGGAACCTATCTGCTCAGTCTCCTGTTTTTCAGCCAGGCCAGGCGGGTTCTCGCAATCACCGAGTTGGAAAAGAGCGAACGATTGTTCAAGACCATGTTCGAACAAGCCCCGATCGGCATGTCCCTTACCGATGTTGAAAGCGGCAGGATTGAGAACATCAACCAAAGCTATGCCGACATGCTTGGATATACCAGGGAAGAGGTGCTGGGAAGGCGTTGGGATGAGTTCACCCATCCTGAGGACAAAGCGCTCAGCAGAGTGACCACCCAGCGTCTTTTGAACAAAGATGGAGGAATTCTGTCTATAGACAAGCGATTCATCCGCAAGGATGGACAGATCCTTTGGGCCAATCTCTCCCTCTCCATCTTCACCACCAAGGATATGAAAAATGTTGAGTCCTTGTGCATGACCGTCGACATCACTGAACGCAAGCAGTACGAGCAAAAAATCCTGTATGCCTCCAACCACGATGCTCTCACCGGACTCTACAACCGTGTGCATTTTGAAGCGTATGTACGGGATCTGCAAATTGCCGATGACCAGATTCTCACTGTCGCGTTCGGGGATGTGAACGGGCTCAGAATCCTCAACGAGGCCTTCGGTCGCGATGAGGGCAACCGCCTGCTCAGCCGCATAGCACGAATATTGGAAAAGCATCTACCTGAAGGCGATTATGTCAGCCGGGTGGGAGGTGATGAGTTTGCCCTGTTCTTCTTCAACCGAAACCCCGACCAGGTTGAGACCCTTCTTGGTGGAGTAACGAGTGATATAGCCTCCTTGGAGATGATGGGTTCGGTGGTTCCCTCAATGAGCTTCGGCCTTGCTTCCTTGGATACCGCCCAAGGCAGCATCAACGAGGCGATCAAGCAGGCGGAGAAGGACCTGGCAACCAGAAAGCTCGTCGACAGCCCCCACACCCAGGGAAAAGCCGTCTATGCAATCATCAACACCCTCCACGAGAAGAACAAGCGGGAGGAGAATCACTCAAGGCGCGTCAGCGAGTTGTGTGAACGCCTTGCCAGGGCCTCCGGCCTGGGTGAAATGGCGGCCAATGAGCTGAGGCTGGTGGGCCTCTTGCACGATATCGGCAAGATTGCCATTGATGAGTCCATACTCAACAAGGAGGGCAGGCTGACAGCCGAAGAGTGGAAGGAGATGAAGCGGCACTCCGAAATCGGATACCGCATTCTCAACTCGGTTGAGGATATGGCCGGACTCGCCCAGTATGTGTTGGCGCATCATGAACACTACGACGGCAACGGGTATCCAAAAGGCCTCAGGGGAGAGGAGATTCCCCTGCAGTCGAGGATCATCAGCATCGCTGATGCCTACGACGCCATGACCTCCTCCCGACCGTATCGCAAAACGGTGACCACCGAGCAGGCTGCGCAGGAGATCAAACGCTGCAGTCAGACCCAATTTGATCCCGCCCTTGCAAAAGTGTTTATCGAGGATGTATTGGGCTTGGACTACACAAGCTTGTAGACCTGTTTCTTGACTTCTGGTAATTACAGGTATACCATAAAAATACCAGAAGGAGGTGTCTATGGGAGTCATTACCATTTCTCGTCAGATAGGCAGTGAAGGAACCTTCATTGCCAAACGGGTTGCCGAACAACTGGGCTTGTCCTTTATTGACAAGGAAGACATCGAGAAAGTCATGCATGCCTACGGCTTCAGTGCTTTCGAGGAAGTGTACAACACCCGCCCCGGTTTTTGGGAACGTTTTAATCTTCAACGTTCCGTGACCATCGACTTCCTGCTTACTGTAATGCGTGCCTTCGCAAAGGTTGGCAATGTGGTGCTGCTCGGCCGGGGAGGATTCGGTCTCTTTCAGGGGTACACCGATATTCTCAACGTTCGACTGAAAGCACCGCTTTCTGTACGGCTTGAGCGAAAGCAGAAGGAGTATGGTACTACTGATATCGAGGCTAGAAAAGCTTTGATCGAGCAGGAACTGATTCGGACCAGCTTTGTGCAAACCGACCTGCAGTACAACCAGAATGATGCAGCGCTTTTTGATTTGGTTCTCGATACCTCCATCGTTCCACCCGAGACTGCAAGCCTGTGGATCTGCGACGCCTACCGGCAGCTGATGAAAAAACCGCGAATCGACGCCAAGCACACCCGCGCCGACTTGGTTGTGGACGATGTGCTGTTGAAATTGGTCGGTACCATGTTGGGAAAGAGTGAGTCATGAAGGCGACAGGCGGAGCAAAGGCTTTTCTGCTCATAGGAACGCTGCTCGTTGCACTGGTTCTCCTGTCTCCGTTTTTCTTCTCGCTGATATCACTGATCGTCAATTCCGAGCTGGTCTTTGACTACTTGATGACGGCCGAATTGGGCTTTGTCGCCATCATTGCCCTTTTGTTTCTCATGGTGGGGACCTTTTTGGCAAAAGGCCCATTCCTATTCTTCGTCTTTGGTTCAGTGGCAGCTGTTGTCTCATTGGTCACCCTGATGCTGCTCTCCGATCCTCCCGTGTTTCTCTCTGTATCGGCCCTGATTCTCTACAACCTGTCCTTGGTTTCATCTCTGGTGCATGGAGTGCTCAGCTTGAAGTGACAATCCTTACGTGTTTATTGTAAACTGTGAGCATGGATATCGTTTCGTTTTTAGAGAGTAAAGGGGAGATCACCTACATCGATCTCATCGAACCGCTGAGAGAGGGGACGGCAGAGGTCCTTCTGGCCTCGGAGGCGGGTGTATTGATTTGCATCAACAAGAACACGCGTTGTTGTGCACTGTTTGACGAGCAGGCACTGCCCGACTTTGCAAAACTCATGGTCGGAAGCGACGACGCCCTCTGTATTCATGAAGGGCCGTTGGTCGAATATCTCAAGGCACAAGGATTGCCCTACCATCTGGGTTGCGTGCAAGCCGTCTATCCGAGCAAGCAGCGGTTTGTCCTCTCGTCGAAAGTCACGATACAGCCGTTGTGCCTTGAGGATCTGGATATTGTTTTGGCCCACTACAAGCATGCCGACAGGGCGTACATCACCGAGCGTGTATCAGCCGGCTCGATGAGGAAGGCTGTCGTCGACGGCCAGCTTGCCGCCTTCATCGGCAGGCACGCCGAAGGGACCATCGGGATGCTTGAAGTCCTGCCTGCCTGGCGCAGACGACATATCGGTGAGGAGCTGGAGAAAGCCTACATCAATCTGCTGCTGGATCAAGGGCGCATTCCCTACTGCCATGTCGATACTGCCAATACAGCTTCACTTTCTTTGCAGAAAAAGCTGGGAATGAGCTGGGGAAAGGATGTAATTCACTGGCTTAATTAATATTTATACATAATTTTCTGAAATTATATGCATGGATACTGGTCAAGCAACGGATTATCTGTATAATTATACCACTATCGTATACACGGAGGATTGTATGCTGCGATGCGGAGTAATTGGTGCTACAGGGTATGCAGGATCGGTCCTGGTATCCTTATTGGCTGCACACCCCAACGTTGAGATCACCTATTTGGCTTCCCACTCATACGCGGGCAAGCGTTTTTCCGATATCTATCCATCGCTTGCGGGTGGTTGCGACCTGGTTTTGCAGGAGGAGGATGTGCAAGAGGCGAGCAAGCTTTGCTCGGTTCTGTTTTTAGCTCTCCCCCATGCACTGGCCAGCCGCAAGGTCACCGAGGAGATCTTGGAGCGATGCATCGTCATCGATCTGGGAGCCGACTATCGGCTTAAGGAAAGCAGTGTCTATGAATCCTGGTACAAGACCGAACACGGCAGCAAGCACCTTCTCAAACAGAGTGTCTACGGCCTCTGCGAACTGCATCGCAGTGAGATTGAGAAGGCCAACCTGATTGCAAATCCGGGCTGCTATACCACATGCTCCATTCTCACCCTTGCTCCCTTGCTGGCCGAGCAATTGGTCGATCCATCCAGCCTGATAATCGACAGCGCCAGCGGAGTCAGCGGGGCAGGCCGCAGCGAGAAGATCGACTCGTTGTTTTGCGAGTGCAACGAATCGTACAAGGCGTATGGGGTGACCAATCACCGCCACACCCCGGAGATCGAGCAGGAACTGAGCCTGATCAACGGTTCTGACATCGTAGTGCAGTTCACTCCCCATTTGGTTCCGATGAACCGTGGAATCCTGTCCACCTGCTATGCAAACCTCAAGACCGGGGTGACTGAAGGTGATATCGAGTCTGCATATCAGAAACACTACGGCAAGGAGCGCTTCATCCGCCTGATGGGATCCTCCCTTCCCGAAACCCGGTTCGTCCGGGGGACCAACACCTGTGCTATCGGGTGGAAGGTCGATGCAAGGACCAGGCGCGTCATCGCAATCGGGGCGATAGACAATTTGATCAAGGGTGCCGGCGGACAAGCGGTACAGAACATGAATATCCGGTGCAACTTTGAGGAGACCCTCGGCCTTCCTCTCTATGTGAGCACCCCCCTCTAGGAGGCTTGTATGCAGATTATCGACGGTTCAGTTACCGCAAGTAAGGGATTTTCAGCCAACGGCGTCGCCTGCGGCATCAAGAAGCGGAAGAAGGACCTGGCTCTGGTGGTCAGTCAGGTTCCCTGCTCATTTGCAGGCTCTTTCACCACCAATCTGGTGAAGGCCGCCCCGGTGCTCTGGGACCAGAAGCTGGTGGCCACCCAGGACAAGGTCAGGGCCATTGTCATCAACAGCGGCAATGCCAACGCCTGTACAGCCGAGCAGGGGCTGAAGGACACCGAGGCCACTGCAGCCCATGCAGGCTCAGTACTTGGCTGCAAGGCCGAAGAGGTGCTGGTCTGTTCGACCGGTGTCATCGGCGTTCCTTTGCCGATGGACAAGGTCAAGGCAGGCATCGATTTGTGCAGCAAGGAGTTGGGTGAAAGCCGCGAGGCGGCATTTGAAGCCGCCTTGGCCATCTGTACGACCGACACCTTTACCAAGGAAGTTGCTGTCAGTTTGCAGATCGAGGGTAGGACGGTACATATCGGAGGCATGGCCAAGGGGTCTGGAATGATCCATCCCAACATGGCCACCATGCTCAGCTTCATCACCACCGATGCCAATGTGGACAAGCAGACGTTGCAGACCCTGTTGGGGTCCTCGATCACCGATACCTACAATATGATCAGCGTCGACGGCGATACTTCCACCAACGATACCGTCCTGGTTCTTGCCAACGGCATGAGCGAAACGACTCCTCTTTGTCCAAGCCATCCCCAGTGGGAGCAATTCACCCAGGCATTCCTCTATGTCCATACCGAGCTTGCCAAGGCGATCGTTCGCGACGGCGAGGGTGCGGGGAAGTTCCTGGAGGTGAAGGTGACGGGTGCGAAGGATAAGCAGACGGCCCAAACGCTGGCACGCAGTGTTATCACCAGCAACCTGGTCAAGACGGCTTTCTTCGGCAGTGATGCCAACTGGGGACGGATTCTTTGTGCCATGGGCTACAGCGGGGCGGATTTCAATCCCTCAACGCTGGACTTGTACTTCTCCTCGGCGAAAGGAACCATCCAAGTGGTGAAAAATGGAACGCCGTTGGCTTTCGATGAACACCTTGCCAAGGGCATTCTCATGGAACGCGAGATTGTTACGCTGGCACAGTTGCAGGATGGGACTGGAGAAGGCACCGCATGGGGCTGCGACCTCTCCTATGAGTACGTTCGGATCAATGGAGACTATAGAAGCTGATGAAACACCAAATGGAAACAGAAATACTCAAGGCCGAGGTACTCATTGAGGCCATTCCGTACATCCGGCGCTTTGCCGGCAGCATCGTAGTGGTCAAGTACGGCGGTTCGGCCATGGTGGACGAGAACCTGAAGAAGTCGGTGATCCAGGATATCGCCATGCTCAAGTACATCGGGCTCAAGCCGGTGGTGGTCCACGGCGGCGGCAAGGAGATTACCAGTCTGCTCGACCGCCTCGGCAAGAAGAGTGAGTTCCTCGACGGGCTGCGGGTCACCGATGCAGAGACCGCCCAGGTGGCGGAAATGGTTCTTTCAGGTTCCATCGCCAAGGCGTTGGTTGATGAACTTGAGTGTGTGGGGATCAAGGCTGCGGGTATCAGCGGCAAGGACGGCAGGACCATGCTTTGCAGCAGGAAGCTTGATGAGAAGGGCAGGGACCTGGGTTTTGTCGGTCAGATCGACAAGGTTGACACCACTTTGCTTGACACGCTGCTTGCCAACAACTTCGTTCCGGTGGTATCACCGGTGGGTGTAGATGGACAGGGAAACACCTACAACATCAACGCCGACTATGCGGCCAGTGCCGTGGCGGGAGCCCTTTCAGCCCAGAAATTGGTGTTCCTCACCGATGTGGAGGGAATCCTCAAGGACAAGGATGATCCTGCCTCCATTCTCAGAACCTTGAGCAAACGGCAGGCTCTTTCCTATATTGCCGATGGGACGATCAAGGGGGGTATGATCCCCAAGGTCCAGTGCTGCATCGACGGGCTGGAGAAAGGAGTGGAAAGCGTCCACGTCCTCGATGGACGGGTGAGCCATGCTATTCTGCTCGAAATCTTTACCACCAAGGGTATTGGTACCATGGTGACCGACAAGGAGAGCGTATGAGCATGCAGACAAGCATCGCACTAGGCAAACAGTATTTGCTGGACACCTATGCCCAGGTGCCGGTGGTTTTTGCCGGTGGTGAAGGCATGTACTTGATCGATGAAGAAGGGAAAAAGTATTTGGACTTTGTCGGCGGAATCGCCGTCAATGCCCTGGGGTACCATGATGCAGGCCTCTCTGCTGCCATCGCTGAGGTAGTCGAGAAAGGACTGCTTCACTGCTCCAATCTTTATTACAACATTCAAGCCATCGCGGCAGCCAAGGGTCTGTGCACCCTTGCAGGCATGGACAGGGTCTTTTTCTGCAACAGCGGGGCCGAGGCGAATGAAGCCGCCCTCAAGCTTGCCCGCAAGTTCGGGCACAAGAGCAACCCGGCCCGCACCGATATCATTTCGATGGTCCACTCCTTCCATGGACGCACCTATGGTGCCATCACAGCCACCGGTCAGGACAAGTATCATGTGAACTTCGATCCGCTTCCCCAGGGATTCAGCTATGCCAAATTCAATAATTTGGAGAGTGTGAAGGCCTTGGTCAATGAAAAGACTTGTGCCATCATCGTCGAGCCCATCCAGGGTGAGGGCGGCATCGTGCCGGCAACCGTAGAGTTCCTCCAGGGCCTGCGTGAACTGTGTGACCAGAAGGACATCCTGCTCATCTATGACGAGGTGCAGTGCGGCATGGGGCGAAGCGGAAAGCCGTTTGCCTATCAGGTCTACGGGGTGAAACCCGACATCCTGACCACCGCCAAGGCGCTTGCCGGGGGAATCCCCGCCGGAGCCATGCTTACCTGCGAAAAGGCCAACGAGATATTCAAACCCGGCGACCATGCCTCCACGTTCGGCGGCAATGCCTTGGCCATGGCCGGCGTCAACGAGATGGTTCGGCGCCTCAACGATCCAGAGTTTACCGACGCTGTGCAGCAGATGGGTTCCTACTTGCGGGAGAAGCTCGTACAGCTTGCAGCGCTGTATCCCACATTGTGCGGGGAGGTCCGGGGAATGGGCTTGATCAACGGCATGGTATTGACCGTCTCTCCGCGCAAGGTCGTCGATGCATGTTTTGAACGCGGACTTTTGGTTGCCAGCGCCGGCTACGATGTGCTTCGCTTCGTGCCTCCTTTGATAGTACGGCAACAAGACATCGACAAGGCACTGACAATCGTTGAACAGGCTCTTGCATCTTTGCTCTGAAGCGTCTAGTATCGACCCAAGAACAAAGACGTTCCTAACCCTGACGGGATAGGAGCGCTTTTTTTTGGAGGTAGAGGATGTGTGGATTTGTAGGTATGTTTGACATTCGCTCGTATACGCCCGAGTTGCGTTCCCGTGTTTTGGCGATGTCCCGCAAGATTCGCCACCGGGGTCCGGACTGGTCCGGGGTGTTTGCATCAGAGAAGGCGGTTATCAGCCATGAGCGGCTGGCCATCGTAGACCCGTTGTCAGGAGGTCAACCGCTGTACAGCAAGGATGGGAATATCGTTTTGGCCGTGAACGGGGAGATCTACAATCATCAGCAGATCCGCAGGCGCTATGCAAATACCTATGAGTTTCAGACCCAAAGTGACTGCGAGGTCATTCTTGCCCTCTACCAGGACAAGGGCCCCGACTTTTTGGAAGAGTTGAACGGTATTTTCGCCTTTGCTCTCTACGACCGGACCAAGGATGTGTATCTCATCGCCCGCGACCATATCGGCGTCATCCCCCTGTATCAGGGGTGGGACGATGAAGGGCGCTACTATGTGGCAAGCGAGCTGAAGGCCCTGGAAGGGGTTTGCTCCTCCATCGAGCTGTTTCTGCCCGGACAATACTACTACAGCCCCGAAGGAAAGCCCAAGCAGTGGTATACTCGAGAATGGACCAGCTATGATGTGGTCAAGAATCATGGCGGCAGCATCGAGGAGGTCAAGCATGCCCTCGAAGCGGCGGTTAAGCGCCAGCTGATGAGCGATGTGCCGTACGGCGTTTTGCTTTCAGGGGGCTTGGACAGCTCGATCATTGCCGCCGTCACCGCCAAGTACGCCCAAAAGCGGGTTGAGAGTGACGACCAGGAGACTGCGTGGTGGCCGAGGCTTCACTCCTTTGCCATCGGCCTGGAGGGATCACCCGACCTGAAGGCGGCCCGAATTGCAGCCGATCACCTGGGTACGGTGCATCACGAGGTGCACTTTACCATCCAAGAGGCGCTCGATGCCCTGTCCGATGTCATCTATCATCTGGAAACCAGCGATATCACCACCGTCAGGGCGGCCACCCCGATGTACCTTTTGGGGCGTGTGATCAAGTCGATGGGAATCAAGATGGTGCTCAGCGGCGAAGGCAGTGATGAGATCTTCGGCGGTTACCTCTACTTTCACAAGGCCCCCAATGCCCGTGAGTTCCATGAGGAGACGGTACGCAAGCTCTCCAAGCTCCATCTCTATGACTGCCTCAGGGCGAACAAGTCCCTTGCCGCCTGGGGTGTCGAAGGTCGTGTTCCTTTCCTGGACAAGGAGTTCATGGATGTAGCGATGAATCTCAATCCAGATCTCAAACTCTGTCCCGTCGTCGGGGAGGACAAGCGGATCGAGAAATGGCTGCTCAGGGAAGCCTTCAAGGAGTATCTGCCGCCTGAAATCACCTGGAGGCAGAAGGAGCAGTTCAGTGACGGGGTTGGGTACAACTGGATAGATACGCTCAAGCGCATGACTTCCAACCTGGTCACCGATGAGCAATTCGCCCTGGCCGCCAAGCGTTTTCCCATCCATACTCCCGCCACCAAGGAGGAGTACTACTACCGATGCTTGTTTGCTTCCCATTTCCCCAGCGAGAGTGCGGCACGCTGCGTACCTCGGGAGGATTCGGTCGCTTGTTCAACAGCCAAGGCGCTTGAGTGGGACGAGGCGTTCAGGAAAATGAACGAGCCCAGCGGAAGGGCGGTGAGCGGGGTGCATGAGTCAGCCTACTAGAACAGGCTTGCCAGCTTTGCAAAGGTGCCGTTCTCGCTGAGGATGATAAGTCCGAGCAGCAGGAAGACCACCGGAACAAGGACGGCCGAGAAGCGGGAGAGCAAGGTCTTGATGTGGCTCTGGTTTGCCAGAAGGTAGCCCAGGGACCAAAAGATC
The DNA here is from genome assembly GCA_002432715.1 of Sphaerochaeta sp. UBA5849. Classification (GTDB taxonomy): domain Bacteria; phylum Spirochaetota; class Spirochaetia; order Sphaerochaetales; family Sphaerochaetaceae; genus Sphaerochaeta. The sequence continues at coordinate 16,781 of DJGJ01000033.1, read as the reverse complement.
AGGGAGAAGACGAGGAAGACCAGCATCGTGAGGCCAAGATAGGCGCCGTCGAGGGTGGCAAACCAGGGTATGTAGATGCCCAGATTGTCCCCTCCGCTTGCGATTGTCACCAAGGTGACGGTTGCAAGCAGGCTCTTTCTTCCTGTTCTCGTCGCTTCTTCCTTGCTCTCCTCTTTGCTCAGCATCGCCCGTATGCCAAGAATTATGGGAATAAAGCCCAAGAGACCGATGACCCACCCTTCAAGCATTCTGCTTGCAAGATATGAGCCGACCAGGCTGATACCTACCAACACCCCTATACCCAAGATTTGACCCACGAGTATCGATATTCGTTGCACCCGCGTAGTTGCTTGGGAGTGGAAGAGGATGAGAAGCACCAGGTCGTCGATGCTGGTGGAGATGAAAACCACGATTGCAGAGAGCAGTACTGTTTGCATGTCTAGCATAGTCCAGAGTTCTGATGGGGAAAGTCAAGATGTCTTGACAGAAGATAACCAGTTGCATGAAAAGGTGAAAGCATGGATGCCGATCACTTGAAAGCAGAACTGTTTCGACCTTCCTGGAGAGCGGGGAGATGGTGAAATTCACTACCAACGACCGTATGGCAGCTTCATTCGACGGCAAGCTCGAGCAGGTTTCCAGAACTGCAGAGTGCAGTCAGTACACCACCGTCGATGGTATTCGCATTCCCTCTCGTATCCATCCCCAGGGGGACCTGGTCTGCTTCGATGGAAGGGATGTGGAGGTCATGTTCTTTTAGGACATGAGCCTGGCGGCACTCAGTCCATGGATGAGGTTCCTGTTCTCGGTGAGTACCAAATTATGGTCGATTTGGATAAGAGGAAGATCGGCAGGTTGCTTTGACTCGAGGATTTTTTCCAATGCCATTACGGTGTAGTAGCCTTGGAGTGTAGGACTCTGGTCGATGACGGCCGAAAGAAGCCGCGTCTTCAAATGGTACAGGGCGGCGCTGTCCAAGTCATGGAGAACGGTGATGGTATCGTGTACCCCTGCTGCGTCCAAGGCGTGGAGAAAATCAGTATTGAAGGCGGGAATGAGGTACATTGCCTGCACCTTGTTTTGGTAGTTTCGGACCAGGTTGAGGATTTGGTTGTCTTTCTCCTCCGCCTGCAGCTTTGTGTCAAAATATTCCAGATGGACCGTGATTTCAGGAAACGATTGGTTCATCAGGTCCAAAAAACCTTCAAGGCGCATCTTGTTGATATTCGGTCCCTTTGCCTGTGAAAGTTCCTGTTCCGAGCACTGCAGGACCAAGACTTCTTTTTTCCGGGAAAGCTGCAGGGTTCGGGCGATGAAGTCCGCTGCAAGCCTGCCGCCGGCAACATAGTCCGACCCGATGTAGGTGCATCGCTTCGAATGTGGTGCATCGATGTTGAAGGTGACATAGGGCAGGCCAGCCTGCTCGATGCAGGTGATTACTGCCTCGATGTCATACATTCGTTGGTTGACCAAGGCAACGGCGTCGACTCCTTGCTCGATCTCCTGCTCAAGGAGGGCGAGATAGGCTTGGGTATCGAGTTCGGGAACCCGATGATAGTGTACTTCGTAGTCGAAGGCTTTCAGCTGTTGGGCTGCGACCTGCACCCCTTTGTTGATCTCGTCCCAGAAGTAGCGGGGCAGGGTGGAGGAGAACAACGCCAGTCTCCTGGTGCTGTTGCGAACCAAGACCTGACTTGCCCGGTGGGGTTCATACCCCATCTCTTTTGCATACTCCAACACTCGTTGTTTCAGTGCATCGGAAACGTACCCGTTGCTGTTCAGTGCACGACTTACGGTCATGTACGAGATTCCCAGATTCTTTGCAATTTCTTTCTGTGTAATACCCATGCGTCCTCAATTTCTGCGGGAATATTGAATATCTTCTCATAAAAAGTATTTTGTTGACAACCGAATACCCGTGTGTTATACGTATAACATACCATAGTATTTGGATAATGGTACAAAAAAAGGAGAATCGTATGAAAAAAATGCTGTTAGTATTGTTGGCTCTTCTCGTAGCCTTCACTCCGCTTTTTGCAGCAGGACAACAGGAAAAGAAGGATGAAAATGTCACCCTGAATGTATTGTTCTACAGCCCCGAACTTGCAGAGCAGTATAACGACATGGTAGCCGAGTATAAAAAAGCAACCGGTGTTACCCTGGACATTACGGTACTGCAGACCGATTACCGCTCGGTGTTGACCAGCCGCCTGAACTCCGGCGATGTTCCCGACATTTTCATGAGCAGTGCCTATGCAGACAACTCCACCTACAAGGACTATGTCTACGACTTGACCAACGAGGACTTCATCAAGCAGATTGAACCCGGCGCCCTCCAAGGTGTCATCAGCGACGGCAAGGTGACCGGCTATCCTTTCTTGGTGCAGTCCCACTCTTTCATCTACAACAAGAAGGTCTTCAGGGACAATGGAATCACCACCCTCCCCAAGACCCTCAGTGAGTTTGAGGCTGTTGCAAAGAAGCTGCAGGCCAATGGCGTCCAGCCCTTCGCCACCGGTTTCAAGGAGTTCTGGGTTCTTCCCCAGACTGCATGGCAGGCCATCGCCAATGTGCCGACCGACAACTATGGCGGCTACGAGAAGTTCGTAGGCATGCTCAACAGCGGCGCCCTCAAGTTCAAGGATATTCCCCAGATGAGCCAGCTGTTCGATCTGTTGGACCTGATCAAGAAGTACGGCGGACCGAAGCCGAACGAATCCGACTTCAACGACCAGACCTCCGCTTTGGCTACCGGCAAGGTCGCCATGATCCACCAGGGCAACTGGGCCGAAGACTCCATCCGCAAGACCAATCCTGAAGTCGAAATCGGCTTGCTCGTCGGTCCTACCGGAAACAACGCAGCAACCGCCGGTATTATGTTCGACTCCAACCAGACCATCCGCATTGCCAAGGACGGCAAGAATCGTCAGGCCGCCCTCGATTGGCTGAGATGGCTCACCACCAGCGAATACGGCAAGAATTGGATTCCCGGCAAGGTAAAGCAGCTCTCTCCGATCATCGGTGCTGCTGCTCCCGACTCCCATATCGCCAAAGAGACCTCAGCCCTGCTTGCAAGCGGGACTCCCGGCTATCCTTGGTTCTACCAGATGTTCCCCACCGGAACCGAGCAGCAGCTTGGTGCAATCCTGCAGGGCTACTGCGCAGGTCTCACCGATCGTGAGCAGACCCTCGATGCCCTGGATGCAGCCTACGCAAAGATTGCCAAGGCAGCTCAGTAACAACTCTTCATCTTCGACTGTGGCCGGAAGCGAATCCGGCCACTAGGTAACCTGCATGACACAACTGCGACGAAAACAACTCAATCGAGGTTTGGTCTTCCTCCTCTTCACGCTGCCGGCCTTTGCAGCCATCCTTGTCTCTGTTGAAATACCCTTTCTGATGAGTGTGGCCTCCTCCTTCACCAAGTGGAATGGTTTGGACAAGGCGCAAACGTTCATCGGGCTTCAGAATTACAAGGAACTCTTTCTTGACGACCCGGATATGTGGAAGGCCTTCGGCTTTACCTTGCGCCTGACGCTGGGAAGCGTCATAGCAGTCAATCTCTGTGCCTTGTTGCTCGCCGTAGTCCTGGATGGCGACATCAAGGGGAAGAACGTGCTGCGTGCTGCGTTCTATGTCCCCAATATCATCAGCCTGATCATCATCGGCTATATCTGGCGGTTCATATTCTCCGCCGGCTTTGACTCGTTTTACCAAAAGACCGGGTGGGAAATCTTTATGCTCAGCTGGCTGGGAGATGTGAACATCATCTATTTCAGCGTGCTCTTGGTCAGCCTGTGGCACTCTCTGGGATTCTATCTGGTTGTCTACCTTGCAGGCCTGCAGACGGTTCCCCGGGACCTGATCGAGGCTTCCATGATCGATGGCGCGAATAGGACCAAACGGTTCTTTCATATTACTCTTCCCTTGATCATGCCATCCATAACCGTCTGTGTCTTCCACTCCCTCTCCAATGGCTTGAAAGCCTTTGATGTCATCTTCAGCCTGACCAACGGGGGTCCGGGCAATACCACCACGACCATCGCCTTGGACATCTACCGCACAGCCTTCGTCATCAACCGATTCGGGTATGGAACGGCAAAGTCTGTCGTGCTCTTTCTTATGATCCTCATCCTCTCGATCATCCAGGTCAGGGTATTCAAGCAGCGGGAGGTGGAAGTATGAAGAAGCACTCCCTCCCTTCCACAATGGCTTCCGTCATCCTGCTCATGCTTGCCATCGCTTACCTCTATCCGCTCTTTCTGGTGGTGATCAACTCGTTCAAGACCTTCAGCGAAATCACCAGCAATGTACTCGCCCTCCCTAAAAGACTGGTGTGGGAGAACTTTCAGAATGCGTTCAAGATCATGAACTACCCCCGCTATTTTCTGAACACCCTGCTGGCAACAACAGTGGGAGTCTGCGGTGTGGTGCTGGTCAGCTCCTTGGCCGGGTACAAGCTCTCCCGGACCAAGACCCGGTACAGCTTCATTATGTTCATGATTCTCATCGCCCCGATGATGATTCCCTTCCACTCCTTCATGATCTCGTTGGTGAAGGTTGCCAAGGAACTGCACCTGATCGGCTCTCCCTTGGGGTTGGGGGTTCTCTATTGGGGATTGGGAGCCTCCCTTGCTCTCTTCATGTATCATGGGGCTGTGAAATCGGTGCCCCAGGAGCTTGATGACTGTGCACTCATCGACGGCGCATCCCCGCTCAGGGCCTTTTTTCAGATTATTTTCCCCTTGTTGCAGCCGGTGACCGTCTCGGTCGTCGTCATCAATACGATGTGGATGTGGAATGACTTTCTGCTGCCCCTGTTGGTGCTCAGCGGATCGAAAAAGTCCTTGACCCTCCAGCTGGCGGCCTACAACTTCTTCGGACTGTACAAGGTCGAATGGAACTTTGCCATGGCAGGGGTTCTGTTGACCATCCTCCCGGCGATTCTGTTCTACTTGAGTTTACAGCGCTACATCATCAAGGGAATGGTTGCCGGTGCGGTGAAAACATAACGGGAGAGAGACTATGAAATTCAGAGACGGCTATTGGAACATACACAAGAGCGTTCGTCACTTGCCGAAGGTTGCCATCGTCGATGTGCAAAAGGGAGAGGGAAAGCTCTCCATGTTTGCCGCCACCAAGAAAATCGAGCACCGCGGTTCCACCCTCAATACAGCTGTGATCACAACAGAGATCACCGCTGTGCTTCCTGATGTACTGCATGTACGTTCCTATCACTTCAAGGGATTGCCGAAACGGGGGCCTTTCTTCGAGCTGGCAGAGGACCAGGCAAAATTGCTGGCTATTGAAACGAACAAGAACAGCTTTGCAGCCTGTTCCAAGGATCTCTCTGCACACGTGGCGACCACGGGTCCGGGGGATGTCCAATTCACCTACAAAGGCAAGGTTCTGACCTCCTCGGCCGGCCTGCTTGGCGGACATGCCATCGTTCATGATAAGGAGCCGTATCAGGTTGAGTACCTGAACCTCGGTGTGGGGGAGACCATCTACGGCCTTGGCGAGCGTTTCACAGCCTTTGTGAAAAACGGGCAGGTGGTGGATATCTGGAATGAGGACGGCGGCACCAGCAGTGAACAAGCCTATAAGAACATTCCGTTCTACCTCTCTTCCAAGGGATACGGGGTGCTTGTCGCCAGTGCCGGCAAGGTCTCCTTCGAGGTATGTTCGGAGGTGGTTACTGCAGTGCAGTTCTCCGTCCCCGGCCAATGTCTGGACTACTACCTTATCGGCGGCGACGACCTGAAAGCGGTCTTGCATAACTATGCGCTGCTTACGGGAAAGCCCGCCTTGGTGCCACCGTGGTCCTTCGGTCTGTGGCTCTCAACCTCCTTTGTAACGAACTATGATGAGAAGACAGTCAATAGCTTCATCGATGGGATGCAGGACCATGAGATTCCCCTGCACGTCTTCCATTTCGATTGCTTCTGGATGCGCGAATTCCAGTGGGTCGACTTTTTATGGGACCAGAGACAGTTCCCCGACCCCAAGGCGATGTTGAAACGACTGCATGAACGCGGACTCAAGGTCTGCGTCTGGATCAATCCCTATGTGGCCCAGAAATCGTACCTGTTCGATGAAGGCATGGAGAAAGGCTATCTGGTCAAGAATCCCGACGGGAGCGTCTGGCAGTGGGACCGCTGGCAGGCCGGCATGGGATTGGTCGACTTCACCAATCCTGAGGCGGTGAGATGGTATCAGGGTAAGCTGGCTCTCCTGCTGGATATGGGTGTCGATACCTTCAAGACGGATTTTGGTGAGAGAATTCCCATCGAGGTTGAGTATTTTGACCACTCCGATCCGATGTTGATGCACAACTACTACACCTATCTGTACAATCAGGCTGTGTTCACCCTGCTTGAGGAAAAACGCGGCAAGCATGAGGCATTGGTTTTTGCCCGTTCTGCAACCGTTGGAGGCCAGAAATTTCCCGTGCACTGGGGTGGCGACTGTTCGGCAACCTATGAGTCGATGGCCGAGAGCATCCGTGGCGGTCTTTCGCTCTCCATGTGTGGGTTCGGCTATTGGAGTCACGATATAGGAGGCTTCGAGAAGCTTGCAACACCGGATCTGTTCAAGCGCTGGGTGGCCTTTGGCTTGCTGTCCTCCCACAGCCGCTTGCACGGCAATGAGTCCTATCGTGTTCCCTGGGACTTCGATGAAGAGGCCTGCAGGGTTCTCAAGGCATTTGTAGAGCTTAAGTGCACCCTGATGCCCTACCTGTTCGCCCAGGCATGCAGGACGCATGAGTCAGGCCTTCCGATGATGCGTGCCATGGTGCTTGAGTTCCCTTCCGACCCGGTCTGCGCATATCTGGACAGGCAGTACCTGCTTGGTGAGAGCCTTCTGGTTGCCCCGATCTTCCAAGATGATGGAAAGGCTGTGTACTACCTTCCCAAGGGCAGGTGGACACACCTGCTCTCCAACAAGGAAGTGGAAGGCGGCTCCTATCAAGAGGAGGTATACGACTACTTCAGCCTTCCGCTCTTTGCAAGACCGAACACGCTTCTTCCCATTGGAAACAACACACAACAACCCGATTACCCGTACAACGACAAGGTGACGTTCCATCTCTTTGCCCTGGATGACGCCAAGGAGGCGGAGGCCGCAGTGTATGCCCATGATGGTACAGTACAGGCTGTCTGCAAGATCAAAAGAGATGGTACTGTGTACGAGGTAGCGGTGGAGGGTGAATTGAAGAACTGGGCTGTGTGTCTGCGAAACATCGACAATGTTGCTTCTGTCTCCTCTGGCTCACTCTCTCATTCAGCGGCGGGTGCACTCATCACCTTCGCTGCACAAGAGAAGGAGTGCAGGATCATGACTGCATAGAATAGGTAACTACTAAGAGAATCTTTCATGAGGGCCTTCACTATGAGGGCCCTTATGCTTGCACAGCCATATGTTTGGCATGTGATGTATTTCATCTGAAAATCATAAGTTTTTGCTTAATTTAAATAAAAACTTATAATAAGCAGAAACTTTTTACTTAAAAAACGAATAAATTATGTATTTTTCTATCATATTGGTATATAATCTGCATTGAAACCTTCTTTATAAAGGGAGAAAGGCCGTATGTCAGAATATCAACAAACCCTCATTGCCAGACCGTTATATCTGGATGTGTTAGAGGGCTATATTGATGTCCCGCTGGTGAAAATCCTCGCTGGAATCCGTCGTTGTGGTAAATCAACCATTTTGGAAATGTTCAAGCATGAATTAGTAGCGAGGGGAATCGGATCAGAGCATATTGTCACTCGTAGGTATACCTCTCTAGATATCCCAGAAACGTTTACGGTAAGGGATATGTACGAGGACTTGAAACAGGCTATGCATCGAGGAGGAAGGTATTATCTTCTACTCGATGAAGTGCAGGAAGTAGAGGGCTGGGAGAAAGCAGTAAATACACTGCTTGAAGAGGGCAGGGCTGATATCTATATTTCCGGTTCGAATTCTCGACTTTCGGCCGGTGAAATTTCTACGTACTTGACTGGTAGATATGTCCAGATACCCGTCTATACGCTCTCATATGCCGAGTATCTCGATTTTAAAAAGAACAACAGACCCGATGAACGGAATTTGCTGGCTGAGTATCTGCGCTTTGGTGGGTTTCCTATCATTGCAGCGGGTACCTTTACCGAGCAGACTGCCTATCAAATTGTGGAAGGCATCTACCATTCCATCATCAGCGGAGACATTGCAAGGCGACATGCAATCGGCTCACAAGATTTGTTCGACCGGACTGTCCGCTTCATTGTGGAGAATGTCGGGAAGACGTTCTCAGCCAACAGTATTGTGACATTTCTGAAAAATGAGAAACGATCTCTCTCAGTAGAGGCGATATACAACTACATCTCGTATCTTGAAAAAGCCTTCATAGTCTACCGCTGTAAGCGGTATGACCTGCAAGGCAAGAACATCCTGAAAACCCAGGAGAAGTTCTACATTGCCGACCCCTCTCTGAAGTACTGCATGTTTGGTTTCAATCCTGGAGGATTGGCAGCCATGCTGGAAAATGTGGTCTATTTTGAGCTAAAACGAAGAGGATACGATGTCTACATCGGGAAGCTTGGCGACAAGGAAATTGACTTTGTAGCAAAGAAACGTGATGAGAGAATATATGTCCAAGTCTGTAGAAACCTTCCTGAGAACTCTGATAGAGAGATTGCCAATCTCTTGGCGGTCAAGGATCACTACCCGAAACTGGTAGTGACCCTTGATGACCTGGCAGGAGGCACCGTGGAGGGTGTACGTTTGGTGCACCTTGAGGATTTCCTGCTCAACCAATCGTATTCTTCAATACTCCCAGGCCTTCGATGATGGGAATAAACCTCACTTTCTTGCTGATTACGACGGCAAGCCCGGCCTCATTGTCAAGATACTTGCACATCGCAGGATTTTGGATGCCTCACCCTTGGATCTGTAAAGCGGTTGAGTATTATTTCGAACTATTTTTGTGTTCATACACATAAAAAGTACAAATTAGGTTGCTTTATAAGGGTATGCATTATAAGATTAACTTGAACTAAAAGTGTGTGGATACACAAAAACGGAGTGTATTTGTGATAATAAAAAGAGACAGGTATCTGAAGAAGCTGATTGAGAGAAGAGAGAATGGGCTTGTAAAGGTTATTGCGGGCATACGCCGCAGCGGAAAAAGCGTTCTTCTTAACACTATATATCATGACTATCTGTTGGACTGCGGTGTGAAAGAGTCCCAAATAATAATGCTGGCTTTGGATCATGACATACATGCCAAATACAGAAATCCACTTGTATTAGGTGAGTATATAAGGAAGTTGGCTTCACAATCGGATGAAATGCATTATGTTTTTCTTGACGAGATACAGAAAGTTGCTGAAATCAAGAATCCATATCTTGAGTCCGATGAAGATACAATAACGTTCGTTGATACACTTCTAGGTCTTATGGCAATCAAGAACATCGATCTTTATGTCACTGGAAGCAATTCAAAGATGCTTTCCAGTGATATTCTGACCGCATTCCGTGGCAGAGGGGATGAGATACGCATGAATCCTCTATCATACAGTGAGTTCTATTCTCAGTATGACGAAGACAAAAGGCACGCATGGAGGGATTACATCACCTATGGAGGCATGCCTTTTGTCCTTAGTAGAAGAAGCCATGAGGATAAAGCAAAATACCTTAGGGACCTGTTTACAAAAATATATATAACCGATGTTGTTGAAAGGAACAGAATTCTCAATGATAGAACGACGCTGGAAGATCTTCTGGATTTTACTGCATCGGCAACTGGGTCCTTCACAAATCCAACCAGACTGGAGCGTACGTTCTTGTCGCTGAAAAAACAGAAAATTTCCCATGTAACAATCTCAAGGTATCTTGAATACTTGGAAGATGCATTCATCTTGTCCAAAGCCAAAAGATTTGACATTAAAGGTAGAAAATATATTGGCTCGCCTATGAAGTACTATTTCACAGATATCGGACTCCGAAATGCCAGGTTGGGATTTCGGCAGATGGAAGAGACTCATATCATGGAGAATGTCATATACAACGAGCTGATGCTCCGCGGATATAGTGTAGATGTGGGAAACCTTGAGGCCTTTGAAAAGGATGCAGATAACAAGACTATAAGGAAGCAGCTGGAAGTAGATTTTGTTGCAAACGATGGATCACGTGTATATTACATCCAGTCTGCATTGTCGATTGATGACGAAACGAAAAGAAACCAGGAGACAAGACCTTTTAGAAACATACCTGATTCATTTAGGAAGATCGTCATTGTCAAGGATGATGTCATTCCTTGGCATGACAATGCAGGTGTCTTGTATTTGGGCATAGAGCAGTTTCTGTTGGATGAGGATTCGATCAGGTTGTAGTACAGAGTATGAAATACAAGAGTTCCGTATGATGTCGGACTTAGAAATTTTCCTGTTGTTGAGCACTCCGATAGAGAAGTCGCCAACCTATTGGCTGTCAAGGATCACTACCTGAAACTGGTAGTGACCCTCGATAATTTCCTGCTTAACCGATTGTATTCTTCAGCACTCCCAAGCCTTCGATGATGATCTGTACCGTATCCCCATGGTGCATCCCGCTGATACCCCCCGGCGTTCCGGTAAGGATGATGTCCCCGGGCAGCAGCGTCATGACCTGGGAGAGGTAGCTCACCAGGAAGGGAACGGAGAAGATGAGATTGCTGGTATTGGACTTCTGCATGGTCCTGCCGTTCACCCTGCTTTCGATGGCCAGGTTGGAGGGATCGACCTCGTCGCTGATGAACGGGCCGAAGGGGCAGAAGGTGTCAAAGCTCTTGGAAATGGTCCACTGGCCCTGCTTGGGCTGCAGGTCTCGGGCGGTTACGTCGTTTGCACAGGTGTAGCCGAGGATGTACTTGTTTACCTCGGTAATCGGGACGAACCTTGCTTTCTTTCCGATGACGATGGCGAGCTCTGCCTCGTAGTCAAGGCGCTTGCACATCGCAGGGTACTGGATGACTCCGCCTTGCTGCAACGCAGCGGTGGATGGTTTGATGAATACCACCGGTTCGGTTGGTATAGGAAGCTGGAACTCCTGGGCATGGTCCTTGTAGTTGAGGCCGATGCATATGGCCTTGGAGTAGTCGCAAGGAGTCAGTATTTCTACTTCCGTCAATGCGAGCTTTCTATCGGTAATGTTGTACGTATCGAATGGTGTTCCTTCGAGTACTTGGACGGTATCGCCCTCGAGCAGTCCGTAGCTGATTGTATCCTGATGTTTGAAGCGTAGGTATTTCATAGCGTCAGCATAGCAAAGAGAGGTAGGAAAGACAATTGACAAACTATGTATTTCCCACCACCGTGTAACCATGAAACGTTATGCAAAATGTCCCTTGGCCCGCACCTGTGGAGCCTGTCAGTTGATGGATTACTCCTACCCCAAACAGTTGGAGATGAAAATGCGCTATGTGGATGAGCTGCTTGGGCAGTTCGGTCCGATTGCTCCCATACAAGGAATGGAAGATCCGACTCAATATCGGACCAAAGTGCAAGCCACCTTCGGCTATGATTGGAAAGGCAGCCTGATAAGCGGTATTTATCAGGAGGGTACCCACCATTTGGTTCCGATCCGTTCGTGCATGGTCCAGCATCCCCTTGCCGACGACATCCTCAAGACCATCCGCAACCTTGCCACCCGGTTTCAGATTTCCGCCTATGATGAGGATGAAGGATTCGGCTATCTTCGCCATGTCCTGATCAAGATCAGCCGTAAGACAGGCGAGGCCATCGTAGTGCTCGTCTGCGGGCAGTGGCCCCTTCCCTCTGCCGACAACTTCATCGCGGCACTGAAGCAGAAGCACCCCGAGATTACCACCATAGCACTGAATATGAACCGTGAACACACCAGCATGGTGCTCAGCGAAATCCCCATCAAGGTGCTCTGGGGCAAGGGATTTATTGAGGAACATCTCTGCTCCCTTACCTTCCGCATCTCTCCTTCCTCTTTCTTTCAGGTCAATGTCGAGCAGTCCCAAGTCCTGTATTCGCTGGCCATGCGTATGGCCCAAATTGGCAAGGAAGACGTGGTTATCGATGCCTACTGCGGAACCGGAACCATTGCCTTGATAGCCGCCAAGGAGGGTGCAAGGTATGTTCTTGGTATTGAATCGAATGAACAGGCTGTTGAAGATGCCAAGCTGAATGCCGAGCGCAACAACTTGGCCAATGCCGAGTTCATCTGTGCCGATGCTTCGGTACAGCTGAAGGAGATGGCGAAGGCCAAACGCCTTTGTGATGTGCTGTTCCTCGATCCCCCTCGCAGCGGCAGCGATGAGCGCTTTTTGGCAGCGGCCATCAAGCTCGCTCCCAAACGTATTGTGTATATCTCCTGCAACCCCAGGACGCTTGAGCGGGACCTTCGTTACCTTTTACGGTTCAGCGACTATCAGGTACGGGGAATACAACCGGTGGATATGTTCCCGCATACCGAGCACATTGAGACGGTGGTCCTTTTAAGCAGTGATTAAGTCGATGGCCATTTCAATAGTGATTGGGATGTTTAAGAGCTTGTAATTCTTGTCATAAATGGGGCTTATAATGAAATCAAGGCTTTTGCCAGGGGTAGAGGTCTATTCCCTTTACATTGCCAAAGTTAAGAAAAAAGCTGGAATTCGCGAATGGGAGAGTTATCCAGCATACATGCTTTTACTGCTACTGAAGAGTGGCAATAAGGTAGCAAAAAAAAGTAGAAAAAAGAGTAGCAAAAAACGCTGAGATATGTTATACCCCGGAAAAGCTGATGATTGGAGAGCGGCCATGAAAAATCTCGGAACAGAGACCGAAACCCTCGAATTTAAGAAGACAACTGGTGAACTTAAAGAGGGCCTCATATCACTTTCTTCGATGCTGAATAAAAACGGACACGGGGTATTATACTTTGGCGTGAAAGACAGCGGTGATATTGGGGGACAGCAGCTCGGAGACAGAACACTGCGTGAAATATCCCAGGCAATTGCGAACTTTGTTAAACCGCAGATTATTCCGTCGATTTCCTCGGAACTTATTGACGGGAAGAATGTAATCAAAATCGAGGTCCAAGGCTCTGATAAGCCATACTCTGCCTATGGAAGATATTATATGCGGTCCGCAGATGAAGACAGAGAGCTCAGCCCATCAGCCTTGAAGGAACTAATGAATCAAAAAACGGCTGCAGATCCAATAACGATCATGGAAGCTCCGGCTCAAGATCTTTCGTTTACCAAACTGAAGATCTCTTTCGTTTCTTCCGGTTTAACCGTTGACCAGGAAACCTTTGAGAATAATACTGGGCTGAAAACAAGTTCTGGAAAATACAATCTCATGGCGTACCTTCTGGCGGATGTAAATGACATTTCCATAAAAGTCGTTTCTTTCGCGGGGAAGGATAAGACAAGTATCATCAAAAGGAATGAGTATGGAGGCACCTGTCTTGTGACTTCCATGGACAAAGTACTTGATTATATGGATTCGATTAATGAAACAAGAGTCACTATGGGAAACCACAAAAGGGAAGAGGAAAAGCTATTCGATGCGGCTAGTTTTAAAGAAGCCTGGCAGAACGCATGTCTGCATACAAAATGGGAAAAAGGCAACCCGCCTGCAGTATGTGTTTTTTCAGACAGAATAGAAATAATATCTACCGGAGGACTTCCGGCTGATCTGACTAAGGATGAATTTTTCAAGGGGATCAGTAAGCCGGTCAATGCAAAGCTGCAAAAGATATTCGGGCAGCTTGGGTATGTAGAACAGACAGGACATGGTGTGCCTTTGATCATCAGCAGTTATGGACGGCAGGCATTTGATATCATGGAAAATTTTATCAATGTGACCATACCGTTCAATTATGATAAAGGCATTTCAGAAGAGATATTGAAAGGTATCAAAATTATCCTGACCCAAGCTGAAAAAGCAGTGATTGAAGAGATCAACAATAATCCTCATATCACGATTCGTGAGCTTGTTACGACTACGGGATATTCGGATGGCTATGTAAGAAAAGTCCTTACTCAGCTGAAGGAGAAAGGTGTCGTACAAAGGCGAGGCGGGAGAAAAGAAGGAACCTGGATCGTCATGAATGATGTGATTTGAGATTGAACTCGCTTGCCCAAAGAAAACGACGTCGAGACAATAGTTTTAATGACAAAGGTTTGAAACAGCCGGTATTCTCATTGTTTTCTATATGGAAAGGATGGAAACAAGGAAAAGGCGATTGACCATTCGCTCTACAGGTTGCTGTATGATGAGCCAAATCCTATCCGGAAAAGACGGGAAGACATGGTAGCCTAATAAAGACTGTTCAATTCAAGTTCCCTGTGGCATACAATGGGAAATCGGTGTATGAGTCTTGGACACTTAAATCAACAACAGATGAGACGGTGGTCCTTTTAAGCAGTGATTAAGTCGATGGCCGTATCAGTATTGATTTGGATGTTGAGAAGATTTTGAGGAACGAGGTTGCTTGTGTTTTGAAAAGTCTAGAAGATAATCCCTATCTTCATCAATGGGAAGGTGATGTGAATCTTCCTGCTGGAAAGTACAGAAGGGTTGTATTTGCAAAACGATACAAGGTATCCAAAGACTGCTGCAACCTATTGAGGAGGTGACGTACGCAATACTACCATGTTGATGTATTTTCAAAAGGGCCGCTTACAGGAAATGGATTGACCGTCTTGGTTTGCAACCGATTTCCCACAAGTGAGACGATGCTTCAGATCACTCGGGAAATGAAGCAGTATGAAACGATTTTCCTGAGAAAGCTGGGTGACTGTGAATACAGGGCAAGAATTTTCACGAAGGATGAGGAACTGGACTTTGCCGGGCATCCGATTCTTGGTGCTGCGGCCGTGGTGCAGATACTGGATGCTTGCAAAGAAAAGGCTGAAATCCGGTTCCACCTGAACGCCAAGGATGTTGACGTCAGCAGTGTTGCCATCAAAGATCGGCACGAGTATGGCTGCAGTATGAATCAGGGGCCAGCACAGACAATCGGGTGTATTGCTCCATCCGACTACCCGAAGTTGATCGCCCCGCTTGGCTTGGGTATGGACGATCTTGCTGCAGCGTACCCTTTGGAGGTTGTGACAACCGGTTTGCCGTACCTGATCGTCCCCATCCATAGCGGACTTGAACGGGCAGGAATGTTTTCAAATGATTACGAATCGTTGCTTCTCTCCTATGGTGCAAAGTTTGCCTATGTGTTTTCCATCGAGGCAATGGAAGGGAGAACTTGGGATTTCAGCGGGTTGGAAGACGTGGCCACAGGCAGCGCAGCCGGACCTGTGGGCTCCTATCTGTGTAAGCACGGCGTCTGCCCTGAGGGAGAGGAGATGATCATCCATCAGGGTCGATTCCTTGGAAGACCCAGTGAACTCCGTGTCTTGAAAGAAAAAGAAACAGGAAACATCTTTGTCAGCGGGAATGTATCTATACTTGCCAAAGGAACATTCTATGACAAATGAAACACTGCAAATGAGTCAACTGGAGTGTATGATAGGATGTCTATTGTGTCATCCAGGACAGAGAAATGTATAAGGTTGCAAAAATCTTTCGCAAAGGGGCTGTAGCATGGAAATTAACCGAGACTTCTACTTAGGTAGGTTGATTAAAAAGAAACACAACGGCTTGATCAAAGTAATCACCGGTATCCGCCGATGCGGAAAGTCATATCTGTTGAATACCTTGTTCTATAATCATTTGATTGCAACCGGTGTTGATCCCGACCATATCATACGTTTTGCATTCGATTCGGCAGATGACCTTTTCCTGATCGGTGATAGTCCTGTGCTCATGGAAAAGGAAAAGCGAGGTGTTGATCCCGAGAAGTTTTTGGCATATATCCACTCCATGGTATCTGGCTCAGGAATGTACTACCTGCTGCTTGATGAAGTACAGTTGATGGACTGTTTTGAATCGGTATTGAATGGGTATCTTCGCAGCAAGCACATGGATGTATTCGTAACAGGAAGTAATGCAAAATTTTTGTCAAAGGATATCATTACTGAGTTTGCAGGTCGTGGCGATGAAATCCATATGTATCCGTTGAGTTTTGCAGAGTTCATGTCGGTTTTCAACGGTGATCGATATATGGGCTTGTCTGAGTATATTCTGTATGGGGGCATCCCCCAGGTGGTCCTTTGTGACGGCGCCAGTGAAAAAACTGCAGTGTTGAAGAACTTGTTCAGTGAGATTTACCTTCGGGATATCATAAAACGCAATCGAATTAAGAATAGTGGGGAACTGGAGGATCTTCTCAACTTCCTAGCTTCATCGATTGGATCCCTGACAAATCCAGAGAAGTTGAGAAATACATTCAAGTCAGTCAAGAAGTCGAAAATCACACCCAAAACCATCAAGAAATATCTGGATCATCTTGAAGATTCTTACCTGATTGAGCCTGCACTCCGGTATGACATCAAGGGGAAGAGATATATTGAGACTCCCATGAAATACTACTTCTCAGATCTTGGTCTTCGCAATGCGAGGCTAAATTTCCGACAAATTGAGCCAACTTATTCTATGGAGAATGTACTATACAATGAGCTTTGCATGAGGGGTTACTGCGTAGATGTCGGTGTCGTGCAGATTGCGGAGAAAGGCGAGGATGGTAAAGTGACCCGCAAGCAGCTTGAAGTCGATTTTGTGTGCAACCTTGGCTCTTTTAGATGCTATATCCAATCGGCATACTCTCTGCCGGATGCTGAGAAGCGTATGCAAGAAATTCGACCTTTTAGGAAAATTAAGGGTCAATCACTTTTCCTGTGG
>DJGJ01000075.1:7480-29346 GCA_002432715.1 Sphaerochaeta sp. UBA5849 | reverse complement strand
GGTGTTTGTTGTGATATTCTAGGTTTGTAGTGAATCAGATGCTCCGGTGATGTACAAGGGAGAAGCAATGGTCCTGCAGGGAAAGATACCCAAGCGTGTTCTTCGCTTGATATTTTTGATCGTCCTTCCACTGGCGTTGGTCTGTTTCACCTTGTTCCTTGGATATGAGCACTCCCTACTGACCCAAGCATCCCTGAGACTGCAAGCTGAGCAACAAAAGGGCAATCTCATCATCACCAACCAGATAGAGTCGGTGTTCTCCCAGTACGTATCCGATCTTTTGGTCGTTTATAACTCAAATGAATTCTCGGGCTATATACAAGACCCCAATGAGGGGACACTGTTGCAGTTGGCGCGGTTGTTTGTAAGAATCACAAATCAGAAAGAGTATATGTATCACCAACGGTTCATCGGCACCGAGGGGAAAGAACTCATTCAGGTTGACCGCAATCCAGGAGGTCTCATTACCTTGGTCGGTGAGGATCAGTTGGAGGATTTGCATCAGTTTGAGCTTTTTCAATATACGCGGAATCTGGCTCCGCGGGTGCTGTACATTTCCAAGGTGGCCACTGAGAGAAATGCAGATGGAAGTGAGAAATCGATTATCACCCTTGCGCTGCCCGCTTATCGCGGGTCGGTATTCCTGGGTATCGTTGCCATTGATTTCGATGCATGCCAGCTGCTCTCCTTCTTGGGGGCGTATCAGGGTACGTTGGACAAGGACCTTGGATTCACCCTTGTCGACCAACTTGGGTGGGTGGTGCTTGCTGGAGCCGACTCATGTTCGGCTCTTTATGCATCGTATAGGAATTTATTCAGTGAAGTTTCGGAGCTCCAAGCTGCCTTGTATGACTCGGACCAAGGCTCGGTCACCGTAGACCATACGGTGTACACCTATCAAGCGGTCTATCCGAGGACGAGCGAACGGCTTTCCCGGGCACCGGGACACGTCCGGCTTTGGACACTGGTAAGCTCCTATGATATTGCCGATGTACCACACCTGACCCATGAGTTCTTGCTTTCCCATGGTTCTGTCAAATACGTAATTACCCTGCTGGTACTTGTGCTGGGAAGCCTTCTGGTCATTTTCTATCAGGTTCGAGCCGGTGATAAACAGCAAATGAGGATAAGCTCCCTGATTGCTGATTACGCCACCGATGGCATTGTTGTATGTGATGCCCAGCAGAAAATCACCTTTTGCAACCAAGCATTCGAGCATTTGTCGGGATATAAGCAAAACGAACTGATCGGCAGGAGCTCCCATCGATTGCGGCAAGATCTTCAGGTGGTCGCACGTACGCGCCATCAGGAGGAAGTTCATCCCGCTTGGGTGTTCCATCGTTCAGGCAACAGGTTCTTGACCAGCCTTTCCATTATTCACCTCTTCACCAGGGAGAAGAAACTCGAGTACAGCGTTGAAGTGTACAGCCCCTCTGTGTGGACTCCTGCTGATATCAACGAGCTGTGTGAGTTGGCCAATCATGACCCATCCCAGTGTTTTCCCTCGGTTTTTTCATTGTTGAGCTATAAAACCACGGTGAGTTGCCTCTGTTTCAAGGTGCAGAACAGCAAGGAATTGGGTATGCAGCTCAATCAGATTGAACGTGCCAAGTTCTCGCAGAACCTTGCACAGACGCTTGCAAACCTGTTGGGCTCCACCATCGACGTGTATGCTTTCTCCTTTGATTCCTATTTTGTGTTCCTCAAGGACAGTGGGCTTGACCAGGTCCTGTCCAATAAGATCCAAGGCCTGATGAAGGCTTTCCAAGAGCCCTTCAATACATTCGATATCCGCTTGGATTGCGGGGTTTCAAACTACCCATCCACCTCCTCAAATGTCTTCGACCTCTTGGTGGATGCATACCTGGCAAGCCAGATGGTGGAGAAACTGAAGGATGGTCGGTATGTATTCTACACAAGCGAAGTGAGAAAGCAGTACCAGCGCCATACAGCAATCCGGCAGGCGCTCGCGACTGTGTTCAAGTCCGATCAGATGCGGTTGTTCTATCAGGCCCAACTCTCCATTGAGAAGGGAACCATCATCGGAGCAGAAGCTTTGATCAGATGGGAGCATCCGACTCTCGGATCCATACGACCCGACGAGTTCCTGCCGATTCTGCAAGAGCAGCAACAACTTGATCAGTTGGGTAGGTTTGTTATCACGGAATCCATCCAATTCCTGAGCCGGAATCTTGCCTTCCTGCAAGCAACCTGCCCAGCTTTCTCCTTATCCATCAACCTGAGTCCCGAGGAGTTTTCCAACCCCACCCTCATCGACCTGCTGGGCTCCCTGCTCAGGGAGCACCGTATTCCTGACAACTACCTGACGGTTGAATTGACCGAGCATACAGCCGTAGAGAATCTCACCTCTGCGAACGCAACCTTGGACAAGCTTCATGCCCAAGGCATAGCCATCGCCATCGATGACTTCGGCACCGGCTTCTCCTCTCTCTCGTACCTCATGGAACTGTCGATCGATATGATCAAGATCGACCGTTCCTTCATCTCCCGGTATCCCGACTCTGAATCGGTCACCATCTACAAGACCGTCCTGCTTCTGGCCAAAGAGGTGGGGGCCACCGTGCTGGCCGAGGGTGTGGAAAAAGCTGAGCAGCTCGCTTTCCTTTCGGAAATCGGCTGTGACCAGTATCAGGGCTACTTGTTCTCAAAAGCCGTTGATGAGACAACGTTCCTCAAGCAGATTGAAGAAGTAAATATCCAAACATGATATCAACAAGCTGCCTATTCACAAAAATATGTTGCCGTGCACGGATATGAATACAAGGATTCTTGGGATTGCGCCAGGCTGCCAAGACGTTTGCCGGTTGGATACACCGCATCGGTGAATGCCGGCAGCAGCCTCACGATATCGTTTGAAAGGAATCCGAATCCCCTGCAGTCCCTGAGTGAGAGCGCACTCAACCAGCTATCGAGTATTGATGACGCACCCAAGCCTCCATGGTCGGACAGGGTTTCGATGTAAAAAAGGGAATCCCGAAGGATTCCCTGGTGTGCTCGGTCAAACGCTTTTAGTAGCGGTTGAAGCTCGGGCGGGGTTTGGCGATGGCTTCGTTGACACGAAGATTGCGACCACCAAAGTCCTGGCCGTCAAGCTGGCTGATGGCGGCGATAGCAGCAGAATCGTCTTCCATCTCTACGAAACCGAAGCCCTTGGGGCGGCGAGTCTCGCGGTCAATGATGATGTTTGCACTCAGTACGGTGCCGTACTGTGCGAACAGGTCGCGAAGTTCCTCTTCGCTGGTGTTGTAACTCATGTTACCAACATAAATTTTCTTTGCCATTCAAAGCATCCTTCACAGGCCATTGCCTGTACAATAGAGTATTTGCTCTTTTTGGCGCAGTCTCGAACGTTTAACCTGTCTGCTAGTGGATTCAGTGAAGAACGCATACATACTAAGATAGGGTAAGGGACTAGCTGCAACGCAAAAACCAAAGCAACTGTACGGTAGCATGCCCAAATACTCTTGTCAATGAAGGGCCTTCGGCTCTTTGAACATTTTTTGCAAATATGTAAGAGAAAAGTGTGGCAATATGTAAAGAAACCAGTACAAGGGGTAAAGACTTCAGCCAGTTGGAAAACAAAGGCTCACGATGCTATCATGGGACTATGAAACACATCGAAGTCGCAGCCGCTGTTTTGCTCGAGCATAATACAGTATTTGCTGCTCGGCGGGGCAACAGTGGACCTCTTGGCGGGAAGTGGGAGTTTCCTGGTGGAAAGCTTGAAGAGGGTGAGGACGGCTGCACTGCAATCGTCAGGGAGATTGCCGAGGAGCTGAAAACCCGGATCGAGGTTGTTCGTCCCCTCATAACGGTCAGCTATCAGTATCCAACGTTCTTTGTGACGATGCATGCCTTTCTCTGCCGACGGCTGGAAGGAAATCTTGAGCTGACCGAACATGTTGCTTCTTGTTGGATTGGCAAGGAAGATCTCTACAGCCTTGATTGGTCTGAGGCCGACCTTCCGGTTGTTCGTGAAGTTGAGAAGCTGCTTGTTTGAATTGACTTGCTTCCTGTTTGTTCTCTTGCGATACTGAAGACACAGAGAGGGCCCAGTGGAAAGTGTCCTGATTCCTTCATTCGACAAGTTCTTTCTCTTTTGCAATCTCTATCGAGCAGAGCAAAGCAAGGCGGTAGTCCAAATCATCCATGGGGCTGCTGAATACAAGGCCCGGTATCATACTGTGGCAACCTTTTTACAGAGCCAAGGCTACAACGTATTGGTAAGTGACCAGAGGGGGCATGGAGATTCCACCGATGCCCGTTTTGTAAGGGGGTATCTTCCTTCTGTGGAAGTTTTGGTGGAAGACCAGTGGTATGTGACACAATTTTTGAAACAAGAGTTTCCTCGATTACCGATTCATGTGCTCGCCCATTCGTTCGGCGCAAACGTCGCCCGACTCTACCTGCACTCGCATGATGGGGCTATTGCCTCGTTGATCATGACAGGAGCCCCTTGCTATGTACCTGGAATCGGATTGGTGATGGCACTTGTCAGAGTGTTGATGCTGGTGCTTTCCCCGCACGGCTATGGCTTCATTTCCGGCAAGCTCACTACAAGCGCATCGCTGAAATGGGTTTGTTCAGATCCTTCGGTCATCGAGGAGCGTCGAACCGATCCGTATCGGAAAAATTTTCGGTATCAGTTGGCCTCCATTCACACCATTTTTGATTCAGTGAAAAAATTACATGCCACCCCAACAGGCCCCATCAGCCAGCCTTTGCTGCCCATTCTCTGCATATCGGGTTCAGAAGATCCTGTTCCGGGCTTCAGCAAAGGTTTGGCCGACACAGAGGCTTCATTGAAGCGGATTGGTTACACCCGGTTCTATAAAAAGGTATTTCCTTCAATGAGGCATGAGGTATTGATGGAGAAGGAGAAAGAATTGGTATTCTCGCTGATCGCCGACTTTCTGAATGAGCAAAGGCGGGACGAAAGACTTGACGATTTGCTTTCGTGATATGATTGTATAAGAAGGATTGTTTTCTTTCAGGGCAAAACCCGATTTCATCTTGTAAGGAGCGATGGATTATGAGAAAGAACACACGAGACACGATTCGAAGGCCCAAGGATTGGGAACGAGACCCGGCTTGGGATTCTGATGAGCAAGAGGTTTATACGGAGGAAGGCGGCAAGTCTAAAACCAAAACAAAAACAACACAGAAAGAAGAACCGATTCAGACTGATATCGGAGAGTAATTCTGAATACAAGTTGTACCGTTTCCATCCTCTCAAGCAATTGGGAGGATTTTTCACGGGGCGTAGTACGCCTCACTGAGGTTCAGCTCATCCGCTCTCACCTCCTGGTTGGGAAGGAATACCGTGTGCAACACCCGTCCGGATGCATTGAGGAAGGAGAACTCAAGGTCGTAGACACCCGCTTCGAGATCGATCAAACCCACCCAAGCCTCTGCAGGTAAAAAATGCGTTGAACGGACATCGGCACGCTCGGAGACGTCCTGGGCAACCCGGAAGATGAAGCCAAGGAGCTCCTCGGCCGCCGTCACCTTGTCATCCTGCTGGGCAACAGAATCGTACATGGCAACGCCGACCGCCTTGGCAATGGCTCGCAGCACCGCCTTGGTCTTGGCCAGCTCGCTCTTTGTGCGGAAGGTGTCGATGGCAACATCACTGATGGACTCAATCTTGTGCAGCGTCGTCTCGGCCTGGGACCCGGCTTTCAAAGTGATGCTATGAACGTTTGAGTATATTCCAACCAAAACAGGATAGGCGATTTTTGCCCGGTTGTACGGGCTTACAGAGACATATTCCCATCGCTCCTGTTTTTGGGGAGCCTGACCGCTGAAAGAGATGACATGGAGCCTTGCCTTGCCCTCCTCGGGGGCTCCCTCATCCAAAAGAGAGGGAAGGGGGAAGTTGTACAAATGCGGTTGCGAAGCAAATGCATGCTTTACCTGCTCTTTGGCATAATACGCTGTCGAAGCCTCCCCAAGCGACTGGGCGACCAGTGATGCAAGATAGTTGGTAAGGGCGCTGGTGGAAAAGGAGGAAGCGTAGATTTCAGTATCGACACTCCCCAGTCCATGCTGCGAAGCGTAATTTCGCACCTGCTTGCTGTACCGTTCGTATTTCTGCTTCAGCAACGCCTGCTTTTCCATGCTGCGGTTGAGCTCTACCAAAGCGGACTCTTCCTGACCGAGGGCTATGTAGTTCAAGGCCTTGAACAAGTTCAGATAGATATCCTCATACTCCTCACCCTGGTATGCCTTGGTATTGTCGTTGACGATGAAGGAAGCGATGTTGGCAGTGATGCTTTGGGTGTATGCTTCGCTGATGAGCCGCTCCGATTCCGAAAGTAGTTTGTTCGATTCTTGGTAGTTGTGGTTCAAGCGGGCGAGCATGCCCAGATCGTAGTTGACGATGATCGGCCCCTGTGCCTTCAGAAGAGACGGGGCTTGCATCTGGAGATTGTGATAGGCTTTCTCATAATTGCCCTGCATGACATACGCTTGGGAACTTGAGAGATCGACATAGGAGGAACACCCCAGAAACACCATTGGACAAAGCAGAAGCATACAGAGCAACCTGGCTGCAAACATCGTCCACATCGCTTCTTTGTTTCTCCTCGACATGGCCACAATGTAGCATTCCTGTCCCATGCACGCAACAAGACAATGCTCGAAAATAGGGGCATTTGTCTGTTTTATCCACTTTCATCCTACACAATAGGCGTCTTATCTGGTACACTTGGAATCAATCCAGGCCTGATTGGAGGCCAATGGAACAAGGAGATCCTGAAATGAAACGAACCTTGTATGGGAGCCTGCTCCTTTTGATGGTGATGATGCTGTTTCTCTCCTGCCAGTCTGCCGTTTCTGTCAACCGTCTGAACGCCGAGGACGACATCGATCTGAGTGGAAACTGGAATGATACCGATATCCGCATTGTCTCTGAAGCCTTGGTTGAGTCAAGTTTCTCCTCACCGTGGATCAGTCAATTCCGTATGAAGCATCCGGGCAAGAATCCGGTGGTGATCGTCGGCACTTTCCTCAATCGCAGCAGCGAGCACATCGATACTTCCATCATTGCAAAACGCTATGAGATGGCGTTGATCAACTCCGGCAAGGTGGATATGGTTGCCGACCAATCCTTCAGGGCCTCGGTTCGTGATGAACGGGAGGAGCAGCAGTATTTCGCCAGCGAGGATACCGCCAAGGCTCTTGGCAAGGAGATTGGTGCTGATTACCTGCTGCAGGGAGCGGTTCGAACCAACCTTGACCAGAGTGGCAACCAGACTGTCAGAACATACTATGTCTCCGCCGAGCTGATCGACATCGAGACCAACCGCAAGGTCTGGGTTGGGGAAGAGACTATTAAAAAGCTCATCAAACAGGGCAAGTACAAGTTCTAGGAGGACCGATGACCAAACTTGGCAGATGCATGGTCCTGCTTTTGGTTTTCTTCATGCTCGTCTCCTGCACCCAGTTGGGGACAACCGGATCGGGCAAACCTACATGGCTCGATCGAGGCTATGATGCAACGTATGATGAGACAACGTATCTCTGTGCTGTCGGCTCCGGATCAAATAGGGAACGGGCTGTTGATTCGGCACTCTCTTCGCTGTCTCAGGTTTTCAATGCCCAGGTACGCTCACTGACCGAGGTGACCAGCCTTTCCAGCAGGGAGACCGATGCTGCCGGCAATGTCACCTTCGCCGAATCATCGGAGATGGTGGAGAGCGGAAGCGTAGCTTCACAAACGGGGAACATAATCGGCGCCGAGGTTGTCGGTACCTATATCGATGATCTCGGACGCGTGTATGTACGGGTTGCCCTGCACAGAATGCGTACTGCTGAACTGTACAAGAACAGGATAGCAGAACTTGACGCCTCATTGTCGCAAGCACGCACCAAGAGTGCCCTGGCTTCCGATTCCCTTCGCTCCTATCTCTTGCTGCTGCAGGCAAAGAGCCTTGCCAGGGAACAACAATCACTCTACGACCAGCTGCAGGTACTGCTTCAGCAGCCGCAGAGACAGGTCCTCTTGGGCTATGAACGCGAGCTGGCCGTCCTTGCAGAGAAAATACAGGTCAGTGTCAAAGTTGTCTCCGATGATGCCAGTACTCCTGTGTTGCAGGCTGCCTTCGAGAAAGGATTGCAGGATTTCGGATTCAGGATATCCAAGCAGGAAGAGGGGCCCGTTCTCTTGGTTGTTTATGACGTAGAGCCGCTACAGATGGCTGACAGCCCCTACCAATATGCAAGGTACTCGCTGTCTGTACAACTCATGCAGGGAAACGAGACGTATGTTTCCTATAAGAAAGTTGAGAGGGAAGCTGCTCTTTCACAAGTCGATGCCGTGGCAAAAGCCCTGCGTTCGGCTGGCAACAGCGGTGTAGAAGAATTCTTTAGCCTCATGCTGACAACGCTTGGGGATGAAACGTAGTGGAGGTTTCACAATGAAAACAAAGTATGCGGTGATCGCACTCGTATTGCTGGCTCTCACCTTGACCGGATGTGCATCCGCCAAAGTCAAGGAGGCTCCCGCTCCCGCCCGTCCGGTGATCATTGGTGCTGAAGGCATTCCCCAGCCGGAGTGGGTATACAAGACTGTTTCCACCCAGGATGTCCATTTTGAGACCGGGTATGGAAACATGAGTGACAAGCAGAATTCCATCAAGCGTGCGACGGTGGAAGCCAAGAACAAGATTGCAGCATGGGTGAGCACTACCGTCAAGGAAGTGGTTGTCACCTATGTCAACGATGCCGGCAGCGGCGACGACCGCCAAGCCCTCGACGCCATGGAAGTGATCAGCCGGCAGGTTGCCGAAGCGACGCTCAGCGGTGTTACCACCGAGGAGATCTGGGTGGATGCAGAGGGAGCCGTATGGGTGCTCTGTTCCATCCCGATGGCCAATATTGAAAAGAATTTTGAACCTGCAGCAGAAGCCGTCGCCGAGGCCTTTGTTGAAAGCGATGCCGCAGCTGCTGCAAATGCCAAAATGAAGGACGCCTTTGCAAACCTCCTCAAGGGAGCGATGTAAGTGCTGAAGGCAGGAAGAAGCCATCCTCTCTGCTGCACAGGATCTTTTGGATTTGAAAACCGATCATGCTTTGTCGGTTGAGAAGGTCCACACTGAGAATGAGGTCATGCAACGTGATTTCTGTCCGGTTTCAGCATCATTATGACAAGGATGCATAGACACATTGGAGCTTGGCCTCCTGCTATGAATAAGGATGTATGTATGAAACGAAGTGTATTTGTAATCCTGCTGGGTGTCTTGGTTCTTGCAGGTTGCGCTACTCCCAAGACCAATGCGGATGGATCGCCGTACTGGACGACCCACACACCCAAGAGCACCAGGACGGTGCACTACGAGGTAGGCTCGGCCAAACAGTCGACACCACAGCTCAGCCAGCTTAGGGCGGAGTCGGCGGCCAAGGATGCCATCGGCAGATGGGCATCGACCAATGTGGATAACGCTCTGGTAACGTTCATCGAGGAAGCCGGGGAGGTGCTGAGGACAAAACAAATGTTGGATGTCCTTCAGAACTTGAGCATTCAGACGGTCAATATCGGCCTCAGGGGCGTTACCTTCGTCGAGCGTTATACCGCCGCTGACGGCACGGTATGGGTGCTCGCTTCCTATCCGGTCAAAAACCTCAAGGATGCCTACAGGCAGCAAGCTGCGGAGTTGCAGCAGAAAATGGCTCTTGCACAGGCCCAAGCCGAGGCACAGGCGCTGCAAGCTGAGGCAATGCTTGCCTTCTTGGAGGCGCAACTCGAATCGGGCATTGAAGAATAAGCAACGCAACGTATGAATCATCAGCCAGAAGAGCGTTCTTCTGGCTTTTTTGCAGCCTCCCGGTTGACGTATTGTCTGGATTTTGCCATCTTGAACATAGGAGAACCTAGTAAATGAGTAAGATATATATCATTCTGCTTATCATACTTGTTGTGGTCCTGTTTGTTTCCTTCAATGGCCGGCAAGCAAAGACAACGACAGGCACTGCTGCACCCTATAAGAAAATTTCCGCCCAAGAGGCAATGAATCTCATGCAAAGTGGTCAAGCCTTGACCATCGTCGATGTCCGCACCCCTGCTGAATTTGCTGCCGGTCATATCCAGGGATCTCTCAATGTTCCCAATGAAACCATCGGTTCGAGTGCTCCATCTGCACTTCCTGATCTGGATGCCACCATTCTGGTCTATTGCAGAAGTGGCGCACGCAGTGCACAGGCTGCCAAAAAGCTGTTGGCGATAGGATATACAAACGTTCTTGATTTCGGTGGAATCATCAATTGGCCGTACGAGGTGGTGCGATAGTGGGCAATGCACTGTTTCTCAAGCATCCCGAATATCTGACGATAGTGGATGAGACGGGGATGCGCTACCACGGGGCCGACCAGGAGTGGTTTCCTCTTGTATGGCAACGCAAGGCCGGTTGCGGACCAACCACGGCAAGTAACCTGGTACTGTACAACCGCCACCAAGCGAGTCCAATCGGTAAAACCGACATGGTAAGATTGATGGAGAACATGTGGAATCACATCACTCCCGGCATTATGGGGGTGCATCTGGTGAGCATATTTACCAAAGGCCTGGATGAGCACCTCGCCGAGCAATCACTTGCATACAGTATAGCCAGCCTGCAGGTGGCAAAGGACCGCTTTAGCCGAGCATCCTTTGAAGACATAACAGCCTTCATTGAACAAGCATTGCGATCGGATCAGCCTGTGGCCTTTCTCAACTTGTCTGCAGGAGAGGTGAAGAATTTGGATTCCTGGCACTGGGTAACCATCGTAGGACTGGAACAGCGTGACGGGGAAGTCTTCATCCATGTATACGACGGAGGTACACAGTGGGTCATCGACCTGAAGCTTTGGTATGAGACCACGACCAGGTCGGGCGGCTTTGTCTGCTTACAACGCACTGAGAATCTGTGAGACCATGTTGGGATCGACTTCAGTTCCTGCCAGATGCTTCAAGACTGCCTTGATTTCCTCGTTTGATGCGTTCTCCAAACCTTCACGTTCCCAGACTTCTGCAAGCCTGAGTACTCGGGAAATGTAGGGTATTTCTTCGCCATGCAAGCCTTTCAAATAGCCTGAGCCATCCCACCGCTCGTGGTGATGCAATACCAGGGGGGCCAGATCGATGGTTTCCTCGAAGGTGTTCAGGATGCGGAAGCCGGAAATCACATGCTCCTGATACTGGCGTTGCATGGTAGTATCCCTGCCCTTGGCGTTGATCAGCGTCGCATCCAAAACAACCTTGCCTATGTCGTGGTAATAGCCGGCACGAGTGATGAGGCTTAGGTCTTCACTGCTGACATCAAGGAGCCTGGCGATGCGCATGGCATGCTGTTGCACCCGCAGTGCATGCTCCCTCTCCTTGGGTGCCTTGGCAAAGAGCATGTTGGTGAGCACTTCCAATTGCTGGCGCTGTGTCTCGGTGCGCCTGAGTGTCTTTTGGCGGTACATCCGATCCTCTGCGGCATCGTACAAGTCACGGATACTCTCTTCCTTGAGCATTTTGGTCGCCCATCCCAACGCAATGCTCATACGGCCGGCAAGCACGCCCATGCTGTCCATCCTCTGTTGGATTCGATTGATAATTTCTTGGGCTGTTTCGCTGCCGGTATTCGGAAGCAGCACGACAAACTCGTCCCCGCCGATTCTGCTGACGATATCTGAGCTTCTGCACGAAGCAGAAAGAACCTTGGCCACATCGGTCAGCAACTTATCCCCTGCGGTATGGCCGAAAATATCATTGGTTAGTTTCAAACCGTTGACGTCGCCGACGATGATGGAAATCGGGAGAGCTTTCTTTGTATCGATGGCAACAAGCGCATCGTCGAAATAAGCCCGGTTGTACAATCCTGTCAGTTGGTCATGGAAGCTGAGATATTCAATCTTTGCCAGGTTTGCCTTGCGTTCGGTGTTGTTTGTAAAGGTTACCACGGCTCCAACGACCAGATTATCCTTGATCTGGGGGTAGGCGTAGCACAGTACATCGAAGCAGGTCCCGTCTTTTCGCCAGAACACATCATGTTCCATCTCTACGCCGATTCCGGTGACCAAGGTTTTATGGATCGGACAGTCCTGCTCATCGATTTTCTTTCCATCGGCAGTACTACGGTGGATGAGAGCATGAAGGTTTCTACCCAGCAGTTCCTGTTCTCTCTCATACCCCAACAAGGTAAGACAACTGATATTGCAAAAGGTGCACAATCCTTGCTGGTCGATGCCGAAAATGCCTTCGGCTGTGGAGTCGAGGATCAAGCGCAAACTCTGCCGGCTTTCTTCAAGTTCCCCCTCTTTTTGTTGCTTGATCATGGAGGTATGGAGACTTGCGAAGAGCAGT
This sequence comes from Sphaerochaeta sp. UBA5849, assembly GCA_002432715.1. Classification (GTDB taxonomy): domain Bacteria; phylum Spirochaetota; class Spirochaetia; order Sphaerochaetales; family Sphaerochaetaceae; genus Sphaerochaeta. The sequence goes on along the minus strand of DJGJ01000075.1, from coordinate 16,997 downwards.
TTGACCTGGTAGCTGTCCTGTTCAGTATACCCTGAAGGACTGTTTGCAAGAATGACAATGCCTGCAAGCTTCTGATCGACGGCATACCCTATGGTGATCATGGATGTGAGTGCTTCACCGCCGAGATTGAGAAAATCGGAGAGGGGATGCTCAATCGGTCCTTGGTTTTGGATGAGGGTTGAATTGTCAGCCAACAGGTTTTGGTAGAAACGGGTGAATGGCAGCGGGAGCAGCTTGCCCTCCGGTTGCAGGTTTCCATACGATGCATGGACACGCAAGGGCTCAGTCGGGTCATCACAGTGAAGCAAGAGGCCGAAAGTACTGTTTGTCAGTTCCGATACCCTGTTCAAGGCAAGCTGGAATTGGTTTTCCGCCTTCTCCCTGGAGGAGAGTATGTCCACCAGCAAGGCGGACCGCTTGAGGTTTTGTTGCAAATCCTCTTCCTGCCTGACCTGTTCGGTGATATCGAGGGCAAACGTACCAACTCCGGGGTTTCCGTCAGGAAGCACGAGCGGAAACTTGCTGATCCTGTACATGCAGTTGTCCCAGGCTATATCCTCCACCATCCGCTTCTGTTGTGCCATCACAACCTCATCAAGGTTCTTCAGCTTTGCAGAAAAATCAGGAGGGACGAGACTTTCGATCGAGCTTCCCAGCATTTGGTCGGAGCGCTTGCCGACAAACAACTCAAGGGCGGCATTCACAAACATGAGCTTTCCCTGCTCATCTTGGATGTAGCTTATCCGTCGATCGGCATCGAGGAAGTTCTGCAGAAGCTTGATGGAATAGTTTTGCTTCTTTTGCTGTTCTTCCAGCCTATGCATCAACCTGACCTGAAGGACAAGGAAGAGGGCGATGAACAGGATGGCGACGATGAGCACGGTGAACAGGGCAATGGAAAAGATTCGGCTTCTTACCAGCTGATGTTCCTGCCGGGTTCTATCCTGGAGTATGACCAGGTAGAAATAGGTATCGTTGCTGACCAAGCTCTGCACGGTAACCTGCAGTGTGCGTACCTGGCCGTCCGTATGGGGAATCGTCAGCGTTTTTCCATGAAGGTCGGCAAGGCTTTGGTCTTTCATGCCAAGCAAGGAGAGAAGGGAACGACCGACCAGCCGATCATGGGGAATGGCGAAGAATGTGGACGATATGGGATTCGCATAGACAATCGACTTGTCCTGTGCATCTACGAGCAAAACGGGTTCACTCATGTAGTCAATGGCTGCATCGAGGCTTGGCAGGTCCACCGACCAGAGCAAAAGAGGAGTCAAAAGGAGGATGATCAGGGTGAGACGGCGCCTGGCCCACTGTTCATTCATCATCATCTTGTGCCGATTCCATGGGTAGGAAAGCCTGCTCTGCAGCCAGGGGTCTGCTATACAAGTAGCCTTGCATGTAATCACAGTCGAGCTTTTGGGGCTCTCCTTCCTGCGCCCTCGTCCCGACACAACCGGCGATCACCAATTTGTCTATCTGGTGAGCGAAGGAGATTGGCACGACATACTTGCTCACCGCCACTCCCGCCACTTTCAAGGTGCTGTACATCTGCAGGTCAAGCTGGTGCTCCGCATCGATGACGGTAATCAGGACTCTGGCATAGCTTTTTGCAAGCAAGGAGGCTTCCTGGATTCGTTCCTTGTAATAGAATGAGGAAAGGGAGTTGATCATCAGAATCCCTGCTGCGAAAATCAGCATCAGGATGAGCCGTGAAGGCACAATGACAGACTTCCAAGAGTTGAGGGGTTTCTTGTTTTTGGGTAAGTCCGGCACACTGTTCTTTCTGGACATGTATCTTTCACCCTACCATCGGCTTTCTGATGCGTCAATAATGCCGCCATCCTGCTCCTAGTTCTTTTTCATGCTTTTTTGCTGTTTGAAGAAGAAGCCCAAACAAACAACAAACACGGCCAAGGCGAGGCACGTTGCAACAATGACCATCATGTACTGTGATGCAAATCCTTCTTGGGACGTATGCTTGATCAGAATGCCGGTATAAGCCCAGATCAGGGTGATCAGGTATGCCTTGTCCTTGGTTCTGAACGCCCAAGCCAGGCCGATGGCAACGCCAACCACCAAGACCGCCACCGTCCACACAGGCTCGGGGATTGAGAACCCTGTGAACTGTGCCGAAACAAGCAGTGCTGTGATGTTGGCTATGGTTGCAACGGTGATCCATCCCAAATACACGCTGAAGGGAATGCGTACCGCCCATACAAACATACGGTCCCCCTTCATGGTCTGAATTATAAGATTGATGCGTATCAACAGAGCAAGGATGCACAGCATCAACACTACCGAAAGGCCGATCTTATGGTAGTGCCAGCTGAAGATCCACAGGCTATTGGCGATACTGGAGAGGGCGAACAACAAGCCGACTGTGTCCAAGGTCTCTTTGTGCTTGTTGGTGAACTGATAGATGGTATGCAAGGCGAGCAGCAAGTAAATGAAAGCCCAAATCGAGAAGGTGATGCCGGCTGGGGCGAATAGGTTGGGGTAGGAGTCGGATACGGCGCCTGTATTCATGCCGCCGATCGGCAGAATGTTGGCAAGGGCGTTTACGGCAACCATGACCAGATAGCTCAGGGCGACAAGAACGGGAACTCGTTTCATACAACCTCCAAATTTATTATCGTATGCAGTCAGTCTAGCTATTGGTGATAGGGAAGTCAAAAGAAATAGAACAGGGGCGATGTTTCGTGTACACTAGGGTGTACAAGGAGTTGCTTATGTATAAACCAAACCCTCAACGTTACGATGCCATGTTGTATAATCGGTGTGGCAAGAGCGGATTAAAACTTCCTGCCGTCTCATTGGGACTGTGGCAAAACTTCGGAGACCAGACCTCGTTGGTCAATGCAAGGAAAATGTTGCATACGGCATTCGACTTGGGAATTACCCATTTTGACTTGGCGAACAACTATGGTCCTCCTCCGGGATCGGCCGAGCTGAACTTCGGCAAGTTGTTGGCGCAGGATTTTGCCTCCTACCGGGATGAGTTGGTCATCTCCACAAAAGCCGGATATCTGATGGGCCCCGGCCCCTACGGGGAGTGGGGAAGCCGCAAATACCTGCTTTCGAGCCTCGATGCAAGCCTCAAGCGAATGGGACTTGAGTATGTGGATATTTTCTATTCACATCGATTCGATCCCGATACCCCGCTTGAGGAGACGATGGGAGCCCTGGCCACCGCCTACCACCGCGGCAAATGCCTGTATGTAGGAATCTCCTCCTACTCGGCTGTAAAAACAAGAGAAGCATATGCCATCCTCAAGCAGATGGGCGTTCCCCTGTTGATTCACCAACCCTCCTATTCCATGCTCAATCGTTGGGTGGAAGCAGAGTTGCTTGCAACGCTGCAAGAGCTGGGAGTGGGAACCATCTGCTTCTCGCCCTTGGCGCAGGGAATGCTGACCGACCGATACCTGCAGGATATTCCCCAGGGAAGCCGTGCTTCGCGGCAAGGCAGCCCACTGTCACAAAGCATGCTTACCGAAGAGAACCTGTCAAACATTCGCTCTCTGAATGAAATTGCTCGAGAGCGCGGGCAATCCCTGGCACAAATGGCCTTGGCTTGGTGTTTGAGGCGCAAGGAGATAACCAGCGTCCTCATCGGGGCAAGTTCGGCCGAACAGATCATCGAGAACGTAGGAGCGTTGCAGAATCTTGTGTTCAGCGATGAGGAGCTTGCCAGGATTGACGTCTTTGCAAAAGATGGGAACATCAATCTCTGGGCCCGGTCGAGCAAGGATTGACAAGAATATTTGCTTCTGTTATATTGTTCGCAACTTAATTGAAAGAAAGGAAAGCCTATGGCAACCATATATGATTTCAAGGCAGTTGCGAACAATCAGATCGAGTTCGACTTTGCAACCTTGCAAGGTAAAACGTTGTTGATTGTCAACACTGCGAGCAAATGCGGTTTCACGTCCCAGTATGATGATTTGGAAAAGCTCTACCGGCAATACAAGGACAAAGGGCTTGTAGTACTAGGCTTTCCCTGCGACCAATTCGCCCATCAGGAACCCGGCAGCGATGCCGATATTGCCGAGTTCTGCAGGGTCAACCATGGGGTGACCTTTCCGTTGATGAGCAAAATCGATGTCAATGGGAAGGCTGCGCACCCTATTTTTACCTGGCTGAAACAGCAGGCCCCAGGAAAACTGGGCAGCGCCATCAAGTGGAATTTCACCAAATTCCTGGTTGAGAAGGATGGTTTGACGGTTCATCGGTATGCCCCATCCGACTCTCCTCTCTCCCTGATCCCAATCCTCGAGGAGGTCCTGTAATGGCCTATGACCAACTCCTGCTTTCCAATCAACTGTGTTTTCGTTTTTATGCCTTGGAACGGGAGCTCATGGCTGCCTACCGACCGCTGCTTGACCATCTGGGTTTGACCTATGCCCAATACATCACGCTTCTCTATCTGTGGGAGCATGAAAAGGCAACGGTTGGGGAACTCTGCACTGCCCTGAGCCTGGACACCGGAACCATGTCCCCGCTGCTCAAGCGCCTTGAGTCGGCAAAGCTGATCGAGCGTCACCGCCTTCCCAGCGATGAGCGGACTGTGGAGGTGCTGCTGACCAAAACAGGGCGGGAGTTGGAACAGAAAGCTGTTTCCATCCCGGGTCACATCGCAACATGCCTGCTCAGCAGCGACCGTGATGAGCAAGGTAAAAAATATGCAGAACTCAGGGAGATGCTCGACCAGACGCTTGAGCGGCTCAAGCGAACACGCAAAGAACGAGAGGCAGGGAAGTAATATGAAGAAGGTACCTAAGGCAGCAGTGATTTCTGTAATTTTGACAGCGTTGGTTTCGCTTGTCGGTTGTGCAACGGCAATTCCTGAATCAGAACGGCTTGCGACCGTCGATTCCTTGGATTTGAACCGGTATCTTGGTTCTTGGTATGAAGTGGCCCGATACCAGCACAGCTTCGAGAAAAACCTGGTTGGGGCGAAAGCCGAGTATTCGCTTCGCGACGACGGGCGCATCCAGGTGGTGAACAGCGGGCTGAAAAAGGATCTTGACGGAACGTTGACTTCGGTAAAGGCAGTAGCCTGGAGACCGGATGAGAGCGAACCCGGTCGACTCAAGGTGAAATTCTTCGGCCTCTTCACCTCCGACTACTTGGTCTTCGGCTTGGATGAGCAGAACTATCAATGGGCTTTGGTCGGCAATGACTCACGGGAATTTCTCTGGTTCCTTTCTCGAACTCCCACTGTCAGTGATGAGCTGCTTGAGTCGATGAAGAAGGTGGCCCAAGAGCAGGGCTACGACCTTGAGAAACTGTATTTGGTACCACAGAAGGAGCGATGATCGCACTTCTTTTTCGTTTTTCAAGCAAGGGCTTGCCGGTATGGCAAGCCCTTCTTGGGTCAACCGACTTTGCTTTCCTTCTCTTCACCAAGAGAGGTCATCAGGACCTTCAGCCCCTGTTCTTCAAACACCGATCGAGCCATTGCCAGTTGCTTGGCATCAGGTTCTGGTACATCCTTGAAGCTGTAGTGCAGCTTCAGCTGTTCCCACTTGTACCGCCCCAACCGATGGTAGGGCAACAGCTCAACTTGCTCAATGCAACTGAAGGCCGTTAAAAAACTTGCCAAAGCCTGCAACGAGTGTTCATCAAGTGTCCATCCGGGCACCAGTACATGCCGTATCCATACCTTCTTGCCGATGCTCTGGCAGTAGGCCAGGGTGGACAGGGTGAGTGCGTTGCCCATACCGGTAAGGCTGAAGCACATCCGGTCATCCAGGCTCTTGATATCCAAGAGAATCAGGTCGGCGGCATCAAGGACCGGCTTGGACAGCTGTAGCGGAACGCTGCCTGCTGTATCGAGGGCGGTATGCAAGCCTTCACTTTTGAGGCGATTGATCAGGTCGAGGGTGAACTCCGGTTGCTTCAGCGGCTCCCCTCCGCTGATGGTAACCCCGCCCTTGGCAATGAAATTCCGGTATCCCAGAATCTCCTTGACCAAATCCTCGCTGGCAGTCGGCTTGCCTCCCTTCAAATTCCACGTATCGGGATTATGACAATAGCGGCATCTGAGGGAGCACCCTTGCAAAAAGACCACATAGCGCAGACCAGGGCCGTCCAAGGTGCCCAGACTCTCCACCGAATGGACAGATCCAATTACTGACATACTTCCTCCTGCTTATAGGGATTCGTGGAAGGTGCGGTGAATGACGTCAAGTTGCTGTTCGCGGGAAAGCTTGATGAAGTTGACCGCGTACCCGCTGACCCTGATGGTCAACTGGGGATATTTTTCCGGGTGATCCATGGCATCGAGCAGTGTGCTCTTCTCCATGACGTTCACATTGATGTGATGCCCGCTCTGGGCAAAGTAGCCATCCATGAGGGTTGTCAGGTTGGCCACCTGCATCTCCTTGTTCTTTCCAAGGGTGGAAGGAACGATGGAGAAGGTATAGCTGATACCATCCTGGGCATAGGCATACGGCAATTTCGCCACGCTTTTCATACTGGCGACCGATCCCTTCTGGTCCCGTCCGTGCATGGGGTTTGCTCCCGGTGCGAACGGCTCGCCCGCCTTTCTTCCGTCAGGAGTCGAACCGGTCTTCTTTCCGTAGACCACATTGCTGGTGATGGTCAGCACCGAAAGGGTGGGAATGCTTTGTCGATAGGTGGTATGTTTCTTCATTTTCTGCATGAACGACTTCACCAACTCCCGGGCGATGGAATCGACGCGCTCATCGTCGTTGCCATAGGAGGGATAGCTTCCTTCAATCTCAAAATCGACGGCAAGGCCGCTCTCGTCCCTGATCGGCTTGACCTTTGCATACTTGATGGCCGACAAGCTGTCTGCAACAACGCTCAGGCCGGCGATTCCGCCTGCCATGGTCCTGACTATCTGCTCGTCGTGCAAAGCCATTTCCAATCGTTCATAGCTGTATTTATCGTGCATGTAATGAATGACGTTCAGCGTATCGATATACAGCTTGGCAAGCCAGCTGCTCATCGCTTCAAAGCGATCGGTCACGGTAGCATAGTCCAGGTATTCATCAGTGATGGGAGCCAACTTGGGACCGACCTGCTCCCCGCTCTTCTCATCGCGGCCGCCGTTGATTGCATAGAGCAAGGTCTTGGCCAGATTGACGCGTGCGCCGAAGAACTGCATCTGCTTGCCGATCCGCATCGCAGAGACACAGCAGGCAATACCGTAATCGTCACCGTAGTCGACTCTCATCAAATCGTCGTTCTCATACTGAATAGAGGAGGTTTCGATCGAGAGCTTTGCACAGTAGTTCTTGAAGGCCTGGGGAAGATTTTGGCTCCACAGTACCGTAAGATTCGGCTCGGGCGCCGGTCCGAGATTGGTCAAGCTGTGAAGGAACCGGTAGCTCATTTTGGTGACCATGTGCCTCCCATCGAGGCACATGCCTCCGATTGATTCGGTAACCCAGGTCGGATCTCCGCTGAACAGCTGGTCGTAGGAGGGGGTTCTGAGGAAGCGGATGATCCTGAGCTTCATGATGAAGTGGTCGACCAGCTCTTGGATCTCCGCCTCGCTGAAGGTTCCGGCTTTCAGGTCCTGCTGAGCATAGATATCCAGGAAGGTGGAGACTCGTCCCAGGCTCATGGCTGCACCGTTCTGTTCCTTCGTTGCTGCAAGGAAGGCGAAATACAGCCACTGAATGGCCTCTTTGGTGTTCTTGGCAGGGTTGGAGATGTCATAGCCGTAGGAGAGGGCCATTTCCTTGAGCTCGGCGAGGGAGCGGATTTGCTCGCTGAGTTCCTCACGACCCTGGATGACCGCTTCGGTCATTGCATCAAAGGTATAGTGGTCCTTTGCACGTTTCTTCTGTTCGATCAAAAAATTGACACCGTAGAGGGGAACCCGGCGGTAGTCGCCGATGATCCTTCCCCGGCCGTAGGCATCGGGAAGTCCGGTGATGATCCCGCTGTGGCGGACTTTCTTCATCTCGTCGGTGTAGACATCAAACACACCGTCATTGTGCGTCTTTCGGTAGGTGAAGATCTTGTCGATGTCCTCGCCCAGGGTTCTGCCGTATGCCTGCAGTTCGGTATGCACCAGCCTGATGCCTCCAAAAGGCATGATGGCACGCTTCAGCGGCTCGTCCGTCTGAAGTCCTACAATCTGTTCAAGTTCCTGGTCGATGTATCCATTCTTGTGGCTGGTGATGGTGGAAATGGTTTTTTCGTCGATATCGTACATGCCGCCGCGCTGGCGTTCGACGGTGAGCAGGTCCTTGAGTTTGTCCCACAGGTGCAGGGTGCGCTCGGTAGGCCCCTGCAAGAAGGAAGCATCCCCATCGTAGGGGGTGTAGTGCTCTACAATGAAAGCTCTTGTGTTGATTTCGTACGTGCGGTCTTCTCTATCGTTCATGATGTTTCCTCTTTCACAGAATTCCCGTATACTTTTCTTGTCTTTGATATACCATGCCCGTTATGTTTATACTGTGATTGAAATCACAAATTGAGTATTTTACTAGGAGATACCATGGAAGTGTCCAGCCAGTGCCCGCATTGCACCAACGACCATTGCATCCGAAGCGTCCCCCTTTTTGCCTCCCTGGAGCCGGACGCAGTACACGCCCTTACAGCGCAGATGGAGCACAAACACTATCAAAAAGGGGAAATATTGGTGAGGGAAGGTGATACGGCCACCGGATTTACCGTCATCAGGCAGGGCAGTGCAAAAGCATACCGAACCAATGCCGACGGCCGCGAGCAGATTCTCTACATCTTTCCTGCAAATGATTACTACGGCGCACGGTTTCTCTTCACCGAGGAAAAAGTTCCCTACACAGTTGAAGCGCTGGAGGAGACCGATGTTTGCATACTCAGCAAGGCCCAATTCGCCCTGTTGCTTGAGAAGCACAGCTCTGTAGCCCTGCAGATCATTGGAGCAATGGCCAATCGGATGAGCAGGCTTGAGACGGCGATGCAGAGCATGGGCGGAAGGAATGCAGACTTGAGAATTGCCAGTCTACTGCTCGAGTTCAAGGAACCCTACGGACGATACAATGGTTCGCATCTGGAAATAACCCTCCCCTTGAGCAGGGAAGGGTTGGCGAATTACCTGGGACTTGCCCGTGAGACGCTCAGCCGCAAGCTGGTACAGTTCGAGGAGGATGGCTTGATCGAGCTCATCGGGCAAAAAGTGGTGCGCATCCTGGATTTGGAGCGTTTGGCCGGTCTCTCCGTCCTAGTGGACTAAGCCTTGGCTGCTTTCTCATAGATTGCCTCAATCTCCTGTTTCCCCACCAAGGCCTGCTTGGGAACCCAGACATCCAGAAGCCTCAAGAGGACAAAAATGGGGGGATCTTGAGTTGGTATGCCGTGGTGCTCAGCACCTGCCTGCCAAGCTCCTGATTGAAGAGCCCGAGGAGAATCAGGACAACCGATACAACCAAGAATAAGCGATATCGCTTCAAGACCTGTGCGATGACAAAGGCCACAAGGAAGGAGAAAACGAAAGCAAGGGCATTGCGATAGATTGCAAGCTTTTTGCCAAAATATTGCATCTCCACCGGGAGGG
>DJGJ01000075.1:0-7450 GCA_002432715.1 Sphaerochaeta sp. UBA5849 | reverse complement strand
AATCATGGTTACCGACCCAACGATGGCGGCAAGGAGTACGCCAAACCATCCCGATTCAGAACCTATGAGCTTGAGGATCATGTGATGGTCGAGCAGACTGAGCAGCAGGCTGACCAATACAATGACCACCAAAAACTGAGGAAGAATGTTTTCGAATGCCTTCCATGCTTTTTTGAGTGCATTCTTGGTTTTTCCCCTGTCTTTGATGAAGGAGAGGATGAGCAGCAAAGCTGTGACACCGTAGAGAATGGTGTTCCTGATAGGCATGTATATAGCAGATATGCTTGCCATTGGCAACTAACAAGCATGATACAAATCTTTGTTTATAGATAGAAAAATAGCTATACTACTATTTTAGTAGGAATTCCTATCCGGCCGAGCACAATTATCTTGCGCAATTGAGAAGCGTAGGGTACGCTTGCAGTAGACAGAGTGTGACTATTGACATAGTGGAGGTAATGTATGGCTAATGTACAATCGATTCTGGATCAAAAAGGGAAAACGGTAATCAGCATCGGACCAGATGATGCACTTTCACATGCCCTCTTGAAATTGACGGAGCATAAAATCGGTGCATTGTTGGTACTCAACGAGCAGGGTGACATCAAGGGAATCCTTTCTGAACGTGACATCATCCGGCATTTCTCCAAGAGACTCGAACACCTCAATACCGGCTCCATCAAGGTGCGTGAAGTGATGACCACCGGAGTAACGTATGTCAAGCCGCATCAGAGTGCCGAAGACTGTCTGCAGCTTATGACTGCAGGACGATTCCGCCACCTCCCGGTGGTGGAGGATGACAAAGTCATCGGTATGATATCCATCGGGGATGTGGTCAAGGCAGCCTTGGAGGAACGTGATTTCCAAATCGGCGAACTTGAGCATTACATCACAAATGCTTACTAGGTTTAATTTAGAATACGTTTCTTTTTTGAGAAAGCGCTTCCCTGGTGAGGCGCTTTTTATCTTACTATAATAGTAAGAATTCAAAGGGAAGGAGAAATAATGGACGAAAAAAAGATTACCAAGCTGAAAGAAATCATTGAAAAATTGCATAGTGGAGTCTCCAGTGATGCAGTGAAGCAAGAGTTTGAAGCTGAATTTGGCACGGTGAGTGCGGAAGAGTTGGCTGCAGCCGAGCGAAAACTCATGGAAAGCGGAGCCATCAAAGTGGAACAGGTCCAAAAGCTTTGTGATGTGCATGCCTCGGTTTTCGGTGGCAGTATTGAGGAAATTCATCAAGGCAAGCAAGCTGACAAGACTTTCGGACATCCGGCATTCGTCTTCATCAAGGAGAATGAGGGCCTGACCAAGTTCCTCGATACTCAGTTCAGCAAGAGTGTAGAATCGTACAAGCAGCATCAGGACGAGGCAGCCAAAGCGGATTTGCTTGCTTCGTTGAAGAGCTTGAGCAAATTGGACAAGCACTATGCACGAAAGGAAAACCTCTTCTTCCCGTATCTGGAGAAGGCCGGCATCACGGCTCCTCCGAAGGTCATGTGGGGAGTGGATGATGAGATTCGCGACCTCTGGAAGGCTTGCATCCGAAGCTTGGAGTCTGAAGGTACAGTAGAGACCGCTTCCTTGGACAAGTTGATCGAGCAGGTACGCAGCATGATCAACAAGGAGAACAACATCCTTATGCCGATGCTCTCAGGTGTGATGGATGGCGATGCCTGGCTGACCGTAGCCCGTGACAGTGCTGATATCGGATACTGTTTCAACGGCGGTATCGAGGGAGCGAGTCCATCTGACGCCCTGACCTGGTATCGATGGAATGCAAGCATGAGCGGCAAGCAGGACTTTGCGCCGAAGCAGGAGATGAGCGCTGAGATTGTACTGCCCAGCGGCCATCTCAATCTCGAGGAGCTGACTTGGATGCTCAACACTCTTCCCGGGGATGTGACATTCGTGGGAGCCGACGACAAGGTACGGTATTTCAGCGAAGGCAAGGACCGGGTGTTCCCGCGTACCCGCAGCATCGTTGGACGTGAGGTTGCTCATTGTCACCCGCCCAAGAGCCTGGCTGTTGTAGAGAAGCTGGTTGAGGATTTCAAGGCCGGTCTGAAGGACAGTGAATCTTTCTGGATCCAGAAAGGCACCCAGTTCATCCTGATCCGCTACTTTGCGGTACGCAACGAGAAGCAGGAGTATCTGGGGGTGGTGGAAGTGACGGAAGAAATCTCTGCTCTGAGGAGCCTGGAGGGTCAGAAGACCCTGCTCAGCTGACCATGCAGAAGGCTATAGGAGTGCTCATTGCTCTTCTTGCAGCCCTTGCTCTTTCTTAAGCTGGTTGATGAATGCCAGGTAGGCGTGGATTTGCCCTTGGATTTCTGCATTTTTCAACACACCCCTGCCACCCCAATCCTGGCCTTCATAGATGGTAAGGTGGTGTAATTCCCCTTCGATGTCGATTATGTTCTGAGCAGTGATTCTCTGCCTGGTCTCTAGATAATGCAGTGTGGTATCATACGCCTCATGGAAAGCATGCTGCTCTCCTGTAATGTCCGAATCGTGTTCATTCAATAGTGTGTTCATGCTAATCCCTATACAGAGCGCTTCGAAAGTTTGGCTAAGAGATTGCCAAGCTGTCTCTCAACCTGCGGATGCCCAAGACGCTTCATATCGGAAAGCGCTCGCATCTTGTATGATTCTGCAAGAATTTGGGCTTTTTGTACACCATCCAGTGAGGCTACCAAATGCAGCGCCCGGTCGACGGTTTTCTGTTTCAAAGGAGTCTTTGAGCTTTGCAACAAATCCCGTAATTCTGTGGTGCCATCCATCTGTTCCTGTTCCAAGGCATATATGAGCGGCAGCGTGGGGATGCCGCACTTCAGGTCGTTGCCTGTGTTCTTGCCAAGCTTGGAAGAGTTACCCGTATAATCGAGAATATCGTCCTGGATCTGGAAGGCCATTCCCATGCAGTATCCGATTCTATGACACAGCATCAGCTTCAGCGGTTCGGCTTCCTGCAAGGCGACCCCTGCATAACAACTGAGGGCGAACAGGCTGGCTGTCTTTCCAGCTATGCGGCGCAGGTATGCGTGTCGTGGGATGAAGAAATCACCTTGGCCGGCATCCTGTTCAAGCTCACTTTCACACAACCGCGACAGGGCGGCAGAGACTACTCTGCTATCCATTCCCCGCTCTTTTCCGCTGGTCAACAACAGGGCTTTTGCCAACAGGAAGTCACCGGCCAGAACAGCCTGCTTGGCTCCAAGTTTTGCATACATGGTGGATTTTCCCCTGCGTGTGGCGGCGGAGTCGATAATGTCATCATGAACCAAGGAAGCCAGATGGATCAGTTCAATGACCGATGCGACCCTGATGGCATCATCAGTGACGGAGCGCTCGCCAAGTGCGCTGGTGATCAAGACAAGCGTGGGTCGAAGCATTTTTCCCACCGATTGTACATGTTCGAGCAAAATCGGGCGGATGAAGCCGTGAGCAGTGGCCACCGTATTCTCGATGGTACTGCTCACGGTTTCAAGCTTTTCCTTGAGGTGGGGCTCGTCATTCCAGAAATCGGTCATGACTTCCTACTTTTTCCCCAACTTTTGTTCCATCTGTCTCTTGGTGAACTTTGGTTCATCGAGATAGAAGTAGGTTTTCTTGGCGAGCGGTGTCTTGTTCCACAATTTCTTCAGGTAGGGCATCACCCAGTAATCCAAACCGAAAGCCTTGCCGGCTCCTCCGAGCATGACAATCGATACTGCCATGTACCAAAGGATTTCCTTGCCAGCCATTGCTCCGATGAGGAACATGATCGAGAGTCCCAGCGATACGATGGCGGCAGGGAAGGTGAAAAGACCGGCAAAGAGTGCGAGTCCGATGCCGACTTCTGCCAGTACGATCATCAGCTGGAACAGATAGGGAGCCTGCGCTACGAAGGTTTCATTGATCCAGGTGAAGATTGCCAAAGGCTGGGAGAGCAGGGGAGGTGCAAACTGCTCTACTACACCACTCTCAGCTATCGATTGACTGACCGATGCCACTGTATCCACCACTGTCTGGCTTGCAGAAGCAGCAGTATCTACAACCCATTGCGTAGCGGAGGATGTCGCCTCAATCGCCGGCTGACTGGCCGAAGCCACAGCCTGTGGGGCAACAGTCTGGCTGACCGCAGCCACACTATCGGCAACCGCCTGGCTGGCTGATGCGACCGTCTCAGTAACACTCTGGCTGGCAGAAGCCCATGCATCGGCCGCCCCTTCTGCAGGAGCACCCCAATAGACCTTGCTGCCGGTTGTATCGGTAAGCCAGCCATTCTTGATCTTTCCGAAGCCTTCAATGAGCCACATCACGCCCAGAAACATTCGAAGGAAGGTGGTCCAGTAGGAGGGAACCTTGTAAACGGCCAGACCGCCTATCAGGGATCGTCCGTGTTTTATTTCCAAGATTTCATGCTTGATGTACGCCCATGCACCGTTTACGCCGCACACTCCGCTCTGGTAATAGATGTTTACCAGATGCTTGAGGGCCATGGCAAAGAAGCCGGAGAGGGACATGCCGGCAGTATGACTGACTGCATATCTTCCGCCGATGGAGACCATGTAGCCGTGGAAGTTCGACTTGAACGGCTTGGGGTGCTCGGCTTTCAAGCCGAGTTCGCTTTTTATGGCATAGATGACGCCGTCGGCAGCTGTTTTGGCGGTTTGCTCGGCAGCTTCCACTATCTGGGGAACCGCCCGGTTGTTTTCCAGGAACCACATGCCGTCTCCGACAAGATAGACGTTTTGGTAGTCGGGGCTCTGCATGTACTCATTGACGAGTTTCCTGCCGATCTTGCCGTCGGTAAGCGGAAGCTTCTCGCAAAATTCCGTGCCTCGGACACCGCAGGTCCAGACCAGGGTCTTGGTTTTGATCACTTCGCCGTTTTTGGTGGTGAATCCGTCAGCATCGACCTGGGTGATCAGGGAGTTGAGCTTGATCTCAACGCCTTTCTTCTCCAAATACTTGACAGCCTTTGCCCTGGGCTTCTCCGGGAGCATGTTCAGGATGCTTCCCAATGCCTCGACACTGATGAGCCTGCCTTCCTTCTTGAAGTCGATACCGTTTTCCTCGCAAAGAATCGGCAGCCATTCAATCAATTCACCCACCAGCTCGATGCCGGTGAAACCACCTCCGGCAACGACGAAGGTAAGCATCTGCTTGCGCTTCCCGGCATCGGCTTCGCGACTGGCCTCCTTGACGATTTGCTCAATGTGGCAACGGATGCGAAGTGCATCATCAAGGCTCCACAGGTAAAAGGCATGCTCCTTGACACCGGGGATGTTGAAGTCTGCCGTTGTGGCTCCTGTTCCAATGATCAGCTGGTCGTATGCATAGCTGGCCCGCTCGCCCTTGAGGCGTTGGTTCTTGAAATCGATGTCTACAATGGTATCCTGTACGACATTGACCATTTTGCCGGAGAAAATTCTGTCGAAGGAAATCTTGACAGAATCCTCTTCGACACGGTTGCCGGCAACTTCATGCAGCTCAGTCATGAGAATGTGGTGGCGGTTCTTGTCAATCAAGGTTATTTCGACCTTGTCTTGATGCTTCTTGAATGCTTTGTGCAAAGTTTTTGCAGCGTGTACTCCGGCGTATCCCCCGCCTAATACCACAATCTGTTTCTTGTCCATGGTTCCTTCCTTGATTGACCCACGTTGAAGAGGGTTTGCTATATGGTAAACTTGGTATAGCAATGCAACAAGGTTCTTTGCGGATGTATAGTCACTGAACCTTACTGCGTTGGCAGAAAAACACTCTAGCACAGAAGTAGGAATTTATGCAATTGTGTCATTTTTTATCGAATATAGTTTTTCATATTTTTTACAATAACACCATACTGTCTGTGTGGAAAAATCGAATAAATCTCTGTAGGGAACGATTTATTACTGAAATATTAAAAAAATTATCTATCGATATTTTTATATCTAAGTAAAGCAATCGGATTACTACACTATGGAACTCTTTGCAGCATAATCACTTATCAAGAATATTTTGTTATTGCTACTGGATATTGATAATTTTAGGACGATATTGCAAAACTGTAACAGTTCTGTGTATGATTATATCTACAAACGTTGAATTTATCTAGGAGTTAATGATCATGAGAAAGAACGTGTTGGCTGTACTTGCAGCTGTTGTTTTAATCTCTCTGTTCGTCTTCACCGGCTGCTCAAAGTCTGAAGCGAAAACCACAGAAGCGGCCCCTGCCGCCGCTGCTCCGGCCGCTTCGGCTCCCGTTGCTGCAAAGTATGCCGACGGCATCTATTTTGCCGCCGATGATGCCTTCGCCTCTTCAGGCTGGAAGGAAACCGTCACCTTGACCGTCTCCGGTGGGAAGATTGTCAATGCAGACTGGAACGCAGTAAACATTGCCGGTGGTGCTGACAAGAAGACCTACGACAAGGCTGGAAAGTACAACATGGTCAAGTTCGGCAATGCCCAGGCCGAGTGGTACCAGCAGGCAGAGAGAGCGGAAGCATACCTGCTCAAGACCCAGGATCCTGCAGCGATCAGCTACAAGGATAGTGAAGGGCATACTGATGACATCGCAGGTGTCTCTATACATGTGAACGCTTTCTTTGACCTTGCAGCCAAGGCCCTCGCAGCCGGTCCTGTCGGCCGCGGCCCGTATGCCGATGGTGCATACTTTGCAATCGATGCTGCCTACCCCTCCTCGGGTTGGAAGGAGTACGTCTCCTTGACCGTTCTCAACGGCCGCATTGCAGCTGTCAACTGGAGTGCAGTAAACCGCTACGGGGATGACAAGAAGGCCTTCGACAAGGCTGGAAAGTACAACATGGTGAAGTTTGGCAAGGCTCAGGATGAGTGGTATGTACAAGCTCAGAAGGCCGAGGAGTACCTGATCAAGACACAGGACCTGGATGCGATCACCTACAAGGATAGTGAAGGGCATACCGATGACATCGCAGGTGTCTCGGTGCATGTGAACTCCCTCTTCGATCTTGTCAAGAAAGCCCTGGACAACGGTCCTGTCGGACTCGGTCCGTTTGCCAACGGCGGCTACTATGCAACCGAGGAAGCGTTTGGTTCTTCCGGTTGGAAGGGATTCGTCTCATTGTTGGTGAGCAACGGCAACCTTGTCAATGTTTACTGGAGTGCAGTGGACAAGGACAACCGCGACAAGCAGGTAGTTGCAGCTGATGGCGGCTACGGCATGATCAAGGCCAGCGCAATCGGCAAGGAGTGGCATGAGCAGGCAGTGGCGGTTCAGAACCACCTCCTCGCAACGCAGGATCCCAAGAAGATCACCTACAAGGACGAGGCCGGTCATACCGATGACATCGCCGGTGCCAGCATACACGTAAACGACTTCTATGCCTTGGTTGAGAAGGCTCTCGCCAATGGTGTGAAGAAGTACTGACCGTAGAAGAAGCACTGTTTCAGGACCTCGGGGATATCTCTCCGGGGTCTTTCAGTGCGCTCGGTATGAGCAATT
>DJGJ01000009.1 GCA_002432715.1 Sphaerochaeta sp. UBA5849 | reverse complement strand
CTTGATAAGACTTCCTCTATCTCAAAATACGTATGGAAACAATACCATCGAAGCGGCTTAGGTTCAAGAGCAATACCATCCATCCTTGAGGTGGAAGTATTTTCTTGAATGCCGTACTTGACCACACCCTCTTGTGCCTGCAGTATACCTGTATGAAGAAGTGGAAGCGACCCGATAAGAAAAGCCTCAGGCAGATGATCGTTCAACGTGACAGCGCCCGTATCGTGCACTACCTGCTTCGTTTGGTGGTCATCCTCATCCTCATCGCCCAGGCCTTCAACAAGAACTATGAGAATGTATTCTTATGTGTCTTGACCCTCATGCTCTTTGCCGTGCCCTCTCTCATCGAGACCAACACCCATATCGATATTCCCGACACCTTGGAGAACATTATTCTCTTCTTCATTTTCAGTGCCGCGATATTGGGAGAGATTCGCTCCTACTATGTGACCTATCCCTTCTGGGATACCGCACTGCATACCATAAACGGCTTTTTGGCAGCTGCCATCGGCTTTTCATTGGTGGACATCCTCAGCCAGAACGAACGCTTCTCCTTCAGCCTCTCCCCGCTCTTTGTAGCCATCGTAGCCTTCTGCTTCTCCATGACCATCGGGGTTATCTGGGAGTTCTTCGAGTTTGGCATGGACATGGTGTTCGGCATGGACATGCAGAAGGACACGGTGGTGACCACCATCCGCTCGGTCATGCTCGACCCGACCAAGAGCCAGAAGGTCGTGGTGATCAAGGGCATTGAGGAGGTGATGGTCAACGGCAAGGAGCTGGGAGTCGGAGGATACCTGGACATCGGGCTCATCGACACCATGAAGGACCTCTTTGTCAACTTCATTGGAGCGGTGGTCTTTTCAACAGCCGGCTATTTCTATCTCAAGTACCGCTCCAAGAAAGCCGCCTTTGTCAAGCGCTTCATTCCCACCCTGATGGATGTGGAGCCGAAAAAGGATGAGTCGTAATATTTTCCCATTGCATTAACAAACAAATAATGGTTTACTACTCTTTGTGGAGTAGTACATGCAGGAAAAACGGAATTTAATCATTGCAGGAAGCATCTTCGGCATCCTTGCAGTCGGCCTCGTTGCCTTGGGCAACCCAGCCAACATGGGCTTTTGCATCGCTTGCTTTTATCGGGACATTGCAGGTTCGCTGGGCTTGCACTCAGCTGCCGCCGTCCAGTACGCGCGTCCTGAAATCATGGGCCTCATTCTTGGTTCCTTTGTGATCAGCACCATCAAGGGCGAGTTCAAGAGCCGGGGAGGTTCTTCCCCTTTTTTGCGCTTTATCATTGCCTTCTTTGTCATGGTCGGGGCCTTGGTCTTCCTCGGTTGTCCCTTCCGTATGATTCTCCGTCTTGCAGGCGGAGATCTCAATGCCTTGGTAGGACTCTTCGGGTTTGCCGCAGGTATCGGAGTCGGTGGAATCCTCTTGAATAGGGGTTTCAGCCTGGGGCGCAGCTATACCCAGAGCAGAGCTGAGGGCACAGCCTTCAGCGCAGCAGCCCTCATCCTTGTTCTCATCGTCCTGTTCCTCCCGATGCTCCTGAAGGCAAGCACTTCAGGACCGGGCAGCCAGCACGCCCCCCTGCTCGTCTCATTGGCCGCCGGTCTTGTCGTCGGCTCGCTTGCCCAACGTACCAGGCTGTGCATGGCAGGCGGCATCCGCGACCTTTTCCTCTTCAAGGATCCTACTCTGTTGTTTGGTTCGGTTGCGGTATTGGTAGCCGCCTTCATCCTGAACCTGGCCACCGGCTTCTTCAAGCCGGGCTTCACCGGCCAGCCCATCGCCCACACCCAGTGGCTGTGGAACTTCCTTGGCATGGGCCTTGTCGGCTACGGCTCGGTACTGCTCGGCGGCTGTCCTTTGCGCCAGACCATCCTGGCAGGTGAGGGCAACAGCGACAGCGCAGTGACTGTGCTGGGCTTTCTTGCAGGAGCTGCAGTGAGCCATAACTTCGGCCTTGCCTCCTCGGTACAGGGTGCCACAGCAGCAGGAAAAATTGCTACGATCGTCGGCTTTGCCGTCATTACCCTCATTGCTGTTGCAGTGATGAAGAAACACAGAAGGAGTTAACACCATGCAGATAGTAGACACCCGCGGGCTTTCCTGCCCTCAGCCGGTCATTGAGACGAAGAAAGTAATCGATGCCAAGGCAGTCGAGCTTCAGGTACTGGTGGACACCATTGCCGCCAAGGAGAATGTCAGCCGGTATGCAAAGGCCGCCAAGTTCTCTGTCAGCGCTGTCAAGACCGAGTACGGTTGGGAATTGGAGCTGAAGAAGCTATGAACGTGTTTGTCGCCACCTTCTACGACCATTGGGGAGCGGTGCAGTTTCGTACCTTTGCCAAGACTGTTGGGGTGGTTTGCACCCTAAAGCCGGTTCCCCGTACGCTCTCATCCTCCTGCGGCACCTGTGCCTGGTATGAGAGTGAGGATTGGGATATCGGGTACAAGCACGCAGAGCTTGAGGCCGTCTACCGCCAAGTAGGCTCGCAGTTCACCAAGGAGATGTAGGTATGGATTCAGTGAAACTCACCCAGATGGTGAAGACAAGCGGCTGTGCAGCCAAGCTGCCTCCCAAGCAGCTGCATCAGGTGCTGGACAGCATAGGCTGGATGCACAGTCCCGACCTTGTCGAAGGCTTCGAGGGCAGCGACGATGCCTGCGTCTACCGTCTTCCGATCGGCAGCGGCCTTTTGATGCTGCAGACCGTCGACTTCTTTCCCCCCATGGTCGACGACCCCTACCTCTTCGGGCAGGTGGCTGCCGCCAATGCCTTAAGTGACATCTATGCCATGGGAGGGGAGCCGAAGGTTGCCCTGAACCTGGTCTGTTTTCCCTCCTGCCTCGACCTTTCGGTTCTCAAACAGATTCTCCTTGGCGGTCAGAGCAAAGTCGCCGAGAGCGGGGCTGTGATAGCAGGCGGGCATACGATCAGCGACCCGACGCCCAAGTACGGCCTCTGTGTCACCGGCTTCGCCGTTGAGAACAAGGTATGGGCCAACCATGGCAGCAGGCCCGGCGACGTTCTCATTCTCACCAAGGCTTTGGGTGTGGGAATCGTCAACACTGCAGTGAAGGCAGGTCTTGCAAGCAAGGAAGCCCAACAGAAAGCCGTTTTGAGCATGACCACGCTGAACAAGGCAGCCTTTGAGGCTGCACGCAGCAAGGACGTGCATGCTGCAACCGACATTACCGGGTTTTCCCTTTTGGGTCATGCCCATGAAATGGCAACTGCCAGCAATGTTTCCTTCATCCTCAACTCCCAAAGTATTCCAATCATCGAGGAAGCGTTGGAGTATGCAGCCATGGGCCTCAATCCCGAGGGGCTCTACAACAACCGTGAGTATCTCGAGGGCTCCGTCCTGTTCAGAAGTGAGATTGATCTAGAACGTATGGACGTCCTCTATGACCCGCAGACCTCGGGAGGACTGCTTTTGAGTATGAGCAAAGCCGATGGGCTTCTCTACAGCCAAGAGACAGGCTTTCCGATCATAGGCGAGGTTGTTGAGAAGGCAGAATCTCCGTTGCTGGTTGTGTGATAAGACAGGCAAGCATTGCTTCCCAGGGTAGTATTTTCTGTACTGTTACATAATTGCCGTGCAGGTTTTCGGACAGTATGAAGAAGGGTTTCGATCTGTCGAACCCTTATTTTCTACCCCGGTGGTACATCGGGTAGTTACCTCTGTTCTTGATTGAAGTCACTATAAGGATTTCTTGGCAACGAGCGTATAGCGGTAGTTTTTACACAAACTTTTCTTGACAAGTACAGTTTTTGTTCAAAAACTCTTGAATCCGTGATTATGAAGGGGTATGAAATGCTTGAATTCGTGATTATAGGGACGGATATCCTATGAAAAGAAAGATATTTGCAGAATTGGAGTGGAAGCAACAAGAGATGGGGCGAACGGCCCTGCTCATTGAAGGTGCCCGCCGTGTTGGGAAGAGCTATATAGTTGAAGCATTTGCAAAGGCTGAGTACAAGAGTTATATCGTAGTTGATTTCAACCGTTCCAGTGAAGAGGTCATGGATCTGTTCGTTCATTACCTCAATGATCTGGATACGTTCTTTTTGTATCTTTCGAACCTGTACAATGTGAAGCTTTATGAGCGGGAGACGCTGATTATTCTTGATGAAGTACAACTCTTTCCGAGAGCACGGGCGGCACTTACATATTTGGTTGCCGATGGTCGGTATGACTATATCGAGACTGGCTCGCTGATGAGTGTAAAGAAACACGTGCAGGACATAGTCATACCGTCAGAGGAACGACACCTTACCATGCATCCGTTGGATTTTGAGGAATTTCTGTGGGCGCTTGGGAATGAAACACTGATGGATTTCATAAGAATCTGCTTTCACGATAGAAAACCGTTGGGCCAGGCCCTCCATCGAAAGGCAATGGATTTTTCAGGCAGTATCTCATTGTAGGCGGTATGCCCCAAGCAGTTGAAACATATGTGAATACCCGTGATTTCAATAGCGTGGACCGGGTGAAACGTGACATCCTTACCCTCTATCGAGGTGATATTGTCAAACATGCCCAAGGGTATGAGATGAAGGTCGAGCAGATTTTTGACGATATTCCGGCACAGCTTCAGAAGCATGATCGAAAATTCAAATGGGCATTGCTTTCGAAGGAAGCCCGACTGCGTGAGTATGAGGATGCACTCTTTTGGCTCAGCGATGCAATGATTGCCAGTATCTGTTATAATTCCAGCTCACCAACTGTCGGACTTCGACTCAATATGGATCGAATGACTTTCAAATGTTATATGGCTGATACAGGGCTTCTCGTCAGTCATGCGTTTGATGAGAACGGTATCGTGAGTGAAGAGATCTACCAGAAAATTCTCTTTGATAAGCTGGCAGTCAACCTGGGGATGATCGTTGAGAACATTGTGGCACAGATGTTGGTTGCAAGCGGTCACAAGCTATATTTCTATTCCAACTCATCGCGAGATGATGCTCTATCGCGTATGGAAATAGATTTTCTCATTGCAAAGAGCAAGGTCAGCAACAAACACAACATCTCACCTATAGAAGTGAAGTCCAGCAAGAATTACACCCCGACGTCCCTTCAGAAGTTCAGGGCAAAGTTTGCCCAACAGCTCCACACGCCGTATGTCCTGCACACCAGTGATTTCAGACAGGAGGATGGTATCACCTATCTGCCACTATATATGACGCTGCTTCTATAAGATCATTCTCGAATTTCACCGATTGAAGTCTTTAAAAAACACCGAATAAAACTCACTAATTTAACCGAAAGATGTTGATGATTTCCTATCTTGCAACTATACTATATGTAAAAGAGGAATAGAGATGGATCCTTCACAATATCGTCCTAGAGTTATCGATGAGCTGGTTGAACAATATTTACAGGCATTTGGAGCAATTTGTATTGAGGGGCCAAAGTGGTGTGGGAAGACGTGGACTGCACATATGCATGCAAAGAGTGCATTTCTTGTAAGTGATCCCGCGGGTAATTTTCAAAACCGGCAATTGGCACAGCTTGACCCCTCAATCGTACTGGATGGGGAGTTTCCAAGATTGATTGACGAGTGGCAGGAAGTGCCTTCCCTCTGGGATGCCGTTAGGTTTAAGGTTGATGACCAGGCAGTTAAGGGACAATTCATTCTTACCGGTTCTGCAACGCCAAAGCGTAGGGGAGTGATGCATTCTGGAACCGGTCGAATAGCACGATTGAGAATGATGCCCATGTCACTGTATGAATCTGGAGATTCCTCAGGCTCCATCTCTCTTAAGGATATTTGTAACTCAGTATATGAAACAAAGTTGACAGGGGAGGTCCAGTTACGGACTATTGCTACTCTCATTCTTAGGGGAGGATGGCCTGGGAGTATTGGATTGTCTACAAAGAATGCTGTTCTGATCCCAAGGATGTACTTGAAAAACGTTGTTGATGATGATGTTGACAAGATTGATGATATCAAGAGAGACAAAGCCAAGATGAGGCTTCTGTTACGCTCTCTTGCAAGAAACGAGAGTACAACTGTAGGAAAGAAGAAGCTCAAGGACGATATGATGGGTGTAGAGAAGACTTCAATTGATGAAGACACCATAACCGATTATCTCGATGTGTTTACCAGACTCTTCATCTTGGAGAACCAAAAACCCTATGGAGCATCGCTACGGTCATCGCTTTCTGTCAAGCAAGCAGAGAAACGTCATTTCACTGATCCGTCATTTGCCTGCTCACTTTTAGGAATCACCCAGGAAGACAAGCTTATCGGTGATCTCCAAACGTTTGGGTTCATGTTTGAAGCGTTGTGTGTACGGGATCTTAGGATTTATGCTCAAGCGTTTGGTGGGGAGTTATACCATTATCAGGATTACGAGAACAATGAGATAGATGCAGTCATCGAAATGCCGGATGGCTCTTGGAGCGCATTTGAAATCAAGCTTGGAGCCAATCAGATTGATGCGGCTGCACAGTCGTTGTTAAAGATTCAGGCTAAGTTTCTTAAGCCGGCTTCCTCGTTGTGTGTAATCTGTGGCCTTTCGAATGCAGCCTATAGACGCCCTGATGGGGTATATGTTGTACCTTTGACTGCATTGAGGCCTTGAAGACGGAAAAACCTTGAATTCGCAAGGTGAAAGCGATTTACCGCAAAAGTCTCCAGTGGATTACCGCAAAAGTCAATTATTTATTGATTGTAGAGCCAATTTCAAAATGGAA
>DJGJ01000056.1 GCA_002432715.1 Sphaerochaeta sp. UBA5849 | reverse complement strand
GCCTTCTAAGCAGTAGGTCAGAGGTTCGAGACCTCTTTGGCGTAAATCTGATGCCGACGGTTTTGTTGGTATCATTTTTATTCTTGTGCTGTCGGCTTCTGGCATAGCGTGAAATCGGCCTTACTTGGCAAAAGTACTGTTTTTTGGGAAGTTTCTTGGTCAAATCTTGACGCCTTGCAGAGAAGGTCCTATGCTTGTGTCATGAGAGGCACCAAAATAAACTTCTTTGATGCAAGGCCTCGCTCAACGTTCAGTACACAATTGTCTGCGCTTAAGTGCGTACGCATAAACAAGCCTGTTTCACATGCAGAATGCAAAGGAGAATCAGGGGATGTTGCCATTTGATCTTCGCATCCAAACACAGCATCGCTTTGATTATTGCAGGGTCTTTGATTTTCCAAAGGAAGCAGAACTGCTCAGGTTCACGCGCCTTACCTGGTATGGTTATGACGAAGAAGGCCCGGCAGTCTATCGGGAGGATCCTGATACCGGGGAGGTTGTACGCATCGATTTCCTTCAGTGACCAAGCGTCATGAGCGCTTGGTGTGTTTTCTCTTCCCAAAGCCACCATCATGCAGGGTTGCCCACTCGATTCAGCGAAAGGCTGGTTTTTTATTTGTATCTCTTTGTTAGGAAATGCATTATTTACGCATTTTCTCGTAAGGAAAAATATTAGGCAACCTGCTTGACAGACTCTCTGAAATATTCGATATTCGCAGTAAATCGTAAAGGCTCCAAGACGGTGTGTTTTGGAAATTCTGTGCCTGAAACGAGTGGAGGGAATGGAAAAGATTGAAAGGTGTTGAAGTTAATGTCGAACGGGTTTCCCGCTCCTATGGCGATTTCAAGGCACTCGACGAGGTGAGTGTCAAGATAAACAAAGGTGAGTTCTTCTCACTGCTGGGGCCTTCAGGGTGTGGTAAAACCACCTTGCTGAGGATAATCGCTGGATTTGATTACCCTGATACTGGAAGCGTGGCGTTTGACAACAAGGACATTCTGCCCTTGCCGCCGGACAAACGGCAATCCAACACGGTGTTCCAGACCTATGCCCTGTTCCCTCACCTCACCGTTTATGAAAACATTGCTTTCCCCTTGCGGCTCAGACGGGTGGACAAGCAAACAATCGAATCGAAGGTAATGGAGTACGTTCGCCTTGTCCAACTGGAAGACCACATCTACAAGAAACCTTCGATGCTCAGCGGCGGACAGAAGCAGCGGGTTGCCATTGCCAGGGCGCTCATCAATGAACCCAGAGTGCTTTTGTTGGACGAACCGCTATCCGCTCTTGACGCAAAACTCAGGCAAAACCTGTTGGTTGAGTTGGACCAAATTCATGATAAAGTCGGAATCACCTTCATCTATGTCACCCACGACCAGAGTGAAGCTCTGTCTGTATCCGACCGCATTGCCGTCATGAACAAGGGTAAAGTACTGCAGATCGGCACCCCTTATGAAATCTATGAGGCTCCTGCAACCCGCTTCGTCGCCCAATTCATCGGGGAATCGAACAGCTTTCCCTGCACCGTGCTCTCATGCGAACCATACGAGGGGGAGTACCTGGTACGAGTTGATGTTCCTGCTTTGAAAGGAGAGGTATCGGTTACCGATTATGAACCACAGGCAATCGGGGCGAAGTTTGACTTTACCATTCGCCCTGAGAAAGTGAGAATATCCACCAATCCTCCACGCTCCACGGCCAAAGTACTGAACACGTTCAAGGGAATCGTTGACGAGCCCGTGTATTCAGGATTCCAATCAAAGTTCTATGTAAAGCTCGAACAAGAGCCTTCCACACAGGTTAAAGTCTTCAAGCAGCATACGGTGTTCCTTGAGGATGGCCCGGACATCGAGTGGAAAGACACTGTCTACGTCAGTTGGACAGCAACTGACGGTTACTTGGTAAAGGATACCGACCGATGAAAAAGACCCTCAAACCAAGGGAACGTGAACAACTGCTGGGGACCATCTATGGTGGTCCCATGGGCTTGTGGTTCACCCTCTTCTTCACGGTCCCCTTGGGTATCATCATTCTCTACAGTTTCTTGAAGCGCGGCCTGTATGGAGGTGTTGTTTGGGAATTCACCCTCACCGCCTACAAGCAGATGTTCAATCCCAGTTTTGCAATGGTTGTGATCAGGACACTGTGGATCAGTGTACTTTCCACTTTCCTTTGCATTCTCATAGCGATACCCTGCGGGTATGCCATGGCAAAGAGCAAGCACCAGACGTTTTTGCTCTTTCTCATCATTATTCCTTTCTGGACCAACTCACTTATCAGAATCTATGCCTGGATCTCCATCCTCTCCACCGAAGGCTTCATCAACAGCCTGCTCATTCGCCTAGGGTTGATCGACGAGGGATTGAAGCTCATCTACAACAATGGTGCTGTAGTACTGGTCCTTATCTACATGTACCTGCCCTTCGCCATTCTTCCGTTGTTCACCACCATCGACAAGTTTGATTTCTCCCTGTTCGATGCAGCGCGCGACCTTGGAGCGACCAAGCTCGGCTCCATTGTCAGGGTGCTGTTCCCGAACATCAAGAGCGGGCTCAGCACCGCCTTCATCTTCACCTTCATTCCCATCTTCGGAGCCTATACGGTTCCCTTGTTGGTCGGAGGCAAGGACTCGACCATGATCGGAAACATCATCGTCGATCAGGTATCAAAGACAAGGAACTGGCCCCTTGCTTCAGCATTCTCCATGATTCTCACCCTCATATCCCTGATCGGAGTGTTCTGGATGCTGTACAACGGCAAGCGTGAGCAGATGCAAAAGGAAGGAGGGCTCAAGAAGACCACCCAGCAGGCACTTGAACACAACGTCAAGGCACACCACACCCATCGAGGAACAAAATGAACTACCACAAATACTCAAACAAGACAGGTTTTTCATTCTCCTATGTGATGTTGACACTGGTGGTCGTGTTCCTCTTCATCCCCCTGTTTGTCGTGGTGTTCTTCTCGTTCAACAGTGCGAAAGGTATGCAGTGGGACCATGCTTCACTGGTCTGGTACAAGACCCTTATCTTCGACAGTCCTTCTTTGTGGGCGGCTTTCAAGAACAGCCTGATCATAGCCCTGACAAGCTCCATCACGGCAACCACCTTGGGCACGCTTGCAGCCATCGGCATCAAGTGGTACCGCTTTCATGGAAGGAGCTACATCACTACGGTGAGCTACCTGCCCATGGTCCTTCCCGAGGTCATCATCGGTATCTCCATGTTGATTTTCTTCTCTGCAGTAAAAGTGAGACTGGGTATGTTCACCATCTTTGTTGCGCACACGACGTTCAACCTTCCGTTTGTCTTCATGATGGTCTCCGCACGCTTGGACGAATTCGACTATTCGACTGTGGAAGCTGCCAGGGATCTGGGGGCCAATGAACGGCAGACATTGACCAAAGTCATTATTCCCAGCATCATACCCGCAGTTCTCTCAGGGTTTTTGATGTGTATCACCATGTCCCTGGAGGACTTTGTCATTACGTTCTTTGTATCCGGACCTGGTTCGGGTACCCTACCCCTGTACGTGTATTCGATGATTCGCTACGGCGTCTCTCCGGTTATCAACGCACTGTCGTTCGTTATGATTCTCGGTACCATGATCATCGCATTCATCTTCAGGAAATTTCTAAAGACTGTGGCTGCAAGCAGCTAAGGTTGGAGGCATCATTTCGTCTGGAGGTGCGTCATGAACAAAGCATCCCGATTTTTCTTCTACCGGCAGTCTTTGCACTCCTGCCGACTGACATGAGCTTTAAAAAACCAACACATAGAATGGCAAGCTCTACCTATACAACTGGACCTATTACACCCCCGACTCCCTGAAGAAACCGGCATTGATGTTGTCATTGACAATTTCGCCTCCAACGAAAAGATGTTTGCAAAGCATGCCCGGGCTATAGCGGAAACTCCACCGACGAAGACCAGCTGAGGCAGGCAACCGACCTGATAAACTCACAGTGGAAACCGAACCTGGTGAAATTCGACTCCGAATCCTTCAAAAAAGCATTCAGCAGGGACGAATTCGTGGTCGTACATCCGGAGAATGTATTTGCCGAGATCGGCAAGGAGAAATGGTCGACCATCGGCTTCTTCATCCCTGCCGATGGAGGCATGATGTATATCGACAACATGGTCATTCCCTCTGGCTCGAAAAACGCAGTATTTTTGGATGCATTCAGCCTTCCGCCCACGACCAATACCGGGGCATCGGCATATACGAAAACCACCCAGCCATTCTTTTCCATCGATGACTTGTCCAATTCAGACAACATCAGCGATTTAGGGCCTGATCTCGAATTGTACAACCAACTGTGGCAGACCATATGGTATCAGCACCAAAACATGCATATTTATGCATAATCAGTACATTCTGTTCTGTTTTGCTCTTGCAACGTGGTTTTACAACAGGTATTCTGAGCCAAGATGTCTTTATTGGGGAGAGAATCATCCATGAACAGCTATCAATTCCTTACAGCCCTCGCGTTTGCCCTCTACCTTGGCCTCATGTTGGCCATCGGCTTTTTCACCTTCCGCAAGACCAAGTCCACCAGTGACTACTTCCTCGGCGGTCGTTCCATCGGACCCTGGTTCACCGCTCTCAGCGCCGAAGCTTCGGACATGAGCGGCTGGCTCTTGATGGGACTTCCCGGACTTGCCTACTTCACCGGCTTGCAGGAAGCCTTTTGGACTGCGGTAGGCCTGTTGGTCGGAACATACCTGAACTGGTTCTTCGTTGCCAAGCGGATGCGCAAGTACACCATCCATGCAAAAGATTCCATCACCATCCCCGAATTCTTGGCAAACCGCTTTCATGACAAATCGAAAGTCCTGCAGACAATCAGCTCAATCATCATTCTCGTCTTCTTTGTCGTCTACACAGCCAGCGGCTTTTTGGCCTGTGCAAAACTCTTCACCTCTGTCTTTGGGATGAACTACTATGCAGCCCTCCTTCTTGGAGTGGTGGTAATCCTGGGCTATACCCTCTTGGGTGGATATCTTGCAGTTGTCGCAACCGACTTCCTCCAGGGCAGCCTGATGTTCATTGCGTTGGTGGCAACCGGACTGATTGCATTGTTCGCAACGGGCGGACCGGCACACACCTTCGCCAAGCTAGGTGAGTTCGGCCAGCACTTCATCAACCCCTTCATCACTCCTCCGGGAACATCCTACGGCTTTTTGCAGATTCTCAGCGCCCTCGCCTGGGGCTTGGGATACTTCGGCATGCCCCACATCCTGGTCCGGTTCATGTCGATTCGAAGCAACGCTGAAGTCAAAACCAGTCGCAGAATCGCCATGGTCTGGGTCACCATTGCAATGGCGGCAGCGCTTTTGGTCGGTGTCGTCGGCAAACTGTTCCTGCTTCCCCTGACGTATGACAGCCAGAGTGCAGCCGAGGCGGTGTTCATCGCCAGCATGCAGAAGATTTTCCCCACATTCATCGCTGGTTTCTTCCTCTGTGCAATCCTTGCAGCCAGCATGAGTACTGCCGACAGCCAGCTTTTGGTAGCCTCATCAGCCTTCAGCAAGGATGTCTACAAGGCCCTGCTTCGCAAGGACGCATCGGACAAGGAAACGCTTCTGGTGAGCCGTATCACTGTTATTGTCATTACCATCATCGCCATATTCCTTGCAATGGATCCCACCTCTTCCATCTTCGACGTAGTCAGCTATGCTTGGGCTGGATTCGGAGCGACCTTTGGACCTGTCATTATCGCAGCCCTCTTTTGGAGACGGGCAACCCGAAAGGGAGCCATTGCAGCTATGGTAGGCGGCGGGCTTACCGTAATTATTTGGAAACAACTATCCGGTGGTCTTTTTGACGTCTATGAACTGCTTCCCGGATTCATCCTCGCTTCCCTTCTGATGATCCTATTCAGTCTTCTGGACAAGAATCCTGATAAGGATATGCTTGCAGAGTATGATGCCTATATGGCCATCGAAGACTAACAAACCAACCGGGGAGCAATCCCCGGTTTTTTACTATTTTAGCAATTTAATCAAAACTACTTGACTCATCA
>DJGJ01000020.1:43133-80716 GCA_002432715.1 Sphaerochaeta sp. UBA5849 | reverse complement strand
CCTAATTTTCTCACTTGTTCTGTTAGACACAATTTGCAGATTCAAGTGTTTGCATAAGCAACCAAGGTGGCTGCATATGTAACGAATTGTATTGGTACTCTTGCTCACAATAGGTTCTCTGTCATCAGGGGCGGTTTTGGATGTAGGATTGGGTTCGTTGTACCTGGATGCGGGAATCGGATATCCGCTGGGAATCACCTATAGTGCGGCAGCCGAAGAAAAGGATGTATTTGTCGATATCATCACCCTTAATGCCGATGGGAGCCAGCTGTCAGCACCCAATGAGAACTTTGACATCAAGGTATGAAGAGGGGCTACGGCTTTCACCAATTTTGGTCCGGTCATCCCTCGGATTGGCAGCCTCTTCGGTCGGGATGCTTTACTCTATCCAGGAAATGAAAAAACGAGAATATTATACATTCGGCATTATCTGTATTATATTTGCTCTATACTGCAATAATGGTAATTTATTATGACTATTATTGCAGTTTTCTTCTTGTGGGTTTTGGATTACATAATTTTATTGACAAAAGTTCAAACGCGGATAAATACTACCATATACAGAACACAAGGAGTACGTTGGTATGAATGGTACGATTATTCTCATCGTAGTATTGTACATGCTCTTGATGCTGGCTATTGGCTACTACTCTTCAAAGAAGATTAGCACCAACACCGATTTCATGGTGGCAGGAAGACGGTTGGGTCCGCTGTTGATGGCGGGAACCCTTGCAGCGACGGAGATCGGAGGAGGCAGCTCGCTGGGAGTTGTTGCCAATGCGTATGGTTCCTGGGGCATGAGTGCTTCGTGGTACATCATCGCCATGGGTATTGCATTCGTGATCCTGATCCCCCTTGCTCCGAAGTTCCGATCCTCTTCGGTCAAGACAGTCCCCGAGTATTTCAGAAGAAGGTATGACAAGTTCTCAGGTGGATTCAGTGCCATTGTCATGATGGCGGCCCTGGTCGGCTTGACTGCAGGCCAGTTCAAGGCTTCGGCATCAATTTTGGAAGTCATGCTGGGCTTGGACTATACAACCAGCTTGATAATCGTCACGCTGGTCATCACCGTCTATGCGGTAATGGGCGGCCTGTGGTCGGTAACACTGACCGACTTCATCCAAGTCTTCCTCATCGTTATCGGCATGGCTATCGCCATCCCGTTCGCTTTGAAGCTGGCCGGAGGTTGGGCGACAGTCAAGCAGACGGTACCCGCCGAACATCTGAGCCTTACCAAGGGAATCGGTGGCTGGGGGCAGATTGCAGGCTATGTAATCATGTATGTAGCCACATTCTCCGTCGGCCAGGAAGCGGTTTCGCGCTACTATGCGGCCCGTGACGGCAAGGCTGCCGTACAAGGTTCGATTATTGCTGCCATCGTCAATTTTGTTTTCGCTTTCATTCCCGTTGTCCTTGGCTTGGCGATGCTCAGCCTGTTCAACCAAAACCTGCTTGAGCCGGGTGTAGTCGATGCTCTTAAGAACAACTCCCGGTATGCCCTGCCGGCGTTGGCGGTGGCAACCATGCCCGCTGTGGTCACCGGTATTCTGTTTGCCGGTATCATCAGTGCTACGATGAGCTCGGCCGACAGCGACCTCTTGGGTGCCGGGTCGATTTTCGGCAACGACCTGTACAAGATTTTCATCCGCAAGGGAGCCAAGGACAAGGAAGTCATGTTGGTAACCAAGATCACGATGGTGATCGTCGCCCTCTTCAGCCTGATCACAGCACTGTATGCAAACAACATACTCACCCTTCTGGCTTTCTCCTTCACCCTCAGGGCTGCAGGAACGTTTGTCCCGTACGTAATGGGTCATTTCTGGAAGAAAGCCTCCAGTGCCGGAAGCATTGCATCGATCTTGATCGGCAGTGTTGTATTCTTCTTGATGGATACCAAGGTCCTTCCCGCCATCCCGAAGGTGAACAACATCATCCCCGCTCTTCTGATCAGCCTCATTGCATTCTATGTGTTCTCTCTGATCAAGCCTCCCAAACAAGAGACGTTGGACCTTTTGTACGAAGAGGCCTGATGGTACCGCCCCACCTAATGCAACAAAGGAGCCGCCGTTCATCTGAACGACGGCTCTCTCTTTTGTATGGCTTAAGCTCGAGAACGTTTATAGGTTGATCCAGTACTGCTTGGGTACCGGGTTGGCTCCTTCCCAGATGATCTGGCGGAAGTGGACGGGGTCGGTATTGCCTTCGGTATTGATGAAAAGCACCTGGCTGTCCTTGTTCAATCCCAAGGCATCCTTGAGCTCCTTGAGTTCGGGGTACTGCATGATCGAAGCGAAGGCTCCCAGGGTTACCGCCCCGCTCTCTCCGCTGATGATGAACGGATCGCCGTTGAGCGGGGTCGCATACATTCTCATACCCTTGGCGGCAATATAGTCGGGGACAATAATGAATGCATCGGCATCTTCTTTCAAAATCTCCCATGCAATGGGGCTGGGGTCGCCACAAGCAAGGCCTGCCATAATGGTATCCAGGGAACCTGTGACCGTATGAGGCTTTCCGTCGTTTGCCAGGGCGCTTTCGTAGATGCAGGGAGCCTTGTCAGGCTCGACGACGATGCACTTCGGCGCATCCTGGCCGAATAAGGCATGGTAGAACCCGATGACCGAGGCAGCAAGAGCCCCGACACCCGCCTGTACGAAGAGATGCGTCGGCTTTACGATGCCGACACCGCTGAACTGCTCCTGGGCTTCTGCAAGCAGGGTGAGATAGCCCTGCATGATCCAGGTCGGAATTTCCGTGTAGTTGTCCCAGCTGGTGTCACTGATGATCGTCCAGCCATTCTTCTCTGCATCAATGGCTACCTGGCGCACGGCATCGTCGTAGTTGCCGTCGACGATGACAACCTTTGCCCCGTTGCTCTTGATCGCATCGATACGCCGTACGCTGGTTTCAGAGTGAACGTAAATGACACACTTGAATCCGAGGCGCTTTGCCGCCCACGCAATGCCACGACCATGGTTGCCGTCCGTGGCACTTGCGAAGGTAATGTCCCCCACCTTTTCTTTGACCTCCTCACTGGCGAGGTAGGCGAACGGGGTGTCCTCCCCGAGTATGCCCAGTTGCTTTTGCAGATACCGATACAGGGCGAAGGATCCTCCGAGTACCTTGAAACTGTTGAGCTGCAGGCGGCTGGACTCATCCTTGGTCCAGATGCCGCCCACCCCGAACATGGTGGCAAGATTGGGCAGCCCCTGCAGCGGGCTCATACGATAGCCGGGTATCTGCCTGTGGAAACGTCGGGAGCAATGCGCCTGCTTCATGGAAAAGAGCTTCGTAGCCAACTCGACGTTTTTCTCGCGTGGCTCACGAACAATGTAGGAAATTTCCTGCTGTGTACCGGTCATATAATCCTCCAATTGGAAAATTGCTTATTTCAAATATTTTTACCTATTTATCTACCAATATCATCAATTATTCAAGACCTTATTACCGATATGATGAATTCTTTGGAAGGATATCAAAAAACAGGAAGACTGTCCTTTCATGCAGGTCAGAACCGATATCGCGCCCCGATTTGGGCAAGAAAGGTAATCGAGACCATATCGACTACCGACGATCCCTCTGCTGTATAGAATACTCCGTAGCCAAACGATACAGGGAGGGAGAAATGGCTTAGAAATGTCGGTTCGACGCCGAAGCCGGCGCCAACACCCACCGTGGGTATGTACGATTTTGCAATATCGGCGGTATCGCCCCAGCTTGCCGAACCGCTATGGTTGAGGCCGATAAACCAATACAGGTTGCTTGCAAACCAATCTTCATAGGTTGCAGCAAAGAAGGTATGTTGATACTCAAATCCCAAACCATATTCGAGAAAGGTGGTGACTGAGTAACTGGAATCCAAGGATAAGCCGATAGTCGCCAGCAAGGCGCGAGTGCTATCCAGACGCTGATAAAAACTCAAACCGGCAGAAGAGAGCTGTCCGGCTTGTGCTCCAATGCCGCGATCGAACGAGGAGGCTGACAAAGCGGAGGCTCCTACTACCAATACCATGAGAAAAATCAGAAGAACTGTATGGTGTTTCATAGCCCCAGTGTAAAAGCTCCTCATCGCTTAGGGCAAGATGACGACCTTACTGCACAATACGATATTGTTGATTGGTTACGGTAAAGTTCAGCTCTCCCCGTTTCACGCCTTCACTTTGCAGGATCTGATGGTCTGCAGTGAAGAATATCGCCTCGACATCCTCAAAGGAGTTGATCAAGGCCATGCCCTTCTCATAACCCAGTGCATAGACGCTGGTGGAAAGGGCATCGGCAAGCAGGGAGCTGTGGGTGATGATGCTGGCGCTGGTAAAGTCCGAATCAACCGGATACCCGGTGGTCGTGTCCAGGATGTGGTGGTAGGTCTCCCCTTCCACGATGAGAAACCGCTCGTACGGGCCGCTGGTCACCAGCGAGGTATCTTCGAGTTGCACGATTATCGCATAGGCTCCCCTGTCCTGCTCGGGGTCCTGGACCCCGATGCGCCACAGACTTCCATCGGGCTTGCGACCCAAAACCAGCACATTTCCACCAAGATTCACGATGGCTTGCTGTACCCCATGCGAGCGAAGGACTTCTGCTGCTTGGTCGGCTGCATAGCCTTTGGCAATGCCCCCGAGGTCGAGGACCATTCCCTGCTGCTTGAGAAACACCGACTGCTGCTGGTCATCCAGGACAACCTGGCGGTAGTCCACAAGCGGCAACAGGGACTGGATTTCCTCTTCCGTCGGTCGTCTCGGATTGTCACCCCCGATGTCCCAGGCTTGCACCAGGGGACCGATGGTTGGGTCAAAAGCACCTCCGCTGGCCTGTGCGATTTCCACAGCTTTTTTGATGACTGCAAAGGTATCGGAAGAGACGGCAACCGGCTCTATCCCGGATTTGTGGTTTATGTGCGCAATTTCGCTGGTCTCTGAGTGAAGGGTCATCTTCTGCTCGATTTCTCTCAGCCTTGCGAAGGCGGCGCTGAAAGCCTCCTCGGAAGGCTTGTCATAGATGGTTATTTTGCACACGGTGCCAAGCATGAGAAAGCTCTGCGCCTGCGGTTCAACAGTGCGCTTGGCACACGAGGAGAGTGAGAGAATAAGAATGAAACTTATGAGTAATAATTGGGGTGGTCTTTTGTGGTATTTCATGTACAGGTAGGCATTATGGGCGTAACGCTGGAGAATTGCAAGAGACAAAAACATCCGCCCAAGAGAAAAGGCGGGCTTCTCGAATCATTGAAAGTGTTTATTGCTCCAGGGCACTCTCATCCACAGTTGCATCAAGAGATGCCCGGCTGATGGCCTCGACGCCGTTGAGGCATCCGCTTTTGGAGGCATAGCCATCCTCGGCCATGGCGATGTTCAGGCCGTTCGAAGCAAGCAGGCGGAAGCGGTACTTGCCTGCATTGTCGAGGTACACCTCATACTTGGGGTATTTCAAAACCTCGGGATTCTTCAGTGTTTGATCTTCCACCGGTGCCTGTGCATTCTTCTTGATGGTCTCCACTCCATCGCGGCAGGTGGCAAGCGATGAGTAATTCTTACTGGTAAGTACAGTCTGATAGTTCGCAGCCAGCAAACTGAAACGATAGAAGCCTTTCGGTGTTTTGGTGATTACAAATTTCCCTGGCATAGTTGTCTCCTTGTGTCTACTTATAAAGAGAATACCCAACAAAGGAGCAACACACAAGTCTATGACAAGGATATTTTCTGATACTTAAAGTAGTTATGTATTATCCATAGGACACAATTGGAAACAATTCCTGATTAGCAAAAACACTCAATCCTCTTTCTCGAACTTTTCTGCCTTCACTGTGGGTATTGCGCGGTGGTCAGGAGAACACCAAGCGTTAGGTTGTTCCTTTTTGCATAGGAGAGCAGGCTTTGCACATGATGCAACGGCCTGTCACGGACATAGTCGTCCTTCGTCTCTCCGTTCGATGAGGCGAGGATATTCTCCTTTCTATCAACCAACAGGAAGCCGGCCTGGTCGAGGAAAGCGAGCAGATCGTCGTTTGACATGTCGTTGATGTGCCCTGCAAATAGCAGCTCTGTTGAAGAGCCGTACATGTGCTTGAGCTGATCGGCATACTCGATGCAGTACGGACACCAATCGGCTGCATACTAGAGCAGGATGTAGTCGGCAGCGGTAGTGCAACCTGAAAGAAAACAAGAGTTTCCATAGCAATACCCTTGTGGGGTATATATATTTGAGAGAGAGATAATCCTGATTTTTTATGAATCAAAGCACGATATCCATTGCATCCACCCGTCTTGACTAATACCCTACGGGGGTATATATTAAAAATATGAGAACTGAGACCAAAGAAAAGATCGATCCCAGGCTTGCCAGGATCGAGGGCCAGGTGAAGGGAATTCGGAATATGGTGCAACAGGACCGATATTGTGTCGACATCCTCTTGCAACTGTCCGCTGTGATTTCTGCCTTGAAGAAGGTGGAAGATTTGGTGATGGAGAACCATCTCAATACGTGTGTTGTTGATGCCATGCGCAGCAATGATGAGGCCGAGCGGGATGGGAAGATCAAGGAGCTGATGGATGTAATGTCGAGCTTCCGCAGATAAAAAACAAGCAACCGATTTGGCTGCTTGCTGATGGGCGATGCCAGGATTGAACTGGCGACTTCCACGATGTCAACGTGGCACTCTCCCGCTGAGTTAACCGCCCGCTGTTGAGTACATGAGCGATAGTAGCTGAAAAATGTAGCTCTGTCTAGAGGAATATATGAAAAATTTCCCTTCCAAGAGGGATAAGGAGAAGCAATACCATGAAAACTGTAATTATGACTGAAGGAATGCATTGCAATGGTTGCGAGACCAGGATGGTGAATGCACTGACTCAGATCGAGGATATCAAGGACGCAAAGGCCGATGCCAAAAGCGGCAAGGTTGTGATCAAGCATGCAAACAAGGAGACAATCGATGAGGCCAAACGCTTGATCGCCGAGATTGGTTTTGAGGTGAAAGCGTGAAAGAAATACAAGTAGGAATTGGTGGCATGACCTGTGCTTCCTGCTCCTCGGCGGTTGAACGCACGCTCAACAAGCTGGAGGGTGTTGAGAAAGCCCAGGTCAATCTGGCCACGGAAACAGCAACGATTGCTTTTGACGACTCCAGTCTTGATCTGGATGGGATCAAGAAGGCCGTGCAGAAAATCGGGTACTCGGTCGTAGAGACTGTCGACCAGAAGACAAGAGAGGAGGAAAAGCAGCGGGATTTGGTCAACCTCGGACGCAGACTCATCATTTCCACAATTCTCACTGTATTCCTGTTGGTTTTGGCGATGGGTCCGATGCTCGGCCTCACCCTCCCCTTCTCCCATCTGACGAATGCGCTCTTGCAGTTGGTGTTTGCTGCGGGAACCATGATTGCAGGCTCTGCGTTTTTCACCAAGGGTTTTTCCACCTTGGTCAAGCGTGAGCCCAATATGGACAGCCTGGTTGCAATCGGAACAACGGCAAGTTTTCTCTACAGCTTTTGGGGCATTTTCGAGATTCTCAGGGGAAACCACATGGTTGCCCATGACCATCTCTACTTCGAAGGTGTAGGGACCATCATCACGTTGGTCATGCTTGGCCGCTATCTTGAACATCGCAGCAAAGGAAAGACTGGTGAGGCTATACGCAAGCTCATGGAGCTCGCTCCGGCCACAGCCACCGTCCTGCGTGACGGCCAGCAGGTAACCATCGATGCAACCGACGTACAGGTTGACGACATTGTCATGGTCAAACCCGGTGAGAAGCTGCCTGTCGACGGAGTAGTGCTCTCAGGCTTTTCCGCAATCGATGAGTCTCTGCTTACCGGCGAAAGTCTTCCGGTGGAGAAGAGCCTTGGCAGCGAGGTCTATGCTGCAACGCTCAACACTACCGGTGTCCTGCAATACCGTGCAAGCAAAGTCGGTTCTGATACTGCGCTTGCGAACATCATCACGCTGGTGCAACAAGCACAAGGATCGAAGGCGCCCATTGCCAGGGTAGCCGACAAGATTTCCGGCGTATTCGTTCCAATCGTCATGGGCATTTCAGTCCTCACCCTCATTGGCTGGCTTCTTGCAGGGACTGCAATTGACATTGCAATCCTGAGAGCCGTCAGCGTGTTGGTAATTGCCTGCCCGTGTTCCTTGGGCCTGGCAACTCCGATAGCCATCATGGTCTCATCGGGCAAGGGGGCAAGACTGGGAATCCTGTTCCGGCATGCTGCTGCGATTGAGCAGCTGAGGCAGGTGCAAACCGTCATTTTTGATAAGACCGGCACCCTTACCGAGGGCAAGCCCAAAGTCACGGACATCCTGGCAAAGGAGACAAAACAGGTTCTTGCACTCGCTGCGAGCATAGAGCAGGCAAGCGAGCACCCCCTCTCCCGTGCCGTAGTGGAAAAGGCAAAGGAAGAGCAACTTGAACTCTCTGATGTACAGGGATTTGAGGCTTTGGTCGGACGCGGCATTCAAGGAAAGCTAGGGGATGAAGTAATCCGCATCGGAAATATCGAGCTGATGGAGGAGCATGGCATCCAGATAAGCCAGATGAGAAGAGAAGAACTTGCCAAGCTTTCAGACCAGGGCAAGACTCCCCTCTTGGTGGCAAAAAACCAAGAGCTCCTTGGGATCATTGCCATTGCCGATACGCTTCGCAAGGAGACAAGACAAGCGCTTGCAGAACTCAAGGAGCTTGGGTTGAAGACCGTCATGCTTACCGGTGACAATGAGCGCACGGCCAAGGCGATTGCAAAGGAGGCTGGTGTTGATTCCTATCTTGCAGGCCAGCTGCCCGGCCAGAAGGAAGATGCTATCGCCTCGTATGCCAAGCAAGGGATGGTGGCCATGGTCGGGGATGGCATCAACGATGCCCCCGCCCTCGCAAAGGCCGATATCGGCATTGCTGTCGGCAGTGCGACCGATGTGGCCAGGGAGACGGCGGATGTCGTGTTGGTGCGCAACAACCTCACTGACGTGATCAAGGCGATCAAGCTTTCCAAGGCGACGATGCGCAACATTCATCAGAACCTCTTCTGGGCGTTCTTCTACAACATTCTGGGCATTCCATTGGCAACCGGTGTGTTGACGCTCTTTGGAGGCCCTCAGCTCAGTCCGATGTTCGCAGCATTCGCCATGTCGATGTCCAGTGTCTGTGTAGTGCTCAATGCACTGCGACTGAACAGGTTCAAGTAACAGGGAATAAAAGCACATTCAACAAAACAAACCTCTTGGAGCAATCCAAGGGGTTTTGTTCTGTATTCCAATATCAACTTCTTGTATTTTCAGAAACCTATCCTATACTGAGAGTATAAAACCATTACTTCGAAGAAGGAGTCAACTATGGCAAAGAAAGGAATCCTGGTGCTGATGATGCTGGCTTTGGTGATGTTGGTAGGGTGTGAGGAAGGGGATCCACGATTCAATGAGGTTATTGATCAAGACTGGGTTCAGGAGGGAAGTTACTGGGAAGACGATGAAGGCAATTCCTTTGCCTATGTGTATGATGAATCCGAAGATAATTATTGGATTGATATTCATTGTATGGACGGCGGTAATGATTACCTCTGCTATATCGATGAATTCAATTATGAAAATGGACAAGTGGTTTGGAACTTACACATACCACGACCCTGTTGATGGTGAAAGCACGCTCAGAGGTCCATTTAGTGTTACTATAACGTTCTCGTATGCAAGTGAGACGCTCACTGTCAACTATTCTGGTCCTGGCACTTTACATGATGTTCTGGATGGAGTGACTATGAACCTTCAGCTTCCATCGTCTCCTGAGCGATAAGGACCACGCATCCAATCACAGGATGCTATAGGTCTCCACACCGATACAGAAGAATCACTTATATGAAAAATCATCAAGAACGATGAAGAGATTTGGTAATGAATCATCAAATAGTTGTTTTTATTGTTAAGTAATTGCTGTATTTGTAGAATACATGAAGAATATTCGCATGCTATGCGTTTTATATTTGTATGTTCTGTGAAGTTCTTGAAAACTACTTGAACCAGTCAAGAAGTGTGAAGAATCACAAAACTTGACGATTTTCTGTTCTGATTTTATTACTCCTTATAGATTTTTAAACTATTGGGAGGAATACGCTTCATGAAACGGAACATTCGTTTGGTATCTGTACTTGTTGTGTTTCTTGTGGCAACGTTGCCACTGTTCGCCGACTATCAGGGATTGTCGGTAGCAACCAACTACCCATCGCTCAATGTCAGCTCATCGGATATGATCACCTTCGATCTGAGAGTCAAGAGTTACAATCTGGCACCTCAGCGGGTGAATCTCTCCCTCACAGGCCTTCCTGAAGGTTGGGAGTACCAATTCGTCGGTGGTGGCGGCCTGGTTAACGCAGTATTCACTGAACCAGACAGTACTTCCACCGTGCAACTGTGGGTCATCCCTTCTGAAGGCAACCAGGAAGCAGTATATACCTTCTCCGTACATGCAACCGGTGAGAATGGAGACACGTACTCTCTGCCGCTGACCATAACCATGGGCAAGCAGCTGCCACAGCGTCTCGCATTGGATACCGAGCTTCCCATCATCAAAGGCGATCCGAAATCTGATTTCACCTTCAACGTGACTCTAAGGAACAACAGCGCCAGTGAAACCCTCATCGATCTCTACGCTACAGTCCCCCAGGGCTTCTATGCCTCTTTCAAGGAACAATATGGTTCAAAGACCATCAACACGCTCTCTTTGGGCGCTGGATCTTCACGGTCGATCCAAGTGACGGTTACTCCTTCAGCGGGTGTATCTGAAGGTTCCTATCCCATCACAATCACAGCCAGATCCTCAAAAGCAGAGGCGTCAATCCCGGTTACGTTGGAAGTCCAAGGCCAGGCAACCCTCTCACTCTCCGGCCAGGGAGGTCTTCTGAGTTCCAGTGCAGTGGCTGGTAAGGAGAAGGTCCTCGACCTTGAACTAAAGAATACCGGAACAGCAGACGCCCAGCATATCGAACTTTCCAGCTATACACCTTCCAACTGGACCATCTCCTACAACCCTGCAGTGGTTGAAACGCTGGCGGCGGGAGAGACTGTTACCGTAAAGGCTACCCTCAAGCCATCCTCACAAGCTCTCAACGGTGACTACAGCCTCACGCTCAGAGCCAACTCCAAGAATGCAGGCAACGTAAGTGAACAATTCAGGATTACTGTACGAACCTCTTCAGTCTGGGGCATCGTTTCCATCGTCATTATCGCACTTGCAGCGGTTCTGCTGGTCTTTGCAGTGAAGAAGTTCGGAAGACGTTGACAGGAGGAAAGCAATGGGCAACGAAACAGTAGTAAGCGTTTCCCACCTGACCAAACAATACCGCAAGGGTGTACGAGCAGTAGATGACATCTCTTTCAGTTTGCAGGAAGGAGAGATTTTTGGCCTGCTTGGTCCGAATGGTTCAGGCAAGACCACCACCATCCTGATGCTCCTTGGCTTGTTGGAGAGCACGGAAGGGAGTGTATCGATTCTGGGACACGACCCCTTCCGCACTCCGCTTGCGGTAAAGCAGCAGGTAGGATACATGCCCGATACCATCGGGTTTTATGAATACATGACCGCCTATGAGAACCTCGACTATACGGCCCGTTTTCTCGGGTTGGATGCCGAGCAAAGGAAGCAGCGGATTACAGCGTCCTTGGCGAAAATGAGGCTCTCATCCCGTATGGACGATAAGGTACGCACCTTTTCCCACGGTATGAAGCGAAGGCTTGGGTTGGCAGAGCTCTTGGTAAAGCAACCAAAGATTGCAATACTCGATGAGCCGACGCAGGGTCTGGACCCGCAGAGCATTGTTGAATTCCTCTCCCTAATCGCTTCCCTGCGTGAGAGTGAAGGAATGACGTTCCTCCTCTCAAGCCACCAGCTGGACGAGGTCCAGTCGGTCTGCGACCGCGTAGGGCTGTTCTCACGCGGGAAGCTGATTAGCTTCGGAACAGTTGCTGAGCTTGCACAACAACACTTCGGCAGTGATGTGCTGATCACAATGCAGGTCGATGGCCAAGCCGACCTTGTACCGCTGCTTAGTGACCAGCAAGGAGTATTGAGTGTAGAAAAAGAAGATGAACTCACCTACCTCATCAAGGCCGAAAAGGACATCCGACCCGGCCTCGCACAGGCGGTGATCGGTGCCGGATGCAATCTACATGCACTGGAATTAAAGCAGCACAGCCTCAACGACATCTATCAGTTGGCATTCAAGGAGGCAAGCGATGAACAAACGTGAGGGTTCTGCACTAACCGGCTTGAAAGTGGTTTGGCTTAAGGAGATGCAGGATTATGCCGGAAACATCAGAATGATCGCCCTGATGCTCCTCATTATCCTGACTGCAGGGGCAAGCATGTATGTTGCCGCCCAGACACTACGAACCTATGTGGGGGAAGACAGTTTCATGCTGCTCAACCTGTTTACGATCAGCCAAGATCCAATTCCATCGTTTCTTTCCTTCATCTCTTTCTTGGTGCCTCTTACCGGAATTGCTCTAGGTTTCGATGCAATCAATAGTGAGTACCAGAATAGAACGCTGGGAAGAATTCTTTCCCAACCCATTTATCGCGACGTCCTGCTCTTCGGCAAGGCGTTGGGAGCGGTAAGTGCCATGGCAGTCATGCTCCTTGCACTCTGGCTGCTGGTAATCGGCTGTGCAATGCTCTTTTTGGGTGTACCCCCATCGGGAGAGCAGATCGCCAGGGCAATGGCCTTCTATGTAGTAACACTTCTGTACGCTCTCTTGTGGTATATGGTGGGCATGGCCGCTTCAATCATGTTCCGTCAGAGCGCAGTGTCAGCGTTGTTGGCGATTGCCTTGTGGCTCTTCTTCATGATTTTCTGGCCCATGATCGCCCAGTTGCTCGCTTATGCCTTGGGTGGTGGAGACAGCTTTACTACAGCCAAGCTGCAGGTTGTGCTGGGAAGGGTCTCGCCTTATCAATTGTACGTTGAATCGGCAATCGCGATTCTCAATCCATCAACCCGGTCGCTGGGCGTTGTACTCTTCTCCCAGCTTCAGGGAGCCATAATGGGTAGTGCCCTTCCCTTTGCTCAGAGCATGCTGCTCATCTGGCCCCATCTGACCGCTTTCCTTGCCACAATAATCATTCTCTTCTCACTGGCCTATGTACTGTTCCAGCGAAAGGAGATCAGGATGTAAGCGGATGGAGAGCCTCCAAAAGGGGGGCTCTCCTCTTGCCATACGGTACGAGAAAAACAGGGAGTGCAGACATTCAGAGATTGTCATTCATAGCCTCTGAAACTATTCTTGTATTTCCAAAAACATCTTCTATCCTGCTTTCATTGCCCAAATCATATTGAACTATAATAAAGGACTCACCCATGACTAAAAAGGTGTTCTCTTGTTGGCATTGGCCGGGTGTGAAGAAAGGCCTACATATTTTACCATACCAGAGATTCGCGCAAAGAGCATTCTATGGGGCGAAGGTACAGCAGAAAAACCCTCATTCACGATTATGGAAGATCCAGATTTATTCGGGATTCGTCTTTCGTGGCCTGGGTCTACTTCTGTTATTCTACAGAAACATTCTCTTTTTCTGGAAACATATAATTACTGGAACCTATCTCGTCAATTCGAATGAATATCCAATCACCATAACCGCTCTCTAGTACCCCAAAGCAGGATTGAGTTTGAAATTCTTCAGAGAATGTCCTCTCGGCTTCCTCACCATCCTTGCTCCAAAGGAAACCCATCTTCATTAACAACCAACCTTAATTGCCATTTCTTGATACAAGGACATGGAGGCTGCTCATGGGTGTGGTCTATCAGAACCGGATCATAAGGAACAAGAGGATAAAGAAACGTTATTTCCTATGTGTTGCATTAGTATTGCTTTGGATGATTGGTTGTGAACAAAAGGAAACCGCTGAAATGAAGACTTTTTCCCTGCTCAACAAAGAACCATAACACCAGCATTATGCTCAGTATCCCCATGCTTGATATCCGCTGGGATGAAGAAACAGAATCACTTGCCTATCAAGTGGGGGGCTCGTATGACCAAGGTATCTTGTCAGGGTCATAGTGGCTGGCTACCGATTCAACTACCCAGTGGACTATTGATATTCTACTCTCTTTGACTTCAGACAAGTTGAGTATGAGCTGCTCTGGCAATGGGCCGCTCGATGGCTTGAATTTGTCAAATGGCGTTCGCCTATAACTTTTCCACCATACCATCAAGAGGAGAAATTCTATGAAAGCCCATCGACTCGCCGTGATACTGAGTATCTCAACACTCTTGCTCCTTGGAGCATGCAGCAATGATGCTGAAACCTTTCATGTCACGTACGCTAACGCAAGTTCTGCTTACTACATCAGTGCTCTCTATGTAAAGACTGCTTCTGGAGGATGGAGTTCTTCATACATTCCAGCAGGAGAACTGGTATCACCCAATTACTACTTTGAGTTTGATATCCCCCTTAATATGGGAGAATTGGTGGAATACTATGTCACAGTACAAAATGCCCTGGCGGTTGCAGACGACCTACATCTCGATGAAAAGGGAAACCCTTTGGTTATACTGCAATGGGCGGAATCATATCGGCATCAGTTCATCACGGTAACCCAGAACGGCGATGGGGATCCCGTAGTGACAGGCCATGGCGGTGATGTCTGGTCAAACCCTGATGACAATGGCTATACAAAGGTCTCATGGCAGTAGAAATGAAAAATATCCCGGTTGGAAGGCACTCCAATCGGGATATCACCAGTACAGTACAGAGACTACTTCAGATCTTTCTTCATCGCCTCATACTCTTCCTTGGTCAACTCACCCTTTGCATAGCGCTGACCAATGATGTTCAGAGCTTCAGAGGGATCTTCCTGCTTCTTGTTCTTGGAAGTTCGTACGATTGCGATAATGGAAAGAACCAAGGCTGCTACGATGGCCAGCAAAGCTAGCACCATAAGCCAGCGCATATCACTATACATGTATGCAGGTCCTGCG
Source organism: Sphaerochaeta sp. UBA5849 (assembly GCA_002432715.1). Lineage (GTDB taxonomy): Bacteria > Spirochaetota > Spirochaetia > Sphaerochaetales > Sphaerochaetaceae > Sphaerochaeta. The sequence goes on along the minus strand of DJGJ01000020.1, from coordinate 65,761 downwards.
AACCGTCCGGTACTCCATACTAATGCATGCATATTGCGTTATCCTCCTCTCTATTGTAAATCTCTGCTCAAAATCAAAAATTCTTCCCTGGTAATCTGTCCGGCAGCATAGCGCCGTCTGAGTATCTCGAGGGCCGTAGGTTGCTTGATGGGAACCAAAGAGGGCTGGCTCTTCACCAAGAAGTAAAGTCCTATCAAACCTAGTGCAAGACTGAAAATCATCATATGTACTCCTACCATCCTTTCTGGATGTACTTCTAATATCGTCAGATAACGATGCTTGGTCAAGGATATCGATTAGCAATTCAATAGGATTTCACATAACTCCACATATCTTCATAGTTCTGTGAAATATGAGGGTTCCCTATCAGCCCACAATCTTAGGCAACAAGGCTTGCAGGGATGCAAGATTGTCATCCCCAGCCGCCCTGTTGGCCTTGATCATCCCACAGGTTTGGCAGCGATGAAGGATCATGAGCTCGCCATCAGCTTTCTGCCATAAAGCAATCGGCTGCATCGTTCCTTTGCATAGACAAGCCCTGTCACCGGGTCTCATGTCCACATGCCTGCTATACAGGCAATGAGGACAATGATTGCGGTGCTTGGTACCCCACGCCAAGCCGGAGACAGGCATGCCGCAATGAACACAGATAAAATCATCAGCCTCAGTCATACTCCCTCATTCCTCTTCTATACTGATACAACAGCTTCCCCAAAGCTTTGTCCTTCTGCTTGCGTCCAACCATGACTTGTTCATAACTTTGAGCTTCTCCTCTCAATTCCAAAAAATTGAGGAACCGGTCCTGTTCGAGCTCTCCAGCCATCAGAGCCTGCTGGACTGCACATCCAGGTTCCCCTGTGTGCGTGCAGTCAGAGAATTTGCACTGAAGAGCAAGTGCATGAATGTCTGAGAAGGACTCGGAAACATCACCACAGCTGCTGTTCATCCCTACGGCCCGAAGGCCGGGAGTATCGATGAGGATGGTCTCGTTGGGTAGGACATAGAGCTGCCTGCTGGTAGTGGTATGCCGGCCTCTTCCATCATGGGATCGTACCTCACCGGTCTTTGCTACCATCGCATTGCTCAGGCAGTTGACCAGGGTTGACTTCCCTGCCCCGCTGAGGCCCAGCAACATAAGGGTGATACCAGGCTGAAGATAATTCAACAACGTTTCGATTCCATGTGCAGAGATGGAATCAACAAGAAAGACCGGCAGGTCGTTAAACCTTGCAAGGACTCGCTGTCGGTAGTCTTCCGGGTCCGGGAGTAAATCAATTTTGGTGAGAATCAAGAGTGGTTGAATGCCATCGGCATAGAGCAGCGAGACAAAGCGCTCGATCCTACGCAGGTTGAAGTCATGGACGGTGTCCATCACTATCGCTCCGAGATCGACATTGGCAACCACTTCCAAAGACTTGCCTTCTATGCCGTACGATTCATGCACCACCGGTTTGTGAAACACCGTATACCTTGGCAGCACGGCTTCGATGAGACCCCGGTCAGATGCATAGACTTGCACTGCACACCAGTCCCCTACTACTGGTGATGGCTGCAGTCCCAGGTCCTGCATGTTCTGAAATGTCCCTGATCGCTCGAGTATCAGTTGACGCTCTCCATCGGTTCCCCAAAAGAGCCCCCGCCCTTCTCGATTGATTCGTACAGGGATGTAGCCTTGGTTTGCATAGGGCAAAAAAGCTCCATAGAGAGATTCATTCCAGCCGAAGGCTGAAAGCATACTATTTGTTTGTTCATTTGTATTCATGGGTATCCGTCCGGTTGAGATATGCAAAACAGCCTACCGCTGTTTGGTAGGATTGCCCCGGGACGGGTGTTGGTTAGTGTTCTTTCAGAAAGGTTCTTTTCCGGGAAGCTTGTACAACACCGTTTACCGGGGTTGCATCACCGAATCCAGATTTGAGTGCAACATCCAAACTCCATGTACGTATTCAAATATGCATTACTGTAAATCCAAGATCTATACCTCGTCAAGCACTCATCCTATGAATCAAAGTGGTATCCAAGAAGAAATACCTGTATTGCTAATGTATATATTATCCATATTTTTATTTTTTACGGATATTTTATCCTTGCTTTTTTACACATCCTCCCCGATACTACAAGTAAAAGGAAACGTATAGGGATACCCTGTACAAGGAGGAACACATGAAAAAAGGTTTCGTACTATTGTTCTGCTTATTCTGCCTGCTTCCAATGTTTGGTGCAGGAACAAAGGAGAGCGCCCCAAGCGGATTGATCGAACTCAGATTCCTCGGGATGGCTCAAGCTGCGTATTCAGAACAGAATGTCAATGACATGACTGCAGACTTTATGAAGGCGCATCCGAACATCAAGGTGTACACCGAGTTCGTTCCATACGAAGAGCTCAGAAACAAGACACTGCTCGCTTACGGCTCGAACAATTCGTATGATGCCGTATTGGTTGATGACATCTGGTTCACCGAGTACGACAGCAAGGGAATGCTTGTGGATATCACAGCTGATATCCCACAATCATATCGCGACGGTGTTCTCGCAGGCGGCTGGAACTTCACCACCAAGAAAGGCAAGGTAGTCGGTCTTCCCTGGTTCTTGGATACCATGTATCTCTTCTATAACCCAACCATGCTGAAGGCTGCTGGGTATACTACTGCTCCAAAGAGTGTCGAGGAGATGGTGGAGATGGGCCGTGCACTGAAGGCAAAAAACATTGTTGAGTATCCCTTTGTATTCAGCCTTGCCCAGGCCGAAGCTCTGATTTGCGTCTACTCGAACTTCTTGGAAGCCTTTGGCGGTTCATTCCAAGATGCACAGGGTAATTACATTCTCGATACCAGCGGTGTCAAAGCTCTTGAATTCCTCGTCGCACTCAAACAGGAAGGACTGTTGAATCCAAACTCCCTTGAGTACCTTGAAGAAGATGTGCGGCGTGTATTCTCAACCGGTGATGCTGCATTCACCCTCAACTGGGGCTACATGTATGCCTTGGCCAGCGACCCCGCCGAAAGCAAGTTGAAGAAAGAAGATGTAGCAGTCATGGTCCTTCCCGGGTCAAAGGGAGTCAAGGAGTCGGCAGCAATGAGCGGTTCCATGGGGTTATCCGTACTATCCAAGTCCAAGCACCCCAAGGAAGCATTGCAGTATATCCTCTACCTCTCCAGCAAGGAAGTCCAGGACACCTACTCCAATCTCCAGTTGCCTGTATGGACGGCCAGCTACGACGACCCGGCAATCCAAGCAGGAAGAACCGATTTGGTGGCCGCAGCAAAGAAAGCTTTCTCCATCATGAATGTCAGACCAAGTGTTCCTAATTATCAGGAAGTCAGCGCAATCTTCCAACAGCATATCCAGACAGCATTGTATGGAGAAAAAACTCCGAAACAAGCTCTCAGTGATGCTGTTCAGATGGTAAAAGGACTGAAGTAATGGTTACGAAGGGAACACGATGGTATTCCCTGTTGCTCGCTCCCATGATGCTTGTCATGGGAGTCGTCATCGGGTGGCCGCTCATACAAACCTTTGTTCTCAGCTTCACTGATTCCCAATTGATGGATGTTTCACAGCCGACATTCGTTGGTTTCCAGAACTTCATAGCCGGATTCAAGAATCAAGGATTTCATGATGCCTTGAAAGTATCGGCTCTCTTTGCCTTGGTGGTGGTCTCTTCGGAAATGGTACTGGGAACAGGTGTAGCTTTGCTGCTGAATGAACCGTTTCACGGCAGGAATGTCGTGCGAGCTCTCCTTATTCTTCCTTGGGCGGTACCCACCACTGTCAATGCCATCATGTGGAGGCTCATTTATAATCCCGAGTATGGGGCACTGAATTCCTTGCTGTTCCAATTGGGATTCATCGAAAAGTATATAAGTTGGCTGGGAAGTGCTGACAAGGCGTTGGGGTCTGTCATGTTCGCTGATGTTTGGAAGAACTTTTCTTTGGTTGCCATGATTGCACTTGCATCCCTGCAATCACTCCCTGACAGCCAAATTGAAGCTGCCAAAATTGATGGGGCAAATGCCTTGCAACGATTTCGTTACATTACGCTTCCCCATCTTATTCCTTCCTTGCAGGTAGCATTGGTACTGAGAATCATTGAAGCTGTAAAGGTGTTCGATATCATCTATGTCATGACCAAGGGAGGGCCTGCGAACAAGACACGATCGGGGAGCATCTTTGTTTATCAAGAGGCATTTACCAACTCCCGAATGGGTTCTGGAGCCGCGTATGCCATTATCATGGTCTGTCTCATAATGATACTTATAGCCTTCTACCTACGGGGCATATCGAGGAAGGAGAATTGAGATGCTGAAACGAAAACCTCTCTACTCCACACTCCTCTATCTCGCAGTCATTTGCTTGGTGGTTTATCTGATTGCACCCTTCCTTTGGCTGATCATTATGTCTTTCAGCAGTGCAAACGACTTGACCCAAAAGCCACTACGGTGGATTCCTTCCAAGCTTGACTTTTCCAGTTACAAGGACCTCTTGACCATGGGCATCAACAGTCGAGGAGAACTCTTTGTCAATGCCTTGCGTAATAGTCTCACCACAGCCTTCATCGCTGTTTTTGTTTCATTGCTGGTAACCATTCCGGCATCTTGGGTGTTGTCCCGCTACCCGGGAAAGAAGAGCTGGGTGCTTACCGCAGCTATTTTCACATTCATGTTGCCACCGGTAGCATATGCACTTCCGCTGTACCGCATGCTTACCCGCATGGGATGGTTGGACAACTCTGTCTCACTTGCCCTTGTGTACTGTACCATCGTCCTACCCTTTTGTGTGTGGCTGATTAAAGCGAATATCGATTCCATCCCGTATGAACTTGAAGAATCTGCAATTATTGATGGTGCAGGCATTACCAAACGTATACTTTTGGTAGTAATGCCACTCCTGCTTCCAGCCTTGGGTACGGTAAGCCTCTTGGCCTTGATCATGGCATGGGATGAGTACTTCTATGCTCTGCTGTTCACCAGCAGCAAGGAGGCGATTACACTACCGGTAGTCATTGCAAATCTTGCTTCAGGCAGACAATCCAATTACAACCTTATTGCTGCCGGAGGTGTTATCGCCTCTACTCCGCCTGTTCTCATCGGGGTACTTTTCCAACGTGCCCTGATCAGGGGCTTGGTACAAGGCGGGGTGAAAGAATGAATGCTTACGTTGGGTTGGACATCGGAGGAACATCCGTCAAGGTCCTAGGCCTTGATGAAAAACAGGAAATCTGCTTCGAATCGTCATTTGCCACGAATTCACAACAAGGCATTGATGTTTTTCTGAAAGCATGCAAAGACGTAATCACGAAACATACCAACGCCAATGCCATGAAGCTTGCAGGCATCGGTATCGGGTGCACAGGCCCGATAGATTACCGCAACGGTATGATTGACAACCCCTACACCCTACCTGGATTGGAAGGACATAGTATCAGCAAGCTCCTAAGCAAGGAGTGTAAAGTACCAGTCCTGGTTGATAATGATGCCAATACTGCTCATGTAGGGGAGGTATTCCAACAACCCCATGCACCTAAGGATACATTGATGATTGCCTTCGGCACGGGGGTTGGTGTCTCAGTTCGCCTTGATGGTGAGCTATTCAGGATTCCTGGGGGCATTCATCCAGAAATCGGGCACATTGCAACAAGCATACAGGCTGAAGATTGCTGCTACTGCGGCCGAAACAATTGTATGGAGCATATACTTTCTGGTACCGGCATCAACAAGCATGCCTTGGTTCGCTATGGGAGCAAAGCAGAAGAGGCAATGGAAACAAGTGACCGCTTGTTTGCAAAAGAACTTGAAAAAGCTTTGTTTGATTCAATCAGTACGTTGGCGATTCTGTTCCATCCTACGTGTGTCTATATCGGTGGGGGGATGCAACGATTTTTTGAAACTTATTTACTCAAGCCGGTTCAACAAAGACTTGATGCTTTGCTTCCAGTCTATGGAAGAACCAGCTTGGAGCCTTGTTTGGCCGGAACAAAAGCAGGCAGTCTTGGTGCTGCTTTGATGGCTTATCATGCGTTTTGTGTAAAGGGAGATGAATATGCGTGCAATGATTGAAAAATATGCAAGTCTATTACAGGATAGTAGTGGCGTTCAGGCAATTCTCGCTGAGATGGATCGGCAGATAAGTGATGCATCCATCAGTATTGATTCAGCAAAAGAGGGTGTCAGGGAGTTTTCCAAAGCCATTAGAACCAACAAGGCATTACTCTTGTTGGGCATGGGAGCCTCACATTATGCAAATGAACTTTTTGCATTGCAGCTCAGAAAAGTGGGCATTCAGGCAATAGCCATCAGTGCTTCAGAGTTTTTGTATGACCCTCTTCCTGTCTGGAAGGCTCCCGTCTTGTTCACCAGTCAATCGGGAGAGTCTGTTGAAACAGTCAGATGCCTTTCGCTTCTTCAAGGCTGCCAGCTCTTCAGCATAACGCTTAATGGTAACAGTACTATTGGAAGAAAAACCTATGCGCTTGTCGCTTCTGGAGGAGAGGAGAAAGCTTTTGCAGGAACCCGTAGTGTTACATTAACGATAAGCTTGATGGCAAGTGTATGTGAAGTTCTTGGATGCTTCACAAAAAAAGATCTGCAAAGAGCCTTACTTAGCGGACCGGAAACGGTTGAATCCCTTGAAAAAGCATTAGGGCTGCTCATTCAAGCCAGGCAGGTTGTAGCAACAGGAAGGAGTCTATTCAGCCCGATTGCCCATCTCTTCGCTCTCGGGTGTGAGGAGCTTAGCAGGATAAGCATTCTCTGTCTTGAATCAGGCCAATTGCGCCATGGCCCTACAGAAATATTAAGCTCTGACACCACCTTGGTACTTTTTCGACAGGATGGTACGTTGGGGCAATTGGCTGGGAGTTTCGAAGAGCTGCAGAGGAAGGCAGGTTTTTCCTTTGTAGTCTTTGACGCCTCTTCTTTCAAGGCATTGGATCAGGCTGTAACAATCAGATTCCCTGCTGGGGAGGATATGCTCGCAGTACTTGGTATGATGAGTGCATTTCAAACGCTGATGATAACCTTCGCATGTGCAAAGAATCCTTATACCGGTATCCCCCGTTACGGCAGCAAAGTAACTACCAGCGAATGATACAAACAATAAAAGTGTGTATACTCACCTTGAGGTGCATATGTTGATTACTGATATCATTGAAAGCCAAGGCAACCAATTCAGCGCTACTGAACGCAAGCTGGTCGACTATATCCGCAATAATCCCAATATCATCTTCAAGACCATCACTGAGGTGATCGAGGAGAGCAAGGTTGGTTATGGATCCATCATCCGTTTTTGCAAAAAGATCGGGTGTGAAGGCTTTCAGGATTTCAAGATTCGCTTGGCAACAGAGAATACCAACGGAGAAAAAAAATCCGACCTTGAAGAAGATTCCCTTTTAGGCAGTTATAGAAAACTGGTATTCAAACAGTTGAATGTGACGATGCGCAATATCGACGACAAGACCATCATCGATATCGCCCAGTCGATCATGCAAGCAAGGAAGATTGTTTTATTGGGGTTTGGTGGATCCTACCCTATGGCCGAAGAGTTCTCCTACCGATTACTCAGGATGGGTTTTGACAACACAAGCCTCGATGCTGATAATCATATGCAGTCCTACCGTGTGTCGCTGCTTAATGAAGAGGATGTGGTGTTTGTATTCTCTTTTTCCGGCACGACCAAGGAAATACTGGATACCGTCAATGTAGCAAAGAAATATAACGCGAAGATTATTTCTTTCACCAACCATGTGAAGTCACCGCTGGTGAAGCTTTCAGATATGTTCTTGATTACTGCTATCAGAATTCCTGCGCTTGAGGCTGAATTGGGTACCAGGCTACCCTTCTACTTCATCATTGAAGTTCTCACCAATTACCTTTATGACAACTATCAACAGGTAAGAGACGCACTGAAGATTACTTACGATTCAGTAGCAAAGAAACAAATGTAACTATTTTCTAGCTTCTTCATAGGCACGAATAAACGATTCAACACTATGAGAAGCAATAATTGAGCCGATCAAATCTAGAGTAAGGTCTTCCATCTTATTGAAGCGGATGCAGGACTTTCCCAGAGAGAGAGTTTCTTTCCTGCTTTCTCAAAGGCAGCCATCAATGTCTGGTAGACGTTCTGATCCATGTAAGCTGGCATGAGATAGAGCGAGTAATACTGCTTCTGTACAGCCAAGCCTATGTAGTTCAGGGGTTTCTTGTTGTAGGTGTGGGGATAGATTTCCAAAGGCACTTCATAGCTAAGCATGCCCCAATTGATGCTCTCCACAAAGCCTGAGGGGAGATAGGTGAGAATCAGAGAACGAACAGGGTAGATGACTGAGCGTTGTTCAGATATCAAGGAGGATAGGTAGTTATGGACGGTGGTGACGACAATTGTCTTAAAGGGCTCCTTGAAAAGACTGATAAGGCTGGAAATAGAAAGTGACCCATCAACGATGGGCCACTTTCACTACTTCATTTCGTTTAGTATTAGAACTTGATAGTGATGGAAGGTGTCAAGGTAAGACCACCGTCATACTCAGCGGCAAGCTTGTACTTAACTCCACCCATGGTGTAATCAACAGCACCAGTAACTGCCCAGTCAATATTGCTAAGGTCAGTCATGGACAAACCAGCGGAAAGACCAACATTTTCAATACCACTGTAAGAAGCATTGAAGATAAGATCATTTGTTGCACCCATGATGAATTCAGCATCAGCAGCAACATCACCAAATCCAGCCTCAGCAGCCACGAACAAGGTATTGTCTTCGCTTTCGATGAGGTACTTGTCATATACGGACACTGCCAAATCAAAGTCGAGGTCAGCAAGTGCTGCTACATCAACCTTAACAGATCCACCAATACCACCCTTGGTATCAGTAGCGGAAACATAACTTGCATAACCAACAGTTGCAGTCACACCATCAACCGGTGCCAACTTTGCAGAAATCTGTACGGGCCAATTTGCCTCATCAAAAGTCAAACCAGCTTTCACGGTTACCATGTTATAACCAATAGTAAACTCAGAGGTCTCAGGCTTGGCGCCAGCAGAAGAAAGTCCACCAAGACTGTCGTTGGGATCAGCATAAACGGAGAGAATACCTGAACCGCCCTTATTACCAACAGAAAGAGTCATGGTCATATCACCCATGTCAACACCCTGCTCTGCAAGTGCTTTATCCAAATAGATATCAGCGACGCCAGTCATACCTCCATCGAGGCTTACCAATCCACCGTCGATTGAAACCTTCCAAAAATCAGTACTAGCAGAAACTTTGCTGAGCTTAACAGCACTAGCAGGAGCAACAGCTGTCGGATCAAAAGTGAAAGGTTTACTTGCAGAAAATTCACCTGTGATTTCGAGAGGGGCAGCCATCAGGCTTGCTGCAACCATAAGAACCAGCGCCAGAGTCAATACAAACTTTTTCTTCATGACGTAAATCTCCATTTTTTTGCGTGAGAGTTTATTTGTAACATCAGTATGCTGATGCACTTTGTGAGTAGAATGGACAAGTCTTGTGTGAATGATGGATTAGTGTGATGGTCGTATGTGTTTATTTGAGTTTGTGTGAGATTTTTTGGGAATTGTGTATGGTTTGTGTGCACAAACCATCTATATGTGATTGGTGAGAAGGTTACAAAGACAATATCTTTTACTCTGTCAATAACATTGCCGTACATAACCGATTTTAGTATCATATGAGTATGATATACCTTTTTGCCTCTGACATCCATGGAAGTGCATATGCAATGCATAAGCTTTTGGAAGTCTTTCAATCATCCAAAGCCTCCAAGCTTATACTGCTCGGGGACTTGCTCTATCACGGCCCTCGTAACGACCTTCCCTATGAGTATAACCCAAAAGAAACAAGTAGGCTACAAAATAGTGTGAAAGAATCGTTAATTTGTGTAAAAGGCAATTGTGAAGCCGATGTAGACCAAATGGTTCTGGAATTCCCCGTACTTTCTGACAGCGCAATCATGTATCTCGAACAGTTGGAAGGGAGAATGATGTACCTCCACCACGGCCATAAACCGCTTCCGCCGCTTTCTGCAGGCACCATTGTGGTAAGCGGACATACGCACATTCCCGTAGCAGAAGGGAAGGATGGATTGATCTTCATCAACCCGGGATCGGTAGCCATCCCCAAGGACGGCTACCCTGCTACGTATTGCATATTGGAAAACCGAACCTTCAGAATCCTGGATTTCTCAGGTACTGTGATCAAGAGCCTCACCATCTGAGGCTCACAATCACATTGCCTTCTCTCTCTTCTATGGAGGCCGCCCCCTCATGCAGGCGCATCACCTGCTTGACGATCGGAAGACCCAGACCGCTTCCAGCAGTCCCGCGACTGCTGTCACCCTTCGTCCAGGGCTCGAAGAAATCGATACCCTCGGCCAAATGGCCGGTATTGGTGAACGTCATGCTGTTTTGGCCTATCGCCCACCCTACCGAATCCTCGCTTGCCTGCAAGGCATTTGAAAGAAGAGCCTTGCAAGCATAGGTAAGCAACTTCTGGTCGGCTATCAACTGAGCATCGTTTGCATCAAGATAGATACGGTCCTTCTGCTCCTCGGAGAATGCATCCAACACCTGCTGGATGAACGAAGCAACATCAAGCTGTGACAGGGTGGCCTTTGTGTCGGGGCTCTGCAGATTTGCATACAGGGAAACCAACGCGATGCGGTCGGAGAGCGTATCATTCTCCCGCTTGAGCGTAGCAAGTGTTTGCTCATTGACCGGAAACACCCCATCGATGATCCCATCAAGCAACAGCTTCATGCTGGCAACCGGAGTGTTCAGGTCATGACTGATGCTTCGAAGCCACGCCTGCCTGCTCACCTTGTTGAGCAAGAGGTTCTCATCGAGCTGCTTGATCGACCTATTGATCACCTTCTGCTCATCAATCTTGGTTGCAGGAAGCTGCACACCATTCTCCCCACTGGAAAGCAGCTGAAGAGCCTGCTGGATACCACTGGTATATTTCCCGCTGCGCCTGGAAACCGAAGCGGCCATCAGAAGCGCGATGAGGAAGGCGAACGGCATAGCCCAGAGGAAAGGATACAGCAAACCCTTGAACAACCTTCCCGTGTCCTTATAGGTAAAGGGGGTGTAGGTCAGCACATCTACCATCCCCAGCACCTCGTTGTTGTACATGATCACCATGCTGCCGGCGATATCATTGGCCTTCACCTGGGCAGGAAGCAGGATCGTCTGCTTCTGTCGCTCGGGCTGCCTGCTCACCAAAAGCGAAGTGACTGAACCTGATTGCAGGATCTTGACCACATATACATCACTGTGCATCTCGGAAGAAGTGAACCCCTGCTCCCCGATCGCCTCCTTCGCAACGGGAAGAGCATGATGCATTGTCGGAATCTGCGCCTCTGCCGGTCTCTGCCTGGGGATGGGAAGCGAATTTCCGCTGCTGGTGTTCCCATAGGCGACAGCGACCGTCCCATCAGGGTTGCGGATGTAGAGACCGCTGACCCGGTCGTCTGCGGAGGCAAGCAACAGCTGTTCGATGGCTATGAACGAGGATGGCCGACTGGAAAGCCCGGCCTTCAGGTTGGCGGTAAACGTCTCCAGATACTCCTCGAACACCGACTCAGTCCAAGAAGCGCGTTGGTTCTGCAGGCTTACAAGCACGACAACAGCCTGGATGCCCAGCACTACGGCCACAACCAACACAAAACTTAGGAATAGTCGGACAAACTGTTTTCTCATACCTCTGTTCTTTCTTTCTCATGGCCGATGAAGCGGTAGCCATAGCCGCGGACCGTCTCGATCCAAGGCCCTTCGCCGAGCTTGGACCGGATGTTCTTGATATGGGTGTCCACCACCCGCTCATACGATTCAACCGTGTAATCGAAACACTCCTCCAGAATCTGGGAACGTGAAACCAAGTGATGGGAGTTCTGGATCAAGTGGGAAAGAATCCTCCACTCCGCTGCAGTGAGAACGACTTGATTGCCATCCACCTCCAAGCGGTGGTCCTGCTCATCGAAACGCATCCAGTGATCACCGACATACAGCAGTCCGTCACTTGGCTCATAGCTGCCGTTGCGGTACCTTCTGAGCACCGCCTGCACCCTGAGCACCAGCTCCTTGGGCGAGAAGGGCTTGGAAATATAGTCATCGGCACCCAGCTCGAAACCCAGGATGCGGTCGCTCTCCTCGGTGCGGGCTGTCATGAAAATCACCGGACAATCGACCTTTTCCTTGAGCTGCTTCACAAAAGCAAACCCATCGCCGTCGGGCAGCATCACATCCTGGATCAACAGGGAAGGCGTTTGGTTTGCAAATGCTTCCCGGGCGCTTTTCAAATTGGCAAAACCACGCACGACATAGCCCGAGAGCTCCAAATACTGACGCACTCCCTCGCGAATGACCTCGTGGTCCTCTACTATATAAATAAGCTCACTGTTTTTTTGTTTCTGGTCTTCCATGGCTTAATCCTGCGCTTCGAAACCCGGCTTGCCGGAAATACTCTTGCCTGCAAATCGGTATCCATAGCCACGAACCGTCTCGATCCACTGGGAACCGAGCGGACCCATTTTCGCCCGCATGTTCTTCACATGGGTATCGACGATTCGGTCGTACGACTCGAAGCTGTAGTCGAAGCAGTGCTCCAGAATCTGGGACCTGGTGATGAGAATTCCACTGTTGCTCACCAAATAGCTCATGATTCTCCACTCGGCAGCTGTAAGAGGCACCTGATTCCCGTCGACACTGAACATGTGCGACACCTCGTCAAGCTGCAACACCGAATTGCCAAGCGTCCAGGTTGAACTACTATGGAACGCCGAAACACTGACGTCGATCCTCCGAAACAGGGCATGCACCCTGAGCACCAACTCCTTCGAACTGAACGGCTTGCAGACATAGTCATCAGCGCCAAGCTCGAAACCCAGGATCCTGTCACTCTCAGCAACCCTGCCGGTCACAAAAATCACCGGAAAGGAAAAGGACTGCTTCAGCTTTTTCAAATAGTTGAAGCCATCGCCGTCGGGCAGTTGCACCTCAAGCAGCAGCAAGTCGGGAGCCTGGCGCGAAATCGCCACCTGCACCCCGTGCAAATCCTCATACGCCTGCACCTCGTATCCCGATAACTCGAGGTACTGCTTGATCCCTTCCCGATCCTCCAGATTGCCGTCAACAACATAAATCACTTTCATAAATTACATCACCATACCTTTGTTCGCTTGACAAGCGTTTGTGGTCAGTCAACACATTACTACACAGTATCTTCACAATGTCTAATCATAATAAGCATAGTGTGAACCAACTGTCAAATTATACCCTGATAATCCACATACTTCACCATCCACCCATGAGGATGAAGAAATAGCTGTTTCACATTCATATTGAAAACCCAATCGGTCCACGCTACACTGCATGCCATGAAACGTCCGCTTGCAACCCTGCTCACCGATACCATCATCCTCGGCCTCTGCATAGCTGCAATCCTGTGGATCAGCAGCAAGACCATGNNCCATCGGTTCGGGCAGCGGGTACCTGCAGGTACAGACCCACGACAGCACCTACCGCTACTCACTTTCCACCAACCGGGAAATCCATGTGCAAGGGCCCTTGGGAGACACCCATATCATTATCGAGGATGGCAAAGCCCACATCCACGATTCGGCCTGTCCCACCAAGAGCTGTACCCAGCAAAAGCCCATTTTCAGTGCAAGTGGCTGGATCGCCTGCCTGCCCAACCAAGTCCTGCTGACCATTGTAGGAGAGAGTGCAGAAGCCATGGAGGTCGATGATGTCACGAACTGAGCGGAAAATCGCCTTTGTTGCAGCGGTCACCCTGCTTCTCTCCACCCTCGAGTATCTCATCCCCAAGCCGCTCCCCTTTCTCAAACTCGGGCTTGCCAATCTGCCATTGCTCATCATTCTCGACAGCTTCAGCCTGAAGGCCTACGGCCTCACCCTGCTGCTCAAGGCCATCGGACAGGGCATGGTCTCAGGCACGCTGTTCTCCTACCTTTTTTTCATCTCCCTTGCAGGCACCCTCTCCAGCGGCCTGATCATGAAAACCCTCAAGACAGTGCTCAAGGAAAAGGTATCACTGGTCGGGTGCAGCATCGCAGGCGCTTTTGCCAGCAATATCGCCCAGCTTGAGGTGGCCTCCCTCGTCGCCTACGGGCCATCCATCTGGATTGCCGCCCCGCTTATGCTCACCCTCGGGCTGGTCTCCAGCCTCGTTCTGGGCCTTTCGGCGGAACTCTACCTGCAGAAAGGCAGCCTGCCCAAGGCACTCAGAGAAGAGAGCCTTGAACTTGCCGTCCCCGTAACAGAAGAAGCAAGACACTACCTGACGGTGACAGTTGCAAGCTTGGTCTGCATGATTGCCATCATCGTCACCGAAGGCCTGCCTTTTCTGGCCTCGGTCACCGTCCTCATGTACGCACTGCAAATCATCAGCGGCAGGAAGCTTCGACTGCTGCCGCCTCTGATGCTGCTTCTCTCCCTGCTCCTGCTCAGCCTCTTTGAACCCAACGGCAAGGTCCTGCTCTCCCTCGGTACTGCCGCCTTCACCGAAGGATCGCTCATCCTTGCACTGCAGAAGGCCCTGCGCCTGATGAGCCTGCTTGCAGCCAGCCAGTGCCTGGTGGCAAGCAACCCCAAGCTCAAGGGCAAGGCCGGAGCCATCCTGGTGCTCACCCTTGCCTACTTCGGCATTCTCTCCACCTCATTCCGCTCTACAAGCGGCAGCTTGATCGAGCGGGTCGACCAAACCCTGCTACGCGCCATAGGTGCACAACAGGGTGTCAGTGTTCCGACCAAGCCCAAGAGGGCCATCAACACTTCACTCTTTCTTGCAGGGGCGTCGGTTGTACTGGTTACAGCAGTAAGCAGCAAGATTTTCTTTTAATATTACAATAATAGATTTTATATACTTTATTGGCATATTAATTTACATTTTACACCTATTCTTGCTTTTTAATATGCACTTATATAAAAATGAGTGCATTTCTTTTTTCATATTTCTTCCATAAATCTTTTAAACTCTCTTGACCTAATTAGATAATTTTTTATACATTTGAACCATCAAAACCACCTAGGAGTGCAACATGGCAGAAACAAGTGTTGGAGAGCTGTTTGCAGGACAAGAGCAACTGCAGGCTCTCATCGAACGGGTCAAGCGAGCACAAATCAAATTCTCAACCTATACTCAAGAGCAGGTTGACACCATATTCAGGGCTGCCGCCATCGCAGCGAACGATGAGCGCATCAAACTGGCAGCCATGGCAGTCGAAGAGACAGGCATGGGCATCATCGAGGACAAGGTCATCAAGAACCACTTCGCAGCCGAGTACATCTTCCACAAGTACAAGGACGAGAAAACCTGTGGTGTAATCGAGACCGACGCAGGCTTCGGCATCAAGAAAATTGCCGAACCCAAGGGTGTCATCTGCGGTATCATTCCCACAACCAATCCGACCAGCACCGCCATTTTCAAGAGCCTGATCAGTCTCAAGACCCGCAACGCCATCATCTTCAGCCCCCACCCCCGGGCAAAAGCCTGCACCTGCGAGGCTGCGAGAGTCATTCTCGAGGCCGCGGTGAAAGCAGGGGCACCCGAGGATATCATCGCCTGGATCGATGAGCCTTCCATCCAGAAGACCGACTATCTGATGCACAGTCCCTTGGTCAACCTGATTCTCGCCACCGGCGGTCCCTCCATGGTGAAGAGCGCCTACTCCTCAGGCATCCCTGCCATCGGTGTCGGGCCGGGCAATACCCCGGCCCTGGTGGACAAGAGCGCCGATATCAAGATGGCGGTCAGCTCGATTCTGATGTCCAAGACGTTCGACAACGGAGTCGTTTGCGCCTCGGAGCAGGCGGTCATCTGCCACAAGGACATCTATGATGCGATGAAGGAAGAGTTCCAAAACCGCGGTGCGTACTTTCTGAGCACCGAACAGGCCGACCTGCTTCGCAAGGTGATCATCGATCCCAAGCGCAAGACAGTCAATCCTGCCATCGTCGGCCAGAGTGCCGAACAGGTAGCCGCGATAGCAGGCTTTTGCGTTCCTGCTTCCACCAAGGTTTTGATCGGCGAGGTCGATTCCATCGAGGAAGCCGAGCCTTTCGCACACGAAAAGCTCAGCCCGGTATTGGCGATGTATCGGTGCGACAACTTCGGCGAGGGGACCAACAAGGCAGCCAAGCTGGTCGCACTCGGCGGCTATGGCCACACCAGCGTGCTCTATATCGATGAAACAGAGACCGAGAAGGTCGAGGCTTTCAGCAAAACCGTCAAGACCAGCAGGATCCTGGTAAACATGCCAGCAAGCCAGGGTGCCATCGGTGACATCTACAACTTCCGCCTTGAACCGTCCTTGACGCTCGGCTGCGGCAGCTGGGGCAACAACTCCATCAGCGAGAACGTAGGACCGAAACACCTCTTGAACATCAAGACGGAAGCTGCAAGGAGGGAGAATATGCTCTGGTTCAAACTGCCACCGAAAATCTACTTCAAGTATGGTTCGCTGCCCATCGCACTGGGAGAGCTCAAGGGCAAGAAGCGTGCATTCATCATCACCGACTCATTCCTCTTCTCAAGCGGGATGGTGGAGAAAATCACCGATGTGCTGGACAGTCTGAGCATTGAGAGTGAAACCTTCCACCAGGTGAAACCCGACCCCACCCTGGCTACGATCACCGAGGGTATGAAACTCATCAACGCCTTCAAGCCGGATGTGCTCATAGGGCTCGGCGGAGGATCACCGATGGATGCGGCAAAGATCATGTGGCTGCTCTATGAGCATCCGGAGGTGAAGTTCGAAGGCCTTGCCCTGCGGTTCATGGACATCCAGAAGCGCATCTACGCCTTCCCCGACATGGGCAAAAAAGCAGAACTGGTCTGCATCCCCACCACCAGCGGCACCGGCAGTGAAGTCACCCCGTTTGCCATCATCACCGATGAGAAAACCGGGATGAAGTGGGCGATCGCCGACTATGCCCTCACCCCCAGCATGGCCATCGTGGACAGCGAGCTGGCTATGGGCCAGCCAAAGGGATTGACGGCAAGCTGCGGCTTGGATGTCCTGACCCACGCCTTGGAAGCCCTTGCTTCCAGCATGTCCACCGACTACACCAACGGCCTCAGCCTAGAGGCAGCGCGCATGATCTTCAAGTACCTGCCGCAGGCCTATCGCAACGGCGATGACAAGAAAGCCCGGGAGAAGGTGCACAACGCCTCCACCATAGCCGGCATGGCATTCTCCAACGCCTTTTTGGGAGTCTGTCACTCCATGGCCCACAAGCTGGGAGCGCAGTTCCACGTACCGCATGGGATGGCGAACGCCCTGCTGTTGTGCAATGTCATCCGGTACAACGCCACCGACAATCCGACCAAACAGGCAGCGTTTCCGCAATACGAGTACCCCTCTGCTGTAAGCAGGTATGCAAGGGCGGCCGACTACATTGCCATGGCGGTCAACGACCAGCAGAACACGCCGTACATCCAAACCAGTGCAAGCGATACACAGGCGATGAGGGTCGAGGCCCTGATTGCCGGTATCGAGAAGCTGAAAAAGGAACTGGACATCCCCTCCTCCATCAAGGATTGGGGTGTCAAGGAGGAGGATTTCCTCTCGGTGGTCGATGAGCTTGCCATCAAGGCATTCGACGACCAATGCACAGGCACCAATCCACGCTACCCCCTGATCAGCGAGATCAAGCAGCTGTATCTGGACTCCTTCTATGGCAGGGCCTATACAGAAGAGTAAGCAACAAACAAGGGACTTCGAGAAATCGAGGTCCCTTGTGCTCTCCAAGCCGGATGCTGTTGCTATGGAGCAATTCAATCAAGCTGGTATCCGACTTAATCGGTTCATCGGCCATAGTTCCATAGTCCTGAGATTTTGGATGCATGGGATTCTATAATTCCAAAAAGTAATGATTTTGGAATTATGGAGCACGCAAATCGCTTTCCTACGCCTGGAAAATATCAAGATAGCCTTTGCACAAAAATACGCGATTTCTTGCGTTTCCAGTCTTTTCCTCAATGAGATTCTCCCTAATGAGCCGATTCAGAGCTCGGTTTACAGTCTGCATACTCAGCTCAAGGGTACCGGCAAGCTGAATTGCTGTCTGTACAGGTTTTTCGAAAAAAACATCAAGAACCCGCATGAGGTTATCGGTTTTTCCAGATAGTTGCCTTGCAATCCTGGAAGTCTCGCCTACGAAAGCAACAGCATTGCTGAATTTCTTCCGAGCTTCCTCAGCTGTTGTTACAGAAGCCTCCAAAAAAAAGAGTATCCATCCGAGCATATCGTTATGCGTGCGTACACGATTAAGTGCATCATAGTACTCAGTACGATGCAAGTCGAAATATTCAGATATAGAGAAGCATGGTTTCTTGAGTATTCCCTCATTCAGAAGCATCAACGGGATGAGAATTCTCCCAGTACGGCCATTACCGTCCAGAAAGGGATGGATACTTTCAAATTGGTAATGGACCAATGCCGCTTTGATCAGTCTTGGCACATCGATTGAGTCATTATGGATGAATTGCTCCAAATCAGACATCAATTGAGGTATATGTATATGTGCTGGAGGTACATATGCCGCCTTGGACGGCATAGACCCCCCAATCCAATTCTGGCTCAATCTAAACTCGCCCGGCGTCTTGAATTCACCACGAACGCCATTCATAAGGCATCGATGTATTTCACGGATCAATCTTGAACTAACAGGAAACCCATCGTTTGTTATTCGTTCCACCCCATACTGCAAAGCAGCAATATAATTCTGTACTTCCTGTACATCATCACGTTTTTCAGGATCTACATCCATGAGAGGAAGCATATCTTCCTCAATCGTTGTTTTAGTCCCTTCGATTTTGCTGGATTTGTTTGCTTCAACATGAATATGCATTCGAATATAGATATCAATATTCGGTATCAATTCAGCATATGCATTGAGACTCCCCAGTTCCATATTGGCTTTCTCCAATAGTGTGTTGATCCTGGCATTTCGCCACTCCCATGACGTATTAATTGGAGTTGGGATGAAGGATTTATACCCAGTCTGCATTTCGTAAGCACCAGCTCTATAGTCTTCTATATACATGAGGCCCTCCTTCCGATCACCATGGAACTCATACTAAAAGTATCACACCTTTCATGGTATGTAACGTACAACTGAAAAGCGGAAAAAAACAACACTTTCTCATATGGGTCCTCTTGCAAGAACTGCAAAGTCTGTACCTGGTTCTTTACCGCACTACCTTATTCAATTCCCTGCTTTGACACAACCAAGTTTTTTTCATTGGAAGGGCTCTTCATCATCCCTATGCCTATGACAAATCAGCCTGGAATCCTTTTGCGTTTTTTTTCACGTTGAAGCAATTGCATAACAAGACCTTGACCGGCTGTACATAGTCATACGCTTGTACTACTATGCTTGCATGTTTGAATGCAAACTCATTTGTACCGATATTGACGGCACCCTGCTCAACGGAAATCACCAGATCACGTTGCGCACCAAAGACGCCCTGAGGCGTGCCCGCCGCCGGGGCATCATCGTTGCCTTGGTCAGCGGTCGCATCGCCTCCAGCCTTGCCGTATTGCAGCAGGAAATCGGTATTCAGGGGCCTCTTGGTTGCTTCAACGGCTCACTGGTTCTCGACGAGGACGGAACAGAGTTGGAAGCCCACCCCATCCGCCTCGAGCAAGCCCTCGAGGTATTGGATGCTGTCCGCCATACTGAACTGGAAGCCTTTGTGTTCACCAATGAAAGCTGGTACACCAAAGAAAAGAGCCCTTGGTACGACATAGAGGTCGAGGCTTCACGAACCGAAGGGCGTATTGTCCCTTTCAGCGAACTGGAGTCTTCGTTTCATCCGGGGGAGCGGCCGTTCAAGGTGCTCTGCATGCATCACGACCCTGCCTATGTAGAAAGAGTCCAGGGTGGATTGCAGCAGGCCTTTGGTTCTTCGTTGAACATTCTCAACTCTTCACCCAAGTACATTGAGATCATGGCGAGGGGAGTCGACAAAGGCCACGCGGTACGGTCGCTGTGCAATGCATACTCGATCGACGCAAGCTCGGTGATGGCAGTCGGTGACTTCTACAACGACATCGGCATGTTCCGCGCCAGCGGGTACTCGGTGGCCATGGGCAATGCCCCCCGGACCGTGAAAGAGTGCGCCATCGCCCTTACCAAAAGCAATGATGAAGACGGGTTGGCTCTCGCCATTGAAGCAATCCTATGAAAACAAGCCTTGGCATCTATCGCGGACTCCCCCAACCCATCTATGTACTCTTCTTCTCCACCGTCATCAACGCGGTGGGAATCTTCGTCTATCCGTTCCTCGCCCTCTATCTCACCCAGCGGCTCGGCTACTCCGCCCTCCAGGCAGGAACGTACATGACCTTGGCCTCGGTACTCTACGTACCGGGTTCCATGATCGGCAGCAAGCTCGCCGATACCATCGGACGCAAGCCGGTACTGGTCATCTTCCAGCTGATGATGGATCTCTGCTTTGTGCTTGCAGGAATCTTTGAGGGGAAACCCATCATTGTCTACCTGGTGCTGTTGGCACTATTCTTCGATGGGATGGTCGATCCGGCCAGGGAAGCGATGAAAACCGACCTTACGACCATCGAGAACCGACAGGTCTCCTTCAGTCTCATCTATCTGGGGCATAACATCGGGTTTGCAATCGGGCCGGTCATCGCAGGCTATCTCTTTTACAGCTACCCCAGTTGGATTTTCTTCGGCAACGCCATTGCCGGTGCGTTTGCCACGCTGCTGGTGATGCTCCGAATCAAGGAGAGCAAGCCGTCCAAGGAAACGATAGAGGAGAGCAAACAGTGGAAAACGACCGAAAAAGGAGAGGAAGGCGGAATTCTCAAGGCACTCTTCACCCGACCTCGTCTTTTGTTCTTTGCTGTTTCGGTCACCTTCTTCAGCTACGCCTACAGCCAAACGCTCTTCGCTTTACCGCTTCTCACCACCAAGCTGTTCGCCGAGCAGGGTGCCGTGCTCTATGGGCACATGATGGCTCTCAACGGCATCGTGGTGGTCATCGGAACCCCCATCATCGTCTCCAAACTCAGACGCTTCCACCCTTTGGCGAACATAACCGCAAGCGGCCTCTTGTACGCCATCGGGTTCTCCCTCTTCGCCTTCGCCGTCAGCCCGCCCGCCTTTTTGGCCCTGACGGTCATCTATACCACCGGGGAGATCATCAACGCCACCAACGAGCACTTCTACGTGGCAAACAACACCCCGATCAGCCATAGGTCCCGGTTCTCAGCAATCCTGCCGATTATCATGGGAACAGGCCATGCCATGGCGCCGATCATCGGGGGAACCATCATCGACGCCCATTCGATGAACCTGCTTTGGATATCCACCGGCCTTGCCGCCCTGATCGGCTCGGTCGGCATGTTCATACTCTACCTGACAGAAAAGAAAAGTCGAAACTGAACGCTTCGGAGCCTCTTTCCTAGAGCTTGGCCAACAAGGCCTCAACGGCATCCTTGGGAAAAGATTCATCTTTCGCATGCTTCACTAAAAGGTGCTTGAGCAACTGTCGTACTGCATCGCTTTGGGGGAGCATGTATCCAGCCTCACGATAACAGTCCTCTGCCATGATCCGGTTGCTCATCGCCACCGTCCTGCAAAGCTGACGGAAAACAGGGTCATCACTTTCGTCGGCCAACTTGGTTGCAAGAGCCATCTGATCGGCCTTGCTCTTGGCAAGGTCCAACAATACCGCTCTTACCGCATCGGTCTTCGGTTGCGGAGCGGGATAGCTAGCCGCAACCAGATAGATGGCATGGCTGGGACAGGCATCCACGCAAAGGCGGCAGCCGTCAAGGCACTTGGAAAAATCAATCTGGCCGTTTTCGGTGTCGGTTGCACCGGTTGGACAGATGAACAAGCAGACACAATCCTTGGTACACAGGGCGATATTTCTTGCGGCATGCATCAGACGGCCTCCTTCTGGACAGCGTGAATCTTGAAACCGGGAACCTTGCAGATTGGACAAATTTCGGGTGGCCGCTCTCCCACGTATACAAAGCCGCAAATCTCGCATACCCAGACACTGGTATTCTCCAAAAGCCCTTGTTTCTGTTTCTCGTACCGTACCAACAAGCTCTTGAGCAACTTGGAAACCTTCTCCCCCCAAACCAGCGCCCTGAGGGCTCCACGGTCAGCGGCATTGGACGCCTGCTCATTCGCCTGTGCGTACGCCTGACTCAAATCCTCGTTGATTCGATCGAGCAGCATCTGGTAGCTGGATGTCGACAGGTCGGCTTGTTTCTTATCATAAAAGGCCGCAAGCCGTCCGAACAAGGCTGCTTCCTCGCTCTTCAGCTGTTTTGAACAAGCCTTCTGCAAATTGGAGCAGAGCGCACCAAGTTCCTGGGCGGACAGTTCTCTCATGGCATCTTCCATCAGTAACCTCCTTCATGTGATACACAAGGAAGTATAGCATTGGATGACGGAAATGTGGAATTTTATGCTTGCATACATGAATTCTTTTCTTATAGTACTGCTCACCTATCCTATTGCCCATGCAAAACCTAGAATCAGGGACCAGCGTGCATTATGCTTTCATTAAACTGAAAACTGCTACCAATAGCGACTCTTCTGACAAATATC
>DJGJ01000020.1:0-43091 GCA_002432715.1 Sphaerochaeta sp. UBA5849 | reverse complement strand
AACATGACCCAGGAAGAGCTCATAGAAAAAGCCGACCTCTCGCGAAGCCAGCTCTATTACATAGAATCGGGGAAGAGAACCCCGAGGCTGCCAACGATGCAAAGCATCTGTACAGCCCTTGAGGTCTCATTCCTCGACTTCGTACACTACCTGTATCAGTACTCGCCCACTTCCTCTACGCCAAGCATATCATCGATGGAGGCCCCAGGGGCAACCATCGGATAGACCTTGTCGTCCACGGGAATCTCACAGTCGATGACGACAGCCTCACCCAGGTCCAATGCGGCCTGGAGAATCGGCTTGGGGTCGTCTTCCCTTCGGATGCGCATCCCCTTGACGCCATAGGCTGAAGCCAGGGCAACCCAATTAATGTCGGTATCCAAGGTGGTTTCACTGTAGTGCTTGTCAAAGAACAGCGTCTGCCACTGCCTGACCATGCCCAAGGTATGGTTGTTCATCAAGAGGATGACCACCGGCAGGCGGTAGCGTGCGATGGTTGCAAGCTCGTTGCAGTTCATCCTGAACGACCCGTCCCCCGCAACATTGACCACACGGCTTTCGGGGTTGCCGACCTGCGCCCCGATGGCGGCTCCGGTCCCGTAACCCATTGTACCCAAGCCCCCGCTGGTAAGGAAGTGACCGGGCTGTACGTGCTTGAGGAACTGGGCGGCCCACATCTGGTGTTGTCCAACCTCGGTAACGATAAAGAAGTCGGGAGGAAGGACCGATTGCAGGGCCTTGAGAATCTCCTTGCTGCGAGCACTTTCGCTGTCCACACGGATGGGGTACCGCTTCTTGTACCCGGCGACCTGTTCCATCCAATCCTGGTGCAACATCGGCTTTTCAATCCGTTTGTTCAGATGCTCCAGCACCACCTTCACGTCTCCCACCACATGGCAGTAGGTCTTGATGTTCTTGTCGATTTCAGCAGGATCGACATCGATGTGGATGATCTTGGCATTCTTGGCAAAACTGCTTGCCTTGCTGACTACGCGGTCGCTGAACCGGGCCCCTATCACCACCAAAAGGTCGCAGGAGGAGACACACATGTTCGAAACTTTCGTTCCATGCATCCCCACCAGGCCGGTAAAACGGGGGCTGTACGAGTTCACCGCCCCGCAACCCATCAACGAGGTACAGGCAGGACTGTCGATGTTCTCCAGGAACCTCGACAGCTCCTCACTGGCCTTCGCCCTGATCACCCCGCCTCCGACATAACACATGGGTCTTTGGGCACTCTTGATCAAATCCAGGGCCACTTCCATGCTCTTTTCGCTGAGCCGTTCGGTCCTGGGCGCGAGCTTTTCAGGGACCTGGGGAACAAAGTCTGCGGTATGGACGGTGACATCCTTGGGGACGTCGATCAAGACCGGGCCCTGCCGGCCTTCCTGGGCAATCAAGAAGGCCTTGCGAACCGTCTTCGCCAAGTCTGCAACATCCTTGACGATGAAGTTGTGCTTGGTAATCGGCATGGTGATGCCGGTGATGTCGACTTCCTGGAAACTGTCCTTGCCCAAGAGTTGGGTGGTCACGTTTCCGGTAATCGCCACCAGGGGAACGCTGTCCATGTAGGCGGTGGCGATACCCGTTACCAGATTGGTCGCTCCCGGACCGCTGGTGGCGATGCACACCCCAACCTTGCCGGTGCTGCGGGCGTACCCGTCGGCAGCATGGCAGGCGCCTTGCTCATGACTCGTCAAAATATGGCGTATGCGCCTCTGGTTCTGGTAGAGGGCATCGTAGAGGGGGAGAACCGATCCTCCAGGAAAACCAAAAACGGTATCCACTCCCTGTTCAACCAAACACTCAATGATGATCTGGGCTCCGGTCATCTGCATGATAGGTACTCCTTATGTTCTGAAAATTGCACCGGTGGACGCACTGCTCACTTGCTTGGCATAACGGACCAAATAGCCGCTTCGGATTTCACTTTCCTTGCAAACCCAATGCTCTCTGCGCTTGGTAAGCACCGCATCATCAACCAATACATCCAAGGTTCCCTTGGGAATGTCGATCCTGATCCTGTCCCCTTCCTCGACCAACCCGATCGGACCGCCCTCGGCAGCCTCAGGGCTTACATGGCCGATGGAGGCGCCCCGGGTGGCTCCGCTGAAGCGGCCATCGGTGAGCAGGGCGACATCCTTGTCCAATCCCATTCCGGCAATGGCGCTGGTGGGACTGAGCATTTCACGCATGCCCGGCCCTCCCTTGGGCCCCTCATAGCGGATGACGATGACATCACCGGCCTTGATATTGCCACTGAAGATTGCCTTGATGGTCTCCTCTTCACTGTCGAAAACCCGGGCGGGGCCTTCGTGCACCAGCATCTTCTCATCGACGGCGCTGCGCTTGACCACCGCCCCGTCGGGTGCCAGGTTTCCTCTCAGCACTGCAATGCCGCCTACCGGGGAGTACGGCTTTTCAATGCTCCGTATCACCTCATGGTCGTAGACGACAGCCTCTTGGTAGAGCTCTCCGATCGTCCTGCCGCTGACGGTGGGAAGCGAAGGGTTGAGCAAGCCGGCTCTCCCCAGCTCATGCATCACGGCAAGCACTCCGCCGGCTTCATAAAGGTCCTCGATATGGTGCTCTCCGGCAGGAGCCAGATGGCAGAGATTCGGGACCTTCGCGCTGATCTCGTTGGCCATGAAAATATCCAGGGCTACATTCGCCTCATGGGCGATGGCCGGAAGGTGGAGCATGGTATTGGTGCTGCATCCGAGGGCCATATCGACGGCCATGGCATTGGCAAAGGCCTCCTTGGTCATGATATCCAACGGACGGATATTCTGCTTGAGCAGCTCCATGACCTGATACCCCGCCTCCTTGGCCAAGCGATCGCGGGCGCTGTAGACGGCAGGAATGGTACCATTGCCGGGCAGCCCCATACCGATGGCTTCGGTCAGGCAGTTCATGCTGTTTGCGGTAAACATGCCGCTGCACGATCCACACGTCGGACAGGCATTGTCCTCATAGGCAAGCAGTTCCTCATCGGTGAGCAGACCGGCTGCGTGGGAGCCTACTTTCTCGAACATCACCGAAAGGCTGGTCCTGCAGGATTTCTCCCCGGGGATTTTCCCGGCGAGCATGGGACCGCCGGAAACAAAAATCGAGGGGATGTTGATGCGTGCTGCTGCCATGAGCATGCCCGGCACGATCTTGTCACAGTTGGGGACGAACACCAAGGCATCGAAGGGATGGGCGGTCGCCATGATCTCGATGGAGTCGGCGATGAGCTCGCGGCTGGCCAGCGAATACTTCATGCCGGTATGACCCATGGCGATACCGTCACAGACACCGATGACGGGAAACGATACAGGGTTTCCCCCTGCCTGCCGCACCCCGGCTTTCACGGCATCCACAATCCTGTTGAGGTGGATGTGGCCGGGAATGATTTCATTCGCTCCACTGACTATGCCGATGATCGGCATGTGGATTTCCCGGTCGGTCCATCCCAAGGCTTTCATCAACGACCGATGGGGACTCCTCTCGGCTCCCTCGGTCATCTGTGCTGAACGCTGCTTTGTAGTGTCCATCCTCTTCCTCCTCCTTTACAGGGACTGGGCGATCAACGATCCCATCTCGTTCGTACCAATTTTCTTCATACCCGGTGTATAAATGTCGGCGGTACGATATCCTAAATCCAACACCTTCGAGACAGCATTCTCAATGCAATCGGCTTCAGCTTGGAGACCGAAACTGTAGCGCAGCATCATGGCCACCGACAGGATGGTGGCTATCGGATTGGCCAGGTCCTTGCCGGCGATATCGGGTGCGCTGCCATGAATCGGCTCGTACATGCCAAAACTGTCCTCCCTCAGCGATGCCGAGGGAAGCATGCCGATGGAGCCGGTGATCTGGCTGGCCTCATCGCTGAGAATATCGCCGAACATGTTTTCGGTCACGATCACATCGAACTGCCTGGGATTGCGGACCAGCTGCATGGCAGCATTGTCCACATACAGATGGCTCACCTGGACATCGGGATAGTCCGCCTGAACGTACTTCACAATCTCGCGCCACAGCTGGCTGGTGTTCAGGATGTTGGCCTTGTCCACACTGCACAGCCGCTTCGATCGCTTTTGAGCGATCTCGAACGCCTTGCGTACAATCCGCTCAATCTCGGCCCTTGTATACGCCATGGTATCGTATGCCGCATCCTCGGTTCTTCCGCGTTCGCCGAAATAGACGCCCCCGGTAAGTTCGCGCACCACCATCAGGTCCAAGCCCTCGCCGATGATCTCAGCCTTCAGGGGGCATGCATCAGCAAGTTGCTTGTACAGGATGGCAGGGCGGAGGTTGCAGAACAAACCCAGGCCGCCGCGCAACCCGAGCAGGGCTTTCTCAGGCCTGAGATTGCTTGCCAGAGTATCCCACTTGGGCCCGCCGACCGCTCCCAACAATACGCTGTCGCTGTTTTTGCAACCAGAGAGCGTCTCTTCAGGAAGGGGTATGCCGAATGCATCGAGTGCGGCTCCCCCCGCCAGGTAGCTGGAGGTGGTGAAGGTATGACCGAACTTCGCCCCTACGGCGTCAAGCACCTTCAAGGCCTCCCTGACGATATCGGGCCCGATACCATCGCCGCTCACCACCGCTATATGCTTGTTCATGCCTGCTTCCCCCTGTTTGCGATATACCCCGCCAACCCGCCGTTTGCAATCAGATCCTGCATGAAAGGAGGAAAAGGCTCGCTCTGGAACACAGAGCCGGTGGTGACATTGGTGATCGTGCCGGTGGAGAAATCCACGCTGACCACATCACCTGCCTTGATGCCGTCGCAAGCCTCGGGGCACTCCAGGATGGGAAGGCCGATGTTGATGGCATTGCGGTAGAAGATGCGGGCGAAGGTGCGTGCGATGACGCAGCTTATGCCGCTCTCCTTGATGGCGATCGGAGCATGCTCACGACTCGAGCCGCAGCCGAAGTTCTTGTCGGCCACCATGATGTCGCCCTTTTTCACCTGCTTGATGAAGGTCTGGTCGAGATCCTCCATGCAGTGCTGAGCCAGCTCCTTGTGATTCGAAGTATTGAGATAGCGAGCCGGGATGATGACATCGGTGTCGACATTATCCCCGTATCTGAAAACAGTTCCTTGTACCTGCATCCTAAGCCTCCATAACCTTGTTCGGGTCGGCGATGTACCCGGCGACAGCACTGGCGGCAGCCACTGCAGGGCTTGCCAGATAGACTTCACTCTTCACGTGTCCCATTCTCCCCACAAAGTTGCGGTTGGTCGTGCTCACCGCCCGCTCACCTTCTGCCAGAATTCCCATGTGGCCTCCCAAGCAGGGGCCGCAGGTGGGAGTCGAGACAGCACAGCCGCTGTCTACAAAAATATCGAACAGGCCTTCATTCATCGCCTGCTTCCAGATTTTCTGGGTGGCAGGGAAGATGAGGGCGCGTACGTGCTTGGCGACCTTCCTTCCCTTCAGAATCGCGGCGGCCTGCCTGAGGTCGCTGATGTGGCCGTTGGTGCACGAGCCGATGACAACCTGGTCGATCCTCACCTCGCCCACCTCGTCGATGGTGCGGGTATTGGAGGGAAGGTGGGGGAAGCTGACCGTGCTCTTGATCGAAGCGAGATCGATGTCATAGACCGCCTCATAGGTGGCGTCGGCATCGGCTTCATAGACCACCGGCTCTTTGGGGCAGTGTTCCTTCAAGTAGGCAAGAGCAACCTCGTCCACGGGGAAAATGCCGTTCTTCGCACCGGCTTCGATGGCCATGTTGGCCACGGTGAAACGGTCGTCGATGGTCAGGTTTGCAACACCTTCGCCGGTGAACTCCATACTCTGATACAAGGCCCCATCCACACCGATCATGCCGATGATGTGGAGGATCAAATCCTTGCCGCTGACATAGGGGGCGAACGTGCCGCTCAGATTGAACTTCAGGGCGGAGGGAACCTTGAACCAAGCCTGGCCGGTTGCCATGCCCGAGGCCATATCCGTCGATCCCACACCGGTGGAGAAAGCCCCGAGGGCTCCGTAGGTGCAGGTGTGGCTGTCGGCTCCGATTACCAGATCGCCTGCCCCCACCAAGCCTTTCTCGGGCAGCAGGGCGTGCTCGATGCCCATCCGACCGACATCGAAGTAGTTGGTGATCTCATGGTCATTGGCAAAACTGCGCAGGCACTTGCACTGTTCGGCTGCCTTGATGTCCTTGTTCGGGGAGAAGTGGTCGGGAACCAGAGCCACCTTGTCCTTGTCGAACACAGTCTCCTTGCCGAACTTCGGGAACTCGTTGATGGCCACCGGAGCGGTAATATCGTTGCCCAGCACCATGTCCAAATTTGCCATGATCAACTGGCCTGCACGTACAGACTCCAGGTTGGCATGGTGGGCCAGGATCTTCTGCGTCATCGTCATACCCATAGGGGAACTCTCCTTACTCTCATTCGCCCGATGGCTCTACGCCATCTGCGATTAATTTGTACTCTATACTATCACTGAGGGCAAACCAGCTTGCCTCGATGATGTCCTTGCTCACCCCGATGGTGGACCAGCTTTCCTCTCCGTCCGTCGATTCTATGAGAACCCTGACTTTGGAGGCTGTGGCCCCGGCCGAGTCGAGGACGCGTACCTTGTAGTCGGTGAGGTGAACACTCTTGAGCGTCGGATAGAACTGCTCAAGAACCTTGCGCAATGCACGGTCGAGGGCGTTGACCGGGCCTTCGCCTTCGGCGGCGGTGATGGCGCTTTCACCCTTCACCTTCACCTTCACCACCGCAGCATGCGTTGCATCACTGAGCGGGTCGGCATAGGGGCTGCTGCCGATGGTCTGGTAGTGCACCAGGCTGAAATAGGGGCGGTACATCTTCAAATGCCGCCTGATGACCAAGTCAAAGGAACTTTCAGCACCTTCGAACTGATACCCTTCAGATTCAAGGCGCTTCAGTTCATCCATCAAGCTCACCGTTACCGGATCGTCCTTGTCGAGGTTGGGAGCTATGCGGGCGATGCGCTTGAGCATCAGGGCCCTGCCTGCCACCTCGCTCATCAAGAGCCTGCGTTCATTGCCTACTTCCATCGGATCGATGTGCTCAAACGACTGCGGGTTCTTCTGCACCCCGTCGATATGCATGCCGCCCTTGTGGGCGAACGCACTCTTGCCGATGAAGGGGGCGCTCCCCGAAATTCGTACGTTGGCAATTTCTGCAACCCGGCGGCAGATGCCGGTAAGCCGTTCGAGGCTTTCGCCGCACAGGCAGTCGAATCCCAGCTTGGCTCCCAGAATTCCTGCAATGGAAGCGAGGTTTGCATTGCCGCATCGCTCGCCGAATCCCAAAAGAGTGCCTTGCACCTGCGTCACACCGGCTTCGACTGCTGCGATTGATGAGGCGACGGCACAGCCGATGTCATCATGGGTGTGGATGCCGAATGCAACATCGGGAAACAAGGCTATGGTCTCTTGTGTGATCCGCTTGAGAAGCGAGGGGATTATGCCGCCGCGGGTCTCACAGAGAACCAGGAGGGTCGCACCCCCGGCGAGGGCCGCTCTCAAGGAAGCAATGGCGTACTCCTTGTTTGCAAGATAGCCGTCGAAGTAATGCTCTGCATCGAAGAAAACCTCTGACCCGCTTTCGGTGATGAAACGGATGGAATCCTCGATCATTGCAAGGTTCTCCTCGAGCGTGGTGCGGATGATGTCGGTCACATGAAAATCCCAGCTCTTGCCGAAGATGGCAACATAGGAGGTTCCTGCACGCACCAGACTCTTGAGGTTCGGATCGTCCTCGGCCTTGGTGTTTCTGCGGCGCGTCGACCCGAAGGCGACCAGCTTGGCATGCTTCAGGTTCAAATCCTTGGAACGGAAGAAAAATTCCAGATCCTTGGGGTTGGACCCCGGGTTGCCAGCCTCGATGTACTCCACACCGAGGGTGTCGAGAGCCTCGACGATCTTCAGCTTGTCCTCAACGGAGAAGCTGATCCCCTCGGCCTGGCTGCCGTCCCGCAGGGTGGAATCGAACAAGGATATCTTACGCATCGCCTCTCTCCTTTCTCTTGTCGGAGTGGGAGCTGAGCATGTCATTGTCAAAATTCGGAGGAGTGGTAGGTTTGAGATTCCCGGTCGATGGTTTCACCGTCTCGTCCAGCATGCGGTTCACCGCAGCAAGACAGGAGAGGATTGAGGCCTCTATCACGTCGGTACTCACCCCCCTGCCCCGATAGATGCCATGGCCGTCGCTGATCTTCACAAAGACTTCGCCCAAGGCGTCACGGTGCTCGGTCACCGCCTGCAGGCTGTAATCCTCCAGGCTGAAGGGATGACGGATGATCTTCTCCACCGCCCTCAGCGAAGCATAGACGGGGCCTGTGCCGCAAGCCACTTCCTGGTACTTCTTATCACCCTTGCGCAAGGTCACGCAGGCGGTGCTGGTCATCATGTTGCCGCTGTTCACCACGAAGCTGTCCAGCTCCCAGATGATCGGCGAACTCTGGCTTGCATTTTCCACCAGAGCGATGATGTCGCGGTCGGTGATGGTTTTCTTTCGGTCGGCAAGATTCTTGAATTCAGCGAAGAGACTCTTCACTTCTTCCTTGCCCAGGGTGTAGCCCAAATCGGCAAGACGCTTCTCAAACGCGTGCTGGCCGCTGTGCTTGCCGAGCACCAGGCTGGTGTTCATCACCCCTACGCTTTCGGGGGTCATGATCTCATAGGTGAGGCTGTTGGCCATCATGCCGTGCTGGTGGATGCCGCTTTCGTGGGCGAAGGCGTTTGCACCGACAATCGCTTTGGAAGGATTGGGTTTTACGCCGGTTATCTGGGTAAGCAGCCGTGATGAGCGGATTATCTCCTCGGTCTTGATGTTGTAGGTGAAGGGATACTCGTCGCTGCGGGTGCGGATGCCCATCACCAACTCTTCCATGGCGGCGTTGCCGGCCCTCTCGCCGATTCCGCAGAGCGTACACTCGGCCTGCCTTGCTCCGGCTTTCAGTCCGGCAAGGCTGTTGGCGACGGCCAAGCCAAGGTCGTTGTGACAGTGAACGGCGATGATCGCCTTGTCGATGTTGGGCACCTTGTTCATTACGGCTCTCACCATGCGCGTCATGTCATCGGGGGTGGCGTAGCCGACCGTATCGGGCAGGTTGACCACATTGGCCCCCGCCTTGATCACCTCCTCGACAACCTTGCACAGGTAGTCGAGGTCGGTCCTGGTTGCGTCCTCGAGCGAGAACTCCACATCGTCATTGAGATTGCGTGCATACAAGACCATGGCCTTGGCTTTGGCCAGGGCATCCTCGCGGCTCATCTTCAGCTTGTACTGCAGATGGAGGTCGCTGGTGGCCAGAAAGGTGTGGATTCTAGGCCGTTTGGCAAACTTTACCGCCTCCCATGCAGCATCGATATCCTTTTCAAGGGCGCGGGAGAGGGAGGCGACCACGGTCTGCTTGAGCTCCCTGCTGATCGCCTGCACGCTTGCAAAATCGCCGGGGGACGCTATGGCAAACCCAGCTTCTAGAATATCCACACCGAGAGCCTCAAGCTGGAGGGCCATGCGAATTTTTTCGTCAAGGTTCATGCTGTAGCCAGGAGCCTGTTCGCCGTCTCTAAGGGTGGTATCGAAGATGTAGATTCTCTCTTTTTCCATAGTGTCCTTCCCGGTATTATAAAGTTTTGTACGTTATTTCTTCAGCCAGCTCATCAGGGAGCGCAGCTTCTGTCCGGTCTTCTCCAACAGGCTTTCACTCTCGATTCTCTTCTTTGCATTGAAATACGGCCTGTTGACTTGGTTCTCCAACAGCCAGTTGCGGGCGAAGGTGCCTTCCTGGATATCGGTAAGTACGTTCTTCATCGCCTTCTTGGTGTCTTCGGTGATGATCTTGCCTCCGGTGATGTAGTCGCCGTACTCGGCGGTATCACTGATGGAGTAGCGCATGTAGGACAGTCCGCCCTGGTTGATGAGGTCTACGATCAGCTTCATCTCATGGCAGCACTCGAAGTATGCCATCTCAGGCTGGTAGCCAGCTTCGACAAGGGTATCGAATCCTGCTTTGATCAGGGCGGAAACACCACCGCAGAGGACGGCCTGCTCACCGAAGAGGTCGGTTTCGGTCTCTTCCTTGAAAGAAGTCTCAAAAATTCCGGCACGCCCGGCACCGAGGCCCTTCGCATAGGCAAGAGCGATGTCGCGCGAATCCCCGCTGGGGTCCTGATGGATGGCGATCAGGGAGGGAACCCCCTTGCCTTCCTGGAACTGGGAACGAACCGTATGACCGGGACCCTTGGGAGCGATCATGATGACGTTCACATCGGCCGGGGGCTTGATCTGTCCGAAATGGATGTTGAAACCGTGGGCGAAGGCAAGGTATTTGCCTGCACTCAAGTTGGCCTCAACGCTTTCGCGGTAGATTTTCGCCTGCTTTTCATCGGGCAGCAGCAGCATGACGACCTGTGCCATGGCACTAGCCTCCTCTACGGTCGCAACCTGGAGTCCCGCCTCTTCTGCAATTGCCCAACTCTTGGAGCCCTTGTACAAGCCGACGACCACATCCACCCCGCTCTCATGCAGGTTCAGTGCGTGTGCGTGTCCCTGGCTGCCGTATCCGATGATGGCAACCTTCTTTCCATCAAGCTTTTGGAGATCTGCCTGTGAATCATAATACATTGTACTCATTGCTTCCTTTCCTTCGGCCCACCGGCCTTGTTATGGTAAGCGCCCCTGGGGCGTTGCGTTCAAACTTCATCGTCCTCGCTGTAACTGATCGAGCTGAGTGCTCTCGAGCCTCGTTCGAGGGCGGTAATACCCGTCCTTGCCAGCTCCACAATGCCGAAGGGCATCATCAGATCGAGAAAGGATTGGATTTTATCCAAGCTTCCGGTCATCTCAAGGGAGACTGTGGAAGCGGTGACATCGATGATCTTCGCCTTGAAAATCTGGGCCAGCTCCACCACCTGCGAGCGGCTTTCGCCCTTGGTGGAGACCTTGACCATGACCAGCTCGCGCTGCAGGCTCCGCGTCTGAGTCATTTCATACACCCGCTTGACGTCGATGAGCTTGCCCACCTGCTTCTTGATCTGCTCGACGACCGGGCGGTCGCCGCTGACCACGATGGTGATTCGGCTGACTTCCTCGTTTTCCGTCTCACCGACCGACAAGCTGTCGATATTGTAGCCTCTTCGGGAGAAAAGGGAAACGACGCGCATCAAAACACCGGGTTGGTTGTTTACCAGGATGGCCAGTGTGTAGCGGTTTTCTGTAGTATTCATGTGATGTTTCTCTCCTTCGTATGATGCTTGGGTATAAGCGATTGCTCCCCAGGCTTCGATTGGGGGCTCTTCGTCCACGGTCCATGCAGGTATATCACTCTGCAGCCGTGGTCAGAGAATAATTAGGCTTACTACGATAATTAGGAGGGTGATGAGTGAGATGAGGGGGAGGAGGATGGTGCGTACAAGAAGCAGGGATAGAGCGGCATGTGAAGCATCGGATGTGCCAAAACAGAACTGAGAGCAGCCCTGCATTTTCCATTTCCTCTCTGTTGTCCGGTGCATTGCCTGCACCTGCTTGGTGAACGCGTTCACGATACTCTCCTCAATGAGCGGCGATGGGCCGTTTCTTGTTTGTAGCTCTCTTTTGGGATTTCTGTCAACCCTTTATACAAAAAACAGTATGTTTATGCAGTAAAAATTCCTATAAGTAGAAGTTCTTGCTCTCACCATCCATTGCAGATACACTGCAGGCATGGACAGCACACCCAGCTTCTGGAGAAAACGAACGCTCTTCGGAAGACTCCTCATTTACTTTCTGATCGTCCTCATCGTACCGCTCGGCCTCTTTTCAGCGTATTATGCACTACTTGGGGAAAGAAACCAAGAGAGGTACCTATCCGAGCAAACGATGAACCTGACCACCGCCGATGCAACCAAGGTTTCCTCGGTTCTGGAAGCCTATCGGCACAAGGCGTATCAACTCTCGACGAATCCCCTGGTCGTACACATCATGGAGGAGGACAAGCTCGAAACCAACTCGAATGAGAGCAGGGACCTCTACCAGCTGCTGTTCAGTGTCATGCGCGGGGATACCTATCTTGCCAGTGCAAACATTGTCAGCAATACCGGCAGGGTGAGGATCAGCACCCACACCTTTCCCGATGTCTATGACCTGCGTTACCACGGCAACGACTGGGATATGAACTCGATCATCAGCCAGAATGCAAACATCTCCCCGACGGCCAGCATCATCAGCATCAGGGGCCATAGGATGGCGGAGAACGGCAGGCAGGTGGTCGCCTCGATCCTCAGGAGGATTTACGACAACGAAGGGACGAACCTCGGATATTTGGTCATCGATATCTACGCCGAAGCCCTCAGCAGCCTGGTCAATACCGATCGCATGCTCAGCGACGTGCTCTTGATCGACAACCGGGACTTTTATGCAACCAGCCTGGTGCACACCGAACGTTTCGGAACCTTCGACAAATTCCCTTCCCTTTCCCAACTCAAGGGTGATTACTCGAGAAGAACGATGCACACCGGCACTTCGCTCGTCTCCATTACCGCTGTGCAGGGCACTACATTGCACCTGGCGGGAAGTGTCAGTGCCGCACCTTTCCAGGAGAGCATGGACCGCCTGCTCTATGCATTCGGTCTCACCATGGCGGTGGGTACCGTTTTGGCGATGGGCCTGTCCTTCTTGTTCTCACGCTCCATCGCCGGGCCGATCCGCAACCTCGCCTTTCGCATGGGAGAAGTGGAACAGGGAAACCTGCAGACCAAGGAGGTCAAGAGCAGGATTTGGGAGTTCGCCCGGCTTGAACACTCCTTCAACATCATGGTCAAGCAGATTGTCAGTCTGCTCGAGCTCACCCGTGAGGAGCAGGAAAAACTCAGCGAAGCCGAGCGCAAGGCCCTGGAAAGCCAGATGAATCCTCACTTCTTGTTCAATACGCTGAACACCATCAAAGCTCTTGCACGACTGCATGGAGAACAGGACATCTACACCATCACGGTCAAGCTGGGAAAACTGCTTCGCTCCTCGATCGACAACCACGAGAGCCAATGCACCCTTGAAGAGAGCATGGCCCTGATCGACTCCTACCTGACCATCCAACGGCTGCGGTTCGGCTCAAAGCTGAAAGTACAGACGTACCTCGACCCCGGCTGTGCCGCTGTCAAGACACCCAAGTTGATCATCCAGCCGCTGGTGGAGAATGCCATCATCCACGGTCTTGAGCCGAAGGTCGGCGAGTGGAAGCTTTCGGTGCGGGCCGTCAAGCTCTCCGGACGCATTTTCATCACCATAGAGGACAACGGCGTAGGATTTCCACCAGGAACGCTGCCGGACAACCTCGATGAACTTGCCAACTCGACACACGTTGGTGTATACAATGTATATAGAAGATTGTTCCTTACCTACGGTAAACAGATGACCTTCTCGCTGACCAGCAAGGTAGGAGAAGGTACGACGGTGAGCATGTCCTTCCCTGACGACATACAAGAGAGGAAATAGACAATGAGCTATAGCGTAGTATTTGTAGAAGATGAGCAAATCGTCCGTGAGGAAATTGTATCCTCTATCCGCTGGGAACTGCTGGGCTTGGAACTGGTGGGGACCGCCGCCGACGGCATGGAGGGGGAACAGCTGATCAAACGGGTCGAACCGGATATCGTCATCACCGACATCCGACTTCCCGCCCAGGACGGGCTTGCCATGCTCAGCCACTGCCCCGTCAACCATGCCATCATCCTGACCGGCCATACCGACTTCAGCTATATGAAGCAGGCCATACGGCTGGGGGTGTTCGACTACCTGCTCAAACCCATCGATGACGAGGAGCTGGAAGAGACGCTTGCCTCCTTGGTGAAGAAGATCCAGGAAGAGGACAAGGATTTCGAGCAGCTGAAAAAAGGCTCAAGCACAGCCGGAGAGTTGATCGCTCTTCCGCGCAACGTGAACAACCATGTCATCGATGCCACCATCGCATTCATCGCCGACAACTATGCAAACCCGGTCGGGTTGCAGGAGGCTGCTTCCTATCTTGAACTGTCCGAAAGCCACCTCTCACGCCTGTTCAAGGAAGTGACGGGGCTCAACTTCCTGCAGTACCTCAATGCATGGAGGGTGAACAAGTCGGTTGAGCTGATGAAGGATCCGAAGAAGAACATCGGAGAGATTGCAACCAGCTGCGGCTTCCCCACCCCAGGCTATTTCGCCAAGATATTCAAGCGCTTCACAACCAAGACTCCGACGCAGTTCCGAGACGAGCTGGGCGCCCTATAATACAGAGGAGAAAGCCGAGGCCAGGCGTTCGGAAGCAGCTCTTCCCGCTTTGTCTGCATAGAGCAGGCTTGCAAGGCCGAACCCTCGGGCACGCTGGATGTTCGGTTCATGGTCGTCGACGAAATAGGCATCTGCAATGGAGCAGCCTTCACGATGCAGGATCTGCTCAAAGAAGTTCCTTGAAGGCTTTGTGGTGCGCATCAGATGCGAGGCGTACACCTCGTCGAACAGGTCGAGGGCTCCCATCGATTCAAGAATTCTCCAGTGCGCTTCGATGGTGTTCGAAGCACATACCACCCGCTTTCCGGCTTTGCGCAATGCTCCTATCACCGTGACGACCTCATCGTTGAAAACCGGTTCGAAAGCGTCGAAGAACGGGTCGCCTTCAACCTCCACCCCAAACACATCTTTCACATGAGCCCAATACTCTGCGCTCCTGAGAACTCCCTCCATCAGAGGGAATTCATAGTGCAGGTAGTCGGCAAAGAACTCCTCACGGTCGAGACGATAACCCCTGGCGATCTTGCCCAGCATCGTAATGTTTTTTACGACGACATTTCCCATATCGAAGAGAAACAGCGAACAGGAATCGGGGATTGGCGAGTCCACCCAGGCCAGATGGGGCAGCAAGGAGTGAGTGCCGAATTGTTCATCGGCGAGAACTGAACCCATGCCCAGCCGCTGGGCTTCCTCCATGCTGTCCGCTTTGTCGGTGACCAGCAGATAGCGGCCCATGGCAGAGCGGCAGTGCTCCAGCGGAAATCGGTCCAAGCGATCGGCATAGGCGGCAAGCACCGCTTGGGCTGGATGGGAGGCACACAAATCGGTGCAGAGTCTGTCGTACATGCTTATCCCTTTCTTGATTCGTAGATGGCCGAGCCCCCGATGAAATACTTGGTCAGGGACATGAAGAGGATGAACATCGGGATCGATGCAAGCAAGGCGGCTGCCATCATCGCCCCCTCATCGGTGCTGCGCTCGAGCGCGAACGAGGAGATGTACTGGGGAATGGTCTTCATCTTGTCGCTCTGGCTTACCAAGAGCGGCCACAAGAGGTTGTCCCACTGGCTTCGGAACGAGAGGATGGCCAGCGTGGCGATGACCGGCTTGCAGTTGGGAAGGACGATGCGCCAGTAGATTCCGAACTCCCCCATCCCGTCGACGCGTGCCGCGTCAAGGAACTCGGTCGGGAAGGTGGTCAAGAACTGCTTCATCTGGAACACCCCGAAGGCACTGACCAAAAATGGAAGGATCAAGCCTATGTAGGAGTTCTGGATCCGCAGCGTCATGACCACCATGTACAGTGGGATCATGATGGCTTCAAAGGGAATCATCATGGTGGCCATGATCATCATGAACACCGTGTTGCGGCCGCGGAACCGGAACTTTGCAAGCCCGTATCCGGTAAGGCTTGCGATCAGGACGGTGCTTATGGCAACCGAAGTGCTGACGATCAGCGAGTTGGAGATGTTGCGCACAAAAATGTAGGTCTTGTCGTTGCCTTGGATGGCTTTGGCGAAGTTCTCCCAGGCGATTCCCTCGGGAATCCAGGTGTACGGCATCTTGAGAATTTGCCGGCTGGTCATCATCGATGCACTGATCATGAACAGGATCGGCATCAGGGTGAAGACCAGCATGACAAAGAGGACGAGGTACATGCCGATTTTCGGCAGCGTGAATCGTTTTTCTATCTGCATCCTGTCCTCCTAATATTCCACATTCTCGCTCTTGGTGGTCTTGAACTGCAGCAAGGTGAGCAGCAGCATCATGAGAAAGAGCACAACACTCATGGCACTTGCCCTGCCAAGGTACTGCTGTTGGATGCCGGTGACATAGATGTTGAAGGTAATGACGTTGATCGGGGCGCGGGGTGCCCCGTTGGAATAGAGCATGTACTGGGTGCTGAAGGTCTTCAGGCACTGCAGCATCGCCATGACCGAAACCAGGACAACCGTCGGCTTGAGCAGCGGCAACGTGATGCGCCAGAACACCTGGTTCTTGGTCGCCCCGTCGATGGTCGACGCCTCGTAGATGGTGGGAGGAATGGAGGCAAGGCCGGTGATGAAGAGAATGACAAAGTAGCCGATGTACTTCCAGAAGTAGATGACCATGGTGGAAACCTGTTCCATCACCGGGTCGACGAGCCAACGCCGGTCGACACCGGGGGTGTTCATCAGGGCGTTGAGCCACTGGTTTCCCAACCCTCGGGGGTCGAAAATGATCATCCAGATGGTTGCTGCAACAACGCTGGAAAGAATGGCAGGGCAGTAATAGGAAATCTGCAGGAATTTCTTGGTCTTGTTGCTGGAGAGGTTGCTGATGAATACAGCGAGGATCAGGCTGACGATCAGCAAGGGGATGAAGGTTCCCAGCGTAAAGACCATCGTGGACTTGAGGCTGTTCAGAAAGGAGAGGTCGCTGGCGGCCCTGCTTGGATCGAAGAGCCTGATGTAGTTGCCCAGCCCAACGAACTTCGGAGGCAGTTTGCTCAAAGCACGCTTGTCAAAAAAACTGGTGTATATGGCATTGATGATTGGATAAAAACTGAACAAGGAGAAGAATAACATGGCCGGCAGAACGAAGACGAATCCCCATCGAGCCTGTTTTCTCTCGATACCCCGATATTTTCTCGTACCCATACTGTTCTCCCTGGATGCATAAGGTTTGAAACCAAGAAAGCGGTCCTGTCGTACAGGCACAGGACCGCAAAATCAGAAGCGTTTACTGCTCGTCGATGATTTCCTGCACCGAAGCTCTCAGGGTGGCAAGCGCCTTCTCAGGACTTACTCCGCTGAGCATGACCGATTCGACTGCATTGCGGATCTGGGTCTGGATCTGAGCAGAATTTTCTCCGTAGTAAATCATGTGTGAGCGTGCCATATCATCGATGAAAACCTGGCTGTAGGGCATGTTCTTCAGCGTATCGGAGGCAAAGAGGGCCTTGGTCGGCTGAATGATGTTTCCACCGCGGGTCAGGTACTCCTCGCCATGGCTGAGCAGAAAGCCTGCAAGTTTCCAGGCCGCTTTCTGCACGGCGGGATCGCTGTCTGCATTAACCATGAAGAAGTGGCCGTAATAGCAGGATGCCACATCACGAACGGCATCCTTGAAAGTAGGATACGGAATTACCATCCACTCGCCGCTCTTGAAGAACGCAGGATTGTCCTTCTCGATTCTACCCTGCTGGTAGAGACCGGTGTGGGCCATGGCGATGTCGTTGTTGTCCTGGTTGAAGAGGTTGCGGGCATTCTTGTAGGTCGGCGATCCAAGGTTGCGGCCCGAGGGTCCCCACTGCTGCATGTAGGTAAGAGCTTTCAGCCAAGCTTCGTCACCGATAATGGCTTTCTTGCCATCGGAGCTGAGCAGGTCGCCGCCGAGCTGTTCAACCATCGGAACAAAGAAGGTCAAATAGTACGGATAGCGGAAGTCAAAGCCGCGGCGGATGAGGATGTCGCCGTCACGGATGACCAGCTTCTCGGAGATGTCGGCCATCTCTTCCCAAGTCTTGGGGTAATCCTTCTCAGGATCGAGACCTGCGGAGCGGAAAACCTTCTTATTCAGGTAGATGCACCAGTTGGTCAGTTCCAGCGGAAGACCGTATACCTCACCATCAACGGTGACGGTATCCAGCACGCCGTCCATGTACTTGTCCAACAGGTCCTGCTTGCTGGCATACCCTGCCGCCTGATAGTCGACCGGTGCTACACGACCATTGGTGATGTAGGCATACTGGTTCTCAATAGGCAGGTTGAACATGTCAGGTCCCTGATTGGCTGCGAAGGCGGTCTGAACCAGCTCGATCTGCTTGACTGAGGCCTGGGTGGAGCGCACGACGGTGATGTTCGGGTTATCCGCCATGAACTTGGCGATGAGCTCGGTCTCGAGCTGGGTTCTGGCCGGATCCTCATGGGTCCAGTACTGGATGGTTACAGGCTTGGTTTCGTCAATTGCAGCTTCTTTTGCGCCCTGTGCAAATACAGAAAGAGGGAGCAGAAGAGCGACGAACAATACAATGATGAACGTCTTTTTCATGTGAGACCTCCTAAAGTCTATCTGCTTTCAGTCTAGATGGCTTTGGGAAATCCACAAGAAAAAGATTTTGTGTTTATGCATGCGATTTTGAGTAGCTGGACAAGAATGGTCAGAAGAGAGCAGAAACAAAGCACCTGTATACAAGAATCAGGTTTGGGTTTCCTGGTAGGAGCGGAGGAACGAGGCAAGTTTCTCCATGGTTTCACTGGAGATATCGTGCTCGATCAGGCATGCATCCTGCTCTGCGATGACCGCATCCACTCTCAGTACATCCCTGAGGAAACTGGTGAGTGTCTTATGCCTGAAGTATACCTGGGAAGCCTTGAGCCTGCCCTTCTCGGTAAGGTGTATGTCACCATAGGTCTCTTGGTTCACATACCCTTCGGAAGCAAGCACCTTCATGGCCCGATTCACACTCGGTTTGGACACACCCAGGCGCAGGGCGACATCGGTTGTCCGCACTTTCTCATGCTCCTGGTTGAGAGCCAAAATCGCTTCCAGATAATCTTCTCCTGATTTCTGCATGTGCTGATGGTATCATGCCTCAAGCGATTTGTCATCGGAAGATATAAAAAACCTTGACACAAAAGTTTGTAATAGCTAACTTATAGATGAGGGAAGAGAATGATGCACATGACAATGGACGAACTGACTGTAGGTCAAAAAGGAGCTGTAAAGGCGATCAACGCACCGAAGCAGCTCAAGCGAAGACTTATGGATATGGGCTTCACAAAAGGGGTTGGCGTTGAGGTAGTCAAACTGGCACCCATGGGCGATCCAATGGAAGTCTCGTTGCGTGGATATCATTTATGCCTCAGGAAAGCTGAAGCCCGTGCCATTGAATTAAGATAGCGTATGCAAACAATTGCGCTCATTGGAAACCCGAATTGCGGAAAAACTACGCTCTTCAACACCCTTACGGGAACCACCGCATATGTCGGCAACTGGCCGGGAGTCACCGTTGAAAAGAAAGAGGGGATGGTCAACGGACACAGAATCCTCGACCTGCCCGGCATCTACTCACTTTCCCCCTACTCCCCCGAAGAAAAGCTGTCAAGACGCTATATCCTGGATGAACAACCCGACCTTATCATCGACGTCATCGATGCCACCAACCTGGAACGCAGCCTCTACCTGACCACCCAGCTTGCCGAACTGGGAAGACCTCTTCTGCTTGCCCTGAACATGGAGGACCTGCTGGAAAAGGAGGGCATCCGCATCGACCGAAAGCGGCTCTCGCAAATGACCGGCTGTCCGGTCGTACAGATATCTGCAAGCAAGGGAACCGGCATCAAAGCCCTGCTGGAGGAAATCGAGCGTTCGCTGGATCAAAAAAGGCTTCCGATGCAGCCGCTCTTCTCCAACTTCATCGAACGCTACATCACCACCATCATCAAAGACGACTATCTTCACCAGATTCCCAAGGGAAGGCAGATGCGTTGGGCGGCCATCAAGCTGTTGGAGGCGGATGAACTCTTCCTCGCGTCCATGCCCCAGCCCCCCCAGGCCTTTCAAACGTATATTGAACAGGCGCGCAAGGAGTTGGTCGAGCACTATGACGACGATGTACAAGCCATCATCATCGACCAGCGGTACAAAGTAGCAGAACACATCGCAAAGGACTGCCAAATACGGACCAAGAAGGCAAAGCAGTTCAACTT
This sequence comes from Sphaerochaeta sp. UBA5849, assembly GCA_002432715.1. Classification (GTDB taxonomy): domain Bacteria; phylum Spirochaetota; class Spirochaetia; order Sphaerochaetales; family Sphaerochaetaceae; genus Sphaerochaeta. The sequence goes on along the minus strand of DJGJ01000020.1, from coordinate 23,174 downwards.
CGACAACCTTGCCACCAGCAAGTTTGGAGCCATTCCCCTGTTCATAGCCATCATGGCAGCGGTTTTCTACCTGTCCATCGGACTGGTGGGAGGCTATACCACCAGCTGGCTCGAATCGTTCTTTGCTTTTGCCTCGCTCCACATCCAAGTCCTCTCTGATGCCTTGCAGGTACACCCGCTGCTCTCAGGCATCCTGGTGGACGGCATCATTGCAGGCGTGGGAGCGGTACTGACCTTTGTTCCCCAGCTCTTCGTGCTCTTTCTCTTGCTCTCCATTCTGGAAGACTGCGGCTACATGGCGCGCATCGCCTTTATCATGGACCGCCTGATGCGCAGCATGGGACTGTCGGGCAAGTCGATCATCCCCTTGGTCATCGGTACCGGATGCTCGGTTCCCGCCATCATGAGCAGCAGGACGATCGAGCACCAGAAGCAGCGGGAGTTGACGGTCATCGTCACTCCCTTCATACCCTGCGGAGCCAAGATGCCTGTCTTCGCCCTGATGCTCACCTATTTTTTCCCCGGCAAATGGTTTATCGCACCACTTATCTACCTGCTTGGCATTCTTGCTGTCGTAATCACCGGCCTGTTGGCCCGTGCCTTGGACAAGCACAAGGAAACCAATGCCTTCATTCTGGAACTCCCCAGGTACCAGATTCCTGCCGCAAAAAATATTTGGCTGCAGACCAAGGATCGAACCCTTGGCTTCATACAAAAAGCTGGAACGATCATCCTGCTCTCTTCAATCATCATCTATCTGCTCTCATCCTACTCCTTCACCTTGCAGGCTGTGGATGCAGAGCTGAGCATGCTAGCCACCATGGGCAGACTCATCGCACCGCTGTTCGCACCGTTGGGCTTCGGATTCTGGCAGGCAAGCGTAGCGCTCTTGACCGGTATTGCAGCCAAGGAGTCGATTGTAAGCACCTTGAGCGTAACCATAGGAACTTCTTCTCTTGGTTCTTTTTTCACCCCCGATACCGCCCTTTCCTACATGACATTCATCCTGCTCTCATCCCCCTGCATTGCAGCCATCAGCGCCATGTTCAAGGAACTGGGCAGCAAACGAAAGCTCCTCTTTGCCGTCCTCTGGCAAACCGGATTCGCCTATGTTGCAGCACTGCTCATCCGCTCTGCAACACTTTTGCTTCTGTGAGGCCGCCATGTATACCCCCATCATCTCCAACATCATAGTCGCCCTGATCATCCTCCTGTTGATTGGATTTGCCATCAGAACCTTGCATAGACAGGGCAAGAAGGAGAACTGCGCCTCGTGCGGCACAAAGAAGAACAGTGCCTGCAAAGGGTGCAAATTTGCAGATTCTTGCCATTAGCATATACATCTATTGAATATTTATACAGAAAGTCTGGATATTTTCTCCTATTACGGGTAAACTCTCCAAAGAAAGCATGCTTTGTTCGTAATTGAGGAGAAATAGCAATGAAACGATGCACTGTTGTACTGTTGGCCCTGCTGTTGGTGGGCGCAAGTCTGTTTGCCGCCGGCACCAAGGAACAAGCTCCCGGTGGTGACAACTCCCTGGATACGGTAATGAGCAAGGGCCTGTTGGTCATGGGCCTTGACGACAACTTCCCCCCGATGGGATTCCGCAATGAGAAAGGTGAGATCGTCGGTTTCGACGTCGACCTTGCAAAGGAAGTGACCAAGCGCATGGGAATCACCTTGAAGCTCCAGCCGATCGACTGGAACGCCAAGGAACAGGAGCTGAACACCGGCAACATCGACTGCATCTGGAACGGCTTCACCATCACCGAAGAGCGCAAGCAGGCTATGACCTTCACCCCTCCGTACATCCACAATGCCCAGGTTGTCGTAGTTCGCGACGACAGTCCCTACACCACCCTTGCTTCCCTCAGTGGAAAGAGCGTCGGCTATCAGGCAGGATCTTCGGCCTCCAGCGCCATCGATGCTTCTCCGGATTTCAAGAAATCCATCAAGAATTTTGTGGAGTTCAAGGAAAACCTGACCGGCCTCATGGATCTTGAGATCGGCGGTATTGATGCCTTGGTTGTCGACGTCACCGTTGCAAACGACAACATCAAGCGCAGCGGCAAGGCTTTCAGAATCCTATCAGAGGAGCTCGCTCCCGAAGACTACGGTATTGGATTCCGCAAGGGAGACCAGAAGCTCGCCGATGCAGTCTGGCAGCAGTTGCTTGCCATGCAGGCGGATGGAACTCTGGCTGAGATTTCCACCAAATGGTTTGGCTCCGATATCACCGTTGTCGGAAAATAAGGAAAACTGTATGATGTCGGGGAGCATTGCTCCCCGTTTCTTTTTTTTCAAGGGAACTATCCATTTTGTAGGAGACTTGCATGGGAAACCTCTTGCTGCAGATGCTGGCGGGAACCGTCACCAGCCTGAAAATATTCATCCTCACCTTGCTCTTTTCCCTACCGTTGGGATTATTGGTTGCAAAAGGAAGGATGTCCAAGAATCCAATCATCTCCAACATGGTCAATATGTACATCATGATCATGCGCGGCACCCCACTGATCCTGCAATTGTTGTTCGTATACTTCGCACCCTATTATATATTTGGAGCCTCCTATGACCGCTTTACCGCCGTCATCGTGGGTTTTGTCATCAACTATGCCGCATATTTTGCCGAGATATACCGGGGGGGCATCCAGTCCATCCCGATAGGCCAGTACGAGGCGTCGCTGGTGCTGGGCTTTTCCAAGGCCCATACATTTACCCATATCGTCGCCCCTCAAGTGGTAAAACGAATCATTCCCGCCATGGGAAACGAGGTGATCACCTTGGTCAAGGACACCGCTTTGGCACAGACCATCGGAGTGGCCGAGTTGTTCAGGGTTGCGCAGAACGCGGCGGCCAGGCAGTTCTCCACCATGCCCATCTTCATAGCAGGTGTGTTCTACTTCATCATGAATGCACTCGTCTCCCGCTCCTTCGACCTGCTTGAGAAGAAGCTCAATTACTACCACTAGGAGATCGGCATGGAAATCATTTCGGTTGCAAACCTGAAGAAAGAGTTCGACGGCCTGGGAGTGCTCAAAGGCATCTCCTTCACGCTCAACAAAGGAGAGGTTCTTTCCATCATCGGCCCCTCCGGAAGCGGAAAAAGCACCTTGCTGCGTTGTCTCACCCAGCTGGAACCCATCGATGGAGGGAAGATTGAAGTGTGCTCAAAGACCATGGTCAGCACATCGGAGGAAGGCAAAGTGGTCTATGCCGACAAGCAGACGCTCAAGGAGGTGCGCCTCAATCTCGGCTTGGTTTTCCAAAACTTCAATCTTTTTCCCCATATGAGCGTACTCAGGAACATCACCGAAGCACAGATGCATGTGCTTGGCCGCAGCAAGGAGGAAGCAGCCCGGACGGCACGTACGCTCCTTGCAAAAATGGGGTTGGAAGAGAAGGAAAAAGCCTATCCCTGCCAGCTCTCGGGCGGCCAGCAGCAACGGGTGAGCATAGCCCGCGCCCTTGCCCTCAATCCAGATGTTCTCTGTTTTGATGAGCCGACCAGTGCCCTCGATCCCGAGCTGACAGGCGAGATCCTGAAGGTCATCAAGGATTTGGCCAAGGAAAAAATGACCATGATCGTCGTCACCCACGAGATGTCGTTTGCCAGGGATATATCGGACCGCGTCATCTTCATGGATGATGGACTCATTGTAGAGGAAGGAAGTCCGGATATACTCTTCAATAATCCGACCAATCCCAGAACCAAACGCTTCCTCAATCGCTACGAGCAACCCTAAGCGAGCAGAATCGAGCCGCTGGTGCTATCGGTGTATTTCCCATCCTGGAAAGCAATCGTACCATTCACCATAACCAGACGAAGCCCGATGGACGGAGCATCCGGGTGACGCTCATCCGAGCAATCTTGCAGTGCAATTGGATCGAAAAGCACCAAATCGGCTTTATAGCCCCTGGCGACCAGACCGCGGTCGGACAAGCCGAGGCGTTTTGCCCCGCAACTTGTCATTTTTGCTATCAACTGCTCGAGGCTGAGAACCGGTTCCTGCTTCCAATACCGGTCAAGCAGATGCAGGGCGGCTTGATGGCTTCTGGGGTGGGTCTTCCTGCCGGCATAGAGGGCGTCGGTTCCAAAGCACATCAATGGATGGGAGAGAATGCGTTTAATCGAGTCCTGGCTTTGGGTCACATCGGTCATCAAAGCCGATCCCTGTTCCTCGGAAAGCAAGTCAAAAAAGGCTTCATATGGATCCTGATTACGCATTGCAGCAACCTCGGCCATGGTCAAACCCTCATAGCGGGGATTGCTTTGCAGCAGCAGCACCGTAATCTCTTCCCAGCCGCAAAGGGATGCGATGCTGTCCCAGCCCCTGCCCGCCTCCATCATGGTCTTGATGGTGTTTCTCTCGGTTTTGCTGCCAAGGGCTTGCTTCAAATCCGACCTGCTGAGTTTGAGATAGGCAGGAGGAAGCAGGCTGAAAAGACTTGTAGAGCCGTACTCGTAGGGATATTGGTCGAACTGGACATCCACGCCCTCCACCCGGGCTTCCTCGATCAGGGAAAGCATGGCTGGAACCAGGTTCTGATTCTTCTTCCCGATGACTTTCAGGTGGCTGATCTGAAGCTTCACCCCGCTTTGGCGGGCAAGGTCGAGAACTTCTTCGATACTGGATAGGATATCCGAGCCCTCACAGCGCATATGTACGCTAAAGAGCCGGTCAAAAGACTTCACCACCGACAATAAAGCCAGCAGCTCCTTGGTGTCTGCAAAGATGCAGGGAGCATAGTACAGTCCGCTGGAAAGCCCGATGCACCCCTCCTCGAGGCTCTGCCGAAGGTACAGGCACATGCGCTGGATTTCCTCATCGGTTGCCATCCGGTTCGCGTTACCCTCCATGGCATGGCTTCGCAGTGCACTGTGTGCCTGCAGGAAGGCCATATTGGTACCGCTTCCCCGTTCCTTGAGCGCTGTGATGTAGGAGCTGAAGGATGGCCACCCCACGTTGGGGTAGTGCCCCAGGACATCGCCGGTAAGTTCAGAAAGAAAGGGGTCGCCCGCTTCAGCGGGAAACACCCCGATCCCGCAGTTTCCGGCGACCTCGGTGGTGATTCCCTGCCCGATTTTCGGTCTCATGGATGGACTGTGGAGTACTTCCAAATCACTGTGACCATGGATGTCTACAAACCCGGGGCACAACACCAGGTTGCTGCAATCGATGCAAGAGGCATCGTCGATGCTCAAAGGGGGCAGTACGGAAGCAATCCGGTCGGCCTCGATCACCACATCCGCACAAAACGGTGCGGATGCACTGCCATCGACCACTATTGCGTTGGAGAACACCACCATCAAGATTACTCCCTGCTCCCAAGTTTTGAGCACTCAAATACGAGCATCTGTTCGAGCATCCTCAGTGCATTCTGGTAGTTGCCACGGCTTCTGGTCAGAATCATGGCAGCCTTGAACTCATCCACATGAGCGGCATCGAAGAGACTTGGAGGGAAGCCCGAGCTGATCAACTCCTGGGCGAAAGCCAGGGCGGAGAGCAGAGCGTCGAATCGACCGAACGGCTTGATCCTCAGCAACTCGCCATAGAGGAAGAGCGAGCGTACAACCGGATGCAGATGGGCCCAATCGCGGTCGTATTGGACAAAGAGGGTTTCCATCTGTTGGCCCTTGTCTGCATCAAGATAGGCGACCGGACCCTCATCCTCAATCCCTTGGCACATCATCTGGTACAGCTCTTTCAGTCGCTGCTCACACATCTGAGGCCGGCTTTTGCCTTCAACCGGACCCAAGCCGTACTGATACAGCATTCGCACCAGAATCGACCGGGCATTGAGTGCAAGCAGTTGGATCTCAAACGGCAGGGAAGGAACGAAGCAGCGGTTGTACAGCACAGCCAAGTCCCGGGCATCCACGACAATATCCTCGCTTGCAAAAGCAGTGAGTACATACCGGGTCACCAGGCTATGATAGGAACGAATGAATTGCTGGCGGTCGACAATTTTTTTGAGGCCTTGAGCTTCCGCCTCAAGCCGGGAGAAATCCATTCCCCCGATTCTCAAGTCGTGGTTCTTCATGTGCCTGAGGTGCCTGCCGTCGCCGGGTTTTGGGGCATCGGAGGGAATATTCCAAGCCCAGGAAGTCCTGAGCACCCCGTCGACCCTTCCCTCGGAACAGAGAATGCGAACCCTCCGTTCGGAGATACCCCACTTTTTTGCTGCTTCCTTGGCACTTATGTACATCTTCACCTCACAACAACCATTCCTACTTTGGTGTAATACCATGAATACATGCTCTGTGCAAGGCCGGTCTCCCCGACAAGGGGTTTACCAAACACCCGACAATGGGGATAATTGGTTGGAAAGGGAGAACCTTTCCTATTACATCTGGGAGGCTCTTCATGGACATGTACGATGTTGTCATTGTAGGAAGCGGACCTGCGGGCATGGGCACCGCATTCACGCTCATCAAGAAACGACCGGATTTAAAAATCCTGATGATCGACCGCGAAAAGGTTTCTACCGGCGGTATGCGCAATGACTGCAAAATGAACTTCACCTACCCGATCGGCTTTCCCGTCGAATATTGGACCGAAGAAGCCGCCCAACACTATCTTCAAGAGGTCATCGACTTCCTCAAGCCTTCGTTTCTGGAAAAATCGAACATTGAAATGTACCAGAAGCGCGCCGAGCGCCTCGGCTGCACCCTCTTGGAGATCAAGCAGACCCACTTGGGAACCGACGGCGGCCTGCTTCTGATCAAGGAGCTTTTGGCAAGACTGGCCGATGCCGGGGTGCAGCTCTCACTCGGTGAGGCAATGGAGAGTGTGAATGCCGAGGAGCGTTTCATCGTCACCGAGAAACGGGAGATAGGCTATAAGAAGCTTCTGGTCGCCCCTGGCAGAAAGGGTTTTCATTTCCTGCAGGATCTGATGCGCTCCCTTTCAATTCCCTTCATCGACAATATCGTGGACATCGGACTGAGGGTGGAGACGAGGATCGAGCGCTACCCGATCGTACGCGACTACTACGACCCGAAATTCTACTTCCCCGAGAAGGTACGAACCTTCTGCACGAACAGCGGTAATGCCCATGTGGTGCGCGAGCGTTATGCAACCAACCGGGGAGACCAGTGGTACTCGGTCAACGGTCATGCATTCGCCCCCGACTCCCGCCATGACAATGGCTTGGTCAACTTTGCCATCCTCAAGACGGTACGGTTTACAGCCCCTTTGGCAAGCGGCCAAGCGTTTGCAGAAAATTTGGGGCTGCAAGCGGCACTCATGGGCGGCGGCCAGCCGCTCATGCAGCGGGTTGGAGACTTCCGCCTCGGCTCACGGAGCAAGGAAGCAAGTTTCAGCGACGACCTCTATGATTTTGAACCGACCCTGCGAACCTGCTGCCCCGGCGACATATCCCTGGCGATTCCTGCAAAAATCCTTAGAGCCATCTGGAGGGCGATGAAGAACCTCGATACGATCGTGCCCGGGGTGCTGCATCCCTCCACCATCATGTACTATCCAGAGATCAAGCTCTACGCAAACAAACCAGCCTACCTCGACGAGAACTTCCGTGTCACCGAGGATATCTGGTTTGCAGGGGATGGTGCCGGCACCAGCCGCGGCATCACCGGAGCATGGGCCAGCGGAATCAGGTCGGCAGAGGGGATGCTTGCAACCCTATAGGGTATGATGAAACCGGCTGTTCAGCCATGTGGAGGCAAGACCGACCCACTGCCTGCAAAGGGGATGGGGAGTTCCGACCTCCTCGGTGCACATGGACAGCCCATGGCTTCCACTCTCAAAGAGATGCAACTCGAACGGCACCTGCTCGCGCCTCAAGGAGAGAGCGAGCAGCATGCTGTTCTCCACCGGGACCGAGGCATCGGTGACGGTATGCCAGATGAACATCGGACTTGCCTTGGGATTCACCTGATGCTCCAGACTCATCAGGTCCTTGAGCTTTGCATCGCCGCCGCTGACCCAGCCGATGCTCTCCTGGTGAGCGTACTCACCACTGGTAATCACCGGGTAACAGAGAATGGCGGCATCGGGCCGGTTGTTCTCGTCCCTGATCTCCTGCCTACAGCTGAGCACCTCATGATTGTGAAGAACAGCCAAGGAGGCTGCCAGATGTCCTCCTGCGCTGAAGCCGACGATGGCGATACGCGTTGGGTCGCACATCCACGATAGCGCATGTTCTCGAATCTTGATCAAGGCATCACTTGCTTCAAGCAAAGGATTGAGGTCCTTTGCCTCCTCCTGCACCGAGTAATCCAGGATGAATACGTTGTAGCTCATGTTCAAGAAGTGAAGAGCAACAGGATCGCGCTCGCGTTCAGAGCGGAATCGGTACGCTCCTCCGGGGCAAATGACAACCGACGGCCTGATGTTGCGAATCCCCCCGTCGTTGGTGATATCCTGCAAGTACCCGGTAAGAGGGACCTGGTTCGGCCCCACTGCAATTTGTATGATTCTCATACCGCCTATAGTAGCATATTCTTTGTATCGCCTGCAGCAATTGTGCTGCCATTGGGCCATGAAGCAAGCATTTTCGAACTGGATGGGAAACCCCTCGTTAAGAGAAGCTCCTCCCCTGATCACCGGTACGGTGGTTTTCACCATCGGCCTTTCGCTCTATCCCACCGCCACCTACAGCCAGGACGTCGGTATTGTGACCACCACGAAGGTGATCAACCGCTATACACCTTCACTCTCTGCATTCATTTTGCTCATAGCCGGCTTGGTCCCCAAGTTTTTCGCCCTGCTCACCACCATACCCCAGAGTGATCAGCGTGTTTGCCTCGATTGCCATGACCGGGATGAAGCTGGTAGTATCGGAAGAGATGAACTATCGAACTACGTCCATCGTCGGTCTCTCGGCAGCTTTGGGTATCGGGATCGCTGAATCTTCGGCCGCTCTCTCAACCTTTTTCGCCTGGTTTCAGACCATATTCGGGCAATTGTCGGTAGTCATCGCCACCATTGTGGCCGTCGCCTTGAACATCATGCTGCCAAAGAGGGATTAGATGGAACGAATTATCTTGGATGTCGATACAGGATTGGATGATGCAGTCGCCTTGTTTCTTGCTGCAGGCTTGCAGGAGTTCACCATTGAGGCGGTCATTGCAACTGCAGGCAATGTAGGACTGGAGAAAACCCTTGAGAACACACTAAATATTTTGGAAACGGCAGGGATCCGGTGTCCGGTCTACAAGGGAGCCGACAAGCCGTTGGTACGCAAACCCGTACAAGCCGGTGATTTCCATGGGAAATCGGGGCTGGACGGCCCGGTGTTTGCTCCCAGAAAGTTCCAGCGGGCCCAAGAGGAAGACGGCATTGATGCGCTCATCAGGTTGGTTAAAGCCATGCCCCACCAGATCAGCATCGTCAGCGTGGGGCCGTTGACCGATTTGGCCCTTGCGTTTTGCAAGGACTCTTCAGTGGCTTTGCTTTGCAAGCAGATCGTGGTCATGGGAGGCTCGTTCAGCCAAGGCAATGTGACCGAGCATGCCGAGTTCAACACCTTCGCCGACCCTGAAGCTGCGAGTTTGGTCTTCTCATCTGGGGCGAAGCTGGTGCTCTTTCCTTTGGATTGCACCCGCCGTGTCACCCTCAGCCCCGCTCGGCTTGCCGACTTTCAACGCCGGGAAGGGCGCAGTACCGCCGTCTTCTGCTCCTGCATGGAGAGCTATACCGCCAACTATACCAAGCGCGGGCAGGGGCAGCCGCAGATGCACGACCCCTTGTGCGTCGCATATCTGGTCGATCCTTCGAAGGTGGAAACCGAGTATTGCAGGGTTGAAGTGGATACAAATCCGGGACAAACGTACGGGAAAACAACAAAGACACCCACCAATTCCGATGGCGGTGTCTTGGTTGCCAAGAACATCGACATCCCCTGGTTCTGGACCTTGGTGGACCGCTCTCTGGCCAACCTGCCTTAGTGGAAGCTTACCAGATTTTCCAGACTCTCGCGAATCTTCGGCCGCTCGTCTTCTGCCGGGTAGCCGAAGGTTGCAAGCAATGAGACCTGCCATTGCTCAGGTTTCACATCCAAAACCCTGAGGACATTCTTTTCGTCAAAGCCTTCAATCGCACAGCTTTGAATGCCCAGGGCGGCGGCTCCCGTCATCATGTTTGCAATGGCCAGATACCCTTGGCTTCTCAGCCAGCAATCCAGCCTGCCCTCTGCCTTGAGGAAGTCGTAATAGGGTCGGTAGTCGTCGATGAAGACTTGCAAGGGATCGGGAAACCGCTTGCCGCGGCTGTGTACCAAATCGCCGTCAGGATTGGCGAAAGGCGATGTGCGGACCAGCACAGCAACGGTCATTGCACTGGTTCTGACCGACTCCTGGTCGAAGCAGGCATGAAACAGGGCTTCTTTCGCCTCTGGTCCTTTCACAACATGAAACGACCACAGCTCAAGGCCGAATGAAGTGGGGGTAAGCCTGCCGTATTCCAAGATCTTCTGGATTTCACTGTCGTCGAGCATCCGCTTTCGGTCGTACAGCTTGCAGGCAAATCGATGCTGCATGGCATGGAGAAATTCCATTGTTACACCTCCAACGCAACCTTCAGGGCAACTTCAATCATCGGATACAGGCCCTTGATTCGCATCTCAGGACCGAAACCCTCACCGGTGACACAGCTATCGGTCATGGTGAGAATCGAGAGGGCCCGCCTCTGCGTCCATGCCGCTGTTGCATACAGGGCATAGGTTTCCATATCCTGGGCAAGAGCACCCATACGGGCCCATGCCTTCCAACTCTCCTGTCCCAATGCATTATAGGAGGAGAACAAGTCGCTGGAGAGCACCATGCCGGCATGGCAGGGGAAACCGAGCAGGTGCGCCTGTTCAACAGCCCTAAACAGTAATGCACTGTCACAACAGGGACTGAGCGTGCCTTTGAGGTTGTACTGATGAGCCCAGGCAGAATCGGTACTCGCCGTCATGGCACAGACCAGATCACCAACCCCGAGTTGCTTCTGTAGACCTCCACAGGTACCGATGCGGATGATTGCCTTCACATCATAGGTTGTAAAAAGTTCATAGCTGTAAATCCCGATCGAAGGTCCGCCCATGCCGGTTGCCATCACCGAGATTCTCTGTCCCTTGAACAAACCGGTATAGCCCAATACATTGCGAACGTCGGTGACAAGGCTGGCTTCCTGCAAGAACTGCTCGGCTACCAGCTTGGCACGAATCGGATCGCCGGGAGCAAGAACGACAGGGGCTATGTCGGCTTTGTCTGCGCGATTATGCGGTGTCATCAGCTTGCCCCCTTCTCATACGCCTTTCCGGCTGCACTCGGTGCGTAGTTCTTGCCGCTGAAGAGAACGAGTGCTGCAAGGGTTACCACATAGGGAAGGATATTGAATACCTCGGTGGGAAGCACCCTGAGGGCGGGAATATTGTTGGCGATGATGGCAAACGCTTGGGCGGTGCCGAACAAGAATGCAGCTCCGGTGACTCCCAGCGGTTTCCACCGTCCGAAGGAAACTGCGGCAAGGGCAATGAAGCCGCGGCCGTTGATGGTATTGGAGGTGTACTGGATGGTCTGGGTGAGCACCACACACCCACCTGCAAGACCTGCCAGGACTCCACTGGCCACAACAGCGAAGTACCGCATCTTCTTCACATTGATGCCTACGCTCTCAGCAGCTCCCGGATGCTCCCCGCAGGCTCTGAGGTGTACGCCGAAGGGAATCTTGTAGAGGATGAACCAGGACAGGACTACCACCGCGATGGCGATATACGCCGTAGGATAGATTCCCAAGGCATCGGTTTGCATCCCCATGCGGAACTCACGGGTGCGGTCGGCATTGAAGAGGATCTGGCTGGCAAAGATGGTCACCCCGTTTGCCAGCAGGTTGATGCCCGTCCCGCTGATGGTCTGGTCGGCATTCAGGTTGATGGCAGCCAGTGCATGCACCAGCGAGAAGAGGCCGCCGAAGACGAACCCCAACGTCAAAGCCAGGAAGAGGGAGAGGGTGTGGTTCATACCCGAACCCTCCATCAACACATGGGCTGCTGCTGCCGTGCAGGCGCCAATGGCCATCAGGCCTTCGAGAGCGATATTTACAACACCGGATTTTTCACAAATCATACCACCTATTGCGGTGATGAGAATCGGAGCCACAATCATCAGGACTGAAGGAAGCATTCCCCATATCATACTCATTTGACTCCTACCTCCTTCTGCAGCTGTTTCTTGTCCAAGTACTCCTGATAGAGCTTGAGTGCCGAACGAAGGGCGATGAAAATGACTATGAGACCTTGGATGATGAAGGTGATTTCCTTGGGTATCTGCTTGCTCTGCATCAAAGCCTGTGCATTCTTGAGCAGTCCGAAGAGCAAGCCGGCCAGCGTCGTGCCCAGTGCCGTACAGTTGCCTACCAGAGCGACGGCTATACCGTCGAATCCATAGTTGTCCATCCCTGAAAGCACCCGCCCGTACTTGAAGGATCCGAGGGCGACGATACCGCCGGCAAGTCCTGCGAACGCACCACTGATGGCCATTGATATCGAGATGGATTTGATTACGGGAATACCGCTGGCCCTTGCGGCATCCTTGTTGAAGCCGGTGGCCCTCATGCCGTACCCGAGACTGGTCTTCTCCATGATGAACCAATAGACCAATACTGAGCCGGCCATCATGAAAATGCCGTTGTTCAACAGTGAGTTGTTGGTGATTTTCTGAAAGAATGCATTGCCGATCAAGGCAGTCTCGGGAAAGTTCGCCGTCTTGTAGGTGGTGGCTCCAGGCAGTTGCAGACAGATGATCCGGCTCAGGTACAGGGCAACATAGTTGAGCATGATGGTGGAGACCACCTCGCTCACCTCGTACTTTGCCTTCAGAAGGCCTACCATGCCGCCCCACAGTGAACCGATGACAATTGCCCCGAGCATGGCGAGCATCCAATGCAGTACGGGAATCCGGGGTCCAAGCAGTGCAATCGCCTGGGCCATGGTCATGCCCATGATGTACTGGCCTTCACCACCGATGTTGAACAGCCCGACGCGCTTGGCAAACCCCATGGAAAGTCCGCAGAGAATGAAGGGAACCGAGTAGTTGAGCGTCTCGGCGATGTACCGGACATTCATCCGTCCGTTGTCGATATTGTACCCGCTCAGTGCTTGGAAAAGCGCCTTGTACATGTTCAAGGGGTTCTTTCCCACCAGGGCGACCAATACGGTGCCTACGAGAAAACCCAACACGACAACCAGAACCGAGACGGCCCCATCCGATTGGATGAGCTTTTGACGAGACGGTTTCATCAAAGCGCCTCCTTCTTCGACCCGGCCATCATCAAGCCGATGTCATATTCGGTGACCTCGTTCTGTTTGTTTACTGCCACAATACGCCCTTTGCTGATGGTTGCAATGCGGTCGCAGAGATTCATGATCTCATCAAGCTCGAAGGAGACCAGCAGGATGGCCCTGCCCTTCTCTCGCTCGGCGATGATCCGCTTTCGGATGTACTCAATCGCTCCGACGTCCAATCCCCGGGTGGGCTGTGCCACCACCAGGACCTTCGGGGAGAGGGAAATCTCCCTGGCAACGACGACCTTTTGCTGGTTTCCCCCTGACAGGCTTCCCGCAGTGGTCTTCGCTCCCTCGGCGCTGCGGATGTCGAATTGCTTGATGAGGTTCTCAGCCTCCTGGTTCATTGCTTCATAATCGAGGATGCCCATCCGTTTTCGGTACGCATCCCGGTAGTAGTTCTTGAGGGCGGTGTTCTCGGCTATGGTGAACTCACCAACCACTCCATACTTTTTTCGATCTTCGGGGATATACCCAAGCCCCTCTTCGATCCTCTGGCGGATGGAGAGGTTCTCAATGGGTTTGCCGTCAAGCAACACCGAACCGCCGGCAATCGGCAACAAACCGGTGATGGCACCCAGAAGCTCGCTTTGACCATTGCCGTCGACACCGGCAATTCCGACAATTTCACCCTCGTGGACATCGAGGCTTACATCCTTGACCCGCATCGTGCCGTTTTGATCGGCGACCTGAAGGTTTTTCAGGCTCAACATCACCCTGCCCGGCTGCTGCTCGGGTTTCTCAATCTCGAATTTCACCGCTCGGCCTACCATCATTTCTGCAAGATCCTGCTCACTGACATCCTTTACCTCGACCGTCCCGATACAGCGGCCGCGTCGAAGGACGGTGCAACGGTCTGCGACTTCCTTTATCTCCTTAAGCTTGTGGGTTATCAATACTATGGTTTTTCCTTCCGAACGAAGTTTCTTGAGAATGTCCATCAACTCATCGATTTCCTGCGGAGTCAAGACGGCGGTAGGCTCATCGAAAATAATGATATTCGCATTGCGATAGAGTGTTTTGAGAATTTCCACACGCTGTTGCTGCCCGACGGTGATGTCCTCGACCAATGAGTCCGGGTCGACTTTCAGGGCGTACTGGCTGCTCAGTCGGGCGACATGCTCGCGGGCGCTTTTCATATCGAGCAACCTGCCTTTCGTCGGCTCCATACCCAAGACGATATTCTCGGTTACGGTATAGTTCTGCACCAGTTTGAAGTGCTGATGGACCATTCCGATCCCCAGAGCGGTAGCCACATTGGGGTTCTTGATCTCAACAGGCCTGCCATCGAGCAGGATCAAGCCGCTGTCTGCACTGTATGATCCAAACAGGATGGACATCAAGGTAGACTTTCCAGCCCCGTTTTCACCAAGCAATGCATGAATTTCTTGATGTCTTACCTGCAGTTTCACCTTATCGTTTGCCACCACACCGGGAAATGTTTTGGTGATATTCATCATTTCTATTGCGTATTCACTCACCATCGGCTCCTCATTCCAAAGCTCTTTCTCTGACCACTACACCGAATGCCCAGGGAGAGAGCCGGCAGTCTCCTGCCGGCAGTGGATTGCTCAGTCGTCGAGAGCTGCAAGCCCTGCGGGGGCAGCACCTGCTGCGAGGGCCTCACGATACGTCTTGTAGAGTTTGATCTTGCCGCTGATGATATCAGCCTTTGCTGCATCAACCTGCTTGATCACGTTTGCACTGAGTTCGGGATTTGCCGTTGAGTAGCCTACACCATCGTCGGCCATGCCCATCTGGACCACCCCGCCGGTGAAAGATCCATCTGCAACAGCCTTGAGGACCATCAAAGAAGAGTTTTCCACCCTCTTGATCATGGACGTCAGGACGGCGCTCTTTGTTCCGGCGTAGATGCCATCGGCATATTGGTCGCTGTCTACACCGATCGCCCAGACGTTCTTGCCCTGCATACGATATTCCTTTGCCTGTGCAATGGTGCCGTTTCCGGTTCCACCGGCTGCGCTGAAGATGCAGTAGACACCCATATCGTACCAGTTCTTCGCCTGTGCTTTCGCAAGTTCGGGCTTGCCCCAGTCGTTGGCATAGTAGTCAAATATCTGAGCATTGGGGAATACCGAACGAATGCCCTGGACGTAGCCCATCTCGAACTTGGTGATGGTTGCTCCGGGAACTCCGCCGATGAATCCGAACTTCGGGTTCTGGATTCCATCTTCCTTGGCCTGCAGCGCAGCTGCCAACCCTACGAGGTAGGAGCCCTGCTCCTCCGAGTAGATGAACTCCAAGACATTCGGCAGTCCCACCCAGTCCACGTCTACGATGGTGTACTTCTGATCCGGATACTGGGGAGCTACTTCGCTCAGGGCGTCAGCCCAGGTGAAACCGGTGACCATGATCAGGTCATACCCTTCATCGGAGGCCTGTCTGAGGTTCGGGATGTACATGTCCTGAGTCTGTGCAGTCACTACATCATAGAGCTTGCCGCGGTTGGCAGCATTCTCCACGGTATCGCCATAGTATTGGACGATGCCTCTCCACGCAGCTGCGTTGAAGGACTTGTCATCGATTCCTGTTGCGTCCGTGAGCAGGCGAATGGTCGGCCTGCTGTCGGCAGCCTCAACTTCCTTGCCGCCTTGGGCGAAGAGCGTGGTTGCCATAACCAATACGATTACCAGCAAAGTTACTTTTTTCATGGATTACCCTCCTTATGGTTGGTCCGTGATACATGTAATTGGTATTCTACCACAACAAAAAGTATTGTGAATGAAGAGTTTTTGCCCTATTGGGAAAGAATATGGCATTCTATGGCCTTTGCTGCACCATCCTCGTTGTTTGATGCGGTAGTGGTGTGGGCATACGCCTTGACCTCGTCGCTTGCATTATCCATGGCAACGGCAAGACCTGCAATGCCGAACATCGGCACATCATTGAGGCCGTCCCCGATGACCATGAGATCTTGCTCTGTATGACCCAAGAGGGAGAGCAGCGTAACAAGGCTCGATGCTTTCTGCACTCCTTGTGCCGTAATCTCCATGAAGAAGGGATCGCTGAACCCCAGGTCAGCATGGTTGCCGACCAATCCCGTCAACGCTTCTTTGGCTGCAAGCAGTCTTGCCGGCTCTCCCACGATCATGACCTTGGGCATCGGATGCCGGACTTCTGCAATGAGATCGTCGACCTTCCTGATGGGAATGGCGTTATTATAGGCTTCCAAGCCCACATACGGGTCGTCGGGCATCTCGGTTATGACTCCTTGCTCATCATAGCTGAGTGCGGCAAGTCGGTGCTCCTTGGCGTAGGTGAAACAAGTATGGATGGTGTTCAAATCCACGGTTCTCTCCCGGATCACCTCGAGATTGCGCGTGGATACCAGCTGTCCTCCATTGTAGGCGAGAATGGTTGCATCCTCACCCAGCAGGCCAAGCCTCCGGGCGACAGGAACAATACCCAACACAGGTCGTCCGCTGGCAAGAACGATGTGAACGCCCTTGTCGTGAGCACGTTGCACCGCTTCTTTCGTACGCACCGTAATCTCTTTGGTGCTGGTGGTGAGAGTACCGTCCAAATCCAAGGCCAAGGTGGTGTACATCGAGTGCTCCTATAAAATTGAAAACTCCTTATTTCCATTACGAAACAAGGAGTTATCATGAATTCCCTACTCGGGCAGAGAGGATTTGAACCTCCGACCCCTTGGTCCCGAACCAAGTGCGCTAGCCCCTGCGCTACTACCCGTCAGCTTCACAGCCGGAGTTCAATATACCTATTGGCCCTTTGAATGTCAATACGAAACAAAAACAGGCGTTTTTGCTTTTATACAGCAATTCATTGACAGTAGCTAGGTGAAATGCTATTTTTCATAAGACTGTCCGCTCATGCGGAAAATGCTCCACAGAAAGAGGTTTATCATGTCTGCAAATGACGACACAAATGGAAAGAAGCCCGAGGGTGAGGCTAAAGAGCTCACCATCGGTAAAGCAAAAAAGAACACAGTAGTTGTTGAGGGCAAGAAAGAAGCCGCTCTCAAACCAAAACGCAAGATCACCATCGGCTGGGTTCTGGGTATGTTGATCCTGATTCTCATCGCCATCTCCTTTGTGTTGGCTCCCGCAATTCAAGCCTTTGTCGGTAAAAGTACGAGTGATGGCATCGTTTTCGGCAAGTACGGCAAGCAGGAGATCAAGTACGCCTACGGCAACTACTTCTATGACCAGGTCCAGAACTATGCCGATCAGTATAAATCAAGCGGAATGGACCAGACCCAGGCTCTCTACCAGATTTGGAAAAGTGCCTACGACAGCACGGTGATATTCACCGCAATCAACGAATTGGCCACCAAGGCTGGCATCATTGCCGCCGATGAAGTAGTCAATAGGGCAATCATCAACAGCGGAGCCTACAACAAGGACGGCAAGTTTGATGTGGCCACCTATCAGAATGCCAGTGCCGAGACCAAGGCAAGCGTAGAGAAATCCATCCGCCGTTCGCTTCCCTACCAGATTGTAGTCGACGATGTAGGAACCGTTCTTTCCTCCAGCGCCGAGGCTGAATATATTGCAGCGATGGCCAGTAAGGGAAGAACTTTCCGGTATCTTGTAGTTAACCAGAACCAGTATCCAAATGAATTGGCCTCCCAGTACGCCCTGCAGAACAAGCAGCTCTTCTACACCATGGATCTGAGCATCATCTCCGTAGAGACAGCAGAGCAGGCCAAGAATTTGTATGAATCCATCACCAGCGGACAGACCACGTTCGAGGCAGCAGCAGTTGCAAACAGCCTGGACGGTTATGCAGCCGCGGAGGGAAGGGTTGGTCAACTGTACTACTACGGTATTCTCTCCAATTTCAAGAACGCCGAGGAGGCTTTGGCCCTGCTCAGTGCCAAGGAGGGAGACGTTCTTGGCCCGTTCGAGGCAAACGGTTCGTTCTCGCTGTACAAGATCAACAGTGCTCCAGTGGAAAGCGACTATGCCAGCGATTCTACGCTTGCTTCGGTGAAGGCATACCTTGCAGTCAACGACTCCGCTTTGATCGACACCTATCTCTCAGACCTTGCAAAGGACTGGGCCGAGAAAGCCAAGGCTGAAGGCCTTGATGAGCTGGCCCTTCAGAATAATCTGGAAGTTGTTGAAGTAGGTTCGACTCCCTACAACGCAGGCAAGAGCAGCTACATGAGTGACTTCACCTATACCGACCCCGCAGGTCTGCTTCGCAGTGCCGCCACCGGCGATGTCGCCAAAGAGCTCTATACCGCCCAGCCCAACACCATCTTGGACCCTATCAAGGTCGGCTCTTCCTACCTTCTGCTCGAAGTTGGGGAGGATACCCAGGATGAAGGAATGGCCAGCTACCTCTCGATGTTCTATGACTATTACAGCGGAAGTCAGAACCAGCAGGATTTCTCTCAGGCCTTGTATACCTCCGATGCCTTCGAGGATAACTTTTTGACAACCTTCCTGACTGTGGTGCTTGGCCAGTAACAGAAAGAGCATTCATGCGTCAATTGTGATAGCCGGCATTCGTGCCGGCTTTTTCATATGGAATTGCAGGCTGTTCCATGCTAGGCTACAGGCTGTATGAAACCAACTACCGGCAGGATTCTCAAAACAGTACTCATCTCCTTGGCAGTCTTGCTCATAGCAACAGGAATTGCCACCTATCTGGTCATTGACGCTCTGACCAACACCAGAATATATCAGGACTTTGACCAGCATACCGAACTCTTTGTTGTGCCGGAGCACCCGTTCAATCTTGACCAAGCCATCCAAGAGCAAAAAGCCTTCACCATGCCCTATACAAATGAATCCTTCTCCATACTCTGGGGAACCGACTTCCACCTGCGAAGGGGTCCTTTCTCAAATCGAAAAAAAATATATGGTTTACTTGAAAAAGCGTTCGAGGAGACAAATCCCGACCTGACGGTCATAAGTGGAGACCTCCTCTTCAGCTTCGACAGCTTGAAAATGCTTACCGAATTCGCCGATTTCATGCAACAGCACAACCGATTTTGGGCACTGAGTTTCGGCAACCACGACGGCCAGTACGCCCATGACAAACCCACCTTGGCTAATTTGCTGGATGCCTACCCTACCGCCATCTTCTCCCAGGGTGAGAGTTGGGTTGCCGGCAACAGCAATTATCCTATAGTCCTTACCAAGGACGGGCAACCAATGCAAGCGATCATGTTGCTCGACTCCCATGACAGCCGAATCTATGAAGGGGGCGTCATCGCCCCCGACTACATCTATCCCTCCCAGGTTGCATGGTATCGCTGGGTGGAGGATGGCCTGGGGCAAGTACCTCTGTATACCTTCATCCACATTCCTTTACCGGAATTCAGGCTTCTTTGGGAGAGCGGAGATGCTATCGGAGTCAAGCTGGATAAGACAATCAATGCGCCATTGGAAAATACCGGTCTGTTTGCTGCAATGCAGGAGAAAATGAACACGGTGGCTGTGTTCAGCGGCCATAACCACCTCAACGATTTCTTCGGCAGCTGGGAAGGCATCGACCTTCACTACGGAAGAAGCGCCAGCTACGGATCTTACGGCTCCAGGTTTCACAGCAAAGGGCTCAAGACCATCACCTTGTTCGCTGATGGCCGTCCCTACGAGATCGCCACCTATACAGTTGATGATTGGAATTTGTAGAATCAAGGGATAAGGAGGAGAAGGTATGCAGACTGAAATCACCCAGGCACAGGATTTGCTCGATGCAAAGGGCCGCATCATCCAGGAAGGATGGGCCCGCCATCCCTACTGGAACTATGAACGTAGCAAGATAAAAGGTGGTGCACTCAAGATCAAGGAGTGGGACTACTATGCAATAATCAACCAACAACAAGGGTATGCAGTAACAGCTACAATCAGCGACTTGGGGTATGCAGCACTCTTTGCCCTCAGCTATGTCGACTTCAATACCGCCAAAGTCAGCCAGGCCGATGCACTGACATTTTTCCCCCGCGGATCCATCGGTCTTGCACCGTCCTCCACCGAGGACAGCCAAGTCTCATGGGCCAACAAGAAACTTCGCATCGCTTTCATCAAGCGGGGCCTGCAGCGCCACATCATGGTCGCCTGCCCCACCCTTGTACTGCCCGATGGAACGGTGGGATTGGACTATGACATCACCCTCACCCAGGCAGAGTCATCAGAGAGCCTCAATATCGCCACCAGCTGGAAGCAACAGCGCAAGGCCTTTTATCTCAACGAAAAAGTCAACTGCCTGAAAGCAACCGGCACGATTCGCAGGGGCATGGAAACAGAGAATCTCTTGCTCGGGGAGGCTTGGGGTGTACTGGATTGGGGAAGAGGCAGGTGGACATACCAGAATACGTGGTATTGGGCCAGCGCCTCGGGTTTGCTTGAGAACGTACCCTTTGGGCTGAACCTCGGCTATGGTTTTTCCGATCGAACGCCGGCAAGCGAGAATGCCATCTTCTACAACAATTGCATCCATAAACTTGGCGAGGTCAGTTTTCATTTCGATCAAGAGGACATGCTTGCACCATGGACCATGCAAGATGAGCAAGGACGGCTCGACTTGGTATTTGAAGCATGCGTCGACCGCTCATCGAACACAAATTTTCTCATCATCAAGAGCGACCAACATCAGGTATTCGGATATTTCAGCGGAACCTGCACCTTGGACGATGGCACAAAACTGCAGATCGACAGGCTGCTGGGCTTTGCAGAACAGGTCTATAATCGTTGGTAGGCGAATTTGGGTTTTTGGGATGTTTCTGTCTTGCAACAACTTGTTCATTTGTATAGACTGGTATGGCTTATTATGTTCATCTCGGCTCACAACCGATAATCCAACCACATATGATTCAGGAGATCCATGTCAGAGTTAACAAGCTTTGCGGACCTAGGGCTGTCCGCACAAACCATTGCCGCCATTGAAGCGAAAGGCTTCGAAGAACCTACCAAGATTCAGAGCGCATGCATACCCCTGCTCCTTAAGGACCAGGTCGACGTTATTGGCCAGGCACAGACCGGAACCGGAAAAACTGCCGCTTTCGGGCTTCCCATTCTCGAAATTGTAGACCCTTCAATGTATCAGGTCCAAGCACTCATTCTCGCACCCACACGCGAGCTTGCTGTACAAAACGCAGAAGAGATCAACTCCCTGAAGGGAGACCGACGATTGGAAATCGCCGCTGTGTACGGCGGAGCTTCCATGGAACTGCAATTGCGCAAGCTGAAAAGAGGCGTTCATGTTGTAGTCGGAACCCCCGGTCGTATTCTCGACCATCTCCGACGTGGTTCGCTGCATCTTGAGCACCTCAAATTCGTGGTGCTTGATGAAGCGGACGAAATGCTCGACATGGGCTTCATCGATGATATCGAGGAAGTACTGAAGCAGACTCCAGCTGAAAAGCGCATGCTTTGTTTTTCCGCCACCATGCCGCTGCCGATCCAGAGGCTCGCCGAGCGTTTCATGCATGAGCCGCACTTGGTCAAGATTCAGCAGGACACGATGACCAGCAATCTCACCGACCAAATTTATGTCGAAGTGAAAGAGTCTGACAAGTTGGAAGCACTCACCCGCATCATCGATATGGAAGAGAATTTTTATGGAATCATTTTCTGCCGGACGAAGATCCAATGTGATGAGATCGGCAGGAAGTTGATCGACCGCGGCTACGATGCCGAACCTTTGCATGGCGATCTTTCCCAGAAGCAGAGAGAGTTGATACTCCACAAAATGAGAGAGAGAAGCATCAGCATCCTTGTTGCCACCGACGTGGCTGCACGTGGTATTGATATTTCCGATCTCACCCATGTCATCAACTTCTCCCTGCCCGAAGATCCGGATGCATACATCCACCGTGTAGGAAGAACCGGGCGTGCGGGAAAGACCGGTGTTGCGATCACCTTTGTTGCTCCCCGTGAGTTCAAGCGTTTCTCCTTCATCAAGAAAGTCTCCAAGACCGATATCAGGCGCGAGTCTGTCCCGGAAGCAAGCGAGATCATCAGGATCAAGCGTGCAAGAATTCTCAGCCGGCTTTCAGCGCTCTCGGATGAGGATGCGCAAAGCAGTCATTTCCTCCCGATCGCCGAACAGCTGCTCGACGGCAAAAAGCCTGAAATCGTAGTGGCAGCCCTTCTGGACCACTTCTACAAAGATCAGCTCGATGTTTCCAAGTACCAACACATCAGTGGCAGTCGGGATGATCGAAGTGGTGACCGACCTGTACGCGAGGAGGAAAGCGGGATCACCCGCCTGTTCATCGCTCGAGGCAGGAAAGACGGACTGGATAAGCGGATGCTGGTCGATTACCTCATCGAACAGGTGGGAGCAGAGGACAGGGACATCCAGGATGTTTCCGTTCGCGACGAGTTCTCGTTTGTCAGCGCCCCGCTTCAGGTTGCTGAGCGCATCCTGAAGACGTTCGGTGACCAAGGGCCGGAAGGCAAGCCGATCATCACCCGTGCAAAGCCCGACAATCCCAATGGCAAAAACCTCAGCGGCCGAACCCGTGACGATCGACGGCCATCCTATGGCGAACGCAAATATAGAAGCGACCGTGACGACTACCAGCCTTACGGGAGGGATTCCTATGGCGGTGAAGACCGGTATGAGAGTCGGCCGACTTTCTCGGATGACCGATCTCCCAGGGTCCATGGAAAGTACAACACGTCCAAGGCCAAGAAAGGATCCTTCGCCAAAAAAGGCCCGGGCTCCAGACGAAGATACAACGACTGATTTTCACAGCCCACTTGGTATTCAAGTGGGTTTTTCTTATGAGGGCTCTATTCTGTACTTTGCTTCTACTACGTAATTCGGAAGCATCATGAACGGGTATGATCTCTAAGCACAGCCACATGGTACTGCAAATGGAAGCTGACCAGGGTTCTTTCGCGGCCTGCCTCTGGCAATAAGCCGGAAGTATATCCTC
>DJGJ01000026.1 GCA_002432715.1 Sphaerochaeta sp. UBA5849 | reverse complement strand
TCACTTGTTTGATAAGGCGTATTGGAGGGATACAATAAAAGTTCAGTACCAAAACGTCCGAAAATACACATAACGAGGTATCAGGATGAAAAGGTACGACAAAGGATTTAGAGAACAGGCGCTAAAGCTATCAGATGAAGTCGGTATAAGAAAGGCTTCCGAGCAGCTAGGCGTCGTATATGGAACTCTTGCCGACTGGCGAAAAAAGCGTGTCAGAAACGATAAAAACAAAAAAGCGGTTTCGATCAATTCTGACGATGAAATAGCGCGGCTAAAAAAGGAGAACAGCGAGTTGCAGAAGGCGAACTCGATTCTGAAGGACGCACTCGGTTTTTTCGTAGAAGACCGGAAGAGATAGAGGCCTGCGGACGGTTTGTATACGTTCTTGTACGTGCACAGGAAAAAGCCTATTCCGTCCGCCAGATGTGCTCTTCCCTTTCGGTCAGTGAAAGCGGCTACTACAAATGGAAACGAAACCGGAACAGTCCGAAAGCCTGGCAAATTCTGCTTGCTGAAATACATAAGATACTTGCCGAACATCAGGACAATAACAATTACGGGGTTGAACGAATGATGATAGCACTTGAGCAGAGGGGGATAAGCCGATCGTATTCAACCGTAAAACGAGCAATGAAGAAGGGAAACCTGCTCCACGAGAGCCGTAGAAGTCCCGATGGACTTACCAAGGCAGACAAGAAAGCAGATCGACCGGACAATATTATTAGTCAGGACTTTACAGCAGCAGAACCGAACGAGAAATGGTTAACAGATATTACACAAGTTCAGTGCAGCGATGGGACACTCTATATTTCACCCATACTTGACTGGGACACGTTATTACAATATGTACCAAAAGATTCTTGTTTGGTTCACTTCATCGAGCATGAAAATTCTTACCATTGAAACACACACTGACAGGACTATTCACTTACTCACTTGTTAGAGTCCGCTTGAATTAACCATTCAGAGTCAGAAGAAAACAACCAACCGGAGTCAGTTGCAACCAAAGTCAGAAGAAAAGAACCAAACCTACCAAGTTTTGTAATCTCTTATCTGAGCTTCATAAAGTTGAGCTCAACCTGTTCCCTGTCGATACCTCTGTGGCTTGAGCCGCTGAAGGTGAGGCAGATGGCCTTGTCCCAGAGTCTGTCAATGGCACACTCAAGTGCATCATCTTCATCAAAGAGTCCAACCCATTGGGAAAGGTCCTTGTTGCTGGTGAGCACAATGCTTCCGGTCTCCTTGAGGCTAATGCGGTCTATCAGCTGGAAGAAGAGAAGAGTCTCCTCCCTGCTGAACTTGCAGTAGCCGACTTCATCGATGATGAGGCAGGAATACTTGGAAAGACCGTTGAGCAGTCTTCCGGTTCCTTCCCTGACCAGAGCCTCATGGAACTTCTCCTTCAGCTCATCCATCTTGATGAAGTAGGCCTTCATCTTGTTCGAGCAGCATTCGTTTGCGTATGGTGCTAAATAACGGCCATGGGTGCGCAATTAAACGGCCGGCGTGCGCTTAAAAACGGCCATTGATATTCTTCTTCAAATATACTGACCCCGCACTCCTTCGGGAGTGACTTTCCACTATGGAGGTCGGGTCATGCTCGATTACAAGAAGATACTGGGGTTGCGGTATGCAAGCAATCTCAGCGGCAGGGAGATTGCCAGGAGCTGCAACTATAGCAAGTCGGCGGTCAATGAGTTTCTCAAGCGTTTCCGGGAATGCGGACAGCTTAAGCTGCCGTTGGGTCCCGAGGTGACGAACGAGGCCATCAATGAGTTGTTGTACAGCAAAAGGGGTGTGCAGGCTACGGATGCGGAGGACTTGTACCGGCAGGTCGAGTATGAGTCCGTCCAGAAGGCCTTGGCCAAGAAGGGGGAAACGCTCAAGAGGCTGTGGAGGAAGTACAATGCCATCGGTATTGTGGATGGGAGAAGGCCCTACAGCTACCGTCAGTTCTGCCAGAAATTCTCAAGATGGCTGGACTCGAAAAAGATCACCTACCACATCACACGCCTTCCCGGCGTGAATCTCGAGCTGGATTATGCAGGCAAGGCCTTGTATCTTCGGAATACATACAATCCTGACAGCCCCACCAAGGTAACCATATTCGTTGCAACCCTCTCATACAGCAAGTACTTCTATGCGGAGGGGATGACGTGCTGCGACAGCAGAAACTGGATCCGTGTCAACAACAATGCCTTGCGGTATTTCGGAGGTGTCACGCAGGTCTGCACACCCGACAACGCAAAGGTTGCCGTGCTGAAGAACATGGACTGGATCGATCCTCTCTTGAACAAGGATTTCCAGGAATGGGCCGCCTACTACGGCACAGCCATCCTTCCCGCCGTCGTTGCGGGGCCGACCTTCAAGCCGAATGTCGAATCCTCTGTCGGCCATGTGACCAGGAACATCCTGATGGATATGGACGAGATGACCTTCTTCAGCCTTGACGCATTGAACGCCGAGCTGTGGGATAGGATGGAAAGCCTCAACAGGCAGCCGTTCCAGGAACGTGACTACTCGCGCTGGGACCTCTTTCTCAAGGATGAGAAGGAGATGCTGCTGGCGTTGCCGCCCTCAGACTACGAATTCCTTGAGCGGCAACAGGTAACAGTGTCACAAGACTTCTCGTTCGTCTTCGACCATGTCCATTATACCATGCCTTACCGGTACATCAATCACGCGCTCGAATTGCGGGCCTCCGCACAGACGGTCTACGTATACAGCAAACACGGGATCGACCTGATCAGGGAGCACAAGCGCAGCCATACCCCGGGGGAATGGGTCATCCATCCGGGCGACCTGCCGGCGCATGCCACCGACTACGACAAGTGGAGCGTGCCTTTCTTCCAGAACTGGGCATCCCAGGTTGGTCCCAACACACGAATCGTCATCGACGCGATGATCGCTCAGGTCCCCCACCCGGTCCAGGCGTTCAGGCGATGCGTGGGGGTGCTGGGGTATGCCAAGCGCAAGACCAAGCCGGTCTTGGAGGCATGCTGTGCAGATGCCGTTTCCAAGGGCAAATGCACGTACACCTACATCAAGAACACCATTGCCGACTATGAAGATGAGGCAAGGACAGCCTCAACCCAAGCAGACAAAGCCGGGGAGCTGTCCGCCGTCGGGCAGGACAGGCCGGATGGCGGCCTCTACAAGGTTGACGGCGCCAGGTATTCCATCGATGCCATTCTCTCCCGCCAGAAGGGGGTGACCAATGGCTAAGAACTCAATGGACATCGAGCAGATGTTGGATTCCCTCGGTCTTGGAGAGATGAGCATGCGCCTGGACGCCCTCGTCCGCAGTCCCGAAGGGATGGACCTCAGCCCCCTGCAATTGCTCAGGGAAATTGTCACAGCGCAATACACCCTGCACAGGAACGAGCAGTTCCGGACAAACCTCCGGTTGAGCAGGCTTCGCCAGCAGGAAGCCTTGCTGGAGAACCTGCACACCGGAAACGGGAGGGTGTTCAACGACAACCTGGTAGGACAGCTCAAGACCTTGGAATTCGTCGACGACAGGAAGAATGTGACCGTGGTGGGCGAGAGCGGAGCCGGGAAGACTTACTTTTTGAGGGCATTCTGCATTGAGACGTGTAAGCGGAACTACCGGACACTGTTCATCGATTACATGGATCTCATGGACGAGCTGATTGTAAGAAAGCAGAAAGACCTGGAAAACTTCAAGAAGAGGCTGCGTTACTACAGCCGCATCCAGGTTCTCATGATTGATGACTTCCTCATTGCAAAATACAGCAGCGAGAGTCTGGACAACCTGTACAGCCTCATCAAAGAAAGGGCAATCCTCGGAAAGACCACCATGGTGAGCACGCAGTTCGGACCTGATGAATGGGATACGTGCATGAGCAATGACATCGGAGTCTATGCCAAGTGTGATGGCATTCGCTCCAGACTGATTGAGAACGGGTATTTTGTAGTGGTAGAAAAAGCAAGGTGAACCTGCTTAGGCGGCTGGTTTAGGCTGGCCGCCTATTACTGCACGCCGGCCGTTTAATTGCGCACCCATGGCCGTTTTTCGACGCCATATGCATCGTTTCCTATCGCCATCGCAAGATGGGTTTTTCCTGTTCCTGTGGGACCAATCATGATGACGTTTCTCTTGGAACTGATGAAGGAAAGGTTCTTCAGGGAGAGGACCTGTCTCCTTGCCTTCTCGTTCAGGAGATCCATGTTGAAGTTGCCGAAGGTCAGCGGAGCCTTCTGTGGAATCCTTGAGAGCTTCTTCAGTGTGTTTATCGCAGTCTCGTTCTTCTTCGTCACCATGGCGGAGAGGAAGGAATCCAAGGTCTCCAGCTCATCAGTAGAAGCATCGGAGTCCCCAATCCAGCCAAGGACGTCTTCGGAAGAAAGCGGAAGGTGCAGCTCCTCGACGTACCTTCCGTATCGGAGGAGGAAATCTTCAGTCGTCATCACTGCCTCCTTCCGAAAGGATTGAGAACCTTTCGAACCTCTTCAGGGAATCCTTCGGAGCCTCAAACCTCAGGACTGACGTCACCTTCTGCGTCGGAAGTTCCTCCGGTTCCTGGGACCATTGGCCTATGCAGTTCTTCGGTCTCTTCGACCAGTTCACCTGATGGGTGTAGAGAACGTCGAAGGTCTCGGGGGAGAGTATCTGCAGCACTTCCCCGGCCCTCTGCACCCGCACCGTCTTGCCGGAAAAGCTCATCGGAACACCATAGAGGCGGTTCTCATAGTTGACGTAGCCGTCATAGCTTATCTTCCTCAAAGGCGACAAATAAGGGATTATGGCATTCATCTTCGGCAGTCTCCCCAAGTTTTCATGCCTGAAGTGCTCTTCCATCGGCACCAGGTCCCTGGTCCTTGTGACGAGGCTGTTCTTCTCATGGCACCAGTCCAAGGCTGACCTGTTCAGGTCAGTGAGGTTGGAGAAGGTCCTTCCCTGTATGAAGTTTCCCTTCACGTACCTCACAATCCTCTCGATCTTGCCTTTCGACCATGGGTGGGCGACCTTATGGAGCGAAGTCTTGAATCCGACGAGCTTCTGGAATGCCTCATAGTCCTTGTTCCAGACAGGGGTTCCATCCATCAGCCTTCGCACCACGACGCTCTTCATGTTGTCGGTGTAGACCTTCTTCGGGACGCCCATGACGGAAAAGGCATGGACCATTCCGATGAACAGGTTCTCCTGTCTTGCCGATGGGAAGAACTCGATGTACCTGAGTCCGCAGTGATGGCAGACCATGGCGAAGCAGGCGCACTGCCATTCGCCACCGGAGTCATCGGCGACCCTGACGAATCCCCAGTCCATCTGGAACATTTCGCCAGGATCCGTTTCATAGCGCCGACCTCTGTTGGGAGTTTCGGCAGCAAGGATCCTCTGTGCCGGGACCAGGTCCTGGTGGGCGCTGATGTAGTTCTTGACTGTGGTGAGACCACCCTTGTATCCCTGTTTCCTGATGGAGTCGAAGATCACCTGGGAGTTGGTGATGCCTCTACGGAGGTAGTCGTCATTGATGATGTCTTCAAAGCCGGAAAGCTTGGTCTTGACGGTGCGCTTTCCCAAATTCCCGTTTGGAATGAGGATGAAGTCATTCTTCTTCAGCCTCCGCAATTGTTCTCTTGTCAAAGGAAGCCTTCTCTCCAGTGCGGCAAGATTTGGCCTTCCGCACTCTTCAATGACTTCCCTGACTGCTTGTGTTAGAATGTCCTGTGTAATTTCCTGGGACATGCATTCTCCTTTACTTGGTAGATTTGGTCATCCACTAGTATAGGTTCTTGCCTGTCCCTTTTTGGTTCTTTTCTGTTGACGATTATTGGTTGTTTCTGTCTGACTACTTTTGGGTGTTTTCAACTGACGCTAACATCACTAGTCAGAAGCACCACCGTCTCAAGGTGGCTGGAGAGGACAGAATGAATGTCATTTGAGTACGTCCGTTCTCGGAAACATATCCACTTCGCTTTTGGCACTATCGGTATACGGGAACATATCCAATCTCTCTCTGGAATGTATACCATACTTTTAAAAGGCAGAATAGCATTTTAACTTATGCTACCCTACCTATAACTAAACATTTACAGTTGCATGTGGCCTATTGTTTTTAGCCGTTAAATATTTTATAACTATTAAATAGCGATACAAATTGTTCGAAACTAATGTTGTTTATATCATATATTCTCGCATATTTTAAAGCTTTATTAAATTGATTTTTTGTAAACAGTTTTTCATACTCTTTGTTAACCCATTTCATTACAAAAGTTTCATATTTTTTTCTCTCTTTAAATGCCATTTTTGCTGGCTTTCTTTTTAATACAATTAATGCGCTATCCACTTTAGGTTTTGGATGGAAATAATACCTGGGAATTTTTGCTAATATAGAAATATCTACCTCTGCCATTAACAGCAATGCTAGTGATCTGTTTGTATCTAATAACCTTTTAGCAAAACCATATTCTACTATTAAATAACTTATTGTGGCTGAACTTTCAAAAACAATTTTTCGAATTATATTTGTGCTTATGTTGTAAGGTATGCTGCCAAATATTTTATATGGATTGTGGCTAGGAAATGTAAATTTTAGTATATCATCATTTACTATTTGATAGTTAGGATAATTTAAGAGCTTATTACGAGTTACCTCACATAATTTAGAATCAATTTCTATTGCCGTAACAAAATTACATCTCTTTACCAATTCAGCAGTAAAATGACCTTTCCCTGCACCTATTTCAAAGATGTTATCTTTTTCATCTAAACTTATGCAATTCATTATTTTTTCTATGTGATATTTTGAAGTAATAAAATTTTGACTATCTTTTATATTTACTTTGTTCATAATAACCCCTCCTACTAGCATTCCAGATGCAAAAGCGATTTCGGTAATAGAAATATGCACAGGTGTTCCATTAAAGTATTCCATGCTTATTAAAGGAAATAGTGCATTAATTGGCATATAAACAAAAGTATATAGTGTTCCTAAGAGTAATGTAAACGTAAACTCGTAGCCCATTCTTAAACATTCACCGATGTTTTAAGCTTGGAGCATGGAATGTTATGGTGAAGAGAAAAGGTCAGTAACGCTTACCTCTGAGAATATACGGTTCTGTTCTCAGCGGGTCGGCCTTTGCCCCAGAGAGGAGATTCTGGTATTCATCTACCCAGCTCAAATCGGCTTTGCCAGGAACCATTGCATCCCAATCAGCATCGCTTTTACAAGAACCGGCCTTAGCAAACAGATGGGTAAGGTAACTCTGGACATTAATACCCATGGCTTTGCAGCTTTCGGTCAACGAGAAGTAGAGGGCAGAAGCTTCAGCTCCTTGGGGTGTTTGGGCAAAGAGGAATCCTTTTCGTGCCAAAACGAAGGGCCTAATGGCATTCTCGGCATCATTGTTCCCACTGGTAGCATATGGTGTGTTTTGTCAAGCAAAAATCCTTGGTCTAATCACCAGGGAATCCCGTGTCTAATCACGGGAAATTCCCGGGTTTTATCATCTGCACAGGAATCTATGCAGATATCCAGAAGCTATGGCTTGTAATCAGGGACATCCTCATATTCATCCTCAATCACGAAGCTCTCTTTTGAATCCACTTTTTCTTGCAGCTGGTGTGCAATCTTACTTTTCAGGTAGGCCATCTTGTTGCCCAAATAAGCCATCTCATTCTCGATCTTGTCCAAGCCGTACAACAGTCGAAGCCTTCCTTCAGGGCTTTGGTACTGCATCACTATCTTTCTGGCCTGTTCATGCAGGTCCTGTTCCGAGTATTCATGCGGGCTGGGTTCTATCCCCAACCGGTCCAATAGGATCTGCTCGAGCTCCTCGGTGAATTTTGTACCGTCGTATCGGTAGCATGAGCGCAGTTCACGCAAGTATTGTTTGTCAACGACCATGTTCGTCACCTCCTTTCGACCGCTCGGATGCGGTCTTGCGCATCAATGCATGCTCCATCCGGTAGCTCGGCCCCTCGAATACAAGCAGGTGACCATGGTGGATGAGCCTGTCGATCATTGCAGCAGCCATCTGCTGGTCGGTGAAGATGCCACCCCACTTGGAAAACTCGAGGTTCGTCGTAAGGATGAGGCTTTTGCTCTCGTAGCTGTCGCTGATGATGCGGAACAGGAGCTGGGACCCCTCCTTGTCCACCGGTACGTACCCCCACTCATCAAGAATGAGCAGATCCAGTCTGCGTATGTCCGACACCAGGCGTTCCAAGACTCCGTTCTTCCGTGCCTCGGCCAGTTTCAGCACCAGCTCGGTCACCGTATAGAACCGGGCTGCAAGGCCCATCTCGCAGGCCTTCATCCCCAGTGCTATGGCCATATGCGTTTTTCCGGTTCCCACCGGCCCATAGCAGACCAGATTGGTCTTCCTGCCAATGAATTCGCAGCCTTCCAGTTCCCCCCTGGTAATGGAAGGCGGCAGGCGCACGTGCGAATAGTCATAGCCTTCCATGCTCTTGGGCATGGGAAACCGGGCCCTGTTGAGCAGCCTGGAGCGTTTTGAGCGTTCCCGGCTCTCCACCTCCATTGACAGTACGTCATGCAGGAACTCTTCCTGCCTCGGCGTTGCCTGCTGGCACAACGCTACCAGCTGTTGGGAAAGGAACAGTTTCCGGCACATGTCCGATATCTCTTCCCTGCGTTGGATGCGGATGGTTGAAGTCATCATCATGGCTGCACCCTCCGCTGTTCCAGAAGCTGGTCGTACAACGAAAGGTCGGGACCGGCGTCCAGGTCGGTTTGGTCTCCGAACTCCGCCATCCTCGCCGCAAACACCATTGCATCGCTGAACGGGGCGTTGCCGGGGTTCCTCAGCACCAGGTCGAACGCATCAAGGGCTCTTTCGAAGCTGTAGCGCTCGCTCAGCAGGTTCATCGTTCGCAGGGCATCCTTCAGCGATTCCCTGTCCAGCGCATCGAGATAATCGCGTACGGGGGAGGACACCATCTCCCTCACACCGCTGTTGGGCCACGCTCCCACATTTCTCATGAGTACGGCCATGGAGGTTCTTGGGTCGACGCTGTCGGACCGCTCCTTGCCGAATTTGCGGACATGGCTCACCAGGATCTTGCGCTTATCGTCATAGATGTCGACGGTGTGGGCCCGGATGCCCACCAGCACTTCGCTTCCCCGGTATTCGGGACGGGTGGAGTAATGGTGGTTGCCGTCTATCTCCACCTTCCCGTACCCGTCGGCCTTGGCGTACACATACCGACAGACATCAAAACGGTGTCGGGGCAGCGGCAGCAGTGCCTCGCGGTCCTGTTCGAAAAGCTCGCCTATGATTGTGTTCTTCTTGTAATGGGTATTTCCCTGAAAGCTCGTCGCCTGCTCCAGCAAGCCCTTGTTGTATTGCTGCAGGTCGTCGAACTCGGGCAGGGGAACGAACCGGTTCCTGCGGACCGTGCCGATTTTATTCTCGACGCACCCCTTTTCCCATCCACTACCCGGACTGCAGAATCGTATGGAGAAGCCGTAGTGAGCCCTGAATTGGGCGAAGAGCTTCGCTTCCCGTATCTCCTGCCCGATGCGACGACCTGCTCCGGTGGCATTGTCTATCACAACCAGGGGGAAGACTCCGCCGATGAACTCAAAGACGTCCTGAAAGCCCTGGCAGATGCATTCGCTGGTCTCTCCGTTGAACATCTGGGGAAAATCCGCATTTGAATTCGGAAACACGCAGACAAGATAATGCTTGCGCTGCTTGACGCCTCTTTCATAGCAGTCCGCCTCGCCGAAGTCCCCCTGGGCCTCACCCGGATGCCATACCAGCTCCTGGCAGGCCCTGTAACTCGAGCGTTGTGCACGTGTTTTCCTCACATACCGCGATACCGTTGGGTAGGAGCAACCGAATTCCGGATGCAGCTCCACCAACCTGTCATAGACGCGCTGGGCGGTATGGCGCTGTTTCGAATTCTCCTTTTCATCGTTGGAAAGCCATCCGTCTATCTGCGGCTTGTAGGGGTCCAGCTTGCTGGGCAACCCCTCCTTCTTTTGAGGCGGCTTCGGTGAGAAGTCTTCCATGCAGAGGTACTTCCTCGCCGTCTTCTCATCGACCGATACTTCCCTGGCAATCCTTGCCACTGAGTATCCCTCTTTCCTCAAATCTCTGATACAATTGATTTGGGACATGCTGAGCACTTCTCCTTTCTCCTTTAATGTATTTGTTTCTACATCAAAGGTTACTTTCCAAAGGGCAGCTTCTCAACTGTCCCTTTGAACAATCCCGGGAATTTCCCGTGATCAGACCAAGGAAGATGAAGTGATCTTTCTAGGGATTTTTAGTTTACGCTACACATATGGAATATCAAGAAAGGCGTTCAACTGCTCCCAGCGTTTAAGACAATAATCAATTGCACCAAAGATTGGGCTTTTGGCAATGGCTACCTTCTTGTATCTAATAAGCCAATCGTGGATGGCAGCAAGATCCTTGCCCAAGATTTTTCTTCTTACAGCAAGGTACTCATCTTCACCCAATGGGTCTTTGCTTCTTTGGCGCTCAAGCAGCTCTCCTTCATGGTGGAAGAAGGTGGCATACAGAGTCAGTACTTCTTTAGCAAGAGCATTGTTCTTTTGAACCTTGAGAATATCAGCGAATTTGCGCCGAGCATGCACGTGACATCCAAGGTGGGTAAAGCTTCCACTTTTAGCGGCAGTGGCATAGCCACTAAGACCATCACTTTGAACTGCGTAAGAGTAATCACCCAACAAATCAGAAATGGAGCTATTGGTTCTTCTTCTGAGGTAATCAAAGATGACTGGGCCTTTGGTGAAATCTTTGGCTGTAGTAGTACGCACTGCCATAAAGCACTGCTTTGGCTCATCTTCACCTTCAATTCTCAAAACTTGAAGAGCTGTTTCATCAACGTTCCAAAGAGGATACTCTCTTACCGAGCGCTCCAATGCAGCCTTCAAGGGTTTAAGAGAAGTAGAAGCACTCATCATCCAGCCACTCATCGCTTGGCGCGAAAGCTCAACACCCATCGATTTGAATCGACTCTCTTGACGATACAGGGGAAGGCCATAGGCCATTTTATCCGCTACAATGGTTGCCAAGAGCGAGGGTTCACAAATAGTGCCTTTAAGAAGAGAAGGATCTTCTTCAGTTACTGTGAGTGTTTGACTCTCTCCTTCATCGCCAAGGCAACAAGGGCATTTGTATTGGGCAGTAGAATGACGAACAATAGCTTTAGAGGCTGGGATGACTGCAATGGCATCTCGAGTGAAGTAACCACTTCTCTCCATCATCGAACCACAGTGACAAAGCGGAGCTTCTCCTTCATGGATAACCTCAACGATTGGGGTGTTCGCATCAACAGTAAGGATGCGGCTTTTGTTAAGACGCCGAGTAACAGTTTTTACTCTTTGTTCGGTAACTTGCTCATCTTCAGCAACGCACTCCAATACTTCAGCAATATTTTCAGTTTCGGCTTCATCAAAGAGAGTAAGCTGAGAAGCAATAGCAGCTTCGCTTTTCTTACCGTAGAGTCTATGGGTAGCAGAAAGGTACAGGTTCTTCCAATGCTCAACTTCAACAGCTTTGTTTTCTAGCTCAGTTTCTAGGACAGTAACATGATCTTCTAATGTAGAAACATGGCTCTTCAGAAGCTGGTTTTCAGCTTCCAAAGATTGATCCTTTTTGCCTTGTTTTTCCTCTGTTTTGACCATGCTTGAGCTTAGCATTTCTAGGAGATAATTACAAGTATTCTAACGAATTATCTCTTAGAATAACACAGATTTAGAGAGTTTTTATTCACTCTCAAAAAGCCCATTTGCCTTCTACAGAAGGCAGCCTTCGAAACACATCTTGGCCGCTTAAAAAGCGCTTTACATCATCTAGGCAGAGACTCAAAGACTCATCTTCACTTTGGGGCCAACGAAACGTTCCACCAGTGAGCTTCTTGCTAAGAAGCCAAAATCCTTCGTCCCAAACCAAAATCTTGAGAATTGAGCGATCTTTGGAGCAGAAGAGGAACATCGCCTTTGAGAATGGATCTAAGCCCATATGATCTCTTACTAAGGCAGCTAAGCCCATAGCTCCCTTTCTCATATCAGTTGGCCCTACTTTGACGTAGTAGTCGTATGAATCGTAATCAAAGAACACGAGTAGCCTCCAGAGCCTGGAGGGCGACAGCCAATGCTTCTTTATTGCTCACTGAAGTTACTTCGATTGAGAATGAACCAAAGCAAATCTTTACTGATTCATTTACGGAAGCTGCTTTAGTAATCTTGGCAAATCCAAGGGTGGAACTTCTCTCTTTCCTGGCTGCACGCTTCTTTAGATCATAGTGCCAAACCCAGCACTTCATTAGATAGGAGTGCTCAACACCTTTGTAGTCTGCGAACCTAACATATACCCTATGGCTGCCAGTATCATTTCGGAACTGAATGAATTCCTCAATGAGTGCACGCCTTCTCTGCTTCTCTTCTTCACTAAGATACACAATCTGGTTTCCCATATTTTCCTCCATCAAGAGGATTGTGAACCATGGGAGACTTAAACTAAATGAGCAACGAGTTTACGCTTACAGAGTAATAAGGCAAATAATCCTTTGTTTTGTCTCAGTACGACAATTCCTTCTTTCATTTCTCTTATGAAATTTGGTTTCAAGCTTTGCACTTGAACGCCCAGCTTAGGAATACGTACAATTGCTACCGTAATAGACGCCATCACTGCCCCCAATACATCGATGGCAATAATAGCATTTAATTCCCAAACGGAATATAACAATGCTGCAACCGCCGGACTAACAATATAGCTTATAGACTGCAAAGACTGACTATAGCCTGCGCATTTCGTCAGCTGTTCTTCTGGTACTAAAAGTGGCGTAACAGCATTGAGTGCTGGGGTATGAAAAGCCGTTCCAATGCTACGGATAAACAATACTACCATAACCATCCAGATAGGTAGCTCCATATACAATGCAACAATAGCAAGCACTGCCCCAGCTGCTGCGATAATTAAATCAGCACCAATCATTATCTTCTTCCTATCATGACGATCCACTAATACACCAATGGCTGGTCCAAAGACCGCATAGGGTAAAAAACCTACTAGTGAAGCCATAGACAAGACCATCGCAGATCCTGTTTTTTCTGTAAGGTAAAAAATAATTGCTAATGTCAATGACTCTTTTAGGTCGTTCGGTAATGACTACTTGAGTCTTTCCGGTAATGACTCGTTTAGATGGTTCGGTAACCACAGTTTTCAGTAGTACGGTAATGACTTTTTTCACCAGTACGGTAAGCACTTTTTAAGGCTCCGACTCAGAAGTCAGCCAGCTTTTTTTCCTCCTTGAATTCCGGGTGTTTTATACGATATGACTCTCCTCTGAGAGAAAAACATCTTGAATGATGCAACAATCTGTCCAGCAGCGCCGCTGTGAGTACAGGATCACCGAGAACTTCAGCCCATTCCGTTACGTCCTTATTCGAAGTGATGATGAGAGAAGAACGTTCATACAAGTCGCTCACGAATGAGAAGAAGGTGTTTGCCTGCTCGCGAGTGATCGAGACATACCCGATTTCGTCGATGATGACCAACTGTGCCTTCCTGAGCCGCCTGATTCGGAATGCTGCCTGCCGCTGCCTTCTTGCATTGTCCAGGAGATCGATAAGGTCGCTCATCCTCTCATAACATACGCTGTATCCGGCATTGATGGCCTCGAGCCCCAAACCAAGAGCCAGCATGGTCTTCCCAAGTCCTGGAGGTCCGAAGAAAAGG
This sequence comes from Sphaerochaeta sp. UBA5849, assembly GCA_002432715.1. GTDB lineage: Bacteria > Spirochaetota > Spirochaetia > Sphaerochaetales > Sphaerochaetaceae > Sphaerochaeta. Next base: position 2,537 of record DJGJ01000026.1, on the reverse strand, counting down.
ACGTTGCTTGCCGCATCGATCCAATTGAGTTCTTTCAGCTGGAGAATCTGGGTGGGGGTTATGCCCCCATCCAATTCCGATGTATCAAACTCATCAATTGAACGAACATGCGGAGGAAAGTGGGCGCCGGCGTAATTGCGCTTCCTCTTCTTCTCATTTCGTGCATTCAGCTCAGCTTCCAGCACCGTAAGAAGGAATTGCCGAGGCGTGAGATTCTCCTTCTCGGCCTCGTTGATGAGGTCGGGAAGCAGCGCCGAAGCCTGTTTCAATCCGAAAGAGATGAGCAATCGTTGGACATAGGGGGTTTTGGGGTTTCTCATCATCGCTGGCCCCCTTCGTGTTCAGTGCTCAACTTCTGGAAAGCCTTTGCATAGGACTCCAGACCGCGTTGTTGGACTTTCACACCGGAAAGGGGCTTTGCCCCCAACGGGTCCAATGGCAAATCGCCGGGATGCGTTTCTTTCTCCATCAAGGTGAAGATGGTCTCAAGTCCGGCAATGCTGTAGGCATACTGATTGCAACAAGCTGCAAATACCTGTTCCAGGAATTCCCTTTCGATAGGTTTCCTGCTGTCCAGGAACCGTTCAATCGCCTTCAATTGATCATACCGGTACCGGACATGTTCCTTGCATACCCCGTTGATGAAATGGTCCAGGCTTTTGCTGTAGTACTTGACCCGCAGTGAGGTTGCAATTGCTTTCCAGGCATCGGAGGGCTCCTTCTTGAGTTCCGGGGCCTTTACCGTAATCCCCTTGCGCTTGTCTATCTCATGCTGGATGATCTTATCGCCTGTTTTGATGTCATAGATGTGCATTACATCATTGATGACCTTGTATTTGACTGAGGTGAAGCAATAGGTTCTGGGAACCGGGTATCGGTTCGCCTTGTAGCGGACATACGGCATGTCCTTCACTTCATAGATGACGAAATCGTTCTCCACCAGCGCATACAGCGAAGGCAGCAATGGTTGAAGGAACTGCCGTTCCACTTTCAGCTGCTCAACAGGTATTTGATATGTACCCCGTTCGATGCGGACATTCTTGCGGTTCTGCCAAGAGGATATCCCGGTCCTGACTTCCTGCAACGTATGCAATTTACGTGCACTGAAGTAGTTCTGCTTTACGAATTGTACAGACTTTTCGATTCCTCCTTTGGATTCTGGATCTTTTTTCCTGCAAACAAATAAGCTTAGGTTCTGTTCCTTGAGAAAGGCCGAGAATGTCTGGGTCTCGATGATCTCTCCGTACTTCTCCTCATAGATGAAAACGCTGTCCTGGTCGATTACCAACACCTCCACACGCCCGCCGATGCGCTTGAAGCAGAGGTAGAGGCCGCGGCACGCTTCTGCGGAATTGAACTTGTGGTCTTGCACCACCACAAACAAGAACTTGCTGAAGCGGAGCAGCATGCACATGAAATGGATGGTTATCCCATCTTCGATCTTCTGCTCACCGAAATCTACGATTAGTTGCTTGCCAGGAGGAATGTCGTCCACAAACTCATAGATTCGACCCTTGTTCTCAGCCTTCGGGACCTGCTCGGTGCCGCGCAACCAGCGGACATAATTGCGCAGCGTCTGCTCATTGCCCGGAAGTTGGATGACCATCCTTGTATCTACGTATAGCTCTTCCAGCACGTCGTAGATGCTGCTTATCTTCAGGTCCGGGGAATTCCTTTTCAGAATTTCTATGATGGTTGCTCGATACGGCTCTGTGTCGAACGCCCTCTCTTTTGCAAAAGGAGATTCTTGATTGGACTCTGTCTCGTCCATGTCGTAATATTTGGCCACAGTTGGCCAAGACGGGGGAGTCTCGTTGTCTTCGATGAATCGTCGAATGATTTCTGTTTTCGACAGACCCATTTCCTTCAGCTCTTGGATCTTCTGTTTCATGATGATTCTTTTGCTGACTGCCATTGGCGGCCTCCTGGAAAGTTGAATTTGGTTAATTCCACTTTACCTAGAGTTGCCGCTGATGGCTTTTGCAACTTCAAAAAGTCGTTACCGTCTCATCTAAAAGAGTGCTTACCGCGTCATCTAAAAACTTGCTTACCGTGAGACCTAAACGACTGGTTACTGTGCAACCTAATAAAGTTGTTACTGTGTCACCTCAAAAACATCATACCGCTAGCAAAAATAATCGCCATTTGCAGGATGGCACTAGTGATTAATGATACTGCCTGCCCTGCCCATATTGTATAAAACTTAAGTTTCCAATTGTTGTATTTTTCCATTGATATTATCTCCTGCATATTATTTTGCTTGAATTTCTATATTGAATAGCATTCTAGGCAATAAAAAATGCAGTCCTAAATCCACAATGTGGCTTTTGGTCTGCATACATACAATTTGGAAACATTCATATTAAAGATAACACCTTTTAGTTCATTGGATCATACCGAGATTTCAGCACCCGCTGATTTGGCACCATCACTTACTTTTTGTGTTTTCGATCAGTATTGTATTCGAGACATGAAATCGTACTCAATCTTCATGGCTATTGCAGTATCTTCCACCTGTGGGAAATTACCAAACTTTT
>DJGJ01000072.1 GCA_002432715.1 Sphaerochaeta sp. UBA5849 | reverse complement strand
GAGAGTACCCATAAGCCACCTCCTGAAAATAAGGCTATACAAATATGCAAGGGCAATTCCTTTTAGGGCAAAAAAACCCCAAACGGGGCAGATAACTTGTAAACTCACGCTAGGAGCCTTTGGGTAGCTGCCACAATGGGGCTTTCCCCAAAGCCATGCTATACTGCTGCCAGGGCACTTTCCATAAGGGATATTGCAGTAAGGAACAACAAATGACTATAACGAGAATCTATGCAGACCAAAACGGCAACTCACATTTCGAGAATCAGGAAATTCCTGTTACTCCCTCAGGACCTTTGGGCTGGATGTCTTCACCTATTGCAGTCCAGTCCATGATTCTTCGGGAGAATCCACCGGGATACCACTATCCTTGGCATGCCGCACCCTGCAGGCAGTACATCATCATGCTGGAAGGATTGGTGGAAATTGAAGTGGGGGATGGGGAGAAACGAACATTCGGTCCTGGTTCAATCGTCTTGGTGGAAGACACGACGGGCGTAGGACATGCTTCAAGAAGCCCGGATGGAAATGGCAGACGATCATTATTCCTTCCCCTTTGATACGCAAAACGGTCCCATCTTATTTTAGATGGAACCGTTTCTTACAGGGTTTCTTGTTCAACTTGTTCTTTTCAGTCGCGTATAGACTCACTGTCAGCCCTCGGACTTGGTTATATCCTTTGGTCTGAGAATTGCGTTGAGAATAATACCGAAAATGGCTGCGAGGCCAAGACCTGAAAGCTGTACAGGACCCAATTTGAAGGCGGCCCCACCAAGTCCCAACACCAACATGGCTGCACTGATGATCAACAACTTTGGATTGGAAAGGTTCACCCTGGCGTCAACCATATTCTTGATACCGATTGAACTGATCATACCGAACAACAAAATGGAAATACCGCCTATTACCGGGGCAGGAATAGTACCGATCAAAGCGGTGAACTTGGGAATCAGCGAAAGGAAAATCGCAAACACAGCAGCTATTCTCATGATAATGGGATTGGTGACCCCGGTAAGAGCCACAGCCCCGGTATTCTCAGAGTACGTCGTGTTTGCAGGACCGCCGATCAAACCGGCCAAACTGGTTGCAAGACCATCACCAAGCAACGTTCTCTTGATGCCCGGATCCTTGATGAAATCTTCACCGACTACATTGCCGATGGCCAGTACATCACCAAAATGCTCGACCATGGTAACTATTGCAATAGGCACCATGACCGTGATGGCACTTACGGAGAATTTGGGGAAGGTGAAATGAGGAATACCGACCCAAGCGGCTTCCCAGACTGAACTAAAATCGACAATACCGACAACGATGGAAAGCAGATACCCGAATACCAAGGAAATGAGTACCGGCAGATTGGATGCAAACTTCCATCCGAATTTCGGGAATCCTACCTTGACGAATACCCCTGCAGCGAAGGTGAGCAAAGCAATAAGCCAGCAACCATTTTGCCCTATTGCTTCAGCGATTCCGGGAGAGTTCGTCCCGTTGGCATTCTGAATGGCAACAGGCGCAAGAATCAACCCAATCATAATGATCATGGGTCCGGTTACATGGGGAGGAAGGATCTTGTGGAGGTTCTCATATTTTACATACCTGAAAATAATTGAAACTACGATGTAGAGTCCGCCTGAAACTACTATACCACCCAATGCATACGGCAACCCTTGCGTAGCCCCGATGGCGACAATGCCGGGTATATAGGCAAAGGAACTTCCCAAAAACACAGGAACCTTGAATTTGGTTATCACATGGAACAACAATGTTCCAATACCGGCGGCGAACAATGTCACCCCGATATCCAAGCCGGTAAGAATCGGGACCAATACCGTTGCACCGAACATGACAAAGGTATGTTGGAGTCCAAATACAATGTTCTTTCCTGTCAAATCTTTTTTATTCACAATAGTCTCCTCATAAAAAAGCCTACAGTCCTATCCGGATCTCACGCACAGAGACATAAGCCCGGACATTTGATTCAAATACTTCGATTCAATCAATTCCATGCTTGCTTGCAACCTCCCTTGTATGTACCAAGTCACTGCGACACGAACCAATTGGAGACTTGGTTATCCAATTGTCAATCGGGGTTTTATCCCCCATGGCTCTCCATACATCCTCGCTTCGTATAGGCATATGAACCAGGTCGACGCCGACGGCCTGAGACAGGGCATTGCCCAAAGCCGGCGCAACGCTGATCATAGGGTGTTCAGCCACCCCGCGGGCTCCATAGGGCCCGTCGAGCTGAGAGTTCTCAACCGCAATGGTCTCAATCTCAAAGGGTATATCCTTGGAAGTTGGAATCTTATTATCGGTGAACGAGGGATTCAGCAAATGGCCGTCCATGTCAAAAATGTATCCCTCGCACATGGCAGTGCCCAAACCTTGCAGCATCCCACCCACAATTTGTCCCCGCAGCAGCTGAGGATTGATCACCTTCCCCACATCAAAGGCGGAAGCAATCTTGCGTATCAGGTACTCCCCTGTTTTGGGGTTCACCTCACATATGATTCCATGGGCGCCGAATGTCCAATCCAAGGCCGGTTTGCCCTGACCGGTTTCCTTATCGAGATTGGAAAGTCCCTGGGCTATGTAACTACCGACCCCGATCAAGGGACCTCCGATGGCTTGCCCATCAGGATAAGCATACCCGATGGCTATCCGAGGCCATGCAATCCGGTTCTCACTGTCATGCTTCACATAGACACCTTCCCCGTCGTGGGCCAGGTCATCCACACACGCCTTCAACACATGCGAGGAGACCAAATAGGCCTTCCGCAGCAAATCCTCGCAGGCAAGAATACAAGCGTTCCCCGACATGAGCAGACCCTTGGAAGCTACTGTCTGCCAGTCATAGGGATCGCTGTCGGTGTCCTTTTCAATCTTCACGAACACCTTATCGTAGCTGAAGCCCAACCGCTCGGCGACAATCTGCGCCAATGCCGCACTCGATCCTTGCCCGATATCGGTCAACCCGACATTGACACAAACCGACCCATCACTGTTCATTTTCACCACACAGGCGGTAGCGGTATTGGAAGGCATGGCTGGGGCTTTCTGCAAAATCGCCACCCCCTTGCCTATCTTCCACCCGGTATCCTTTTGCCTCTGCCGCTCCTCTTTGGACAGCTTTCCGTACCCTATGGAAGCAGCAACTGCATCCAAGCAAGCCACAACATCTCCTGTATGCTTGGTAATCTTCTCCCCGGTCAGGGTGAGGGAACCTTCCCGCAAGGCATTGAGCTTTCTGAATGCAACCGGATCCATTCCCAACGTTTTGGCTACCAAATCCATATGCCGCTCGATACCCCAGTGAAACTCAACATGCCCAAACCCACGATAGGCGGTGCCATAAGGTTTGTTCGTATACAACGTATAGGCATCGACCCACGCATTGGGAATTTCGTACGGACCTGAGGCGGAGTACCCCGAAGCCCTCGTGACATTTACCGCATAATCGGCATAGGCACCGGCGTCCCAATACATTTCCATCTTCTGGGCAAGGATTTTCCCCTCCTTGGAGACTCCGGTTTTTATGTGATACGTCAAGGCGCTACGGCATGGCAGCAAGGAGAACTCCTCTTCCCTGCTTGCCTGGAATTTCACCGGCCTTCCGCCGGCCTTCTTGGAAAGACACGCTGTCAGCGGTTCGATGTGGATGCCGGCTTTCCCGCCGAATCCACCTCCAACGTGCGGTATTACCACCCTGACATTGCTCAGAGGAAGGGAGAACGTATTGCAAAATAGATTACGGACGGTAAACGGCGACTGTGCACTGGTATAGATGGTCACCTTGTCCCCCGAACCCCACGAAACGATGGCGACATGGGTTTCCATCGGAACATGCTGCACACTGGGATTGTCGTACTCTCGTTCAACAATATACTCACTTTCGGCGAATCCTTGTTCCACATCGCCTTTCCGCAGTTTCGTCCAGTTGGCAATGTTGGTGTTGGGAATCGGGGTGAAAACTTCCTTGACATACTGGTAGCTGCCCAGATCCGGATGGACCAACGGAGCACCTTCTTTGCGTGCATCCATATGACTGAGCACGGGAGGCAGCACCTCATACTCGACTTCTATCAAATCGACGGCCTTGCGTGCTATCTGCAGCGATTCCGCGGCTACCGCCGCTACAGCCTCCCCGTAGTGGCGTACTTCACCTTTTGCAAGGATATACTTGTCTACGATATAGAGACCAAGCCGATAATCGAGCTCGGACCCCGTCAACACAGCCCTCACCCCTGGCAACGCTTCGGCCTTCGAGGTATCGATGCTGAGTATTTTCGCCCGTGCATGCGGACTCTTTTTTACTTGGGCGTAGAGCATCCCAGGAAGCACCATATCGCTGACATAGGTGGCTTCTCCTGTGAGCTTGACCCTGGCGTCGGGGCGTATTTCACTTTTCCCTACACTTTTCAGAACAGAACGATCGAGGGTTTCATACATACTCCAACTCCTCCTTCTCCTGCAACTGTCCGGTGACGTCCAAAATTGCCTCGATGATCTGCTCATAGCCGGTGCAGCGACAGAAATTCCCCTCCAGGCCTTCCTGTATCTCCTCTCGTGTCGGGCGGGGGTTGTTATGAATCAGCTGCCTGGCAGACATGATCATGCCTGCAGTGCAGAAACCGCATTGGACAGCCCCATGGGCTTCGAAAGCCGCCTGCAAGGCGGAAAGCACACCCTTTTTTGCCTCCCCCTCAATCGTCTCTACGATTCCACCATCGGCTTCCACGGCAAGGACCATGCAGGAATTCACCGTCTTTCCATTGAGAAACACCGTACAGGCACCGCATTCTCCGGCGCCGCAGCCTTCCTTGGTTCCCGTCAAACCCAGGTCTTCGCGCAGAAACCGAAGCAGGGTACGGTTTTCCTTGACCTCACGTGCATAGAGAACTGAATTCACCGTGACCTGTATCAGCATGAGCTCACCTCCCCAAGCAAATACTTGGTATATTCCAATACCATAAACCTGCGATATTCTTTGGAGCACCTGACGTCGCTGATGGGGCTTATGATGGAATCAACTTCCTTGAGTATCGCTTCCATCGGAAGAGAGCGGTCCAAAGGCTTGGTTGCCACAGGCGTTGGGGCTGCCGAACTCACCGCAATGCGAATCCTCCCGTTGACTATGGCTGCTGCTACACCGACGATGCCCAGGTCATGCCCCTGTATTCTTTTCAACTTTCGATACACCCCTTTTGCAGAAGCACTACTTGGGGGAATATGCAGAGCCGTTACTATTTCATCTCTTTCCAACACGGTCTTTTTCACCCCGGTGAAGAAGTCACCGATGGCTACCTCACGGGAGCCCCTCACCGAAGCAATGGTGATTGTGGCATCGAGGCACAACAATGCAGGGGCCATATCGGAACATGGGGAAGCATTCACGATGTTCCCCACCACAGTGGCCCGATTGCGAATCTGATAGGAGGCGAGATCCTTCGCGCAGGCACACAAGAGCGGATGGTATTTCCTCACCTCTGCACTACCAAGAATGTCATTGATGGTGACGGCAGGCCCTATCGACAGGGCGAGGTCCTGCTGCAAAACGAGATTCCGATACGCAGGAATCTTCTTCAAGTCAATCAGCAAATCAGGGTGGTAGACCCCCCCTCTGATTCCGACCAATAGATCGGTTCCACCAGCGAGCAACTTTGCTTGGTGTGCATTGGCGGAAAGCAGTTCCAACAAAGCAGATTCCGTGGTAGGTCCCCTGTACGAAAATTCAGCAATCATACGCCCCCCTTACCCATGATTTCCGGCAAAAGACCATACAGCAGGCCGGAAGCTGCATCATATCCAGAACTATGGCCCAATCCAGAGAGCACCTGCAAAGCCGCTGCATACTGCACCTCATCAAGCTGGTCTGAACAAACCGTCTGGGCAAACGCCACCAACGCCTGGGAAAACAGATTGTCGCAGGCAAGAAGCAGCATGCGCTTTGAGATATCGGTTGTGCGTTGGGATGAATCGTAGAGCAATCGACGAAGCTGTGTTGTGAAGGCTTCAACAAAATCAGTGAACGAGCCTTCCCCGGCTGAACGGGCGAGCATGAAGAGGGCGAGGAGAAACCCACAAAGGAAATCATCACCTACCGGGGTGGAGCCCGCTCCGAATCCCAAAAGCTTCTGCATTCCTCGTTCAGCTGTAAGAAGATTTCTTGTTTGGACACCTACGAGAAGAACTCTTGCATGGTGTGAAAAGTATCCGATAAAACTATGGTTATCATCACGATGATGGATAATCGCATCATATACCAATACGGCACCTTTATCGTGTTGTGCCTTGGTAAGCATGGCGCCCATGTGCGTAAGGTTCCCGTTGTTCAGGGAACAGGCAGCAGGAGCTGCCTCATTGTTTGGATGCACCCGCATGGATCCAACAAACGAGACCCATAAACCGCAATCGAAGCTCAACCGATCTTCCTGCAGCAGAACCTTCTGTCCTCTCGCAAGACCAAGCAAGCTGAATTGCGTACACGCAGTGGATGAATGCATGAATGCGGTGCATGGGTGAAGCTGCTCCGCTTTCATCACCAAGGCGCAAAGGCCGTCGTCTTTGTCCTGGAGATTCAGGGAAGTGTTGAATACAGAGTGCACCAAAAGGACCCTTGGGGAAGAAGGAAAGCGTGAGCCCATCACCTCAATGGTCCCCAACGGACCGTCAGGCCATGTGGTGCGCATGAAACAACGCCTCCTTGATGGCGGTATCCACTTTCTCTTTACCCCAGAGGATGTTCCGTCTTACGATCGACTTAGATTGTTCAACATCCCTAGCTTCCAACGAAAGCAGCAGATCAAGATGATCCTGACAGGTCTTGCGCATCCTGTCAGGATCGGTTATGTCCGACAACCGGACGAAATGGATCCTCTTGGCGATGTCGTCCAACATCTGCATCATCACCAAATTCCCCGCTGCGGAACACAGCGTCTTGTGAAAAAGTTCATCCTCGGTTGCACAGAGTGCCAGGCCCTCGGGCAACGTATCAAGCATCACCTTCCAACGTTCCTGCAAATCCTTCAGTATGGAGGCATCCATTCCTTTTTCACACAAGGTCTCCACCACGGCAAGTTCCAGGACCAGCCGGGTGTCATACAGTTCATTGACCTCCCTAAGGTCAATCTGCCTCACCATATATCCTTTATGAGCTTCCTTGGAGATTAATCTGGCCGATACGAGACTGCCCAGCGCCTCCCTAACAGGAGAGCGACTTACTGCAAACTCAGCACACAGTTCTTCTTCAGTCAACCGATACCCGGGTGTGTAAAACCAGGTTATGATTCGCTGGGAGAGAGAATCGTAAATATCAGTGCTGCGTACCGGACTACCCATTGGGATCCTCCTGGGATGCTATTGCTTGAAAATGAATACCTTCACGGGATCGCCCGGTCGTTCATCCGACTCCACCACGGTTGAAACCAACTTCATTCCTGTTTTTGGTTCATCCACTTCCAACTGCCCCGATGCCCGAAGCCCGTTCTCGAATTCCACGATGCCGAACATCATATTCTTCTTTGTGTAGCCTTCAGGCAGATTCCACAACCGCGTCCAGGAAAGCAGGGTGCACGGGCCTTCCAAATCAAATTGCTCCCATCCCTTGCCGGTCACAGGGTCCCGGCGGCTGTTACAGGTTTTGCACACCATGGGGGCTGGGTAATACAGTGTCCCGCACGATTCACAGCGGTAGGCTGAAATCTTCGGTTCCTTCACTTCATACATGCTGAAATCAATCATGGCAGCACCCTTACTCCTTTGCGCAGATCAGCGCGACGACGTTATTGCCGAACCCACCGAAATTGACCGACATACCATAGCGAGGATTACTCACCTGCCTTCCTTTCTCAGCTTCTCCGCGCAACTGTCTTACCAACTCCACCGCCTGGGAGACACCGGTAGCCCCTACCGGATGGCCTTTGGACTTCAACCCCCCGGATGTATTGATGGGAAGCTTCCCGTCGATATTGGTCAGGCCTTGCCGCACTGCCAAGAAGCTCTTGCCTCGTTCAAAGAACCCCACCTCTTCACTGATGGCCAGTTCAAGAATGGAGAAAGCATCATGAAGCTCGGCAAAGGAGATATCCTTTGGTGTCAGCTTCGCCATGGCGTATGCTTTTTCAGCGGCGATCCTTACTGCATCAAGCAGCAGCGGGTCTTTTCTGTTATGCACGCAATGGGTGTCGGTGGCACTGGCTATGCCTGCGATCCGAATCGGTTTCTTGGGAAAGTCTTTCGCCTTCGGACTATCCATGTTCACCAGCAATAGCGCAGCGGCTCCATCACTTACCGGGCAAGTCGAGTACATTCGCAGCGGTTCGGCTACATACGTATTCACCACCGCGGCTTCAGGGCCGTCGTTGATGGCTTCAATCGAGCACGGGGCCTGGATATGGGCGTACTTGTTCTTTGCACCATTGGCATGGTTTTTCACCGCCAACAGGGCAAGGTCGCGTTCGGTCAGCCCATATCGTTCCATATACATGCGGGTGAACATTCCACCGAAGGCGGGGAGGGTGAGGCCCATGTTGTATTCGGCTTCGGTATGCAGCATGGTTGCTACATAGTCGGTGCCGACCCAACCCGAGACTTTGCGCATCACTTCTCCGCCGACCACCAATACAATGTCCGCCATGCCGGAGGCAATCGCCATATACCCGATCTTGATTGCGCTGGCCCCTGAGGCTGGTCCATTTTCCACCAGTTCAGCCGGGACCGGTTCCATATCCATGCGACTTATCAAGGCGGAAGCCACGGCACTTTGATGGCAAAAGAGACCGCTTGCCATATTGCCGACGATTACCTGGTCGACTTCCTTCCTTCTTGATAGAAAATGTGCGTCCTCCAAGGCATCAGTTGCAGCATACGATAATACATCCGAAAGGTCATATTCAGAGGAATTACCGAATCTGGTGTGCCCGATTCCTACTATTCCAACGTTTGCCATTGCTTACCTCTTGAATCCCGGGATCTGGGGATATTCGGCGGGCATGATCAATTTTTCCGCCGATTTGAGATCTTCAGCTGAAACCGGCCTGGTGCCGGTGCACTTGCTTGCCCGTACAGCATCCCAAAGCGGACGAGTCAACACGTAGGTGGGGACACCACCCAATTCATGCCTGACTTCGGGAAATTGGGAGGAGCGGTCCTCCAATTGGTACTCGATCATCCATCGCTTGAAGCCATTGGGGCTCTCTGCAACGATGTAGACTTCTTCTTCCCCTAAAATGTCTATGTGGTGTTCCATTTTTGCGGCAAACAATTGCGCTCCTACCCTGAGCCCTCGCTTGATCGTCAACGTATGCAGGCTCATACCCAGCTGCGGCGTAACGGCACGGCTGGTTACAATGCCGGCGATGACTCCGTCGATGGTCCCGACCAGGACAAACTCATTCGCCACCCGGTAGCGATACCAGCCTAGGATTTCCGAATACATGCGAACAGCTACGAGGTCGTAGAAGTCCTTCGGAACACCGATCAGCGGATACAAGGTTCCCAGCAAGGCTCCGACTTCTTCCCGCTTTGCTTCCCGAACCACCATCTTCTCCCCTGATGCCAAGGTGATTACCTTGGGGGGATAGGCCTTGAGCGTCAACTCAGGAGGTCTCAATATCTTTTCCATTGCGTCCAATGCCATTTTGCGGACTCCTTTTTTTACCTGTGCTTTCTTGCTTCTTCGTGCAACCAAGCGTTCCTGCTGCCTGCAACATCCCCAAAGCGGGTCAGTTCGGCTTTTGCCTTCTTTGCCATCAGCATCTCATAGCGGTCGTCGTCGACATGAGCCACGATACGGGCAATGGAGGACTCCCCATCCACAAACCGCCAAGGATAACACCCGATGACCGCCCGTTGGTTGAGCAATAGGTCGAGGTCTCCCCCGACACACTCTGCGTGGATGATTCCATGGTTGAACATTTCAATATGCATCAACTGATACTTGTCTTCAGTAAAGAACTCATCCAAGGGCATGCCGTACTTTTCCTTGAAATGTGCATCACATTGCTTGGCTTCCTTGGGCATCCAGTCCCTGATTTTGGTGTTCATGGGATGGTCTGCGCTGCCGCAGTCGACTCCTATCCACCGCAGTTTCTTTTTCTTCGCCCATTCAGCGAACTCCCTATTGGGTCCGGGGTGCTTGATCATGTATCTGATTTCGTCACCGGTTGGCTGGTCCCATCCATAGTGGTGATACCCGGTGTGGATGATCAGGATGTCTCCCTCTTTCACTTCGACGCGCTCTTCGACCATGTCCGAGGTGTAGACGTCATAATCGCCGCACACGTCGGAAAGGTCGACGATGGCGCCTTCATGCACCAAGAAGTCCATATCCAGTTGTGCAATATCCTTTCCCGGTGTATAGAAATGTATTTCTCCGTCAAGGTGTGTTCCCACATGGTTGGAGTGGGTCACCACTTGCCCGTTTGCACCGTTGGGTGCAAGCCGCTTGAAATATTGGACCTGTAGCGGTATATACGTCGGCCAAGGTGGTGTCCCAACGCCCAAGGGAATCGTCAGATCGATTACTTTCATTGCTTTCTCCTTTTTTTGCTATGATCGGAGGGTGCATACTCGTCGGCAAAAGCCAAGAGAGCATCCTGAAAACACTTGATCGGAGGTTTCACCAACCCGGCTCCTACCATCCCGATACCCGGCTCCTTGTGTGCGATGCCGGTGTTGATGACAGGAAGAATCCCCTTCTCAACCACCTTCCTTACATCGATGCCGGTGGGAGTCCCTCGGAAATCCAAAATGGGGATCCTATATTCCCTGTTTTCGGCCAGGGTGATGTTGTACATTCGTTTGGTGTACATAATTGCATCGGAGGGTGTTCCTCCGACGAACTTGACGATGGAGGGCGAGGCTGCCATGGCAAAGCCGCCGATGCCCGATGTTTCGGTGATGACCGAGTCCCCAATGTCCAAAGCGGCATCCTCGGCTTTGAAGCCGGGGAGATACAATCCTTCGACGACGGTCGCCCCGGCGGTGAACCAACGGTCTGCAAGACCTGAGATTTGAATGCCGAAGTCCGTACCGTTGCGGGCCATCGCAGTAATGAGTGTACTTCCTTTCACGTGCTTTGCGCTGTCCATCGTGCACTTTGCCGACGGCATCGAGAGGTTGAGGAAGAAGTGATCGTTCTTGTGCATGAAAGTCAGTACATCGGAGATGTGTTGCTTCGGTTCGTCGAGCAATACGAGATACGGTGCAAGCTCGCGAATGACCAGCGATGTTCCCGCCCTGTTGCGGTTGTGGCCCTCATCACCCATCTGCAGTGCCTGTACTATCAAGGAACGCATGTCGATCGGTCCATGGAGCTGCAAAGCTTTGTTGAGAATCGGAGCGAGGATGCTTTCCATCCAGTGAAGCCGGGAGAGCACTTCCTCGTTGTATGCTCCATAGCGAAGGACCTTTCCCAATCCTTCATTCAGTGTTGCATAGGCTTTATTCTTGTAGGTGTCGTTCTCTACGATCCATACCGGCATACTGCAGCTGATGATGCCGGCCATGGGGCCGACTGCATTATGGTGATGACAGGGTTCAAACTCAATGGCACCTGAAGACGCGAGCTTTTCAGCCTCGTTGGCATCCTTTGCCTTTCCTTCATACAACAGCGCACCAATGACCGCTCCCCGCATGGGACCGCACATGCGCTCCCAGGTGATCGGGGGTCCTGCGTGCAACAACAGGTTTTCCCGCATGCCGGGGATGACGTCCTTCGCCTTGGCGATGCCCAGCAGCATTGGCTTGCTCGCAAGAACCCGCTCCACCGCTTCTTGGTTGGCTTCGTTACAGTCGATATCCTTGATTGTATCCATCCGGTTGAGTGCGTCGATCAAAACGACATCACCGCCGGCAGGGGGTTTCCAATCCAGGTTGTACACATCGGCACCACAAGACTCTAGATTTTTAGAAAAGGAAGCCAAGCCAAGGTTGACTGCATGGACTCCCTTTTCAAACAAGGAGAGTATCGGTCCTACGGGTGTGGCATCGGGAAGGTCCAGCGGTTTGAGGGTGATTTGTGAAGGCGATTCCATGCTCTCTTCCCGGTTTCCGACACCGGTTTGTTTGAGGAGAATTCTCTGTGCCAGTTTGACGGCTTGATAGTTGGAGGGCATCACCACTACGCCGGCTTTTTCAAGGTTTTGTACTTGGAGGGCAAAACCTTGCGGATCGAGTGGGGTTCCGGTTACTGAAGCAACGATGCTCAGGTACCCTCCCCGCTTGAGAGCTGCCTGCTTGGCTGCAACCAGCGTGGGTATCATCGCTCCTGCCGGGTCGTCGCAGCTTCCATACCCTAGTACGCAATCGAGCACCATCACGGCAATTGAAGCGTCGTCCATCTCCTTGCGGATCCGGTCGGTACGCGTGGTGGGGTCGATCATGGGGTGTGGTCTTCCCACGGTAAAGACATCATCACCTAGATCGACGATGGTGTGACCGATTGAGACATGCGGATCCAAGAGTCTCAAGGCTGGGTTGGTTTGGTTATTGGAATATACGTTCTCCTTGAGGTCCGAAAGGGATAACCAAGCCTCATCACACAGCGTGCCTCCTGTATAATATCCGCGGATATTGGTTTGTTCGGGCAGCCTGTGCTTCGATTCCCTGAGAACAATGGCATCGATGGTTTCATGGTCCAGATCGAAGGGCCAATCATCGTAGTGTTCCCGTTTTGGGAGGTTTTTGCCGCTAAGGGAGGCTGCAATGCGCGCCGTCTCCTCAAGATTGGAGGCCCAATGGATCAAGGGATGGTGGGGAAATTGATGCGCGTCGGCTCCGATGAAGTGTACAACCGAGTTCTTCTGTGTCCGTACCAAGGCATTGAGTACGGTTGGTACCAATTCAGGGGTTGGGGGTTTGGATACTACGACAATGAGATCGGTGTTTGGATCTTCACCAAGGGCTCTGATGCCTTGCAGCATCATTCTCCCTCCCACGGCTTTGTTCTTCAAATCCCGTCCTCCGGTGCCGATGGCTTGGCTTATGCCGCAGCCCATCCGATCCAGCAGGCATGTCACTTCCTGCAAGCCGGTTCCTGAAGCAGCAACCAACCCGATGGAACCCGGGGCGACTACATTGGCGAAACAGAGCGGTTTTCCTCCGATTATTGCGGTTCCGCAGTCGGGACCCATGACCAACAAGCCTTTTTCCACGGCACGCTGCTTGAGGTCTATTTCATCTTCCAAGGCAACGTTGTCGGAGAAGATCATGACGTTCAGGCCGAGGTCCAGGGCTTTTCGTGCTTCATGGGCTGCGTAGATGCCTGGTACTGAGATAATTGCCAAATTGGTTTCACTTTGTGAGCGTACTACATCTTCTACGCTGCAATACGCTTCTTGGGAAGCTTCGGCTTTTGAGCTTCCTCCCTTGCCTGAGAGCAAGGTGTCCGTAAAGGCAAGCATGGCGGGTATATCACTTTCCTCAGGGCAATCAAGAGCTATAAGGAGGTCGGAAGGGGTGGCCTTTTCGAGTTGGGTGGGAGAATATCCTTGGTCTATGAGCAACTGCACATTCATGGCGGTGCCCATGGCAACTGTTGCGGATTCGATTTCTTCTCTAGTTTCCAGATCCCTGCTGAGTAGCATCAAGACAACAGAATCGACGTACATGTCTTTCTTGACAACGACTTGCTTCATCAAGGCACTCGCTTTCCACACCGCTGGAAAAGTACCCAACTTCTATTTTATACAAGATTGTATACAAGTCAACATAAATTTGAAACCTTTTTTCCTCAGATCTCAACAGTATCAAGTTCT
>DJGJ01000041.1 GCA_002432715.1 Sphaerochaeta sp. UBA5849 | reverse complement strand
TTGTGTGGGGATGAACCGCAACAGGAAGGATGGAGGGCGCAGTTCATGCCGTATTCCCCACTTGTGTGGGGATGAACCGGAAGCCTTTCGTCTCGGTTGAAGACGGGGTGGGTATTCCCCACTTGTGTGGGGATGAACCGTACCGTGACGGCTGCCAAGGTGGTGCACAGGAGTATTCCCCACCTATGTGGGGATTCCTTGCATCGATCTCATCAGCGCCGATGCCTGTCCCCGTATTCCCCACCTATGTGGGGATTCCTTTCTTGAATTGGTATCACAAATGGTGTCACTTTCTGGTTTCAAATTATCACGAGAAGGGAGATAAAAAGAAAACCCTCGCCAAGTTCTTTCTTGGCAAGGGTTTGACTGAGTGCGGTAGACTGGACTTGAACCAGCACAACGTTTCCGCCACTAGCACCTCAAGCTAGCGTGTCTACCAAATTCCACCACTACCGCATCATGAGGTTTTCGGTTTTTTCAAACCGAACGTGGCAACAATACAACACCGTTGGGATGTGAGTCAAGCCCTCTTTTGAAAAAGAAGGCTTGAATTCTCCTAGAGCAGTGCCTCAAATTGGTCAAGCAGGCTCTTGAACGTTTTCAAGGCCTCCTGTACCGGTTTTTCACTCTCCATATCGACACCAGCCTTGCGAAGCGAATCGATGGGATAGGAACTGCCGCCGCTAGAGAGGAACGCCAGATAATCGTTGCGCTCATCTTCCCCTCCGCAGAGGACTTTCTGGCTCAAGGCGATGGCGGCACTGATGCCGGTTGCGTACTTATATACATAGAACGGGCTGTAGAAGTGCGGAATCCTCAGGCCTTCCAGATCGCTCTCTGCTTCAAACTCGACTGCAGGCCCGAAGTAGGCTTCAAGCAGTTTGCGGTACTCCTGTCTCAGGACCTCAAGGGTCAGAGGAGTGCCTGCTTCCGCTATCTCATGGGTGATCTTCTCATATTCGGCAAACATCGTCTGCCTGAAGAGGGTGGCGACGATGTCGTCGATCTGCTTGCCTACAATATATGCCTTGGTCTTGTTGTCGGATGAAGTCTCGATCATATACTTGGCTACAAGCTGCTCGTTGAAGGTGGACGCCACTTCGGCTTCGAAGATCGTGTAGTCGTAGTGAAAGTAGGGATTGTTCTTCGCACTGTAATAGCTGTGCATGGAGTGACCGCCTTCATGGGCAACGGTAAACAGGTCGCGAAGCACATCCTCCTTGTAGTTCAGCAAAATATAGGGTTTGGAAGTATACGTACCGCTGCTGAAGGCTCCGCTTCGCTTGCCCTTGTTCTCATAGCGGTCGACCCAGCGTTCGGTGGTAAGTCCGGCTTTGAGTGTTTCCACGTAATTAGGTCCAAGCGGCTTGAGAGCTTCGCAGATGGTATTCACTGCCTGCTCGTAGCTTGTGTGGGCCTGGATTCCCTTGACCAGGGGAACATAGACATCATAGTGTGCCAGCTTCTCCTGGCCCAACAGCCGTGAGCGAAGTGCATAGTAGCGGTGCAACACGGGAAATGCCTCATGCACAGCCTTGATCAGGTTGTCATACACGGTCAAGGGCACCCTGTCGCCAAAGAGAGCCATGCTTCGTGAGCTCTCATACCCGCGGGCCTTGCTGCAGAATATGTCCTGCTTCACCTGCCCCTCGTAGAGCCGGGCTATGGCATGCTTGCTCTTCTCGTAGACTGCATAGAACTGCTTGTAAGCCCTTCGTCTCAGGTCCCTGTCATCCTGCATCAAGAAGCTGCTGAAGGAGCTCTGGGTGAGAGGTTTCCCCTCGAGCTCGCCGAAATCAAAATCAACGTTGGTCAGATCGCCGAAGGTGGTCCGCATCACCGATCCGACTTCTCCCTGCAAAGCCATCAGGCGTTCTTCCGCCTCACTGAGTACATGTTCCTTGAATCGGCGTGCTTTGCGGATAAAGACGGCATAGGGGGCGAAATCTTCATCGTTCAGGTAGGTCTCGATGACATCATCCGCAATGCCCAACAACTCTGGATCAAAGAAAGCCATGGCCGCGGAGAGCTGGCTCAATTGCTGGGAGGCAAGCGAATAGCGTCTGACATTGTCGTTGTCCGAAGCATCGCCCGCATAGAGCAAAAAGGCATAGTTGTACAGTCGCTCTGCAAGAACGGCTGTCTCTTCATACCACTGCATCGTATGTAGGAATGAGGCTTTCCCTGCTGCGAGGGTTCCCTTCAGCCGAGGTGCCTGCTCAATGCGCTCTGCAAGTTGCCCAAGCCCCTCATCCCATACCTGGGTGTTCTCAAACAAGCTTCCAAGGTCCCAGGTATCTTCAGTTCTCTGCTGTGCTCGGCTGAGTGTTTTCATGCAATTTCTCCTAACAAGGTGATCAGGTGCCGGGCAGCCCGGCCGCGGTGGCTGTAGTGGTCCTTTTCTTCATCGGTGAGCTCGGCCATGGTTTTCCCCGCCTCGGTGACAAAGAAGACCGGATCATAGCCGAAACCTCCCTTACCGTAGGCGGCAAATGCAATTCTGCCGTGCACCGATTCGCAAAACGTAAAGACGCGATGCTTGTCCGCCACCAATGCCAAGGCGCATACAAACTGTGCACTTCGCTCTGAAGGCTCCTTCAGATGCTCCATATTCTCCAACAGGAACAGATTGCGCTCGCCGCTTTCCAGCAGCCTGCCGAATGTTTCCATGCCGTAGCGGGCAGTACGCACGCCCGGGCCTCCTCCAAGAGCATCCACGCAAAGCCCTGAGTCATCCGCGAGAACCACCATGTTTTTCGGGGCGTTCGCAGCGAGGGCCATTGCTTTGCCCAGGGCATTCTCGGTAAAGGTGGCCTTGTCTTCCTCAAAATCAAAATCCAGGCCGAGCTCCTTGGGCAGGATGAGAGTATGGGCTTTCAGCAGGCGGGAGAATTCCTCCCTCTTATGGGAATTGTTTGATGCCAAAAGAATGTTCATGGGTCTAAAGATACTCATTGTCCCCTTGTTCGTCCATACACTTCAAAAGCAGATGCTTCATGTAGTGCACTGAACTATCGATGGTTCCCTTTGGGATTCCCAGCAGGTTGCCCAATTCACTATGGCTCAAATTGAGTTCCATCGTCCTGATTTGCTTGACTTTGGCCTTATACACACGCTGATTCCATATGCGCAGCCGTTCGAGTTTCAGGCGTTTTGTTTCATCCTCCTCCCGAAGGAGTTCCGACTCGATCTCCAGCAAGCGTCTGAAGTGCCTGTGGCTGATGGTTTCAAACTCTTGCTTGCACGCTCGTTTTTGTGCAAGAACACTGTTTGCTGTATTCAAATATTTTATAAGCAGGGCAGGACTCACTTCCAAAAGAGAAGCCAGATCTTCGAGCAAATAGTGGGCGGCCAGGTGCGGGGACAGGGTGAGCATGATCAAAAACCGCTTGCGATTCACCTGATGTCGAAGAATGTTCTGCAATTCCAGCAGCTTGGGATCGCTCATGATCGTCGGTTGGCTTCGATGTTCCAATAGCTCTGAGAACAGGGAGGGGAGGGTGGCAATGTCCTGTTCGACAACAGAGGAAAACCTGCAGTACATTGCTTGTTCGGCTGTCTCTTCCGGCAGCTCGAAGGTTGTTTGTTGATGGTAGAAATCACTTTCAGCGAGCAAGCGCTCTTTTTGTTTTTTAATCTGCTTTTGAGCGATGAAATAACGGCTGCGCTTGCGCACAACCTGGCTCAAGTATCCAATATAGGAGAGTCTTCCTTCCCGGTAGGTGTTCAGGTAATACGGGATGGAATCGTAACAAAAGAACAGAAACTCACAACAATCTTCTTCATCGATGAGGTGTAAAAACAATGGGAGTTCATAGAGTAATTGTTGGGTTTGCTCATGCAGCGTGCGATAAAGCGATTGATCTGTATGTCTCTTTTGATAGCATACAACCGATTTGGTCAACTGAAATGAAGCGTTTTCAGAGAGAGGTAAGATGTACATTGCATACTCCTATGGTGATGTATCACCTCTGTATGCAATGTGTATGCCAAGTCAGTTGCCCAGCAGTTCTCCTACAGCATCGACAAGCTTCTGCCGTACCACGGTGATCTCTTCACCAATGGTGGCTCCTGCAGCTTTCTTATGACCGCCTCCACCGAACCGCTCGGCCAAAGCGCCGACATCGACGCTGCTTTGGTGCGAGGAGCGAAATCCCACTTCGGTGGCGCCGCCTTCGAGTTCCTTGAAGAAGAGTACGACCTCGACATCCTTGACCGAAAGAAGCATCGCATAGAGCGAGTCACTGGGTTTGTCGGTCGTGATGTAGGTATCCCGGTCCTTGAGGAACGAGGAGGAAAGCATGAGCCTGCCGTCGTACAGGCTCTCACTGCGATCGATAAGCTTGCCCAGATACTTCACATATCCAAGGCTTTTTCCCCCGGTCATCCGGTCGGCCATGATGTTTGGGGAGACTCCGAGATCGACAAGCTCGGCAGCCAGACGCAAGGTTTCTCCCCGATACGCGTTGATGAAGCGGAAGAAGCCCGAATCCGTTGCGAATCCGAAAAACAGATGCTCGGCGATTTCTTGGGAGATTTCCACGTCAAGCGCCTTGTACAGCTGCATGACGATAAGGGTGGTCGATACCGAACGGGGCACGATGTAGCGGAAGGTTCCAAACTGCTCCCCGCTGCTGTGGTGGTCCAAGACGATGGTGGTCAACCCTTCAATTTCTTGGGCGAGGTGTCCAATCCTCTCAGGAGATGAACAATCGACGACGACAACGATGGGATTGCGGTCATAGAGATCCTTGTCGATGTGAGCGAGAAAATCTGCACGCAAATGGGAAATTTCGGAACGATCGAATGGACCGGCGTTGGCCAAGTGGACCGTCTTGCCCATCTTGAGCAAGAGCGATCCTGCGGCCATCTGACTGGAAAGGCAATCCCCATCAGGGCTTATATGTCCCAGGACGATGAACTCGTCCCGACTTCTCAACAGATCAAGAATCTGTTCGTCAAATGGGGGATAACTGAACATTTCACGCTCCACGAATGACCTCGGGTTGTTTGCCCTCAAGCACGCACTCCCGTCCGACGATCACCTGTTTCACCTGGTGGATGGAAGGGATATCGTACATGATGCCCATCATGATGTTCTCGACAATGGAACGCAAGCCTCGGGCACCAGTCTTTTGCTCGAACGCCTTCTCAGCCACTGCTTCGACAGCCTCGTTCTTGAAGATGAATTCAATACCGTCAAGGCGGAAGGCTGCTTCATACTGGCGAAGGATGGAGTTCTTCGGTTCCACGATGATTCTCATCAAGTCCTTCTTGGAGAGATTGTCCAGCGCAACATGGATGGGAAGCCTGCCGATGAACTCGGGAATCAGACCGAACTTAATCAAGTCATCCGGCATCATCTTGCTGTAGAGAGCATGCAGGTCCTTTTCCTGGGTATTGACAATGGTTGCACCAAAACCCATGGCATGACTGGAGACGCGCTTCTCGATAACCTTGTCCAAACCAACGAAGGCCCCACCGCAGATGAAGAGAATGTTGCGTGTATTGATCTTCAGCATCTCCTGGTTTGGATGCTTTCTGCCTCCCTGGGGAGGTACGGATGCATCGGTTCCCTCGATGATTTTCAGCAGGGCCTGCTGAACACCCTCACCGCTGACGTCGCGTGTGATGGATGGGTTCTCTCCCTTCTTGGCAATCTTGTCGATCTCATCAATGAAGATGATTCCATGCTCGGCTGCCTTGATGTTGTCATTGGCGTTCTGGATGAGCTTGAGCAGGATGTTCTCAACATCCTCGCCGACATATCCAGCCTCGGTGAGCGTGGTGGCATCGGCGATGGCGAAGGGGACCTGCAATTTTTTTGCCAAGGTAGAGGCCAGCAAGGTCTTTCCGGTACCGGTGGGCCCCACCATCAGGATGTTGGACTTATCCAGCTCAACTCCCTGTTCGGCAATCTGTTTCTGGAATTTGACACGTTTATAGTGGTTGTACACCGCTACAGCCAGTACACGCTTGGCATCGTCCTGACCGATTACATACTCGTCCATGTACTCCTTCAGTTCCTTCGGGGTAGGAATGCGGTCGGGAAGTCCGACTGCATCTTCCTGGAACGTAGGATCGCCGGCGAGCATGTCGTTGCACACCTTGATGCACTCATCGCAGATGGCCACACCGGGACCATTGATGAGTCTTTTTACTTCTTCCTGGCCTTTGCCGCAGAAAGAACAGACTTTCGCGTTTCGCGCCATCAGTTACTCCTTCTCATGACGCTGTCGACAATACCATAGGTGACAGCATCATCACTTGAAAGGAAGAAATCCCGTTCGACATCCTTGGAAACCTGTTCAAAACTCTTGTGTGTATGACGGGCGATGATATCGATGGTAAGTTTCTTCAATCGGCTGATCTCCTTGGCGTGGATTGAGATATCGGAGGATTGCCCCTCGACACCACCCCAAGGCTGGTGGATCATGACTCTTGCGGAGGGAAGCATATAGCGCTTTCCTTCCGAGCCGCTGGCAAGCAGCAGGGCCGCCATGCTCGCAGCTTGTCCCATGCAAATCGTCTGTACATTGCTGTGCAGATACTGCATGGTGTCGTAAATGGCAAGACCGGCGGTGACCGATCCGCCGGGACTGTTGATGTAGAGGCTGATGTCCTTGGTTGCGTCCTCGGAATCCAGAAACAGCATCTGGGCTACTACAAGATCTGCATTGGCGTCATGGATCTCGCCATCAAGGAAAATAATGCGATCCTTGAGCAGACGGCTGAAGATGTCATAGGCTCGTTCGCCGATTCCTGACTGCTCGACGACCATCGGTATGTTGGATTGCATCCTAAAAGGATGGATATTCATGGCAAAAGCCCCCTTTCTAAGCTGGGATTGAAAAGGCGGAACCTGTGTGGACCCGCCTCTTCACAACGTACAACACTGTCTGATGCACTCTTACGCACCGTAGGTCTGGCTCATGAACGTCTCATAGGCAACCTCTTCGCCTTCGACGAAGGTGTTGTTCTCCTCTAGGAATGAAGCTACCTTCTGGAAGCGCATATCGTCCTCGATCATGGCCTTGTAATAGTCACGCTGAGCGGGATCGGTGATATCCTTCAGTTGTTCTTCCAGCGTCTTGTTCAATTCCTCCTCGTCTATTGCGAACTTCTCGGTATCCTTGATTTTGTCCATGATCAGCTGGATGCGCAGGCCCTTCTCGGCAGCTTCTCTCCAAGGGGCGGTGATATCTTCCTTGGTTTTATGCTGGAACTGGAGGATCTGCAAAATCTGCTCTTCGCTGAGACCGGTCTGCTTCACATAGCGGTTCCAGCTCTGGTCGATCTCCAGATCGATCATACTGGCGGGAATTGCAACAGTCGTTCCCTTCAAAAGCTCCTCGCTCAAGGCATTGAGTTTTACCTGCTTAAGCTTCGCCTCGAGCGCTTTTTCAAGCTTCTCGCGGGTCGCCTTGGTTAAATCTGCAACACTCTTGTACTCTTCCTTCACATCCTGGGCAAACTCATCATCGAGAGCGGGAACATCGCGGTATCTAACGGCCGATACAGCCACCTTGAGCGTGATGGTCTTGCCTGCATAGCCTTCCACGGTGGAGTCCTCGGCGTAGGTCTTGGAGAAAGTCTTCTCATCCCCGGCCTTCATGCCGACCAAGTCACTGTCGAACTGATAGAAGTTGGAGGAGCTGCCGAGGGTGAACACAAATTCCTTGCGCTCGGTCCCGGGAACCTCATTGTTCTGTTCGTCGAGCTCGACATAATCAACGGTGACGATGTCCCCCATGGCTGCGGCATCCTGCTTGTCGATGGTTATTGCATTCTGGTCGCGCAGCTTGTCGATCTCTGCATTCACTGCCTCATCGGTTACCCGTACTTTCGGATAGGTTACCGTCAAGCCCTTGTAGGCGGGAAGCTCGAACGCAGGCATCACATCATATTTCACGGTGAAGGTGACATCGGTATCAGCCTTGAAAGGGAGCAGGGACTCTTCATCCAGCAATTCGGGAGTGCTGAAGGAGATTGGTTTGTACTTGTCCTCAACACTCTCCAGAGCCTCCTTGAGGGCGGCTTCGATGGTGTTGAAGGTGCTTTCCTCGCGGATAGCCTTGCCTAATTTGCCTTCCAGCACAGAAACAGGTACCTTGCCCTTGCGGAAACCCTTGAGTTGGATGGTAGAGGCGTACTTCTGCAGTGCTGCCTTGTAATCATTCTCGATGGTGGAGGCGGTCACGGTGACCGTCAGCGCGACGGAGGAGTTCTCCAATTCTTTGATACTCTTATCAGCGATCATCCTATGTTCATCCTTTCGGTCCGAATCCGGACCCTGTATATCCTCAGGCAAAGCCCTTTCGTGTTCCCTTCCTCAGTCCAGCTAGCAAGGAGTATACTACAACCATAAAAGCTCGACCACCCTAGAGAGGGCGGATTGAGAAAACCCTTTTAGCGGAAACATATTGTATATAGCAACTTTTTCCTCTTTGGTCTAGGGGATTGGGCAAATTTGTCCAATTGCAGGCTGGCTTTTCTTCTGTTACCATGACAGGAAGGAGACCGGATGTGACCATCTTTTGTTATCCCAATTGTTCCACCTGCAAGCGAGCAGTTGCCTATCTGGAAAGCAGGAATATCGCCTTCACCTATCGGAACATCAAAGCAGACCGACCAAGCAAACAGGAGCTTGGGCGAATCATCGAGCAGAGTGGCATCGACAGCAAGAAATTTTTCAATACCAGCGGACAGCTCTACCGGAGCCTCGGCCTCAAGGACAAGCTTCCCGGCCTGGATACCGACCAAATCCTGGACCTGCTCAGCAGTGACGGCATGCTGGTGAAAAGGCCTTTGCTCGTCTGTGATGCAACAGTGCTCGTCGGATTCAGGCAAGCCGAGTGGGACGCTTTCTTTGCAACCTGACCGAGCTTACGTGAGCCTGCACATCATGATGTCAAGGTCGGCATAGGCGCCGTCCTTGTACTTCATGCCTCTTTCAATGGTTCCACATTTGGTGAATTTGAACTTGTTGTACAAATTGACGGCCTTCGAATTTGAAGAAACAACCTCCAGTTCCATCTGCTCATACCCGGCTTGTTTTGCCCGCTCCAACAGGGTATATATAAGCAACTGCCCGATTCCCTTGTGTTGGAAATCCGGTGCCACCGAAAGGCCGCATTGCGAGCGATGAACCATGCGCTTCATTGTGGAAACCGGAGAGAAATCACACAAACCAACCAATTGACCGTCAGAGAACGCCCCCAGCAAAAGGCGTTTGTCGTCAGCCTCCGCCTTTTGCAGCCAGGCAGCCTCTTCTTCAATGGTGATGTTCCATTCCTCAGTCTCGCGCGCCAGAAAAGGCGAGGAGGCATACATGGTTCTCATGTAGGCGACTGCAAGCGACGCATCCTCGCTTTCAAGGCTGCGGATTGTTATTGCCATTCCGTTCTTCAGTCGGTGTTCGGTTGCATCAAGTTTCATACCCAAGCATAGCAACTCTTTTTTTCCTGTTCAAGAAGCAGACAAAGAAAG
>DJGJ01000030.1:5335-20241 GCA_002432715.1 Sphaerochaeta sp. UBA5849 | reverse complement strand
ACCGCCTGTTGACGCTGGAGGGCCAACTTCTGCAGCGAGTCATCCAACTTGGCAAGACCGACCTTGGTTCGGGAGTTGGGGAGCAGTCCATCGAGGGGGATGCGCACACCTATTGAATACTTGGCTGAATCGCTGAAGTCATTCAGATACTGATCACTCCAGAACGAGAGGTCATAAGAGCCTCCTACAGACAAGGAGGGAAGTAAAGCCTGTTTGCTGTTCAGCTCCTTGGTGGTTCTGAGCTGAGCCATGTTCAAATCCAGCAGAGCAATGGAGTAGCTTTTCTGCAGGTACTCAGCAAGCTGTTGGACTTCAAGTTCCTTGACCATGGAGGGAATCTCACCCTCTACGGTCAACTCCTGGTCCAAATCCATACCAAGCATTGCTTTCAATGTAAGAAGGTTCGATGCATACGCATTCTTTGCCTGCTGCAGCGAGGGCTTGAGCCGTTCGGCTGCCAACTGACTGGAAAGCACCTCTAGCTCCGAGGCAAATCCCTGCTCATACTTGAGTTTCACCTCTTCATACTGCTTCTGGGCAAGTTCAAGATTGGCCTGCTGTACATTGATGTTCTGCTCTTCCATCAACAAATAGTAGAACAGTTTGGTAATGGTCCTCTCCACCTCGGCCTTTGCCTGCTCGTAGGTCACCTGTTGGATCTGATAGGCGATCTGGTACGAGTCCATCTGACTTTTAACTGCAGGGTTAAGGGTGAGGGAGACATCAAAACTTACACTGAGTCCCCGATTTGCATACACCATTGGATTATCAACAGTCAGGCCAGTCAAAGGGTTGGTAAAAGAAGTAGTAGCCGCATTGAACACCGGCCCACCTCCTGCATTGGAGAGGGTGAGTGATAGTGTTGGGATAAACAAATTCCAGGAGGTATCGACATCGCGCTTTGCCGTATTGACATCCAAGGCGGTGCTGGTAAGCGAGAGATTGTTGGTTCGCCCTAATTGCAAGGCTTCTTCCAAGGAAATGGCAGGCAATGCAGAGAGGGAGAAAAGAAGCAGAAACGATAAGGCTGCAAGTATCAGTGCTTTTTTAGACATACGTAAATCCTTATTGTTGTAAACATGTAAACAATACTCATACAGGAAAAAAACGGCAACTGATGGAGCTAAAATTTGCCATGAAAATCATAACTCTATCAAGATGTTTGTTATTTACAGAAATGGAAGACTACAGAACGCCCATCAGTGTCTAGTTTTTTGCTCTCCTGCTTTGCCGTATACATGCCTAAGTCCAACTGTTGCAGGAAGGCGTCGAGATTCTCGTAATCTTCCATCAGCAAAGGAGCACACCCTACACTTACGGTGATGGCATCGGCTATCCGTCCCGATGCATTGAATTCGGTAAGCTTTTGCTCAAGGCGCGCAAGAATTTGCAGCACTTCCCTCTCTGTCAGAGCCGAGGTCAGAAGGGCGAATTCATCGCCCCCATACCGACTGACGATTGTATGCTTTGGAACCACTTGTTCCAGAAAACGGGCGAATTGAATCAACGCTGCATCGCCTTTTGCATGACCATAGGTGTCATTGATAACTTTGAAACCATTGATATCCAAAAGGCAAGCCCACTGGGTTTTTCCAGGCTTTTTTCTGGCGAAGGCAAGATCAGCCATTCTCTGAAAATATCTACGGTTGAACAACCCGGTCAGATAATCGCGGTTGACCTGATTCGATTCCACGTTGAAGAAGAGAATCAACAGAGAAATGGTGAGACTGATCCACAGCACCTCGACGCCATAAAACAGTATCTGCAAAAGACCTGCAATGGCGACAGGAAAGGGAAACACCAACAGCGTACTGTAGATTTTTCTCTGCAGTTGGTCGTGATGGTGCAACAGATACACCGGCCCGAAAAGCAGATACAAATAGTTGTTGATAACCGTGAGAAAGAAGTACGGCCCCCTGCTGTATCGTGACAAGTCATCAATGACAAAAACCCAGCCAGTCCAAGCACTTGCAAAAGACAGTATTGCCAGGAACAGGCAAGGCAGTAAAAGCAACAGAACAAATCGCTTGCTGACACGGTTTCCAATCATATACTGGATGAAAAGAAAGTAGAAAACACCGGGGGCTGCATTCAAGGTATAGAAAAGGGAGGTAAGCAAGGTTAGAAGCGGGGCAAGCTCTGCACGTGGATGGTAGATACCCAAAATATCCACACAAAGCTCCAATGCCAGCAAAGCAAAATTGCTTGCCCAAAGGGCGAGAAACATACGGTCCGCTTGCTCCAGCTTGCCGTGTTGCTTGAGGAAGAAATATAAGAGAACCAACAGGATCGACATGCCGAGTACGCTGTTTTGCACTGAATAGATAAGCAGGGTGGACCTCCTACAGCAGTATCAGTAAATTTGCCAGAACTCTGTGAGTACTGTATCCCGCCATTTTCGATACGTCCAATGAAAAACATGTACACGAAGCTATAAAGGCTGACTCGCTCTCCCTTTGTTTGCTTTTTATTGACGAATTGAGGGCAAAAAACTTGCGTATGCAATTCAACGCCTGTACGATAAGGCATGAGCGAATGCACATTAGAGAATGAATTTCTCTGCAAACACAGCATGTTCGGGGGGCTTTCTGACGAGGAACTCTTGTTGATCAAGAGTTATTTACAAGAGCATACCTATCCTCAGAACACAACAATCCTTCAACAGGGTCAGAGCAACAACAGCGTGCACTTCATCGTCGAAGGAGAGGTTGCCATCGTCCGACAATCAGAGTCAAACAAAAAGCAGAGCAGAATCATCACCACCCTGCATAAGGGAGACTCGTTTGGAGAAATGGAACTCATCGACATCCAAAGCTGCGCCGCTTCGGTTGTCAGCCTGACGGAAACCAAAATCATCACCCTGTCAAACAAGGACATGTACAAGATTTCCCAGGCAAACCTGAAGACCTACACCATGCTCATACTCAACCTTGCCAGGGACATCAGCCGCAGGCTCCGGTCAGCCGATGAGATGTTGGCCTTGGTAAAGAACCGGGCTACCTTGCCTCCTGTTTCTTCATCCTCGTAAGGAAAATCACCATCAGGATGGGGAAGATGGATCCGATGAGCATGCCGCTTCTGAGCGCCGATTCCTCCAAAGTCAAATGCTTGAGCCACGGAGCCACTTTCACCAACGAAGGGGCCACATCTGCAGTCAGGCCTATGAGCCAGGGACCGAAAGCAGCCCCTGCATCACCTCCGGCGGCAAGAAATGCAAAGAGAGAAGAGCCTGCATAGGGAAAGCGATTGGCACCATTGACGACCGAACCCGGCCACAAGAGACCGCTGCCGAGCCCTGCAAAAATGCAAGCGACAAGACTGATGACGGGCAACGGACTGAATGCGGCAATCAAGTAACAGGCAATGCAGAGCACACTGCCGAAAAGCATGGCTTTATAGAGAGGAAATTTGTCGCCCCACGATCCATAGACAGCACGGATGGAGCCCAAGAGGAGGGCGAACAAGCAGAGCCCCAAAAGATCGCCGACTTCCTTGGGCAGCCCCAAGGAGGCTTCCACAAACGCACTGGTCCACTGCGACATGGAGACCTCGGTAGCACCGCCTACGGCAATTCCCAATATCACGAACAGAAAATAACGCGAGCTGAGCAGTTCCCGAATTTTCGTACGCTTTTCCTCACTGATTGCGGGAGCGAGGGGAACACGGAGGAAGTTGAAGAAGTTGATCAGCGGGAAGACCGACCAGATAAGCACCAGAATCGGCCAGTTGCTGCGTCCCAGCACCTTGATCATCAAGGTGGTCCCGACAACGACGACGATGAAGCCCCATGCATAGAAGGAGTGCAGCAGGCTCATGGCCTTCTCCTTCGAGTCATTGGGGATGGCCTGGACGATTGCACTGAGGAGGAGTTCGAACAAGCCGCCGCCGATTGAGTAGATGACCGTTGCAACCATCAAGCCGACGTAAGGGTTTGCTGGAAATAGTTTTGGGGCGGACGCCAACAAAACGAATCCGATAAAAGCCAGGAAGTGGCCCAGGATGATGAAGGGCCTCACCCCCCATTTGTCCACCGGGCGGCTGAAAGCCAAGTCGGTCACTATCTGGGTGAAAAAGTTGAGCAACGTCAACCTTCCAGCCTGCTCGAAGGTGATACCGAACTCATGCATGAACGTCACATACAAAAGCGGGGCAAGGTTGCAGGTCAAAGCCCCGATGAAGTTGCCCAAATAACAGGCGCGGATGGTGGATTGATACATGGGGCGTAGTATACGCCAAAGGCAAGGAAAAAGGAACCTTAATTCTCGATATCCAGACTCAACAGGTACCTTTGTACAAGCCGGTAGTTTTCACTGTCCACACGCAGCTCGGGATTGGAGAGACAGAGTCTGCTCAGAATCTGAGCAATCGGATAGGAAGCCTCATCGGTGGCGAAACCCTTTTCGAACAAGTAGGCGGCAAGAGCATCCCTCGCAGCATCCCTGAAACCTTTGACCACCCTTGCGTCGATGGCAGCAAGCACATCGTTTCCTGTCCTGCGTTCTTCCTGCAGGAAGACCTGCAGGCTCTCGTAGTAAGCAGCACTGCGATTCAGTTTCAAGGCTTCGTCCGAAACATCGTATACAGTAAGGACCTTCGGCCTGCCGGTTCTCGCCAATGCCTGGGCTTGGGCCATCAAGGAAAAGCGATCCTGATACGGCTCCCCCACCCGGGCCGCTTGACCGGCAAGGGAAAAACCCCGTTCCAAGAGGTGATGCAACTCTTGGCTGTCGCTGCACAGGTACCAACTGCTGAGACTTCCGATCGGATCATGCAAGAGGGGTGCTGAAATCCCCAGAGCCCTGCCATACTCCTGATAATCTGCAAGCGGTTCGATGAGTGGCATTACCTCCACCTTCACCGCGGAGAAGGGACTTTGCTGGATACGGTAGCTGCGCTTCTCGTCCTCCAACCCGATCACCTGCAACTCCCCCTTTGCCACATCCTTGAGCTTGGTCACCTCATCCAGTTGTGCGGTGCAATAGAAGACCTGCCGGTCCTTGGAAATCTCAACAATGGCCTCTGCGATCGCCAAAGACCTCTGGTCGTCGCTGTTGGCCATCAGTTCGTCAAAGAAGACGGGGAAATGATACTCACCCCCGCTTTCCAGCATCTCCAGGAAAGCCATTCTCACCGCAAAGAGCAGTTGGACCCGGGTACCGCTTGAGAGCTCCGTCAGGGAGAAACTTCGGCCCAATGCAGTGTCCAAGGCAGTGAAGGTTCCCTTGCCCATGGCCAGTGAGAACCGGTTTGCCGTGATGCGCAGCAACCATGAACTTGCACGGCGGACCACCTGCGGCACATGCTTCGATTCCGACTCTTGCTTCACCTCCTCACAGAGGGTGTACACCATGCGCTGGTGCACTTCCTCTCTTCGTTGGGCCTCCAAGGCCTCCTTGGCCTGCTCGTACTTGAGCAGGGCTTCCTCCAACTTGGTATCGGAGCACAATGAATCATACCGCTCCCGCTTTCTCCCGTATTCTTCACGCAGATCCTCCAGATGCACAAGCTCGGCCTGAGTATCGGCGAGCATACCAGAGACTTCGTGCAGTGTGGTGCTTGCAGCAAACTCAACTATTTCCGGCTGATATGCATTCAGTGATTGCTCATACACACGCTTTTGATCTTCAAGCTCGCGATACTTTTCATACTGGCTCTGCAGGTTCTCAAGACTCTGCAAGTCTCCGACGGTAAGCCGGAGTCGTTCAAACAGCTGCTGCAAATCCGATGCAGATCTGCCCTGTCTCTGTTCTTCCTGTGCAAGCAGCTCCTTTTGGCTTTTCAAGCGGTCATGAAGCTTGGATGCACTTTGGATGGTTTGTATCAGCTGTTGCGCCCCGGCTATGATATCGACAACCTCGGTCTCCTGCAACCTGCACAGCTGTGCCAAATCGGAGGCCGCAGCTTGGAGCCGGCCCCTTGCCTGCTGCTCATGTGCAGCAGCCTGATCATGGGCACTGACTGCGTGCACCCAATCCTTGAGGAGAGGAGACAGATGAAAGAACTGGGATCCTTGCAGATTCGGCTCCTCGGTAAGGTTGAGCGTCCTGCTTGCTTCCTCCCATTCGTCAAGCCACACCTCATATGCGGCTTTGGCCTGCTCATAGGTTTGTTTGGCCTTTCTTCGCCTCTCATTCTCCCCTTCCATGCGCTCCAGTTCGGCCATCCTTGCAAGAACGTTCCGAAGCAGGCTCGCAATACCCGCTATATCGAAAAAGTCAAGAGTGAATGAGCCCAGCTGCTTTTCCAGCCGGGCTTGATAGGAAGCCAGCAAAGCTTGAAGGGACTGGTACTCTTCATTGGGTTTGTGCCTTAAAAAGAGCAGCCCGAATAGGGCGACAGCCAAGGTTCCGAGCAAACCGAACACCGGAGAAAAGGCAATGGATAGCAGCGATCCAAAAAATGAGAGTGCGATTGTTCCAAGAAGCAGTACTTTGCCGGAGTGAGGCTTGGTTTTCGGCATGGAGTTCACGTTGCCAAGCGTCTCGATGCAAAGAAGCAGCGTTGTTTTCAAAGCTTCAAGCTTCTCTTTCTCCTGCAGATCGACATCGACCATTTCCCCCAGTTGCCGGACATGGGTTTCTGATGCTGCAAGATTGCAACGAAGCGGTTCGCAACTATGAGCAAGCTTGGCCAGCTTTGCCACCATACGTTCCAGATTGCCTTGGTCCGGGACCTGGCTCACCAGCCAGGACAGTTGCTCTTCGCACACCTTCAAAGCAGTCTTGGCACTCTGCAGTTCCTTTTCTTGGGAGCGTACCTGGCTTTCAAATTCCTTGATTGCATCGATCCGGGCGGTAACGACCTGTATAAAGTTGGGGTTATCCAGGAATTCGGGATCGAGATTGAGGTTGTCCAAAGCCGCTTGGTCGACCTGGATGGCGGCCAGCCGCTGTCTCACCGCTTCATCGGCTTGGTCCAAGGCTGCCTGCAATGCTTGGGCATCCTTGAGCGTATGCTCATTCAGCAGGGCAAGCCTGCCGTCATACCCCTGCAAGTCAGCAAGCAGAGCCCGTCTCGCATCAAGCGTCTCAAGATATGCTTGCACCAATTTCAATCGAACAGAGGTTTGTTGCATGGCAGGCTGACGAGACAGCTCACTCTCAAGATGGGTGATGTCGGTCTTCAGCGAGACGTTGGCCTGCAACTCCGTTCGAATCTCATCATAAGCTTTATACGCATCAGCAACACTTTTGGCAAGCGCAATTCTTTTGTTGGAAAACGCTGCAATGCCTTTGGCTTGCCGCAGTGCAAGCTGAAGGTCGATCCCGCCTTGCATCTCTCGTTGGATGGCTTGGAGAAATACACTCTGCGAGCCTTCAGCTTCCAAAAGCTCGTGCAACGGGAACCAGTAGGCATCCGCATACTCATCGTTTCGTCCCGGCAGGCGGGTCTCTTCACCGGTATCGAGGCGCTTCTGTACGAGCTTGCCCTGTGACAGGCTCAGATGCCACTTCTGCCCTCCCGAGTCCAAATGAGCCTCTGCTTCCAGGTTTTTCGGGCAGTCGGATGCGAACAACAAGCAACGCATGGTCCGAACCATTGTGGTCTTGCCTACTCCGTTTGGTCCATGGACGACATTCAGGCCGCTGTGGAGGGAGAGCAAATCCGGGAAGGTATGGCTGGGAAAGCCGGGTGCATGAAAGAGCGAGAACGAAGTGAACTGATGCTGTTTCCCCATTATCGTTCTCCTTCTTTTTGCACAACCATCGCTTGCAACAGCCGCATGCCGGCTTGCCTGGCCAGGTTTGCAGCTTCTTCCAAACTCAGGCTCGAGCTGTCCAGCCTGCTGTACGCCGAGCTGTTACAGCTCTCTTCGTTGAGGCTTAGGTACTGCCTCGCCAATCGGTCCAACTGAATCGGATCGAGCAATTTTCTGGCAAGCAGGGCATCGGGCCCGCTACCCATCGACAGCTGTTGCAAGTCGATTGCAAGCTCGGTTTGGTCCTCATAGCGATCGAGCAGGTAGGCGACAACACCTTGTTCTTCTATGAAGAAGACATCGTCGTCCCCCACCTTTTGCATGATCTGGTCAAGGTTGAGAGAAAGAGCGAGTGTGCCGGTGAAGACAGCCTTCACAAAGAGTGTCCCTTCATACTTGAGCTCCTGTATACACTGGCGGATGCTCTTGGTAAGTTGTTTCTGTATTCCATCGGCATCCGCGATGCCGCTGACGTCTATGCAACACGTCTCATACCGATACGGGCAGAGAGGAATGAAGAGCGGCTCTTTGAAGTGCAGGTCTTCTTCCGTTTCCAAGAGATAGAGGCCATGCTCACCCATCTCATTCACATCGAGGGCGTACGGGGAGCCGCAGTAGTATGCCTTGGCTGCTCCGACCCTGCCTTTCTTGTGGATGTGCCCAAGCATCCAGAGGTCTACGCCGCTATGAAGCAGGTCTTGTTCCTGTACCGGCGCATAGGCAGAGAGCGCGGTGCCGTAGTCGGCATGCAGCAAGCCCAGGTTTATGAGTGAGGGATTGGGCAGGTCGCTTGGGAACTCTTTCAGAGGATTGGTTTCTTCGTGGCTCGAGCGAAACGACCAGCCAAGAAATCGGACACACCCGATGTCCAGGCTCTCCCATTTGCCGCCGAGGCCGAGGATCGTGATGGCATCGCTGTCCTGCACCAGGCGGGGAAAGATATTCCAGTCATGATTGCCCCCCACGCCGATGACCCTGATACCCGCTTCCTTGAGCGTCTGCAATCCTTTGAGCAAGGGGCCGTACACCGAAAGCCAGGCTTTTTCCTGTTCCACCACATCACCGACCAGTACAACCACATCTACTGCAAGACTGAGGGCTTTCTCTATGATGGCATCCCAACTGCTATGACCCGATTGCGCCAATACAGGCTTTCTGCCCATATGGATGTCTGCACATGCCAGAATTCTCATACTGCCTCCAGAATCCTGAGTATACCATATGCACAGGAGCATCCCAATCGGCAAAGTGAAAAATTTGGACGGCTTTTCCTCCTTGTGTATTGACCTTCCGACTGCTGATTCATACAATGCATTACGCTTGTTATATATCGTATGCTATATAAAAACCTTCATGCATCCCGTCGCCTTGCTTTACCAAAAGGAGTCACCTATGAATCGCAGTTTGGAAACAAAACCCGTCGCACATGCCCTCGTGTGGATTGCCCTGTACATCATCATCGTCAACATCGGAGACGCCATGGGAGGCATTCCCAACCTCTCTACCAGCCTTCTGCTGACCGTCTTGTCAGTAGTACTCTATTTCTATTCGAAAACCAGAATACCTATGGGTTTTGACATCTTTTCCAAAAGCGAAGCAAAAACAGTCTTGTATTATCTGCCGCTAGGAGCCTTGGTCGTCATTGCCTACCTTGGAGGAGTCGAATCCTCCCTTAGTTTTAGAGACATCCTGATAGCCGTACTGCTGATGGCAAACGTCGGGTATCTGGAAGAACTGTTGTTCCGTGGGTATTTGCTTGAGGCCATTGAACAGGACAAAGGCAGGCGGCGGGCTGTGATCATCAGCGGCATCACCTTCGGCCTCGGCCACATCGTAAACATCTTTCGCGGATACGAAGCACTCGAGCTTGTCGCCCAAATAACCGGGGCCATCGCCATCGGCCTGGTCCTGGCCCTTCTGGTTGTGGAGACCCGGAACCTCATCCCCGGCATCCTGTTTCACATTCTCTTCAATATCGGTGGAACCATAACCGTACAGCACAGCAGCAGAGAAGCGCTTCTGCTGCTGTGGATCATCGGCATTTCCGTACTCTATCTACTCTTTCTTCTCAAGCACCTTCCCACAAGTCAATCAAGCGGATACACCACCCGCTTGGTGTAAGTTGTATGCAGCAGGTGGTGGCTCATCGGCGACAACGGCTGGTCCAGGAAACGGGCATACAAGTCTTGGATTGCCGGGTTCTCATGGGACTTTCGAATCGGCTTGTTGCGGTCCTCCTCATAAATTGATTGCGCCCGCTTGAGGCGGATATCGGCGGTGGTTGGAATGGGCTGGCCCCCGCCGCCAAGACAGCCGTCGGGGCAGGTCATCACCTCGATGAAGGTATACGGGCTGGTACCGGCCTTGATCTGGTCGAGCAGAACCCTGGCGTTGGACAAGGTGTTGGCCACCGCCACCTTGATCGTGCTCTCGCCGAGCTTGAGGGCGGCTTCACGGATTCCCTTCCGCTCACGAAGCTGGGCGAACTCGACCTCTTTTAGTACATTTCCGGTCAACTTCTCCACAGCTGTCCGCAAGGCGGCTTCCATCACCCCTCCTGAAGAGGCGAAAATAACCGCACCTCCCGTGGAAGCTCCCAAGGGATCGTCAAACTCTGACGCTTCCAAACCGGCAAAGTCTATGCCTGCCTGCTTGAGCATCTTGGCCAGCTCCCGGGTGGTGAGGGCCCAATCAACATCACAGAAGCGTTCTTCCTCCGATAGATTGAGTCGTTCCTTCCAATACACAAAGGAGCTGTCCATTTCGCTGCGACCGGCTTCAAACTTTTTTGCCGTACAGGGCATGATCGAAACCACCCGTATCTTTCTGGGATCGAGGTTTGCCTGCTCGGCATAAAAAGTCTTGGCGATGGCTCCGAACATCTGCTGGGGTGACTTGCAGGAGGAGAGATGACCTACCTGCTCGGGGTAGAATGTTTCGATGAACTTGATCCACCCCGGCGAGCAGCTGGTTATCATGGGAAGCTGCCCCTGATGGGTGAGTCGATGAATCAGCTCGTAGGCTTCCTCCATAATGGTCAAGTCGGCTGTAAACTGGGTGTCGAACACCTTGTCGAATCCCAAGGCCCTGAGGGAACTGACCATTTGGCCGGTCACCAGGCTTCCCTCTCCCAGGCCCATCGCCTCTCCGAGCCCTACCCTTATGGCGGGTGCGGTTTGCACCAAAACCACCAACGATGGGTCTTCAAGTGCATCAAAGACCTGCTGGACGTGGCTTTTCTCTGTAATGGCTGCGGTCGGGCAGACAAGCGAGCACTGTCCGCAATTGGTGCAGACTGAATTGCCCAATCCTTCGTCGTAGAAGGTTGCAACCTTCGTCTTCAGTCCGCGTCCCACCATCTGGATGGCAGAGACCGACTGCATCGTGGCACACACCTGTACACAGCGATTGCAGAGTATGCAGGCATTGGGATCGCGGATGAGGGATGCAGAGGTGACGTCAACCCCCTCGAATTTTTTCTTGGTCCGAGGAAACCGGCTTGTACGGACGCCCAGCTGCTGGCTCAGTGCCTGCAGTTCACAATTGAGATTGCGTTCACAGGAGGTACAGAGAAGCGGATGATTGGCCAACACCAATTCAAGATTGAGCTTTCTGGCATGCAGGACCCGTTGGGTATGGGTATGGATCACCATGCCCGGCATAACGGTATGCATGCAAGAGCGAATCAAGCGTTTGGCGCCCTCCACCTCCACCATGCACACGCCGCAGGAGCCGTGAGAGTTCACATCCTTGAGGTAACAGAGCGTTGGAATCTTGATGCCGGCACGCTCGCAGGCATCGAGAATGCGGATTCCTCTTTCCACGGTGACGGTTTTCCCATCGATGGTACAGCTGATCATCTGCTCATCCATTGCTCACCTCCTGAATTTTGATATCGCAGCGCAGACACCGTGCGGCTTCCATGCGGGCTTGTCGGCCGGTATACCCACGATTCACCTCGGCAAACGAGAGCCGGCGATCCTTGGGTGAAAGTTTCACCGCATTGATGGCCTTCCCCTCATAGAGCGTTTTCCCCACCGTATTATCGTAGCTGAACGTGGTGAAAAGTGTTGCAAAGCGGTCGATGCCCATCAACTTTTGGTCGATGATGCGTGCTACTTCCTTGCCTTGCCCCATGGCCTGGGCGGCTGTCGAGGGCCCGGTGATGACATCCCCGATCGCCCAGACGTTCTCAAGGTTCGTCTTGTAGCCGTAGTGTGTCGCCTCAAGGTATCCATACTTGGAAACGGCAAGTCCCAGCCTTGTCAGCAACGGGGTATCGACACGCTCTCCTATGGCTACGATTACCGTATCACAGCCAAGAACGCTTTTCTGTGCACTCTCCGTCCGCTGTCTTCTTCCACTGAGGTCATACGGACCCAGCTGAAGCTGATTCAGTTCAAGACCTTGTATCCGGCCCTTTGCATCACGCAGAACCTGCGAGGGGGCTACGTCGAACACAAAATTAATGCCTTCCGCAAACGCTTCCTCGATCTCACTGCGGTTGGCAGGCATCTCATCCCTTCCGCGACGGTAGGCTATGGTTACCTGGCAACCCAATCTCCATAGAGAACGGGCAACATCGATGGCGACATTGCCGCCTCCAAGAATCACCACCCGGCTTCCCACATCGGCTTCTTGTCCTTCACTGAGGAGCCTGAGAACCTCGGTACCCTGCAGGTACCCCGGTCCTTCACTTCCTTGTAGATCCAGTGTTGCATGGTGATAGGAGCCCAAGGCGAGAATCACTGCATCACTATCGGCTTGCAGTGCGGCCAGCTGTACATCACGACCGAGGGCTTTGCCCAAGGCGAAGTTGACGCCGAGGGTAGAGAAAAGTTCAAGTTCCTTCTCCAACACCTCCTTGGGCAGTCGGTAGTTGGGAATACCGTAGCGCAACACGCCTCCAGCCTTCTGGTGCTCGTCGTAGACAGTCACCTCATGGCCCAGCCTCCTGAGGTAGAAGGCCGCAGACAGTCCGGCGGGTCCCGCCCCTACTATCGATATGCGTTTCTTGGTCTGAGTGGGCATTCTGTCCAGAAGCGCCTGATACACATCCTGCTCCTGGCCCATCTTGTAGAGGGTATCGGCAAGGTAGCGATGCAGCTCTCCCTGATGCACAGGCCCGTCCAAGTCGTCACGCCTGCAGCGCATCTGGCAGTGGAAGTGACAGATGCGGCCCAAGGTGCCCGGCAGGGGATTGTCCTCCAAGGTGGAGGTAAAGGCCTCAACCAGACGATCTTCCTTCAAGAGTGCGATGTATGAGGGGATTCGCATGGCAAGCGGACAGGAGTTGGAGCAAAGCTCCCCCACCAGGGCTTCACAGGTTCCAGCCTCACACTTGCCTCGTTTGATATGGCTCTCATACTCCTCGGGAAAATAGTTGAGGGTGGTGATGACTGGGTTCATCGCCGATTGACCCAGGCCGCAGAGGGAGGTGTCGCTGATGTGCAGGCCCAGCTCCTTGAGTGTCTCCAGGTCCTCCTCCTTGCCCTTCCCTTCACAAATCCCCGATACCAGACCAAGGGCCTGGCTCAGGCCCTCCCTGCAGGGGGTGCAGGTTCCGCAGGACTCCTTGGTCGTAAATTCCAAGAAATACCGGGCGGAGTCGACCATACAGTTGTCGCTGTCCATGACCACCATCCCCCCCGATCCCATGATGGCTCCCAGCGCCCCCAGACTCTCATAATCGATGGTGCTGTTGAACAGTCGTGCGGGGATGCATCCACCGGAGGGACCGCCGCTCTGCACTGCCTTGATCTTCTTGTTGGCGTTGACAGGCCCGCCTCCTGCTTCATAGATAAGGGTGGTAAGCTTTTCGCCGAGCGGCAGTTCGACCAAGCCGGTGTTCTTTACCTTTCCCACCAGGGAGAACACCTTGGTTCCCGGACTGGAGGGTTTGCCGATCCTGGCAAACCAGGCGCTTCCCTTGGCGATGATCAGGGGTATGTTGCACCATGTCTCCAGGTTGTTGATGGTGGTCGGACGACCCAGAAATCCTTTTTGGGCGGGGAAAGGAGGCTTTACCCTCGCCCTTCCCGCATTTCCTTCCAGCGAGGCGATCAGGGCTGTTTCCTCACCGCAGACAAACGCGCCCGCCCCTTCCACAACAGAGAGGTTGAAGCTGAACTTTCGGTCCAGGATATTGTTACCCAGAAGCCCCACTTGATAGGCTTGGTCGATGGCGATGCGAAGCCGCTCCACCGCCAGAGGATATTCGGCGCGTACGTAGATGATTCCCTCCTGGGCACCGGTGGCATAGCTTGCGATGAGCATGCCTTCGATAAGCATGTGAGGATCGCTTTCCATCTCATTGCGGTTCATATAGGCACCGGGGTCGCCTTCATCGGCATTGCAGATGAGGAACTTCGGCTCGCTGGGTTCCTTGGCCATCATCTCCCATTTGAGCGCGGTGGGGAAGCCCGCCCCTCCGCGTCCTCGAAGCTTGGAGTCCTTCACTTCCGCCAGCACTTCGCTCCTGCTCATTCCTCCCAGGACTTTCTCCAACGATCGATACCCGCCGACGGCTACATACTCTGCAATGTTTGCCGGGTCGATGAGGCCGGCATCACGCAGCACCAATTTCTTTTGTGCATGGAAGAAGGGCACTTCATGCCAATGAGGAAGTTCTTCAAAGCCCTCCCCGTAGGTGTGAAACGCCAGATGGTGATCCCATTCTGTGATCCTGCACAAGGCCTTCGGCTTATAATAGGTACCTTGCTTCAGGTCATCGAGAATAAGCGGGACATCGGAAACCTCTACCTTGGACAACCACACCAAGGGTTTGCCTGGAAGCTGGAGCGAGACCAAAGGCTCTTCGCTGCAGCAGCCGAAGCAGCCTACACTGCGCAGGCTTACTGCCAGATTCCGCTTCTCCTTCTCTTCCTTGAATGCAGCGTATACCTGTGCGGCACCGCTTCCGATCCCGCATGTCCCCATCCCTACTGCGATGCCGGGGTTGCTTGGATACATACTCTGTCCGCCTTCGAGCTGGAGCCTGTCCAATAGTTTGTTCATGAGACCTCCTTGCCTTCGAGAAGCGATTGCAGCATCTGACTGAGCTTTTGCTCCGTCACGCGGGAATGGATGACTGAATCAATGGCAATGACCGGAGCCAGCGCACATTGGCCGAAGCACGCCACGGTGTGGACGGTGAACCGTACATCGTCGGTGGTGGCAGTCCCCTCTTCATCAAGCTGAAGGTTCA
>DJGJ01000030.1:0-5318 GCA_002432715.1 Sphaerochaeta sp. UBA5849 | reverse complement strand
ATTACATGCTCGCCTTGCGGTTTAAGATTGAAAAATGCATAGAAGGTGGCAACTGAATAGACTGTCGAAAGGGGTACTTCCAGCTCCTTTGCAACCAGGACCAACTCCTCCTTGCTGAGGTAGTTGTGGTCGCTGCTGCGCTGGACTGCTTCCAGAATGGAAAGTAGTGCTCCACGCTCGGTACGATGGGACGCTACGATTGCTTGGATCGCGGTGTGTCGATCGCTCATGAGGACCTCCTTGGAAAAAAACGGAGACAGTGCACGCAAAACCTGCATCTATACCATGAAACATCCAAAGGATGCTGTAATATATTCCAGAAGACCTTTGTAAGCATACTAAACCCGAGAAATGAATAAAGCAAGGTATCTATAGTTATTACAATAAGTAATTTGCATAGTTTGTAATTTTATACAGCTTTTTAATGTGAATATAGGAATATAATAAATACTTACAGGCTTCTTACTCGCCTCATTTGACCACTTATCGTTCCTTCTCTATCCTATATCATGAACGGAGGAGCATAGAGCATGAAAAGTTCTCGTAAAGAGTTGTCTTTCCATCTACCTTCACGCAGGGCCTTGGTGAACATAACGCATCTCGTACAACAAGCTGTCCAAGAAAGCACCGTCCAGGATGGATTGGTATTAATAACTCAAAGTTCGCATACCGCTGAGCCAT
Source organism: Sphaerochaeta sp. UBA5849 (assembly GCA_002432715.1). Classification (GTDB taxonomy): domain Bacteria; phylum Spirochaetota; class Spirochaetia; order Sphaerochaetales; family Sphaerochaetaceae; genus Sphaerochaeta. The sequence continues at coordinate 4,637 of DJGJ01000030.1, read as the reverse complement.
AGTATTTTGACTAAAAAGCAAAGGAAAACTTCTGATTAAAACGATTATAATTACATGTAATATATAGACATAAGCTCGCAAATCTGGTATAATGGATGTACTATAAACCTATACAAGACAAGGAGCTTATGCCTAACATGCTGATGGATTTTACCAATAACACCGACACCATTACAAGCCAAGTCCAGGATTTTTCCCGGAGATTTAAAATCGGAAGCATTCTTCGTCTTTGTGGGGCGCACAAGCAGAAGGGCATAGAAGTCCTGAAGGTCTTCTACTACCTGAGCACCCTGCTGTTCTGCGGAACATCCATGAACAGGGACCAGAAAACCCGCAAGTATGGGAACATGGTGAAGAAGGATACATGCCATCGGTTCCTCCAGTCCATGAAAATGGACTGGAACAGGTTCCTGTCCCTCCTGGCGAAAGAGATCATAGACAAGGATCTGCTGCCGATCCGCCGCAACGATTGCAAGGGAGAACAAAAGCCTTTCTTCCTGGTGGCCGATGACAGCAGCTACTATCGCAACAGGTCCAAGAAAGTGGAGCTGAGCGCCAGGAACTGGGACCATGCCCTCAGGCGCTACTACAAGGGGTTCAGGATGCTCACCCTTGTCTGGACCGACGGGGTGTCGGTCCTTCCCGTATCCTTTTGCAACATGAGCACCTGCGACCAGAAAAAACTGCTCAGGCAATCCAAAAAGCTTGCCGCCAAGGAAAAGGAGGACTTTGGCTTCAAGATACGCAGACTGGCAAGGCAGAAGATGAACGATACGCTGCTTGACCTTCTGGATGTCGCTACGGCGGCGAAGCTCCAGGCCCGGTACCTGCTGTGCGACAAGTGGTTCGCCAACCCCGCCACCATCTTCGCCGTCAAGGCCAAGGGATACGATGTGATCTGCATGCTGAAGAACTCCTCCACCTATTACCTCTACAAGGGGGAAAGGAGAAAGCTCGGCCAGATATTCCGCATGTGCGTCAAGGATGAGCGGATCCAGCGCAAGCTGAACCGCAAGGCAGGAAAGGACGACTCGAAAGGCAGGAAGTTCCTCTTCTCCGCCACCATCTCGCTGATCAACAAGGATGGGGGGCCCAACCAGGAATCGAAAATCGTGTTCGTCAGAAACAGGAACAAGAAAAGCGAATACCTGGCCATCCTCTCCACCGACGGCAGCCTGTCAGAGGACCAGATAGTCGAATACTACTGCTGCCGTTGGGGAATTGAGACTATGTTTCAGACTTGCAAATCCTTTCTTTGCCTGCAAAAGAGTACCCAATCGCTGGATTACTCCGAAATCCATGCCAGCACGGCCATAGTCATGTTCCAATATGCGATGCTCTCCTGGCTGAACCGCCAGAACTCTGATGAGTTGAGTTTCGGGGAACTGTTCTACCAACTCCTGGAAGATGTCCAGGACGCAGCCCTTTTCCACGCCATCGAACTGGTGTTGGCCTTGTTCGTCGAGACCCTCGCTTCTGAATATTCCATGCCCCCCGAGAAGCTCAATGAAGCGATGAACAAATTCCTCATGCAACTGCCTGAAAAGCTGAAAACATGCCTGGATCTAGCTGCTTAGGCATGTGCGAACTTTGAGTTAATAAATGCCATGAATATTACCGCAAGCGTCTTCATCAATGACGATGAAAGCGGGCTGCATCAAGACTACGAGGTTTGGCTGGAGAAGCCGGCTGTGGAAAAACCCTACAGCCAGTATCGGCACAACGGATATGAGGACAATGCCGATGCACACCTCAAGCGCACCATCATGGGACGAGAGAGTGTGGTGGCAATAACCAAGGGAAAGCTTGATTTCGGTACCTGGGAGCAAATTTTCTACTATGAGTTCGATGGGAAGCGAACCAAGCGCGTGCTGATTAAGATCATCGGCGAGTGAGAGGCCTCAGTCATTCCCTTCCGTAGAGCCGATTTCCCTACCCAAGCTCCTGGGCAATTCACGATGCATAGGTTTTGCCTGATTTTGCACGTGCGAAGGCTGCAACTGGGACAGCTGTGCATCGGTCATCTCCGGTATGTCGGAGAAGTCGATTTTTCTCAGTTCTTCATCGTTGGTTTGCATGCTCATCATCCGCCTTCTTTGAATTGGGAGAGGCTTCCCTTGCTAGAATATGTTTACAGTATAAACCATGAAAGGACCAGAATCAAACAGGCCTTGATCATAGGCTTGGTACGGCCTTGATCATAGGCTTGGTACGTAATACACCATGCTCACAATATCCTCAAAGCCCCCGTCATCCTTGGCAAACCCTCCCCTGATCGTCCCCAGCCTCTCAAAACCGAGTCTCTCATAGAGTGCGAGCGCTCGTGTATTGGAAGCAACCACAGCGTTGAATTGCAGGATCCTGAAGCTGAAGCGGGAAAGCTGACCCAGCGAGTCCTTGACCAAGGCCTTTCCGATTCCTTTGTCCCGCATGGTCTTCTTGACAGCATACGAAGCATTCGCTATATGGCCGGCCCTTCCTACGTTGTTCGGATGCAGAATGTACAGGCCTGCAAGTTCGCCTTCATCGATGGCAACCGCTGCATAGCTTTGGCTGCAAAAGAAAGCCGAAGCCGTTATGCTGTCAAGCTTTTCGTCCTGGGGAAAGGCATTGCCTTCATCCACAATCTCGTTCCAAAGCCCCGTCATGGCCGGGATATCCTGCTCGGTATAGGATCTGATCGTCATAGGAGGAGTGTATCACAAACCGGCTTGCCTTGCCTTCGGTCTTTGCGGTACTCTTGCAAGGCGAGGAAAGAGAATGCACCATCAGTCCACCATCTATGTAACACCCAAGCTGCTCATGCACCAAAGCGATGCCCTTCAATCGTTGATGGGGCTTGCCGTGGATTGCACCGTTTCCCTCGCTTACCCTAAGGATGCTCGCTCTGATGCACAGGTTTTGTGCAAAGCCCATCCATTTCTTTCCTCCTGCCTGCAGGCGACCGAGCAAACACTGTTCGACAATGTTGCTGACAAGACCGAGACATTTTTGCTCGATGAGGGGATAAAACTCTCCTTCTACTGTCCGCTTGAGCTTGCAGCATCTCCAATCATAACCTTGTTCTTCCATACGCTTGCCGATGCAGTCTCCTACATAGAGGCGTATCCAAGGCCCAGCGAACAACTGCCAAAGCTTATTGCCGAAGATGCGGCACTGCTTGCACAAGGCAAGCTGGTGGCCTTCCCCACCGAGACTGTCTACGGTCTTGGTGCAGATGCCATGAATGAAGAGGCTGTGAGAGGTATTTTCGCTGCCAAAGAGCGGCCGTTCTTCGACCCCCTGATCGTCCATATCGCCCAATTGGAACAACTTGAGGGATTGGTAGTCGACCTCGACCCAAGAGCCAAACTCCTGATGGATCACTTCTGGCCCGGTCCTTTGACCATGGTATTGAAAAAACATCCCGCTGTGCCCTCGATTGTTACGGCCAACAGCCAAACGGTTGCCATCCGGATGCCTTCCAACCCTTTGGCGTTGAACTTGATCAAGGCCAGCGGCAAAGCCATTGCAGCGCCGAGTGCAAACCGATTCGCTTATACCAGCCCGACTACCGCGCTTCATGTGCGCGAGCAGCTCGGGACGCGGATCGATGCAATTCTTGATGGAGGCGCATGCACCGTCGGCATTGAATCCACGGTACTCTCACTCTGCACCGAAATCCCCACCATACTCCGACCGGGAAAAATCGGATTGAAGGAGCTTCAGCCCTTGCTTGGCGAGGTGGCAATGGGTAAACAGGCAGGTCCTACCGATACCCATCTAGAAAGCCCCGGGTTGCTCGAAAGCCATTATGCCCCCACGACTCCGCTCTATCTGGTCGACGATGTCACCCTGTACAAGGACCAAAGCGATGTCGGGGTGTTGCTGTTCGAAAAGCAGTCCGTCCCGTTCAAGGGGCCGGTGGTGTATGTCAGCGAGAAGGAGGATGCCGAAGAAGCGGCAAGTCGCCTCTATTGGGCGATCCGCCACCTGGACACCCTGCACTTACGCTGCATGGTCGGCAGCCTCTTGCCCGAAGAGGGCATCGGCGTTGCCATCAACAACCGACTTAAGAAAGCATCGGCAAAACACTGAGATCAGCGGTTCAAAACCTCGGCAAAGGCTTTAATCGCATCCTCTCTGATGTTATGCACATCCTCATCGCCTTTACTCATCATTTTCATCATCTTCCTGGTGATCCACCCCATTTTGGAGAACAGGAACTCACCACCGAATGAATCTACAACCAAGGCTTTTTCACGGAGGGCTTTACTGTAGTTCTGTTCAAGCTGCCTCACAGCCCCTTCACCCTCTTCCATCATGCAGAGAAACAGGCCAAGTCTTTTCTGCAGAAGGGCCTGTTCATTGGCAATGCAGAACTTCCTGAATTTTCCGTTGGCCCGTCCTGCATGCACCGAGCCTCCGAGGACAATGGTGTCGTAAGCCCCTAAATCGACATTCGGTTGTTCAATCAAGTTCTGAAGATCTGCATCAGCCTTCAGTTCTTTCTGCAATACTTCAGCACAAGCATGGGTGGTACCATGCTTGGTCGCATATAAAATAAGTGTTTTAGCCATCTGAGTCTCCACACAAGCAATCATAGCACGCACAGGGAGAGTGCAAAAGCTTGGACAATCGGGTAGGAGGATGAGCCT
>DJGJ01000061.1 GCA_002432715.1 Sphaerochaeta sp. UBA5849 | reverse complement strand
CCTAATTTTCTCACTTGTTCTGATACATAGCCCTCTTCATTCTCAAAGAGTATTCCAGCGAATTGGGATGAAACGTAAATCCTTGCTTTTCGTTCGGTCATCAGGGTTCTTCCTTCTGCTCAATAGGGCCCGGTACTGCCTGGCATCCAAACATAGCCAAAGCTTGATTCACTTTATCCAGCCTGACGGTAGGTTTCCCTTGTTCCAGTTCACGCACAAATCGCAGGCCGAGTCCCGAGCGAAGAGCAAATTCTTCCTGGGTAAGCCCATTCCGTTTTCTTTGTTCCTTGATAAAACGTGCAATTGTATTCATAGGTCTATTTTATACCCGAACGGGTAATAATACAAGAAAATGTAGTGATATTACACCCGAACAGGTATGATTACAGTAGTACTATACCGTTTCATACCCTTTAGGGTGCAAAAGCAGGCTCATTCTCTATGCCGTATACTATGCATATCTGTGTTTGTTGGTCCTAAACGGTTTCCCTGTTTCTTGAACACCACTCCTTCCCCTCGCTATGATACCCTTAGGCGAAGGAGTGATGATGGGTAGCAAAAACAGCAAGCTTGGACTCTTTGACAGTGTGCACCTTCTTGTAGGGGGAATGATCGGATCGGCCATTTTCTCACTGTCCGGCATCACCATCCTGCAGGCCGGTCCTGCCTCGCTGCTTTCATGGATGCTTGGTGGTCTCATCCTGCTTGCCTATGGACTGCAAACAGCAGAGCTTGCTTCGCGCTATCCGCAAAGCGGCGGGATTTTCAACTTTCCGGCACAGCTCTTGGGAAAGACACGGGAGCAGGGCAGGCTCTGGGGTTGGATCTCAGCATGGGCCTACCTCTTCGGCTGCATTGCCGGGGCTGCCTTTTCAGCCATCTATATTGGCATTTATCTGGGGGTAGCGTTTCCGGCCCTCGGGTCTCTGCAGGTGCCTCTTGGCATAGTTGCCGTACTACTGTGTGGGGCTTTGAATATCGCTCGATTCAGAATTACCGGTCGGGCTACCACAATTCTGACTCTTTTCCTGAGTGGAACGCTGGTGCTGTTTGCCATTGCAGTGTTTACCAGCGGCAGCTGGGATGCTTCCTTACTGTTGCCTTTCTTTACCCAAGGCAGTGGAGGGGCTACCGGTTTTCTCGATGCTCTGCCTTTGGCAATGGTTGCCTATGGGGCCATCGTTGCACTTTCCTTCTTGGTAGGAGAGGTGGAGAACCCGAACAAAACAGTGCCCAAGGCGATGGCAATCGCCATGGCCGTAGTATTGGTTTTCTATCTTGCGGTATTGATGGCTACGCTTGGTTTGGTTTCCGCAGGGTTCCTTGAGGCCAATGAGGGACTGCGCTATATTCCTCTCTATGCTGCCGCTTCCTTCTTGCCGAATCTTTCCTTCCTGACTCCCTTGATCTCCATCTCTGCAGTCCTGGCCTTGGTCACCACCATGATCGTCACCATGGCCCTTGCCGCTCATACCCTGCTTTCCTGTGCAGAAAATGGCGTGTTGCCTCAGTTCCTTGCCAAGACAGGCAAGAGATCGGGGGCTCCTCTCACTGCGACGCTGGTGGTTGTTCTAATAACCGGCTTATTTGCAACCTTCCCTCAGTTGACCAATATCCTGATCAACCTTGGGGCACTGTGCAATGTTATTGTGGTTGCCATCGTCTGTGTGACAGTGCTTGCTTTGCGCAAGAAGTACCCCAAGCTCGAAGCCGGCCATTTCAGAGCTCCGGGGGGCAGGGTGCTTCCGGTTCTTACCTTGGTTATCCTGGTTGCAAGTTATATACCCAGCATTGTACAGGGAGGTTGGCAGCTGTGGGCGGCCACTGCTGCCTACTACCTGCTTGGTATGGTGCTCTATCGAGGTCGGAGGCAGAGCCTATGAGAATCGCCTGTGGAGTGTTTGACGGGGTGCATACAGGTCATCAGGCACTGCTCTCCCAAAAACCCGATATCGTGTATGTCCTTCCACCACGAACAGAGCACGTGTTGACTACTGTCGACGAGAAACTGGCTCTGATCCGAACTTTTAGTGGTTCAGCAGCTCAGATTGAGCTGGTTGAGCAACTTCCCAAAATTTGCTCATCCGATATTCTTTCGATAGATACCATACGGTACAAAGACTTACCCATTACCACAGAACGCATCCAGGCAGCACTGCTTGCAGGTGAGATAGAGGATGCTGAGGCTATGCTGGGCTATCCGTACACCCTCAGAGGAGAGGTGGTGTATGGCAGGCAGCTTGGAAGGACGGTGGGCATGCCCACGGTCAACCTCAAGACAGCCGATGAGAAACTGCTTCCCGCCCACGGGGTGTATGGGACGATTACCATCGTCGATGGTGTTCGCTATCTGGGTGTGACGAGCATCGGGCCAAGGCCTACGGTGGACAACCTTCCGACTGTCACCATCGAAACCTTTCTGCTCCATTTCAATCGAGAACTCTACGGCCAGCACATCAGTCTGGAGCTGAAGATGTATATCCGTCCCATCACCAAGTTCGAGAACCTCGAGGCTGTACGAAAGAAGGTGGATGAGGATGTGATGTATGTGATGGAGAAAAACCTGTTGTAAGTGCTTGTGCTGGACGTCCGGGTATTCTCGTGATACCGTCTATTCAGAGGTTTTGTGCAGCATGTCTGATTTGTATGATTATGGCTCTTTCACCATGCCTGGGGAGGCAGGGTATGAAGAACTGACCTTGCAGTTGGCAAAGAAGTGGGGCTCGGATGTCATCCGTGATTGTGATGGAACCAAGCTCTCCGAACAGCTGCTTTCTGCAGGAATGGATGTGTATTCCACCATCTGCATCATTCGTGATCACAATGCTTTCATTCAAGAACATCCAGAGTACCAGCAACAAGTCTTTTTAGAGAGTGAGCGTGTGCTTGCCACCTCTTCTGCTGTTTCCATTGATCTTCTGTCTGGATACTTTTCCAAGCAGTTTGCCGTGAACAAGAACTCAACGTCCTACTGGCAGGTCTATGACAGGACCTCCGATACTGTGGTTCCCCGCATCAATTGGTCCTACGATGCAGAGAGTGATAGTGTCACCATCCAAGGCACTGCTCAATGGCACCACTACAGTGTAAACTTCCTTGCTTTCCGAATCTGGGAAGAGATCAACATGTACAACCATGTGACCAACAGCTGGGAGAAGGAGCCTCTGAAACAACTCGATCCCCGCTATCCCGAGGTGCAGGAGTACCTGCGCACATGGTTGATTACATGGTGTGAAGAGCATGAAGAGACAGATGTGGTTCGCTTCACTTCCCTGTTCTATAACTTTGTCTGGATCTGGGGCAGCGATGAGCGCAATCCCTTTCTCTTTACCGACTGGGCTTCCTATGATTTCACCGTCAGCCCACTGGCCCTAGATCAGTTTGCTAGAGAGTATGGGTATAGACTTACCAGCGAGGACTTCATCAACCAAGGGTATCGTAATCCCAATCATTTGGCTTGGAAACAGAAGATGATGGACTACTTGTGGTTCACCAACCGCTTTGTCTGTTCGTTTGCCAAGGAGCTGGTGGACATCGTCCACCGCTACGGCAAGAAAGCCTATGTATTTTATGACGACAGCTGGGTGGGGATGGAACCACAGTCGGAGGCCTTTGGTACCATTGGTTTCGATGGGATTATCAAGTGCGTGTTCTCGGCCTTTGAAGCCAGGCTCTGTAGCTCAGTGCCTGGTAAGCTGACTCATGAATTGAGACTTCATCCTTATCTCTTCCCGGTAGGGTTGGGGGGTTCCCCAACGTTCAAGGAGGGAGGCAATCCCGCCCTCGATGCCCAAAAGTACTGGGTGCAGGTGAGAAGGGCTTTGCTGCGGGCTCCGATCGACCGTATCGGTTTGGGTGGAATTCTGCACCTGGTCGAAGGCTTTCCTGATTTTGTGGATGCGATTGCTGATATTGCCAAGCAATTCAGGATGATCAAGGACCTGCATACGAGGTCGTCTGTCTACAAGGTAGATCTGAAAGTAGGAATTCTGACCAGCTGGGGCAAACTGAGGACATGGACGTGTGGCGGGCACTTCCATGAACATCCTGATTTGGATTTGATCAACATCCTGGAAAGCCTTGCAGGCCTTCCGTACGAGGTCGAGTTCCTGAGCTTCGATGAGGTGACCCAAAAGAATCTTGAGAAGATTGATGTTCTCATCAATGCAGGCTTTGCCGGCAGCAGTTGGAGCGGGGGAGAGCATTGGAAGGATGACAAGATTGTAACGACGCTTACCGAATGGGTCCATGCCGGTGGTGTTTTTGTGGGCGTGAATGAGCCCTCTGCCGTGCAGGGATATGCAAACAATCTGAGAATGGCTCCTGTGCTTGGAATCGATATTGATGATGGTCGGCGACTTTGCCATGGAGTATGGAAGGTCGAGCAGGAAGCAGGATCAAAGCTAAATTTGGGAATCCGTTCCAAGACAGGTGTCTATCTGATCGACAAAGAGACGAAGGTTCTTCAAGCCAAGGACAATCTTGCAGTAGTAACACAGCGTGCTTTTGGCAAGGGAAAGGGCATCTACCTTAGTGAGTATCGGTATAGTCCTGAAAATACATTCTCGTTGCGTTCAATACTTGAACAGGATACGATACATGATAGTTTCTATTACACAGACAACCCTTTGGTTGACTGTGCTTACTTCCCTGAGGCAAAGACACTGGTTTTGGTCAATGGGGGCGGGGAGAGGCAGGGTGTTGGTGTTCATACAGAGAAGGGATTGATTTCTGCAGAGTTGGAGGGCTTTGCAACAATTTTGATTTCCTATGAATAAGGTTGGTTATTGGAGAAATTGGTAGGTACTATTTGATTGTCTGATATATTACTTGAATTGATGCCAAATAGTATAGAAATCAAGTCAATTGATACGAGTATTTCTCTGAATCTAGTTTACAGGTTCGGATTACAATGATAGTCTACAATCTAGCCGGGGGATGGGATTTGTCGTTATTCAATTTGTCTCATTCCTTACCATCTTTTTTGTAGGTTCGTCCTGAAAAAGATTGGCTGTGTGCACCCCGTTGCCAGAATTTTCTGGGTTGGGGTAGGTTTGCCTAAATTATTGCCTGAGGACTTACATGGGGTCGTCAAAACATACTCGTTTGTAAGTACTCAGGTGTTTTGAG
>DJGJ01000011.1 GCA_002432715.1 Sphaerochaeta sp. UBA5849 | reverse complement strand
CCACAAGATTTATGATTGAGCCGAAATCATCAACAACCGGCTTACCCTCTCCGAAGCGGTCAACAAGATTGTTGATTTGGATGGAGAAACATCGGTCCTCATCCGAAAAAATGGTTCGGTTTTGTTTGGGCACCATGCCGATGCCCCTCTTGCTGTAGGGTCTGCCTTCAAGCTTGGCATTCTGGCTGCGGTATGTGATGCAATCGAGGCAGGAAGGTTGCAGTGGAGCCAAAGTGTAGCCCTTCAGCCTGTATGGAAGAGTCTTCCTACCGGCATTCTGCAGGATTGGCCGGAAGGAACACAGGTTACCGTCGAGACCTTGGCGGCCCTGATGATCAGCCAGAACGACAATACCGCCACCGACGCTCTGCTTCACTTGGTCGGTAAAAGTGCAGTAGAGCGATACCTGCCTGGCTGCAAGCCTGTCTTGAGTACTGTCGATATGTTCAAGTTGAAGAATCCTGACAACAAGGATCTGCTCGCTGGTTATCGTACAGCCTCCTATGCAAAACGCCTTGCAATCCTTGAGGAGCTGAAGAAGCGTGAACTTCCCGAGCCCGGACTTTTTTCGGGTAATCCGGTTGCAATCGATATTGAGTGGTTTGTAACAGCGCATGAGCTTGCTGATCTGATCGAGCGGTTGCAGGCCTTGGACTTGATGACCATCAATACAGGACTTGCAACAAAACAGGACTGGCAACGAGTTGCTTTCAAGGGAGGCAGTGAGCCGGGAGTGCTCAACCTCACCACCTACTTGGAGGATGACCAAAAGAATCGCTATACGGTGGTGGTTACCGTAAACAATGCAGAGAAACCTCTCGATGAGAAGTTCATCATGGAGACGTATCAGGCAATCCTATCCCTGCTCGCCAAGGATGCCGGCAAGAGCCGGTAGAGATGTTTTTTCTGGAACAATCCCGTACGTGATGACAGCGTGACATACTATGCTATGATGAAGTAAGTGGGGAGCGCATGATGCACATCGGCAAGAACATTCCCAATATCATCTCTCTTTCGCGCATCGCCTTGTCCTTCAGCCTGTTCTTTGTCGCCCAACAGCCCGTGTTTGTTTTCTGGATCATCGTCGCCTGCGGCGTCACTGATGCACTTGACGGGTTCTTGGCACGCAGGTTGCACTGCGAGAGCGACTTGGGGGCACGCCTTGACTCTTTGGGAGACCTGTTGTTCTTCAGCGCCTTGGTGTTCTATGTAGTTCGGTATCAGATGGACATAATCCAGACGTATATGCCCGGTATTTATGCAATATTCATCATCAAGAGCCTCACACTGGTCGTATGCACCATCAAAAACCGTACTACGTATTCACTGCACACCTATGGCAACAAGCTTACCGGTATATTGGTGGTAATGGCCATCTGCCTGATCCTCTTGACCGGTAAAGGCCACTTTACGGCCGTGCTTGTAGCAGTAGGTGTTCTCAGCGCCTTGGAGGAGCTGCTCATCATGAGCTTGTACGAGCATCCCGATGTCAATATTCGAAGTATTTTTCTGGCGAGGAAAAGAGCTTCATAGGAGCTCTCGTGAAGCAACAGCTTGCCGATGCAAGAAAGAAAAAAGCCGTTGCTTTTGCAACGACTTAACTGTAGTGGAGGTAAGGGGAATTGAACCCCTGACCTTTTGAATGCCATTCAAACGCTCTAGCCAACTGAGCTACACCCCCAAGGCAACAACAAAAAGTATCATACGGATTGAAGGGCAATAAGTCAAGTGGGTGAAAAAAAGAATTGTGATTTTGCCTGCTTGACCTTTTCCTGGTAACAGAGTATTAATTCTTTGCATATATAACATATAGATTTGCTCAATTCATCAAGGGCTTTCCAGTCCCGAGACCAGGAGGATTGCATGGAGTTGCTCAAGAAGTTAAAGGAAGTTGGATCATCCATCATTCCCATTCTCGCGCTTGTTGCACTCATGCATTTTTTCATTACTCCATTGCCGGCCGGCTCGTTGACCTCCTTCATCATCGGAGGCTTCCTGCTTATCGCAGGACTCTCGTTGTTTTTGCTCGGAGTCGACATTGGATTACTGCCAATCGGTGAGCGCATAGGTTCGGCGGCAACGCGCTCCAAGCACTTGCTGGTCCTGCTTGGGACCGGCTTTCTTGTAGGAGTTGTCATCATTCTCGCAGAACCCAATATTGCCGTGCTGGCCGAACAGGTGAAAGGGGTGAACCCTTCGATTTCCAAGACATCCCTTGTTTCCATGATAGCCATCGGAGTTGGGTTCTATCTCATGGTCGGAATGGTCAGGGTTGTTTTCCACCTCTCGCTTCGTTTGGTCTATCTGGTCAGCTATGCCCTGTTATTCATCCTTTTCATCTTCAGTCCCATTGAAATGATGGGTATCGCCCTCGATGCCGGTGGAGCAGCCACCGGGCCGCTATCGGTGCCTTTCATCATGGCCATCGGTATTGGTATCGCCCGTGTCCAGAAGAAACAAAACGACGCCGACAACTTTGGGTATGTCTCCCTCGCCCTCATCGGTCCGACGTTCGCCCTTGGAATTCTCGGCCTGTTCAACGACGGCGGCGCTGCTTCTTCGGGCGAGGTCAGCGTTGCTGCAGCGGGAAACTTTCTCTCACTCATCCAACCAAGCCTTGCGATGACGGCCCAAGCTCTTGTTCCGCTTCTCCTGCTCTGCCTTTTCTATCAGTTCTTGCTGTTGAAGATGCCCCTCGGCCAACTTGTCCGCATGGTAACAGGATTTGTCTATCTTTTCATCGGACTCACCCTTTTCTTCATGGGAAGCAATGGCGGCTTCATCCCGGTGGGGTATCAGATCGGATACGCCATCGGGACCTACAATAGGTACCTGCTGTTATTGGTGGGGGCGGTCATCGGTGCCATTACCGTCCTCTCGGAGCCATCCGTATGGGTACTGGTAAACCAGGTGCAGGAAATTACCCAGGGACATATCAAGAAACCTCTCATGCTTGTTGCACTTGCAATCGGGGTAGGCTTGTCGCTCTTTCTTGCCATGATTCGGGTTATTACCGGACTCTCCATCTGGTACTTTGTATTGCCCACCTATGCATTGGCTGTTTTTCTCTCCTTCTTTGTGCCCGACCTGTTCGTCGGCCTCTCATTCGATAGCGGCAGCGTCTCCTCGGGTCCTATGGCTTCCACATTCATTCTTGCATTCGCCATCGGCAGCTCGGTGTCAGTGGGAGGCAATCCCCTCACGGATGCTTTCGGGGTGATACTCTTTGTTTCGATGACTCCTGTGGTCATTGTTGAGCTTTTGGGCCTTGTCTACAAACGAACGCAAAAGAAGATGGCCGCTTCAAAGGGAGGAAAGAGCATATGAGAAATACCTTGTTGTTTGCAATTGTAGAAGAAGGGAAGTCCGATGCTCTGATGCAGGTAGCCAAGAAAGCCGGCAGCACCGGAGGCACCATCCTTACCGGGCGCGGTACCGCATCGAGCTCACTTTTGTGCATCCTTGGTCTTGGTGATTCCCACAAGGAAATCCTGATGACCATGGTCAGTGATGCAGTCAAGGATGCAGTCTTCAAAGCAATAAGCAACGACCGTCATGTGCATGGGGTGCTTGCCGCCGTGCCGGCTTCATGGGATGGAGAGGCCTCTCCCGCACCAAAGACTGCAGAGTGGGACCTGGTCAACGTTATCTGCACCAGCGGGTATGCTGACGACATCATGACAGCCGCCCGCAAGGCAGGAGCAAGTGGTGGAACCATCGTCAATGGCCGGGGAACTGCCAAAGCCGATGACATTGCCTTTTATGGCTCGACTTTGGTGCCCGAGAAGGAACTTCTGATGATGTTCGTGAAACGGGAACAAACCGAAAAGATTCTTGCTTCCATAGCACAACTTTCCTGCATGCAGAAGAGCGGCAGCGGAATCGCCTTTACCTTCGCAGTGCAAGAATTTATAAAGCTTGGGCGATAGTCTCCTTCTAGGCAAAAACGAACGGTTTTGCTATGATTTTTGCTGCGCTGCGAAGTTTAGTATGATGAAACTTTGTGTTAATATAATAACAATTTGTTAAAAATCTCAATTATTTGTTACCAAACGCTTGAAAAACTCACGTAAAAACAGTACCGTACGGATACTTTATCGTACATGAACGGCTTTGTGCCGTTTGGGAGAACCGTAGATGGACAAGAAAATTAAAGTTGCCGTAATGGGTGCTACCGGCGCAGTCGGCCAGGTATTCATGTGGATGCTGGCCGATCATCCTTGGTTTGAGCTGACGTACGCCACCGCTTCAGCTTCCCGTGTTGGCTTGGAATATGCTTCCACCGTGCACTGGGTCATGCCCTTTGAGATGCCCAGGAACATTCGTGATGTACAAGTCAAGGAGTTCAACATGGAAGCGATGAAAGAGGCAGGGGTCAAGATTGTTTTCTCCGCCCTTCCTGCCGAAGTCGCCCGTGAAGCAGAACCTCAACTGAGAGACAACGGCTTCTATGTATTCTCCAATGCAGCATCCATGCGCTATGAGAGCAATGTACCCATTCTCATCCCCGAGACCAATGTCGAACAGCTCGACTTGATCAAGGACCAAGGCTATCCAGAGAAGGGATTTGTGGTCACCAATGCCAACTGCGTAACCACCGGCTTGGCCATGGCCCTCGCCCCGCTGCGCAAGTACGGGATAAAGAACATCATGGTTCATAGCTACCAGAGTGTCAGCGGCGCAGGATATCCGGGTCTTTCCTCCTTTGACATCACCGACAACTGCATCCCCTTCATCAAGGGTGAGGAAGAGAAGATTGAGAAAGAGATCAAGAAGATTCTTGCCATCAATCCCGAAGTCTACTGCTACACAGTCCGTGTGCCGGTCATGTTCGGACACCTTGAAGCCGTCTGGCTTGATTTGGAGCAGGATGTCGAGGTTGAGGATATTATCCAGGATTGGGCTGACTTCAAGGAGGTGGCCGACCTTCCTTCTACCCCCGAGCTTCCGGTCGAATACGGCAGCGACAACACCTTCCCGCAGCCTAAGTATGCCTTCTGGGGCAAGCCCAGCGGAATGGTTGTCTACACCGGTCGATTGAAGAAGAAGAACAGCAAAATTGGATTCCTCTTGTTGGTCAACAACATCGTCAAGGGCGCTGCCGGCGGTTCGATCCAGAATGCCGAGGCCTTTGTAAAACGGTTCGGACTCATTTAGGAAGACCATCATGCACTGTCGGGCTTCCGATCTCTGTCAGGGATTGGAAGCCCTGCTTTATTTGACTGGAATACAGGGAGCAAGGAGCTTCGATGGCTGAGTATTGGGATCTGTATGACGAACACAGGATTGCTTTGGGAAGGAAGCATCTTCGCGGCCGCCCCCTCCCTGAGAACACCTATCACGTGGTGGTTTCGGTGTGGACGGTCAACCAGGACAACAAGCTGCTGTTGACCCTCCGATCGGATGAGAAGGAACTCTATCCGGGCCTCTGGGAGAATACCTCGGGGTCGGTGGTCAGCGGGGAGACCAGCGCCCAAGCGGCACGGAGGGAGCTTGAGGAGGAGACCGGCATCGTTGCAACCGAAGACGAATTGGTCTTTCTCGGTACTGCACGCAAAGCCTTTTCCTTTGTGGACATCTATTTGGTCAGAAAAACATTGCAAGATACTGCAATCCGCCTGCAGAAAGGGGAAACCACCGCCTATATGTGGGTGACTCTTGCTGAATTGGAGGAAATCCACCGGCAAGGCAGGCTTGCATTCCCGGTGGCCTATCGGTTCGAACAGTTCAGGACGGTGTTTGAATCTATGCTCTCACCAAGTACGTGATGCAATCCTCGACCAGGACCTTGTAGCGGTCCTTGTCTCCCTTGACGTACCATGAGCCTTTATGAGGACAACCTTCACAACTGAGCATGAGCGAGTCGTGACGGAAGCACGAGCGGCTGATGAATAGAGGCGGGGTGTATGTTGCCTCAACTATCGTAGGAATAAACGGCCACGTGGTGAAATCCCCCTCATGTCGCTCCATCCACAAATAAGCACCCTTGAAGTTGAGACCCAGAGTAAGGGCAAGGTTGGCTGCCTCACTGTTGGCGAGGTACAGATAGATGTCAAGGAAACAAGCGATTTGGGTTTCTCTGAAATAGGATATCTGGCCGATGTTGTTCAGACCGATGCGTACTCGATCAAAGAATCCCTCTTCCTTCATTTTTGCAACAAGGAAATCGAGGTCGGTGAAGAACTGTCCTTCGTTGAACATCACAGGACTGAGGGGAAGATACAAGATTTCCTCAAAGCTAAAGAGCAAGGAACGAAGTTCTTCCCCTTGCTCTACCTTCTGCCTGAGCAGCTTCAAATCAAGAAAGGGAAGTTTGTCTATACCCTGCAGCACGCTGCGGGGAGGCAGGTTCTCGGTACTATGCTTGTCGATAATCGGTGCGATTGCCTCAGAAGAGGTGAAGTACTGGGCCAAATTTCTGTCCAGCAGTTCATACCAATTTCTCCGCATTGCCTTCAAAGCCGAGAGCGGCATGAAGAGGTTGGAAAGTTCATGCCCGGTTTTATTCTCCACAGTGAGAGTGCCCAAGCTAAAGTAGGAGGTATCACTCTGGTCAAGGATGGTTCTCAAATTTGCAAAGGTATCCTGTGGTTTCTTTGCCAGAGATACGGGAATGTCGTAGCTTGCCTCTTCGCCTCCGCCCATGAGTGTAAGTCGGGAATCGGAAATGACAAGTTGCACATCGAGTGGTTTTTTCACCGGTGGTAGCGTTTCGCTTACCAATGCCGGGTTGTGGTCATGCCGGCTGACAAGATAGAGCAGTTCTCCGGTACGCGGAGAAGCGTATCCGTTTTTCAAGTTTACTTGCACGGTCATTCCTGCCGTGGCTTCAGTGATGTTCCGTCCTTGCTGGTCCTGCAGTTGATACACACCGAATTTTATCGCATCGACCGGTCCTTTGCTGCTTTTGATAAAGTACATCAGGCCATCGTGGATACTGATGGTGCGCTCAACCCGTATGACAGCTTTTTCTTCCTTGACCAATACAATGGTAGCAGCTTTCAAACCCCGGTGGCCCGGATAGCTCACACTCCCCAATGTAGCGGTTTTCCGGGGAGAAAAATCCTGACTCTTGCGGCCATAGTCGCCGAGCCAACCTTTTGTCTGCCTGCGGCCAAAGACGATCGTCAATGCCTCATCAGCGGCTTCATCTTCTTGCTTTCCATCGAGAATTGAGCGGTAATACCGGGCAGCAAGCCCGCTGTAGGCAGGGCTTTTCATTCTTCCCTCAACCTTCAGGCTCTCGATGCCAAGCTTTTCGAGTTCTTTCACCAACGGTCCTGCCTTCAGGTCGCTCATGGAGAAAAACCAACCATCACGTTGGCCTTCAGGGATCGGACTGAGAGCGGCTTTCACTTCCAAGTCGGCGGAAACGGAAAAGTGGTTTCGGCAGATCTGGGCGCAAGCGCCGCAGTTGGCACTGCGTCCACATAGCTGTTCACTGGCCATGCAAAGGCCCGAAAAGCTGTAGCACAATGCCCCGTGGATGAAGACCTTCAGCTCTACATCGGGACAAGCCTCACGGATATGCTTGATTTCCTCGAAGGTAAGTTCACGGGCAAGAACCACCCGTTCAAAGCCAAGGCGAACCAACTCGCGTACTCCTTGAACGGTATGCACCGCCAATTGGGTGCTGCCATGCAACGATAGGGAAGGGAACTGTTGCCGGATGATATGGACAAGCCCCAAGTCTTGGACAATGATTCCGTCGCAGCCGATGAAGGCTATCTGCTTGAGAGTGCTCAAAAGCTCCAAAAGCTGGCTATCATCGGCGAGCGTGTTTACCGTCACATAGATTTTTTTTTCTTGGGAGAGAGCAATCTGTCTGAGTTTTGCAAGGTCCTCAAGCGTAAAGTTTACAGCCATTTTTCTAGCTGAAAAACTTTTCATGCCAAGGTAAACGGCATCGGCGCCTTCAGAGAAGGCCACAAGGGCAGGTTGCAGGGATCCTGCAGGGAGAGCGAGTTCTGTCATGCCCTTAGGGTAGTGGGGCACTGCATCCCTGTCAATCCAAATGGCCCACCCTTGTTCTGCGTCCGGGCCTCGGCGTATACTATGGATGTGAAGGAGGCAGCCTATGAATACAAAACATGATGCTGGAAATCCTGTATTGGAAGTCCCCAAGGGGACTGTCATCTACGAGCAGGGAGCTCCTTGTTCCACGATGTTTCTGCTGCGCAGCGGAACAGTCGGATTGTTCCTCAACTACCATACACCCCAGCAGTTTGAACTGTTTGAGATATCCAAGCCCGGTTCAAGTTTGGGAGAGATGGGCTTGTTTGACCATGAACCCAGAAATGCAACAGCGGTTGCTCTCTCCGACTGTGTCCTGATTGAGATCTCCCAACAGAATTTTCCTCACTTCATTGCAGCCCATCCGGAGGAAACTATCCAGATAATTCTTGACTTGAGCCAGCGGTTCAAGTCAGCGATCCAGGAGGTGCGCAGCAGCCACCAGATTGTTGCAGAATGCCTGGATGCTCTCAAGGAGGCGCAGGCAAACAAGAAGGATACCCTCAAGGAGAAAATTCGCAAGATTTCCGATTATTTGCTGGATATTCCCCAGGATGTTCCACCCGAACTCTACATCAGCTTCAATTCACGGTTCCATGGGACGATGTTCTAGAAAAAAAGTATGATTCTTATTAACTGTATGTATTTAAAAGATATAGTACTGAGTGAATGCTCATTGATATAGCTTATGGTACAGGTGTATGCTTTCCATGGTTTCAATATTTTCATGCAGGCCTTTCTCTATAAAGGAGTTGCGCTTGTTTGCAATACTGTTGCAGAAATGGCCGATATTGCCAGGGCAATCGCGTAAAAATTGTCGTCTCTGATA
>DJGJ01000053.1 GCA_002432715.1 Sphaerochaeta sp. UBA5849 | reverse complement strand
TTTTCCGCAAGCATGGGCATTGTTTTGGCTATCCGGTTCTTTGTTGTTTCATCCAGTTCTCTCATGTGAAGAGTATACCCTATTGGGTCAATATATGCTATATATAAAGGATTTATTTTCTAACAAATCCTAATCAGAAATTGTCAGCCTTTCCGCTCCCCTATCGGCACGTACACCAGATCGATATCAACAGGAAGACGTGGCATATTCCGGTAGAACAAATTGATTGCCGTCCCCCCTTTCAGAGCGAAACATGGATGCTCTCCCACCAAAAGCAGAATACGAACCAATAGTTCAACTTGCCTAAAATAAGGGTTCTTGTTGTCCATCATGCATGGCAGCTTAATCTGGGATGAGATTGCCCTCGAATTGATTGAGTACAGCTTCTATCAGCGTTGGATTTTCTTTGCTCATAGTTCGTGCAAGCGTACATGCTTCCTGTTTGGAAATCTGCCCTGCCTTGTTGTATTCAACCAACAGTTCCAACCCCCATACTATTGAGCAACCCCTTTGCATGCAAGTTTTGCGTAGTTTCACATCATTTGTAATGCAACAATACCCCTTCAAAGCATAAAACAGACAACAGCTATCTTGCAGGGATAGCCCAGGTATTGTTTCCAATGCTTCAAAAGGAGTTTCAAGCAGTACAATGCCAAATCGGGCTGGATCAACATCACATATACTACTCACCTCTGCATATACAATATCAGGAACAAAAAGTCCTCCGAAGAACTGTGATAGTCTATGCAACAAGGTATGAGACGCATTCATGTAATCGATCAGCACATTTGCATCACAGAGCAGCCTCTCATGCATCCGCTTCGCATTCCCAGGATGCAAGGAGCTTTCGCATTGCTACAACATCTAATGATACCATCTCGGCTGCTCTGGTTATTGAGATATGCCCTTGCTTATAAGCATCCCTGACAAGGCCTTCATACTCAGTTGAAAGAAGATCCCATTTCTGTAACGGCTCTGGGTCGACAGGCGCAACCAACTGCAAACCCTCAGAGGGTTCATGATGATTCTTCAAGTCATGCCCGTACTTGTCCTTATATCCTTGAGCGAATGCTACATACAACTGAGAACTCTCACATTTGCAGAGACCATCCCTAATAAGACCATACAGAACAGTCTTGTAGCTCACTTTATACACATGTTTGACAGCCAGTACCCTATCAACAAAAGCGAGCCCTTTATACAGCTCCCAATATCTTGTCAAGCCGGCGGACGGCAACAATAACTCACCGGCAAATGTATTTGCTTGTGACTCCTCCTCTTCCTCTTCTGCAAAGCACTCCTGAACCACACCATATGAATCGAGATGGAACAGCAGATGTCCAAGTTCATGGGCGATGGTGAAAATCTTTCTCTCAATGGAGATTTCCTCATTATTGTTCACAACTATTGCAGGACCGCCATCCAACGGCCCTATTGACAATCCGAACACACGCTTCATCCCAAAATCATGAAGCCAAAGCTTGACGCCCAGCTGTGAAACCAACTCTGGTAGATTTGAAAGGGGCTCATCTCCATCCATGCGGGCATTGCTTCGAATGCATTGTGCTGCCTCACTCTCACCAAAACCAGCAACATTCGGTAATAATACAGAAATTTGCTTTCCAAGCAGTTCTTCAAGCTCCACATAATTTTGCAGCCAGATTGGAACATCCAAGAGAACTTGCTGCTTGGCCGCCTTCTCTCGGGGACTAAGCATTTTTGCAGTCCTAAAACGAATAGAAGACAAAACAACCGGCTTCATGAACAACGTATGTACAGGCACTTGTAAAGTTGAAGCAAGTTTAATGACAGTTGACGACTTAGGAACACTTTTCCCGGTTAGGATGTTTGATAAAGCAACATTGGAGATACCAATTTCATTTGCAACTTCCGAAATAGTCTTGCCACCTCGTTTCATGAGCCTACGCAGATTCTTCCCTACATACTCAGTATTCATGCCGTACTCCTACATACAGTATATCATAACTTTATAAAAATTTAATTTTATTTTTTAATAAACTTTGGTAATGTGGCGTCAGGATAGATAGCCATCAGTCTTTAGTTTGATTGAAGAACCATCGGTACCAGGCACGGATTCCAAAAAACCACAGGAATCGCAAGATAGCCGTTTGAATGAAGGATTTTGAGAAACAGGGTTCCAGGTACACTATCCAATAAAACCAAAAGTCTGATCAAAAATGGTCAGCCATTGCTTTCTAACAGGAAGTCGATGATATTCCTTTGCTTGATACCATTTCGATTGAAGCTGATCAGGGAGTCGGTGGAGAGCACTATCTTCTCATAATTGTCATCTATGGCCTGGAGAGACTCAAATTCACGATCCGTGTTGTCTTGTGTCAGTACGTAGCACACTTGGACATACAGTCTCTCATCGGTTTTGTTAGCAACGAAATCAACCTCAGAGGAGCCTTGTTTCCCAATATGTACGCTCCATCCCCTGCGAAGCAACTCGAGGAACACGACATTCTCCAACAGAGCGTCGATATCATTGTCACGGTACCCGATCGTCGCATGGCGCAGACCAATGTCAGAGATGAAATATTTCTCCTGGGTTTCAAGAAACCGTTTCCCCTTGATGTCAAAGCGAGGAACCTTGTGAATCAGGAATGCGCTCTGAAGAGCCTTGATGTATGTATATACCGTCTCAGTGCTAAGTTTCCTCCCTTGGTTTTTCAGGAAATCGGAAATAGTCTTTGCGGAGAACGTGTTTCCGATATTGTCCATCAGGTACTGCACAATCCTTTCAAGCAAATCGATATCGCGTATCTTGTTTCTCTTGACCACATCCTTGAGCAGCACAGAGTTGAATATGTCCGTCAGATACTTCATCAGGGCCTCATCTTCCCATTTCCTCTCATGAATTCCTGGGAGTCCGCCATATCGAAGGAAATTGGAAAAATGCTGCTCGCGACTTAAGCCCTCTTCATCCTCGTTGCTTTTTGCAAACTCAAGATACTCTCTGAATGACAGGGGGTAGACAGGTATTTCAATATAACGCCCAGAAAGCAACGTCGCCAACTCCCCCGAAAGCAGCCTCGCATTGGAACCTGTTATATAGATATCGCAATCACAATCGATGCGTACTGAGTTGATCACCTTCTCCCAGGACTCCACTTCCTGGATTTCGTCGATGAACAGGTACAGCTTGCCATTTGCAGCCTTTGCCGCTGCTATGATTGCCCCGTACAACGCCTTGTAGTCTTTCAAGTCTTCAAATTGCAAGGATTCGAAGTTGGCTGAGAAAATCTGGCTTTCTTTTACCCCACGTTTACGGACTTCTTCCTTGGTGAGCTCCAAGAGAACGCTTTTGCCAGAACGTCGCATGCCTGTGATTACCTTAATTACCGGCTTATCCAGAAAATCGAGAATCTGTTTCATATAGCTTTCACGAACGATCACAAGAAGTACCTCCTGTAGAGTTTCTTTTATGATAGCATATTCGCTGTATTATAATAAACGTTTCTTTCATAGAAGAAACAATCTATAAACTATCAAGAAGCCCACTCTGGACAAGGATTTCAACAAACCAGCGGTAACAGGTACAAGTCCCAATACTTTGTGTTCAAATTATGGATGTAGGAACGCCTGTATACTGACTTTTCGATTGTCCTTGCCGGTTTCGGGATGACCTTGGGCGTCTCTCTGCTCGCACTGGTCCTGACCCTGCTTCATAAGCCTCGTTGGCGGCTTGGTTCGCTGTTCCCATGCAAGACCTCCTCGGGCTGTATATGAGCCTTTTTCAGAACACTCCCTTGTTCGTACAGATTTTCTTCTTCTACTACGGCCCCGGAAGGGAGTAGTTCTCTCCCCCTTTGCAGTCGGCTGCCTGGGCCTTGAATTGTACACCGGTGCCTTCGTACAGGCCATCCCCAAACAGCTATCTGAAGCGGCGATGAGCCAAGGCTTCTCCTATCTGCAGACAATGTTCCATGTGATCATCCCCCAGGCAATGAAAATCGCCCTTCCCTCCTTGACCAATCAGGCGGCGACCTGATGTACCGAACCGATTCCTGGGCAAACGAAACCGCAGTGTACGGCCCCACCTTCCTGATTACAGGATTGCTGTACTTGAGTATCTGCCTCCCCTTGAGCAGGCTGGGAAAGACCCTTGAGTCGAAAGTGAGGTAAGAGCATGATGGAATTATTCACTGCCTACAGCGTTTCAGAAGTATTGGTGTTCCTGCGCAAGGCTTGCGGCCATCTACATTGATTCGGTGCGCAAAATCCCCCTGCTGCTGTTCTTCCTCAGCTTCAGGCTGCTGCTTCCTTCTGTCATCCTGGGAATCCGCATCCCGGACAAAGCCGTATTCTCCGGTATTGTGGCGATGACCGTCTTCACCAGTGCAATGGTAGCCGAAATCCTGCGTGGAGGGCTGAACGGCATCCCCCAAGGGCAGTGGGAAGCTGCAGCAAGTTGGGATTTTCACGCTATAAGACCCTGCGCTCCATCATTCTTCCCCGGGCACTACGCAAAATTTTAGTCCCCATGCTCGGCCAGCTCGTGACCTGCCTGAAGGACACCTCCTTCCTGCAGGTGGTGGGGACATCGGAACTGATGATGAACACCATCATCATGGGCAAGTTCAAGTACTCGTATCAGGTTATCGTTCTCTATGCCTTGACAGCCCTCATCTAGTATGGGGCAAATATCGCCGTACTCATCATTGACAAGAGAATACGATTCCGAGCTTCGGAACCAGGTACAAGGGCTGAACACCTCCCATCACTGATCAGAGATGTCGGCCATTAGTATGCATGATGGCATCAAAGCCATCTCCAAATTCCAAGAAATTCATTTTCTGTTTGAACAATCGTTCTTTCTCGTTTATACTACCAAAAGAAAGAAAGCAAGAAAGAAGGAAAGAAGATGGTACATATTGAAAATATCGATACTGAGTTCAAAGAACTTGAAAGGGACACTCATAAGATTCCTGACTCCGTAAGCAAGACCTTGATTGCTTTTCTAAACACTGAAGGAGGAGAACTCTTTTTAGGGATACGTAATGATGGAAGTGTCTGTGGTGTTCATGATGCCGACGACACATCCAATCGGCTCTCCAGCCTTATTCATGATGCAATTCTTCCAGATGCATCCTCATTCATATCCATCAGGACTGTTGGAATGGAAAACAAGCACGTAGTCAAGGCCTCCGTTGTGACAGGAACTGAACGACCCTACTACTTGGGAAGAATCGGACTGAAGCCAGGAGGAGTGTATATCAGGCTAGGCAATGCCAGTGTCCCGATGAATGAATCAGGAATCCGTAATCTTCTGTTGGAAACATCCGGCACCTCGTTTGAAGAGAGTAGAAGTTTTGAACAAGAACTGACGTTCAATACACTGCAAAAAGAAATGGATGTGCGCCAGCTTGCCTTTGGTCGTGCACAGATGGAAACTCTGAAATTGATAGGTTCTGATAAGCTTTTCACCAACCTTGCCATGTTGCTCTCAGACCAATGCACCCATTCCTGCAAGGTTGCTGTATTCCAAGGCCGTGATACTACAACATTTCGGGATAGAAGAGAATTCACAGGGTCGCTGTTGAAACAGCTGGGCGATGTCTATGAGTACCTCAACAATTACAACAAAACAAAAGCAAGCTTCACAGGACTTCTACGAGAAGATACTCTGGATTACCCGCAAGACGCCATCAGGGAAGCATTGCTGAACTGTCTTATCCATCGTGACTATCTTTTCACCGGGAGCATCATTATAAATGTATATGACGACCATATGGAGTTCATCTCCCTTGGGGGATTGGTAAGAGGGCTTTCCTTGGAAGCCGTTCAGCTGGGAGTATCCCAATCGAGGAACCCCAACTTGGCAGCAATCTTCTATCGTCTGCGATTGGTGGAAAGCTACGGAACCGGCATTCGTAAAATCATGCGTCTGTATGAACATTGCCCGAAAAAACCGATTTTCAAAGCTGTGGAAGGAGCCTTCTCCTGCATCCTTCCAAACAGGAATGAAGTTGTTCAGTATGTCCAAAAGCAAGAACGAACCGAGAGTACAGTCGGAAAGTCAATAGACTCAGAAAAACAATCCATCCTGCATCTTGCAAGGCAAAAAGGGTCCATCTCGAGAAAGGAGGTTGAAGACATGGTGGGACTGAAAACCACAAAAGCGTTTCGCTTGCTCAAGGAGCTGTGTGATGAAGGCCAGCTGACCCAACAGGTGAGCGGGAAGTTTACCCGGTATATTCCAAGTACCATGTAATGGGAAAGCAGGTATCAACTCAAGTTTTCACGCAATCATATCAACGAGGCTGACCATATCCGGTCAGCCTTCCTTGCTCTTTTCTTGACTCAGCCAGTCCTGTAGTTATAGAGCCAGCCTATAAATCTTCTCCACATCGTCGACATACAATTTCTTGAAATTCCCCAAGTGGGTTCGCTCACCGACAAAAGAGTTTTCTGCCATAAAGCGCAGCTTGTCTTCAGGGATATTTGCATCAGACAGCGTTGTCGGCATGCCGATACGTTTGTAGAAAGCCTGCAACCGCTGGATGCCTTCCTCTACTATGCCATCCTTGTCGCTCAATGGTAGATCTACATTCCAAACACGCATCGCATACTGCACGAATCGATCAATATCGACCTTGTGAACATACCGCATCCATGCAGGAAAAAGAATCGCAAGGCCCGCACCATGGGCGATATCGTACAAGGCACTCAGCTCGTGCTCGATGTCGTGAGTCGCCCAGTCGCCGACCCTCCCCCTGTCCAACAGGTTGTTGTGGGCGATGGTGCCGGTCCACATCAACTCGGCACGATACCGGTATTCGTTGGGGAACTGCAGGGCCAAAGGTGCATTTGTGATGACATTGCGCATGCAGGCTTCCAGCAGGCGGTCCGAGAGGTCGTTGTGTTCGACCGTGGTGAAATACCGTTCCTGCAGGTGGGCGAGTATATCGGAAGCCCCGCAGGCTGTTTGGTATGCCGGCAGCGAGTAGTTGGTCTGGGGATCCATCACGGCAAACTTGGAGATGAGGGTTTCGCTGTTGACCGCCCTTTTCAGGCCATGCTCTGCATCGGAGATGACCGAGCCTGTGGAACTCTCGGACCCCGCTGCAGGAATCGTCAGGACAACTCCGAGAGGCAGAGCTTCACGAATATCATATGAAGCCTTCATATAATAGTCGTTCCAGACATCCTCCGACGGAGGCAGCTTCGCACCAAATGCAATTGCTTTTGCAGAATCAATAACACTTCCCCCACCAACAGCAAGCACAAAATCAATATGCTCTTTCTTGCAAAGCGCAATCCCTTCACGCACCAGTGACAAACGAGGATTCGGGACAACACCCCCAAGATAGACGATTTGAAGACCAGCGTCCTTCAGGGAAGCAGTCACCGCATCGAACACGCCATTTGCCTTGATGGAACCGCCGCCGAAGTGGAATAGGACCTTTTTGCCCCATTTTGCGGTTTCCTTGCCGACTTCCGATATCGTTCCCTTGCCGAATATGATTCGTGTAGGATTCCAGTATGAAAAATTCTGCATGACCAACCTCCGTTACAAATTAGTTACCTAAAGGCTAGTATATATCAGAAGAAAGATAAAGCTTGGCGATCAAGATTGTAGACTTTTGCAGGTATATGGTCGAGCATGTGTTGGATTGTCACCAACCCATCGCACCCTTGACCTGTCTCTGTTCTTCTTCTACGATGACAGCGCTGGATCTGGAAAAACGGAACGGGGCGTAATTCCCCGGCGGTCCCGCCACTGTAATCGACGATGAACACAGATATGCCATTGTCCCCCAAGGATGAGAAGGCCTGTCAGTAAGTTGACTCGTAAGCCAGGAGACGTTTCCAGATGACAATTCTTCGTGGAAAAAGAGACAGCACCCAGGATACGGGTATACCCTAGGTGTATCCTCCCCCTTCCATGAAGCATTGCACCCGGACATCACTCTCTGGAGGCCCTTCATGCAGAAGCGCGGAATCTTCTCTCTGGTCCTGTTGCTCGCCCTCTCGAATCTGTTTGCAGCACAAGACATCACCGACCTTGGAACAGCCTATGAACTGGTCATAGCAGAAACCTCATTAGCCGAGGCTGAAACAAACACAGCATCCTCAGTCTCAGTCATCACCAAAGAACAGATAGCTGCCTATAATGCACAAACAACAGCAGAGCTTGTAGGTAAAGCCATCGGCGTATCCTTCAACTCGGTAGGAAGCTTGGGATCGCTACAGAACGTTGTGATCCGTGGTGCCACGTCTTCAAAAAACCTCATCTATATGGATGGAGTACTGTTCTCTTCAGCCCATGATGGGACTGTCGACCTTTCCACCATTCCAGTCTCGATTATTGAGCGCATAGAAGTAGTGAAAAGCGGTCCTGGAAACCTAGGCAGAACCAATGCCATCGGAGGCATGGTCAACATCATCACCAAGAAAGGACAGAAGACTAACACACCGTTCGCACTTACCTTCGAAAATGGTTCCTTCCTTCCCCAAGCCTATGGTTCAAGCAACTCACGCAACTGGCTCTCATTGGTAGACAGCCAGAAGCTGGACTTCTCCTACACCAACAATGACCTCGTTGTCACCGTAGGAGGTATTGCAGCACAGAATGCGTACACGTACAGCGATGGAGCTACGCGTAGCCTCAGAGACAATGCCCAACTCTACGAAGCCCACGGGGCAGTGAACTACAGCCGCGCGTTCTCAGATTCTTTGCAGTTCAGTACACAGAACTACGCTGTGTACAAGAACCTTGGAGTACCAGGCAGTACGCCCTCGGACCTCACTCCCAATGACAGCATGCGTGATACCTTTGTCAGCACCACCAACTCACTTGAAGCAACTGATGTAACAGATTCCCTGGAACGCCTCTTTATGCATCTGCATTATGCGTACGGACAGACATTCAACCATGGTGTAGCGTATGGTGACAGCACCCATACCAAACACAAGGCTTCAGCACAGGTGGAAGGAGTGTGGAATCTTGGACAGAAATACTCACTGAATACCGATCTGCTTTACAGCTTGGATTATGTAGATAGCACCGATGCAGGAATAAATACCCGACACGCCATCTCAGCCGCTGCCCATGGCAGTGTCTACTTCATGGATGGGATGCTTTCTGTTCACCCCAGCCTGAACATCGCCTACCTGAGCGACCTGAAGGCTCTCTCACCCAATGCTTCACTCGGTGCAATCTATACGCCGATGAAAAATTTCGATTTTAAGGCAACCATCAGCTATGCGGAGAGGAATCCAACCTTCTCTGAATTGTATTGGCCTTTCACCGATTATGGAATTTGGGGAACATTTCAAGGCAATCCAAATCTCAAGCCCGAAAAAGGCTTTAATGGAGATTTCGGAATCACTTACAAACAAGGGAATCTTTCATACGAGGCAACGCTTTTTGGCAGAAATATATATAATGCAATAGACAGTGGAGTCGGTATGCCAATAAACATCTCTCATAGTGTATACCTTGGAACCGAACAGACCCTTTCTGCAGAAATCTCCAATCTCTTCAACATCCAAGCAAGCTATCTTTACAACAAGAGCTTCGACCTCTCTGCAGGAAAGACATTCTCTGACAACATTGAGGTGACGGGAATCAGGAAACACACAGCCAAAGGCTCACTGTTCTTCACCTACGACCGTTTTGAAAGTGTCGTAAGTGCAGAGTACTTGGGAAAGTCGAGCTCACTTGACAGTGCATTCCTGCTCAATCTCAGTGTCACCATGCAGGTCAGTGATAAGCTAAGGGCATACCTTGCCGTGGACAACCTGCTCAACACCGATTATGTACTGGTCTCCGGCTATCCTATGCCCGGAACCAAGCTGCGCCTCGGCGGCACCTTACGGTTCTAGCCTATGCAAACCACCACCAACCTCATATCCATCATGCAACAAGGAGGAGCGGTCATGTGGCCGCTCTACGCCCTGTTGGTAATCACAGTAGTCCTCAGTGTGGAGCGGACCATCACACTGATCATCCTCTGGAGAAACAAGGAGCCGGTGGTGAAAGCTCAGGTAGAGACACCATTAAGCATTCTCGACCTCATCGCCATGATCGCCCCGGTCCTCGGTTTCCTTGGAACCGTAACCGGGATGATCAGTGCGTTCAAGTCAGTCTCGGAGGCTTCTTCAGTCCAGCTGCAAGTCGTTGCAGCCGGGCTGTATGAAGCCCTCTTCACCACTGCCTTCGGCCTGATCATCTCCATTCTGGCGACCATCGCAAGCTTTGCGCTCGATCTTGCCATAGGAGCACTATGCGAAAGCGAAAAGAGCTAGGCCAAAGCAGCGACATCGCCTTCCTTCTCATCATCTTCTTTCTCCTGCTCTCTGGAGTAACAGCTTCCCACAGTCTTGATTTGCAGATTCCAAAAACATCAGTACTCGTAGGTGACGCTGAAGAAACCATTGCGATCACCTTGAAACAAGACGGTAGCATCATCTACCATGAAAGAACCCTTCAAACATCTGAATTACCTCCAGTTCTCAACCAAAAACCCCATCTCACCCTTGCAATCGAATCAAAAACGGATTGGCAGACCGTCGTCTCTCTTCTCTCAATACTCGAGCAGTATCCTCTCGGTTCACTGAGCCTGGAGGTATTGCCATGAGGAAGAAGAGACCTACCCCACCCTCCGCCCTTACCGATATTGCCTTTCTCTTGTTGCTCTTCTTCCTCATCATGGCAATAACCTCCTTCCAGACTCCCGTTCCGCTCGATCCGGCACAAGCCCAGGCTCAGGAAATCGACTTGAGCACTATCCCAACGTTGTACATTGCAAAGACCGGGGAACTTTACCAAGAAGGCAAACCGACCACCATTGAAAGCATAGAAGCCGATACCAGCTATGCATTGCTTGCTGATAAAGCAACAGAGTTCAGTGCCATCCATCCAATTATTGAAGCATTGAAGAGCAAGGGTGTAGAGACCTTGCACCTCCTGGTGGAGGAGCAAGAATGAAAATACGCTTTACACTGCTGCTGGGCATGGGAATAACAGGTTTGCTGACAGCGCTCTTGTTTCTTCCCATTCCTATCACTACAGGAAAATCCGAGCCTATGCATCAAAGCAAGGCGGCAACAATTTCACTCGTGGATAGGATTGCTGTTGAGCAACCAACCAAGGAAACCCTGCCCAAGAACGAAGCAATACCTGCTGAAGAGATTCTGAATCCGCTTTCAATACCCGAAGAAACATCCAATAAAGAGATAAGAGTAGAACAAGCAGATATCAATGAATCAACAATCCGACAGGTTGAAGAGCAAGCGGCAACAGTAGTTGCTGATGAAGCACAACCAGCTCTGATCGATGGGTACTATACAGCGGAGTCTGTAACAACCCCTCCTATCTTTGACAGGGCCTTGCTTGCTTCCAGAATTGTCTATCCATCGCTTGCGAAAAGACAACGCAAGGAAGGCTTGGTCATTCTCAGGCTCTTTCTTGCACCGAACGGCATGGTGGAACGCATCGTGGTGGAAGAAGACCCAGGCTATGGCTTGGCGGATGCTGCAATTGCAGCCTTTACTTCGTTCAAGGCATCACCTGCTTTGTACAAGGATGAAGCAGTTGCTGTAACACTGCGCTACCCTATTCGCTTCACGCTGCAATAAGCGGGAGAGAAGACGCCACTCTTCACAACTATAGGACATGCATCATTGCCAGCAGGCAAAGATTCCTATGCCCTGCGCCTACAACTTATGTCAAAGTACCTGCTTTCAGCATTGTATTACGCTTTGCAACTTTCTTGATACTTTGTGCATTCTTTTCATATTCCACTATTCGATATCCATTGTTGTCATAAGTTAGATAATTCATAGCAATATACTTATTTACTTTTATTATATATATTTATATAGTTTTATCATATATTTTTAAAGAATTCATCAGGTTTTATC
>DJGJ01000034.1 GCA_002432715.1 Sphaerochaeta sp. UBA5849 | reverse complement strand
GCACCCTGAACATTGCTTGACACTCATCAATAAAAGGTGGAGTATAGGGGCGGTATTGTTCGAATTCAAGTAAGGAAGTATCAAGGTGCGTAGCGATATAATCAACGAGGTATTGTCGGTTGAGGATAGAGCGCAGAAGATCATAAGAGACGCCGAACGTACAGCAAGAGACTATATCACCGACGCCCAGACCCAAGCCAATGAACTTGTTCGATCCTCAATAAAGCAGGAACGGGAGCGTTGTAATGCCCTGCTGCAGCAAGCTGAAGCTGATGCCGCTTTGAGACTCTCTGAATTTGAGGCAGGTTTGCAACGTGTTGAGACGCTGCAAGAGGATGAACTTGATCGTATTGCCCGAGCCGTCGTCGAGAAGGTGTGCAAAACCGATCTAGAAAGTTATCTGGAACTGCAATGAGCAGGAACCCTGTATCCGTATATGGATTCATCAATGCCAAGCTTCGGGCAAAGATTGGCTTGATGCGTCAGGACCACCTCATAGAGTCTCTTCTCAGGTCGGTCTCCCTTGTAGAGGCTGTAGGTGTTTTGCGGGACAGCCGATACCGTGAGGTAGCTCATGCCTATGACCAAACCGGTGATTTACAGCAGATGGAGTTGGTTCTCCTGCAACAAGAAATCGAGATGTATCGGGAAGTGCAAAAGTACCTGGAAGGCAGTCCTGCAACCTTCGTCCAGCACCTGTTGGGCAAGATTGAAATAGATAATCTGAAGAACGCCATCAGGCTTTGGTACAGCAGTATCATCAGACACCGCCCGATCAGGCATAGAAGCGGGTACCTGTTCAAAGAGGTCATCCTGCATCCAATCGATTGGACCGCCCTGATCAATGCAACCGGTTGGGATGCTGTACTGAACGCAGTCAAAGAAACCCCGTATTGGGATGTTTTGAAAACTTTTACAGGACAAGCCCTGGAGCAGGACGGATTGTTTGTGATGGAAAGTGAGCTTGACCGGCTTTGGTATGCATCCTTGATGCAAAGCTGCAAGGACTTGTCCAGACAGGATAGGGAAGTGGCCACTTCGATCTTCCTGTTGGAAATTGATCTGCGAAACCTTACCATCCTGGTTCGCCACGGTGGATATCACCACATGGATGCCGACAAGCTGAGAAAGTTGCTGCTTCCCTGGGGCAGTGTGTTTACAAGCTCCGAAACCCAAAAATTCCTTGCCCAAAAGAGCGAGGATCGGAACCCTCTCTCCATTATCAACCGGCATTTTCCGGGACTCGAAGAGACACAGGTGCAAAAGAATCGGTTGGGTATACATTCAGATGAGGCGAGTGTGCTGGAGAACCTCAAGATTGAGGGGTATTTGGCGACCCGACGACAGGCGCTCTACCAGAAAATGCTGGCAACCGATCCTTTCACAATCGGGCTCAGCTTGGCTTACTTCTTTCTATGCAAGGAAGAGACAGCTATGATCAGGGCGATTTTAAACGGAAAATATTACGGGTATGAAGAGGAATACATCAGGGGGGTGTTGGGATGAACTTGTTCACAAGGCCGATGAAATTGCTGACAGCCGTCGTACTGGAACAGACCAGTGAGGCGGTGGTTAAGGCACTGCTCGAGTTGGGTGTGCTTGATTTTGTCCATATCAACAAGCTTGACCCCCAACAGATGGAGAAGCTGTCAAGCCGACCCAGCTCTGTCAATAGGGCGAACCTGGAAGAGATGCGAAAGCGTGTCGAAGCCTTGCTGAAGCAAGGACACTTGGATGTTCCCACCAGTGAAGTGCTCGATGTCAAGAAATTGGAAAAGCCACAGCTTGAAGAGTACAAGCGAATCCTGGACGACCTTACCTCCGACCTGCTCTCCTTGAAGGAAAAGCAGAAGGAGAGCAACCAGCAGCTGATGGGCATCGAAGAGATGAGACGGTACATCGCCGAAGAAAAAGGTGAGTATCTGGATTTGCGGGTGGGGGAAATTACGCATGGTAAATCCGAAGACTTGAGTGGCAAGCTTGCAGTCTATGGTGGACTCTTGGATAGGGTTCCCGACAGCGAGAAATGGATATGCCTGACTCTTCGTCGCGATGTCTCGCAAGTCGATCCGCTGCTTGAGAAGTTCGGCTGGGTCGAATCCAGTGACGTGGAGTTGCAAAGAAAAGCCATCTCCTTGATAAAAGGCAGGCTGGAAGCTGAACATCAGAAGGCGCTGAAGAGCAGGACAGAGGTCGAACAAGCTGTCGATGCGGTGGTGAAACAACAGCAAAGTCAGCTGTTTGCCATTTGGTCGAATCTGCGTCTCAATGAATTATGTGACCAGATTCGTTCCTACTTTGCCTATACAAGAAATACCACCTTGTTTTCGGGGTGGGTTCCCTCAGACCAGGCTGACCAGGTCAGGTCTGCAATTATGGAGGCCAGTGAAGGGCAGTGTGTCATCGAATGGACGAATGCCACCGAGGTGCCCCGCCAGGAAGTGCCTGTTGCCATTGCATCACCCAAAGCACTCAAACCCTTCCAGAATATCGTCAACAACTACAGCACGCCCGAGTATGGTACGGTAAACCCCACGATTTTTGTCATGATTGCCTACCTGTCGATGTTCGGCCTGATGTTTGCCGATGTAGGCCAAGGGTTTGTGCTCTTGCTTGTAGGCTTGCTCGGCTCACGCTCGTACAAGAAAAATCCTCTCAAGCCGGATGGGATGCTCAGCCGCAACGTTACATCGCTGTTGGTCTATCTCGGACTTTCCTCCATGGTCTTCGGGGTGCTGTTCGGTTCGTACTTTGGATTGGGCCTTTTCCCTGCTCTCTGGTTCAACTATGAAGCTGCAGTTGCCGGACATGCCGAAGGATCGCTGATACACGATGTGTATGGGATTTTGGGCATCACCATCAAGTTCGGCATCATCATCATCTATACCGGCCTTGTTCTCAACTGGGTCAACCTGATTCGCAAACGCTCCTATTTGACTCTTTTCTTGGACAAGAACGGTTTGGTTGGTGGCTTGCTGTTCGCAGTGGGTCTGTATATGGGCTTCGGTTTTGTAGAAAACGGGTATCGAGAGTTCCCCCAAACAAGCTGGGTCGCTCCGGTGGTGACCGTTTGTCTGATTCTGCTCTTCGCCCGTGGCTTTCTCTCGTATTTCCTCTCGGTTCGCAAGGGAGGACCGAAACACGAACCGGGCAAGCTCATCCTCGATTCCGTCATGGAATGGCTGGTTGATGTACTGGAAATCTTTACCGGGTATATGTCCAACACCCTCTCCTTCATGCGGGTAGCCGGTTTGGGCATCGCACACGCATCGCTGATGGAGTCTTTCAAAATGCTTTCGTCCCTGGTTGATGGGTTTGGCGGGATCGCCATCTTCATCCTCGGCAATGTCCTGGTGATTGTGTTGGAAGGCTTGAGTGCAGGTATTCAGTCACTTCGTTTGAACTATTATGAATTCTTCTCAAGGTATTTTACCGGCAAGGGGATTGCGTATGAGCCGGTGGGGCTCAACTCAGTTTCTTCCGAGAAGAGATAGAGATTTTTTTTAGGAGGGTCACAGTATGACCAACATCGAATTTAGAAGAAAAGTATCGATGACCTTCGTTGCAACAGCTCTTGTGTTGCTTGCATCCGCCTTTGTTTTCGCCCCTGGTGCCTATGCTGCAACAACTGAAGCTGCGCAGGACGGTGATTACAACCTTGCCCTGGTTTGCTTCAGTGCTGCTCTTGCTTTTGCAGTTGGAGCTCTTGCAGCAGGCATGGCAATCGGAAAGGTAGGCAGCGCTGCAATGGGAGCAATCAGTGAAAGGCCGGAAATAGCAAGCCAGGCATTGATTTTCATCGCCCTTGCCGAAGGTTTGGTGGTATTCGGTTTCATCACCAGCCTGATGATTCTCGGAAAGGTATAATGCATGAAATATTTTGTCATCGGTGACGAAGATACCGTCTTGGGATTCTCCCTCGTCGGTGTCTTCGGCATGCAGGCGACAACAGCACAGCAGGCTATGCAAGCTTGGGACAAGGCACTGGAAAATCCGGAACATGGCATTATCATCATAACGGATGAGGTTGCTGATTTAATCCGTCCCGTAGTCAACCGGTACCTTTTTAGTGAAACGTTCCCGCTTGTGGTGGAGATTCCGTCTCCAAACTCCAAGCAGGGGCCTCCGGATTTGCGTGCCCTGGTCAACCAAGCGATCGGGGTCTCGTTATAGGAAGATAGTATGGAAACAACCGACAGTCGCCTGCTTACCGGTATTCTTGAGCAAGCCGACCAGGCTGCCAAAAAGACGCTGCAGGAAGCAAAGGAACAGGCATCGGCCATTCTCAAAGATGCTGAAAAGCGAGCTGAGTCAGAAAAGGAAGCAGAGCGGCGGGCCCTCGAGCACAAGTTGAGGCAGATAGAGCTTCGTCTCCAGGCAAACATGACCAGTGCAAAGCGCAAGGCCGTTCTTCGCCAAGGGGATGACCGGTATCAAGAAGTGCTTTCCAGGGTGCTCTCGATGCTTGATGCCAAAACCATTGCTCCCTACCTTCCCCAGTGGATTGCTGAAGCAGCCTTGGGCCTGGACCTGAAGGAAGCAAAGGTTGCGTACAGCAACCAGTGTCCTGTAACTGAAGCGCAGCTTGAGACTGCAGCTGAAATTATCAAGAAAGTTACCGGCAGCAGCATTATCTTGCATCTCGAGAGTAAACCCATTCGCGGTCTTGGGGTTGTTGTCTCTTCGTTGGACGGCATGGTTTCGTTCAACAATCAGGTCGAGATCCGTCTCAGACGACTTGACCGCGTAGTTAGGGCTATGATTCAGGAACATACATGAAAGAGAGAATTATTGGACGCGTCAAACGAGTAAACGGACCGATTCTCATTGTCAAGGATATCAAGGATGCCATGATGATGGAATTGGTGCGAATCGGCGAGCAGCAATTGGTCGGAGAAGTGGTCAAACTCTACGATGGGTTGGCGACGGTTCAGGTCTATGAGGATGCCACCGGTATTTGCCCGGGCGACAATGTCTATGGAAGCGGTATGAGCTTGTCCGTCGAGCTTGCACCCGGACTTATTGGAACCATCTATGACGGGATACAGCGCCCCTTGGAACAGCTGATGGCAGCCAGTGGAGCTTTCATCTCCCGCGGCTTGACTTTCGATGCTGTCAGTCATCAAAAGCGTTGGAACTTTACTCCTTCAATCGAGGCAGGCGCCACCGTTACGGCGGGACAGATTCTTGGCACAGTCCAGGAGACCAGCAGGATCGAGCATAGGATTCTTGTTCCTGTGCACATCAAGAGCGCAGTGGTCAGTGAAATTGTCGAGCCGGGAGAGTATACCATCGAGGATATTCTGGCAACCGTCGTGCTGCCCAACGGGCATCAAGAGCAGATATGCATGCTGCAGCGATGGCCGATCAGGCTCCCAAGGCCGGTTGAAAAGCGCCTTGCCCTCAAGCAGCCGCTTATTACCGGCCTGAGGGTTATCGATACGCTCTTTCCTTTGGCAAAAGGTGGTACGGTTGCCATCCCCGGAGGATTCGGAACCGGCAAAACCATGACCCAGCACTCGATCGCCCAGTGGTGTGATGCCGACATAATCGTCTACATCGGTTGCGGCGAACGCGGCAATGAAATGACTGACGTACTGAAGGAGTTTCCGCTGCTCATCGATCCGAGAACAGGTCATTCGCTCATGGAACGGACCATCCTCATAGCCAATACCTCGAACATGCCGGTAAGTGCCCGCGAGGCATCCATCTACACCGGCATTACGATGGCCGAATACTATCGCGACCAGGGCTACCATGTCGCCATTATGGCCGACTCGACAAGCCGCTGGGCCGAGGCTCTTCGCGAGTTGAGTGGTCGCATGGAGGAGATGCCTGCAGAAGAAGGTTTTCCCGCCTACCTGCCCACCCGTATCGCCCAGTTCTATGAACGGGCGGGATTCATGCAGACCCTCTCAGGAAATTCTGGATCGGTCTCCATCATCGGGGCGGTAAGCCCTCCCGGAGGCGATTTTTCCGAGCCGGTAACCCAGCATACCAAACGTTTTGTTCGTTGTTTCTGGGGTCTTGACCGACAGCTGGCCAGCAGTCGTCACTATCCGGCGATCAGCTGGCTTGAATCCTACAGCGAGTATCTGGGAGATGTGAAGCAGTGGTGGAACGACCACAGTGACGGCAGTTGGTACTTGAGTAGACAAAAAATCATGGATCTCCTGCAGAAAGAGGTGCGACTCCAACAAATAGTAAAGCTGGTCGGACCTGATGCCCTGCCTGACACCCAGAACTTCATTCTTGAGGTGTGTTCCCTCTTCAAGACCGCATTTTTACAACAGAATGCCTTTGATGAAGTCGACCGCTTCTGCTCGGTGGAAAAACAGGTAAAGATGCTCTCTGTCATTCTTGCCTACTATGAGAAGGGGCTTGAGGCCATCACCAAGGGTGTACCCATGGTCAAGATACGCAGGCTTAAGGCCGTTCAGGAGATGGTCCGCATGAGGCTGACCGTCAAAGGCGACGAACTGGAGACCATCGACAGGCTGCAGTTGCGTCTTGAACGCTCGATTGATCAGATTGGAGGCATCTATGAGAACTAAGGCGGAAACCTTGCTGGCCCAAACTGACCGACGGCTTCTCAGTGGACGTGAGTATCGGGGCGTAAGCCGCATCGACGGGCCGCTGGTATACATGCGAAACACCCATGCGGTGGGTTTCGGCGAGCTTGTCGAAGTTCTCGCACCCGATGGGTCGCACCGTTCAGGTCAGGTCCTGGACACCAGTGACGATGTTGTAGTCGTACAGGTGTTCGAGGGAACCGATGGCTTGACCCTGCCTGCTACCGGCATGCGCTTCATGGGTGAACCCTTGACCCTTGGTGTTTCCGAGCAGATGCTCGGACGTGTCATGAACGGGCTGGGTAGGAGCCGTGACGGTTCAGGTACCGTTCACGCTCTTGCCGAGCGCGATGTGAATGGTGAGCCGATCAACCCGACGGCCCGTGAATATCCCCGCGACTTCATCCAGACCGGCATTTCCGTCATCGATGGAATGACCACGCTCATCCAGGGGCAGAAGCTTCCCATCTTCAGTGGAAATGGTCTGGATCACAACCAGCTTGCCGCCCAGATCGCCCGACAGGCGAAGGTGCGGGGCAGCTCGGGAGATTTCTGCATCGTCTTTGCTGCAATGGGTGTCAAGTATGACGTAGCCCGGTTTTTCATCGACAGCTTTGAGGAAACCGGAGTTCTGGACAATGTGGCATTGTTCCTCTCTCTCGCAGATGACCCCTCGATCGAGCGCACCATTACGCCCAAGACGGCTCTGACGCTTGCAGAGTATCTGGCATACGACAAGGGCAAGCAGGTGTTGGTGATCATGACAGATATGACCAACTACTGTGAATCCTTGCGTGAGATCGGTACCATGCGTGGTGAGATTCCTTCCCGCAAAGGCTATCCGGGATATTTGTATTCCAACCTTGCTGAGATTTATGAACGGTCGGGAAAGATCAGCGGCCGCAGTGGTTCGATCACCCAGCTGCCCATTCTCTCCATGCCCAACGATGACATCAGCCACCCTGTGCCCGATTTGACCGGATACATCACGGAAGGACAGATTGTCTTTGAGCGGAGCATGCAGGCACGCGGCATTTATCCTCCCATCAACTGTCTGCCATCCCTTTCCCGCCTGATGAAGGACGGAATCGGGGAGGGGATGACACGAGCCGACCATCCCCATCTGGCCAACCAGCTGTTTGCTTCATACAGTCATGTGAAGGATGTCCAGAACCTCGCTTCGGTTATCGGCGAAGAGGAGTTGACCGCCCTCGACCAACAGTATTTGGAGTTCGGCAGCTTCTTTGAGAAGAAGTTTGTGAATCAAGGATTCGACGAGGATCGCAGTATCGAGCAGACACTCGATCTGGGTTGGGAGGCGTTGAGTAAATTGCCTAGCGAGGAGCTGCAGCGGCTTACCGATGAGGAGATTGCCCAATACTATGGCAAGTAAGGAGGAAGGGTGAATACCACGCTTGCTCCTACCAGGAGCAACCTGCTCAAGTTGATTGAAGATCTCAAGTTCGCCCAGCTCGGTCATGAGCTGCTCGACCAGAAGCGCTCCATTCTTGTAGTGGAATTGCTTACGTTGGTCGATCAAGCCGTCGATTATGAGAGCCGGGTGGTCAATTCCCTTGCCGAGGCCCAGCTCTCTCTCAGCGATGCCATCATGCAGATGGGCAGGCTGAGGGTGGGAAACCTCGGAGGAGCGGTGAACATCGATTATTCCATCAACCTTGGCAGTAGACGGGTCATGGGTGTCTCGGTCCCCAAGGTGGAGACCACGTTCGTTGACAAGAGCCCTTATTTCAGCAGTGAGGACACCAGCATTCTCAGCGAACTAGCCGTTGACCGGTATCGGACAACCTTGCAATTGATGGGAAGACTGGCCGAGCTCAAAGTCTCCATCATGCGCCTTGCAAAGGAAGTGAAAAAGACAATCCGCAAGGTCAATGCATTGGAAAAGATAGTGATTCCCCAGAATAAGGAAACCATCGCTTGGATGCGTGGCCGCATCGAGGAGCAGGAGCGCGAGAATTTCATCCTGCTCAAGGTTGTAAAAGACCGTATGGAACAGGCCGGGTCTCAGGTTCAGGCTTTGACCTCTTGCGCCGATAATGATACGATGGATAAGGGAGGCTTGCATGGGAGTTCCATTTAAGCAGATCGTCGTGTATCTGGATGGCTCTGAAAGTTCGATGACCGCCATCATGTATGGGATCAAGCTGGCAAAGGAACATGATGCGAAGCTGACGGCAGTGTACGTGATCAATACCAAGGCACTGAGTGAGCTGGTCATGGCTGGCATTTTTGTTGCCGTTGAACGGGATGAGTACCAGAAGGATTTACAACAGGATGCCGACCGCTACCTCAGGCATGCTGCACGACTGGCTTCCCAGAAAGAGGTGGATATTGAAACAGTCAAGCTTGAAGGCACGGTGCACATAGTAGTGAAGGAACTGTTGAAAGCACAAAAAGCCGATTTGTTTGTGCTCGGAGGAATCACTGATATCCGTTCCCGTCGCGAAGAGCTTGCAAGCGAGACTGATAGGATGATGCGCACATCACCCTGCCCGGTGTTGGTGGTTCGTGATGATGACGATATCTGGCTAGAGTTTGAAGCGTAAGGAGCTCTGCATGAATGTACTGGATGTATTGGACAAGAACCTGGTCAAAGTGCCGCTTATGCACACCGACAAGCGTGGTATCATCAATGAGCTTGTTGAGGTGATAGCAAAAGCCAAGGGGTATTCAACACAGCAGTTTGAACAGATTTTGGATGCCGTCCTCAACCGGGAAAGTCTGGGATCGACAGGTATCGGCAATGGGATTGCCATTCCCCACGCCAAGACTGATGTCGTCGAGCAGGTCGTGATGGTGGTGGGTATCAGTCGTTTTCCTGTAGACTTTGACTCCCCCGATGGTCAAAAGAGTAGAATTTTCTTTTTGGTTTTGGCTCCATCCAAACAAGCTTCGGCACATGTTGAGTTGCTTGCTTCCATTGCCCGCACCTGCACCAGTCAAGTCTTCAGGCGGATGCTCGAACAGGCTCGGGATAATGAAGAGGTTGTGCGTCTGTTCATGGAATGATGTGCTTACGGTTTTCTTGATAGAGGCACTGCTTCCCAGGAGGTGGTGCTTTTGTTTTGTTCTGGACATTTCCTTGTTTCCAGCATATGGTTTGAGCATTATATGTCTATCGAGGTATGTGCTCTGTGAGCGATATCATAGCGTTTACTGAACAAGAATTCAGCTTACTGGACGATTGCCGTGAACTGCTGTATGTGCATGAGCCGAATCTTGCCTCACTCCTTGATGGAAAGGTGGAGGATTTGGAGATGCTTGCCGGAATAGTAGACCGGTCTGCTTCCCTGACTTCCGACCTCGGCTTTTCACCCAAGGCACGCAGTGTGGAAACGCTTGCTGCGAAGCTGAGCAATCAAGGCATCGAAGAAGTGGTGAACCTGCCTACGAAAGCCTCGCTGGGGAGGTCCTTTACCATCTCCAAGCTCCATCTCTTCGGGTTTCTGCGAAAAATCGCCCAGAAGCATTCATGCTTGACGCCCAAACTGGAACAGATTCTTGTTTGCTATCATGCCATCCTGTTTTCATTGATGGCTGAAGACCTGTACATATCCATTATTTCGGACAGCCTTGGAAATGAGAGTTGGACCCGCCGGGCGACCAGGGACTTGGTGCGCATGTGGGAGGAGCGAAGCAATGCCCAAGCCGATTCTTTTGCTCCGCTGATGCAGCAACTCTGGGAAGTCAGGCATACCTTGGTTCCTGTCCTCGGCACCCTGCTTGGAACAGTGGAGTTGTTGCAGCTCTCGTTTCGGCTGCCTCCGATGTGGCATGACTTTCTCCGTGATCGGGGAAGTGATGAAGAAGTCGTGTATGCATTGGATGAGTTCTTGTTCTCCTTGAGCTTCGAGCAGCTGAAAAACCTGCAGGAGATCA
This sequence comes from Sphaerochaeta sp. UBA5849, assembly GCA_002432715.1. Classification (GTDB taxonomy): domain Bacteria; phylum Spirochaetota; class Spirochaetia; order Sphaerochaetales; family Sphaerochaetaceae; genus Sphaerochaeta. The sequence goes on along the minus strand of DJGJ01000034.1, from coordinate 4,934 downwards.
TGGAAGAGAATCAACTGTCGGCAGTGAGCAGGGAAGAAGCCCATCAGCTTCTTGGCCTGAGACCATACCAGTTGCTGGAAGGGCCCAATGAGGAGGATCTTCCAGCAATACGGTTGTATCGGTCATTTCTGAGGCGCAACGCCCTCTCCAGGCTGAGAAGGGACTCGAGTCAACCGGGTCCCCTCAGGACACTTGAACAGATGTTGCTGCTCTACCTCTGGTCCAAGGACCATCAAGCGTGAGCGGCAAGCTCGTAGACCGCCCTGATCTGATCCTTGCCGAGCACCATCACATCACCAAGGGTGCGCTTGCCCCAGAAGGTGGCTTTCACCGTCATCTCCTCGATTTGGTCCTCGGTAGGTTGGATGCCGAGCTCGGCAAAGTTTGTCGGCATGTCGATGCTTCTGAAGAAGCGGCGCATGGCCTCTATGGTTGCAAGGGCGTCTGCTTTGGCATCGGTGCTGCCTGCAAGACCCAGGACGTTTCGACCGAAGCGTGCAAAGCGCTCGGGAGCCTCCTGGTAGACATACTTGGCCCATGAGATCCAAATTGCCGACAGCCCCGCACCATGGGCGACATCAAACATGCCTCCCATCTCGTGTTCCAACTGATGAGGAGCCCAGTCGCCTCTGTGGCTGTGCCCGCAACCCATCAGGCCGTTGTGCGAGAGGCTGCTTGCCCACATCAGGGTGGCCCTGGCATCGTAGTCCCGTCCATCCTGTTTAAGCTTGGTTGCAGCCTCCATGACGGAGCGCAAAAGCGCCTCAGCCATCTGGTCGGTGAGGTCCATGGTTGAACCCTTGACAAAATAGCGCTCGATGGTATGCATCATGATGTCGACTGCACCGCTCATGGTCTGGTATTCAGGCAGGGTATAGGTCAGCTCCGGATTCATGATGGCAAACCTGCAGCGCGAAGAATCGTGGTTGGCACCACGTTTCAGATTCCCATCCTCGTTGGTGATGACTGAAGAGTTGCTCATTTCACTGCCGGCGGCGGCAATGGTCAAAACAGCACCAACAGGATAGCATCCTTGGATCTGACGGGTCTGGTCGTAGAAGTCCCACACCTCGCCACCGTGATACAAGCCATAGCCGATGGCTTTGGCAGAGTCGATGACCGAGCCTCCGCCGACTGCCAGAATAAAGTCCACTCCTTCCTGTTTGCAGAGCTCGATGCCCTCATGGACTTTGCTCAACCTGGGGTTCGGTACGACACCTCCCAGCGTGACATAATCGATTCCCTGCTTGGCAAGGGATGTGGTTACTCTCTCAAGCAATCCTGATTTTTTCGCGCTTTCCGATCCATAATGGACCAAGACTTTCTTGCAGCCCTCGTTGGCAACCAGGGAACCTACTTGCGATTCAGTATTCTTTCCGAATATGACTTTTGTCGGGGTATAGTACGTAAAATCCGATATCATGCAATCCTCCGTTAGTATCCGATACTCTCACCGACGATGAGTACTTTCATTCTTCCCTCGATCTGCTGATGGGAAAAAACAACATAGTTGGAACAGATGGTGTGCTCGCAGGCGCCTGCTGGCAAAGCCATCAGGTGTCTGTCATCACAGGCGGTATTGATGCACTTTCCGTTTTCGGTGCAAAATGTTCCGGTGGAAAGGCGCGTGGCATTTGCAGGGGCTGCGATATTTTTCACCCGCAGAATGGCGCTGATGAGATCAGGTACGATTTTGTCCCATGACACAACCAGTATAACCTGCTTCGGACCATAGAGCATGGCAGAAACCCGGTTGGATCTTCCGTCGACGCAGTAAACTTCCCCGTGCTCCGTAAGTGCATTGGCACTGCTGAGGTAGGTATCGACAGTGAAGCTTTTCAGAAAAACCTCGTCGAGCTCCTCTTTGGTAATCCCTTTCTTGTACCGGTCGTAAAAGACATACGAACCACTTCGCAGATGATTGAGCACTCCGGTCTCATCAAGGGTAACCGAACCGCCCACCGCTACGCTCTGACCGTGTTTCATCAAGGAAGCTACCGTGGGGACGACCTCCTCTCTTGAGGAAACGAAGCGGGCTTCGATATTGTTTTTTGCAAGTGATTTGATGGTTCGTTCAACTTGCAGCATTTTGATTGATCTCTTGTGTGTATCCATTGCCAATTTCCCTTTTCCTTAGGATACTCAATCCACTGACTCTACGCAAGCTCACGTGGATTTGGAAAATAAGTTGCATTGAACGGCTATCAATCGTATCTTTGAAGGTAGGAGTCAACACATGCATATAACTTTCTTCGGAGCAGCACAGCAGGTGACCGGCAGTTGTACGATGGTACAGGTCAATGGAAAGTATCTCTTGATAGATTGCGGTCTCCCACAGGGAAATGATGAGCGTGAGGTGGGATTGGACTTGCCTTTTCGCGCAGATGCCATCGACTATGTATTTCTCACCCATGCCCATATCGACCATACCGGGCGTATTCCCCTCTTGGTGAAAGAGGGTTTCAAGGGAAAGATTTTTGCCACATCTGCGACAACTCAGTTGTGTGAGATCATGTTGGCAGACAGCGGCCATATCCAGGAGATGGAAGCGGAGTGGAAGAGTCGCAAGGCTGTTCGGGCGGGGAAAAAGGGCGTCGAACCGCTCTATACTGTCGAGGACGCTCAAAACGCCATGCAGTTTTTCGAAAGTTGCGTCTATGACGAAATCTGTGATATCGACGAGGGCATCAAGGTTCGGTTCAACGATGCAGGACACCTGCTCGGATCCTCTTCCATCGAGTTGTGGCTGAAAGAGGGTAAAGAGCGGCGCAAGTTGGTCTTTTCCGGCGATATCGGCAATTTCGACCAACCCTTGATCAAGGACCCCGACTATATCGACGAAGCCGATTTTGTCGTTATGGAATCCACCTATGGAAACAGGGTGCACAAGAAGCCGGAAAACGCTGTGGGAAACAGCGTTCCCACCCATATTCGGGCACAGGAGCTTGCCGATATTGTGGAGCGGACCTTCAAGCGGGGAGGGAACGTCATAATTCCTTCCTTCGCCGTAGGCAGGACCCAGGAGCTCCTCTACCTATTGAGAGTGGTCATTGAGAATAAGCTGTGTCCCACCATTGGAGACATTCCGGTTTTCGTAGACAGCCCGCTCTCAGTGAAGGCTACTCACGTATTTGCAGGCAACTTGTTCGGCTATATGGATGAGGAGACCATGGAGCTTGTGAACAAGGGAATAAATCCGATTTTGTTTCCCTCCTTGGTAACCATTACCGATGTAGCTGACTCGATAGCCTTGAACAAGCGAAAGGAGAGTTGTGTCATCATCAGCTCCAGCGGCATGTGTGAAGCAGGAAGGATCAAGCACCATCTCAAGCATAATCTCTTCAGGAAGGAGTGTACGGTTCTGTTCAGCGGATATCAGGCAGCGGGGACCCTGGGGCGATCGATTCTCGATGGAGCCAGGCATGTAACCATTTTTGGTGAGCAGATCGATGTACGCTGTGAGGTGTGTGAGCTGCATGGCATCAGCGGTCACGCTGACCAAGAGGGCTTGGTCAAGTGGCTTACTTCATTCAAGAAGGAGCCGAGAAGGGCGTTCATTGTCCATGGGGATAAGGAAGTAGCTCCCTGGTTTGCTTCATTTGTGACACGGACGCTGCATATCAAGGCGTATGCGCCTTCACCGATGGAACGGCTGGACTTGCTGGATGAGGCTTCACTCCCCATTGCTGCAGCAGTGGACGACAAGGTGGTTCCTTACATCAGGGAGCTGCGTGAAGCGTTGGAAGAGCTTACGAAGCAGGAAGCAACGCTGCGTACGGTGGTTGAGCGTATGCAGGTGGCGGGAAGTGAGCCGCACCTTGACCAGAAGCGTGCCGTCCGGCTCACGAATGCCATCAACCGCCTTGCCAGTGATTTGGAATATCTGAAAATGAAGTGGGATTCCGATGCGGACTAATTGAGCTTTTTCCCGAACAAGGAGCCCCAGTTTTGTTGTTCGAGAATTCCAAAACCCATTTTCTCATAGAAGCCGTATGCACGGGTGTTTCTGCCGTCCACACCCAAGTGGACGCCGGATGCACCCTTTTTTTTGACGGCATCAAAAAAGGTGAGCATCAGGCTCTTCCCTATCCCTTTTCCTTGTAGGTGTTCCAATATGTCAATGTGCAGGTGTGCCGGATAGCCCAGGTTCTGCCATAGGCCTTCGCCAGGGCCTTTGAGCAGTGTTTTAATCACATCTTGCTCGGCTTCACTTTTAAACTCTTTCACTTGTTTGTATTGCTCCTGCAGAACAGGCAGCCAGGTTTGGTGCATCCAGGTATTGAAACCTCTGGTGTTGCTGGTTCCTACAATATAGCCTGAGACGCGGCTGTTCTCATCAAGAGCTATAAAACATACGTCTGGCTCAAAGAACAGGTAGGGAGCAGCGTAATAGTGGCCGACACACCACTGATCATTGAAATATGGTCTCCCATCCAATCCCGCAAAGGCCGTTTGCAAGGCAATGGAGTATATATAGGGTAGGTCCTGCGGCAGGGCTTGTCGAATATATTGCATTGATTGTCCTTCCTCTTTCTTTTACACAATATCGGAGATTGCTCATTTTCTCAATCCCAAAGATTAATGGATTTATAGTATTGTATTGAAACATTATAGAAATCGTTTTGCAAATTTCTTAAAAAAGTGCTGGACAAAAAGGGGGTTAGGGTGTAATATCCCATCTCGTTCGGCAACGAGAACTAAATCACTCACATACGGCAGGTACCGCAGTCTCACATACGGCAGGTACCGCAAGGCTCTTGACGGAATATGAAAGTATAGAGTATTCTGAAAGAACGCCCCCTTTAGGAAAGAGGGTGATTTGAAAGGTCTGTAAGGCCTCGATAATCAGTTTATTGACAAGCTAAGCGTAGGGAAGAATAAAGAGATTGGAATAGTGGAAGACCACCAAGATGGGCTTCCCAGTCAATTACCTA
>DJGJ01000004.1 GCA_002432715.1 Sphaerochaeta sp. UBA5849 | reverse complement strand
AACCCTATTTAGTTCCTACTTGCAGTACCATGTGGCTGTGCTTAGAGATTATACCCGTGAATTATAGTTTATTTATCATATTTTTTCTATATAGATTACATTTGTTTATTATTTATACGATTTTATATTTTATAGTATTTCTATTGTATTTTATTATTCTTGTTATTCTTATTTCAGAACTAATGATACATATTAGTATGATGTTAAAATACTTCAATATTTATTCATATTCATATAGTTTTTATATATTTTTATTCTTTTATTTATTTGTTTTGATGGTATTATCATGCTTTATCGATATTTTTTTTATATATTTTATATTTATTTTATCTATATTTACCATAATTGTCATTCTAAAGTACTGAAAAATACCCTGTAAATTTTTATAGATTTACAGGGTTTTGGTATTGTTTATAGGTATTTCCAGTTAGAATTCACAGTATCCTGCTATAAAATCACGCATCATGTATGCGCTGTCTTTTGGGATCCTTTGTTGGGTTTCATAATCAATATAGACAATACCGAATCGTCTGCTGTAGCCCCAAGCCCATTCAAAATTATCCATGAACGACCAAACAAAATAGCCTTTGAGATTAACACCCTCATCAATTGCCTGCTTACAGGCTGCTAGATGTTCAATAATGTAATCACATCGGAAACTGTCATGGACTCTGCCGTTGATTGGAACATCATCATTGGCACAGCCATTCTCGGTGATATACAAGGGAAGGCCGTCGGTAACCTGATCAAAGTACTTCAGTACTCGCAACAGTCCATAGGGGACAATCGGCCAATCTTGATTGGTGGTTCTCTGCCATGTGGGAACCTCCCTGTGAAGGAACAGCCTGGATTCATCAAACACAACCGCCCGTTCCATATAATAGTTGATACCTATGAAATCAATCGGTTGTGCAATAAGCTCCATATCACCTGCCTGGACAGGAAAACTGATATGCATGTCCTCAGTCACTTCCTGGGGATATCCCTTTCCCATCAACGGCAGCAAGAATACGTCGGTGAAGATGGCCCGTGCGTACCGTGCCGCCTTTTCATCGTCAGCTTTTCTTGAAGCAGGCCTTGGAAGGCTTGGATTGAGCACGGTGCCGATCGGGGCCTCCAATCCCAATTTGTGGTACTCGACCACCGCCAAGCCGTGCGCCAGGTTGAGATAGTGAACAGCCTTGATTGCCTGTTCTTGATCCTTGATACCAGGCGCATGCTCACCATACAGATACCCGAGATACGCAGTGCAGAACGGCTCATTGAGAGTTATCCATTGATCAACATATGGTCCCAGCTCTTCAAAACATACCTTTGCATATTCGGCAAATGCATATGCGGTGGAACGAACCGCCCAGCCGCCCTCATCCTGCAATGCTTGCGGCAGATCCCAATGATAGAGTGTTGCCACCACTTTGAGCCCCTTGCTGTGTAGTTCCTTGCTGAGATTGATGTAGTACTTCAGCCCTTTTTGGTTAACCGCACCGCGTCCATCTGGCATAATCCGAGGCCATGCGATGGAGAAACGATATGCCTGAAAATTGAGATCGCTCATAAGCTGGACGTCTTCTTTGTAGCGGTGATATTGATCGGCGGCAGTACTGCCGTCGTCGCCATGTAAAATTGCACCTGCCTTGTTGCAAAAAGTATCCCAAATGGAGGGTTTCCTTCCATCCTCGTCAATGGCCCCTTCCACCTGATAACTTGCGGTGGCGCATCCCCATAAAAAGTCCTTGTTGAATTCAATTTTCTGCATGGTCTTCCCTTCCAGTAGTATCTTGTATCTACCGTTTATCATCGAATGCTATCATGCTCAAAAATACGAAACAAGCTTATGTAATTTGCAGAACAAAGTTCTATCGGTGTACAAACTTATTGTTATAGCCTAATAGCAATATCGTATATATTTGTTTCTATAGAGTTTTGCATGGATTTTATAGCAATTCTAAATAACAGAGTGTCCAACGCAAATCGGCTATATCAGTGTAATGGTACGCATGAATTCCGAGCCGGGCGGCTGCTTCACAGTTTGTTGTGTTATCATCCAGGAAGAAGACCTCTTGTGCATCCACTTGTTCACTCTCCAGGATATGAATAAAAAACCCGGGTTCAGGTTTGGCCTTGCCGATTTCACAGGAAGCATAGACTGCATCAAATACAGCGTAGTGGCCCCTTGCCTTGTGATGTTCATAATGCGCAGGTTCGGTATTGGTTGCACATACTACACGCAAACCACTTTGCTTCAGTTCTGAGAGGAGCTCATGCATGCCCATATCCAAGTCGGGATGAAAGTATTTCGCCCAGAGGGAACCTTTGTAAGGAGGCACAACAATACCGGTCTTTTGGGTGAATTGCTGCCACATCTGCTCTTCGGAGATGGCGTTTTTGCTGTGCTGCTGCAGTACATCGGCCAATTTTGGATTCAGTTCAGCAAAACTGCCATATGACTCGATTCCAAAATCCTTGAGCAGGAGCTTCTCCATGCTGGTGTCGTCATGCCGTGCAAGAACTCCGCCCATATCTACCATGATCAGTGCAAAATTGTTGTTCATGGAAACCGATGTTACCATAGCAAACAGCTTCATTCCAGTGCTTTTCCTCTTTAGGAAAATACAGTATGCTTCGACGAATAAGGAGTCTTGTATGCCGAGGTTTTTCCCAGAAAATTATACTCCTGCCATGGAGCAGAAGCAGACAGAGAAAGCGATAAAGTACATCAAGGATACATTTGAGCGTGAACTCAGCGGAGGCTTGAAGCTCAGCAGGGTCACCAGCCCACTGTTCGTTCCCCGAGGATCGGGTATCAATGACGATTTGAATGGAATAGAAAGGCCGGTCCGCTTCCAGATAGGAAACCTCGAAAATCGAGAGATGGAAATCGTACAGTCCCTGGCCAAGTGGAAACGCATGGCCTTGGCGGATTTGGGATTCAAGCATGGAACAGGACTCTATACCGATATGAACGCCATCCGACCGGATGATGATCTGGATGCCATCCACTCGATTTACGTCGACCAGTGGGATTGGGAGTTGGTCATGGGCAAACACGACCGAAATCTCGAATTCTTGAAACAGGTCGTGCGCAAGATTTTTTCAGCAATGAAGCGAACAGAATTCCTCGTCAGTGAGATGTTCTCCCCCTGCCCCCCGACGCTTCCCGACCAGATTACCTTCATCCATTCCGAAGACGCACAGAAGCAGTATCCCGAGCTTTCCCCGCAACAACGCGAGAAAGTTCTGGCTGAAAAATACGGAGCAATTTTCTTGATCGGCATCGGTTCTCCGTTGGCCGATGGTGTCAGTCATGGAGGACGGGCTCCCGACTACGACGACTGGTCGACCAAGAGCGATGAAGAGCATACCGGCCTGAACGGAGACATCATCGTATGGGATGCAGTTCGCCAGGATTCCATGGAACTCTCGTCGATGGGTATCCGAGTCGACCAACAAACCTTGCTCAGGCAGCTCGAGATTCGTAACGCCCAACAGAGGGTGAATCTCTACTGGCATAAACGCCTGCTTTCAGGAGAGCTGCCACAGACAATCGGCGGTGGTATCGGACAGAGCCGACTGTGCATGTACTTGTTGAAAAAGGCCCATATCGGAGAAGTACAGGCATCCGTGTGGCCAGAAGAGGTGCTCGCAGAAGCAAAAGCAATGCATGTCTTTTTAATGTAGGAGAAAGCATGAAACTCGTCAGTTGGAATGTGAACGGCCTGAGAGCAATACAGAAAAAAGGATTTGAGGAGTATTTGCAGAACAGCAATGCCGATATTTTCTGTTTGCAGGAGACCAAACTACAGGAAGACCAAATTTCCTTGACTGCCGAGGGGTACCATACCTACTGGAGTTTTGCTGAGAAGAAAGGCTACAGCGGCACAGCACTGTTCTCCAAGCAAGAGCCGCTTTCAGTGGAGCGGGGCATCGGCCATCCTCTGGACAATGAAGGAAGAACCATCACTGCCGAGTTTGAGCAATTCTATGTCGTAAATTGCTATACACCCAACAGCCAGGAAGCCCTGGCTCGACTGGATACCAGAATGGATTGGGATGAGGCGTTCCGCAGCTATGTTGCTTCACTTGCCTCCATCAAGCCGGTGATCATCTGCGGAGACCTCAATGTGGCCCACCAAAGCATCGACTTGAAGAACCCGAAGGCCAATGAACAGAATGCAGGATATTCAATCCAGGAGCGCAACCAATTCACCAACCTGTTGGAGGCCGGTTTCATCGACACCTTCCGCTATCTCTATCCGAATCGTGAAGGCATCTACTCGTGGTGGTCCTATCGTTTCAGGGCACGCGAGAACAATGCAGGGTGGCGCATCGATTACTGGCTTGTCAGCGAGGAGCTCAAGGACCGCATCATCGACAGCACCATCGACACAGAGACTGAGGGAAGCGACCACGCCCCGGTGATCCTGTATCTCAAGGATTGAGCAAGTCATCAAGAAGGGAGCCTTTCGGCTCCCTTTCCAATTTCTTATTTATTCAGTAAATACTGAGGAATCTCTCCGCGGTTCTCAAACACTTTCCGCTGTTGTCCGTCAAGGATTTTCTTGCACATCCGGATAGCATTCGGCGTGACTTCCACCAACTCATCATCCTTGATGAACTGGATGGCTTGCTCCAAGGTGGGTTTGTTTACGGGAGTAAGCACAACTGCCTCATCCTTGCCGCTTGCCCGCAGATTGGTCAGCTTCTTGGTACGGGTGGGATTGAGCAAAAGATCGCCATCCCGATTCCGCTCTCCCACAACCTGACCTTCGTACACGGGGTCTCCAGGAACGATGAACCATCGGCCGCGGTCTTCGAGCTGCCAAAGACCATAAGCGACGGCATTGCCGCTTCGATCGCTGATCAGCGAACCGCTGAGGCGGTCAGGGAAATCTCCCTTGTAGGGCTCATAGCCCTTCATATACGTATTCAGGATCCCGTTGCCCCTGGTATCGGTCATGAACTCATCATGATACCCGATCAAGCCTCGGGCGGGGATTTCAAATTTCATTTTCACCCGTCCGTTCCCCGTATAGGTGATGTCACGCATCTGCGCCTTCCGCTTGGAAAGCTTGTCCATGACCGTCCCGCTGTTCTCCTCAGGGCAATCGACATACAAATACTCCACCGGTTCGGTTTTTCTCCCGCTTTCATCAATCTTGAAAATCGTTCGGGGACGCCCGACACAGAGTTCAAACCCCTCCCGCCGCATCTGTTCAACAATGATTGCCAGTTGGAATTCTCCACGGCCTTTTACACTGAACGTGTCATCGGCGTTTTTCTCAACCCTGATGGAAACGTTTCGAAGACTTTCTTTCTGCAGGCGTTCCCAAATTTTTGCCGAGGTGACTTGATTTCCATCCTTTCCAGCCAGCGGGCTGATATTCTTGGAAAACTGCATCGAAACGGTGGGTTCGTCGATATGGATTCGCTCTAAGGCTTTGGGGAATTCTGCAGTACAGATGGTATCACCGATATGCACATCCTCGACACCGCTGAGCACAATGATATCCCCACTCTGAACCAAGGTGGTCTCTGAGAATGTAGGACCGTTGTAGGTTTGCAGCTTGGTGACCCGTAGAGCCTTATGTACATTGTTTTCCTGAACACAGACAAGGTTGTCGTAGATTGAGGCACTGCCGTTCACAACCTTTCCGATGGCCAACCGCCCCAGATAATCATTGTACGACAAGTCGCTGACCAGCATCTGGAAGGGTTGCTCATCGTCGAAAACCGGTGCAGGGACATACGATAGGATGCAATCCATCAAGGGATGCAGGTTACTGCCCAGAGCATCGGCAAAGAGCCCGCAGCGGCCGCTCTTCCCTATGGCATAGAATATGGGTACTTCGAGCAGGGACTCATCATTGGCAAGCTCCAGCAGCAGTTCGTAGACCTCCTGAAGGACCTCAGCGCTTCGGGCATCCTGACGGTCGACCTTGTTGATGACAATGATTGGCTTGAGATTGAGCCTGAGCGCCTTCTCCAATACGAAGCGCGTCTGAGGCAGTGGACCTTCGGCTGCATCGACCAGCAAAACGACACCGTCGACCATCGAGAGGCCCCGTTCCACCTCGCCTCCGAAATCAGCGTGTCCGGGAGTATCAATGATGTTGATCTTCACGCCCTTCCAGGAGATGGCGCAGTTCTTGGCACTGATGGTGATGCCGCGCTCCCGTTCGATGGCACCGCTGTCCATTATCCGGTCCTGACCGCCATCCTTGACCATACCGCTCTGTCTGAACAGCCCGTCGACCAACGTGGTTTTACCATGGTCAACGTGAGCGATTATGGCGATGTTCCGAATCTTTGTATTCTGAGTAATCATGCAATTCCTTACCTGCGCCTATGCCTCCTCTCTTTCTGTGTTGTGTTTTCTTGCGAGAACATATTTGACCAAGATAAGAGAGAACATGCATAGGATGCTCAAACTGATGGTAGCCAGACCTCCGGCGATGCCGATCGCTTGAGCAACCGAGCCGACTAGTATCGGCATGGTGATTGCCCCTACTGTTGCAGTGGCAATACAGGTTCCTGTTGCTATGGTGGAAGCGTTGAATTTCCTATCCATGGTGGATAGCGTAGTTGGATACGTTCCACTCATTGCAAGCCCGAACCCGAACAGACTTATATAAATCAGTACAACATGTTGTACGCTGATCATCATGACAAAAAAGACAATTTGGAGAAATCCCAAAACCACCAATAGGAGGTTTTTATTCACTTTTACCGAGAGCGATGCACACGCCAGACGGCCGATGAGGATGAAAATCCACAATGCCGAACTGGTTGTTTGTGCAAGAGCGGGACTGAGCCGGCCTGTGTCGGTAAAGTAGGTTACCAGCCACCCGGTCACCGATGCTTCCCCGCAGAGATAGAAGAAGAGAATGAAGGTATTGAGCCAAAAGCGTCCGCTCTTGATGAAGTCGGTTCCGCCATCCTTGCTCTTAGCCTTGGGCTTTCCCGATAGTGAGGATTTCCCCAAAAAGAACAGGACCAGGATCTCGAACAACACCAATATCCAAGCGCTCATCCTCCAATAGACACCAAACACCGAAGTGGAGAGAATCGCGATGAAGGGAGCCAGAAAAGCTCCGACTGCAAAGGATGCATGCAGCAGATTCAGTCCGGCAGTCTTGTTCTCCGCTATTTCGCTCATCACCACATTGGTGATATTGCTCATGGTCCCCCGCCCGATGCCGGTGAAGGTGAATGCGATGAGCAAAAGCACAGGATTGGCGGTAAGGGTCATCAGGAGAAACCCGATGACGATCCCCAGCGACAACGTGATGGTACTCTTCTTCCGCCCGATCAGATACGGCAGGTATCCCGCTATGAGAAGGGCACAGAAGTTGCCGATCTGATGGGCTGAAATAACAGCACCGCTGAGTACGTAACTCATATGGTACTCTGCTTTCATGAATGGAAGCAGTGCACCGATAAGCGTACTCATCATCCCGCTGGTGAAGAAAGCAAAATAGATGGTATACATCAAGGGAACATCATCCCGTTTGACCTTGAGTAGGGATGCCAATGAGTTCATTAATCTCTCCTGGAACATTTGATACCAAGGGTACCGTTGCTTGATACTCCTATGTAATACCGTTATTTGGAAGAAATGTCCACTACCGGCAGGAAGAATCATCGGTTGCTGTCGTGTATTGCTGCATGCTGTCTGCACCCTTTGAAGGCAGGGCTGAGATCACCAACCCTGCGAGAATCAAAAAACCGCCGGCCACGATTGAAAGGGTAAGCTTTTCTCCCAAAAAGAGCACTGCACTTATCACGGTTACCAGCGGCTCCAGTGTCGATACCAAGGAAGCTTTTGCCGCCCCGATTCTTCCCAGTCCGGCAAAGAACGACCAGAAGGCCACGACAGTTGAAAAGAATGCAATCGCAAGCGTTGCCGTCACTCCTAAAGCGCTTTCCGGCAGTGATACCCCTTTAGAAAGGGCTATGCACAAGTACGATACCGAGGCGCTGAGAATAATGAAGGCGCTGCCTGCCATTGCAGTCCTTGTGCCCACCACCCGGGAGCTGATGATGATGTACAGCGAGTACACACAGGCTGCAGAGAGGGCGAGGGCAATGCCCTTCCAGTCCCCCTTGCCCGAAAGTCCGATGACCAACATGCAGCCTCCACTCGCACACATCAAAGCCAGGAGGTTGTTTCTCGAGACTTTCTCATGGGCAATGACAAAACCCAGCAAAACAACCAGAGCCGGATACGCATAGAGTAGCAGGGCTACCAATGAGGCTGATGCATGATTGAGTGCAGAGAAGTAGCAAAACGAGGTTCCTGCATACCCGACCAGACCGAGCAGGAACAAGACGGGCCATGACTTTTTTGGGGGAAGAGGCGATCGCTTGACCCATGCAAGAAAAGCGAGAAAAATTCCTCCGATGAGAAACCGTCCTAGCAACAGGGTCGTAGTATCAACTCCAGAATCATACGCAATTCGGGCAAAGATCGGCATAAGTGCAAAACAACAGGCAGAGAGGGCTACAAGTGCGTAACCCAACCCTTTTTGTACATCCAGCTTCATAATGCTTGCATGCTGGTACAGAACGGCACAGGCTGTCAAGCAATCAGGAACCCGATCCCCGGCGAATCCTATCAGCCGGGTCGTCCAGTTTTTCTATGATGCCGATGGCCTTCTTAAAAACTGCATCATCCTGGCCCCAATCCTCCCGACTCTTGCAGGGATGATAGGGACAATTCACATTGCATCCCATGGTAACAACAATATCGATACTATATAGTTCTTTCATAATTTTCAGCATCTTGATTAATGCGGGGCTTGGTTCCAGTGCCGGCGGAAAAGGCTTCGAATACATGGCTGTATTTCGCCTTCGCCAAGGCTTCGGCTATCTGGCAAAGGCTACTAGGTTCCTTGCTTCCTTGTTGAGTTCGGCTATCCAGCCCACATCTGCAATACGGCCTCAGAACTGATAAGGCTTTCAATACGAGTATGAATGCGTGAGCTCCCATGAATCTCTCTCATATTGATGTTTGTCTATACAATAAGAAATATGCTCTGTCAATGCACAAGGAGTTCAGAGTCAAGAGAATCTGCAATAGAGGCAATATCCCACCACGTAGAGCAGACTTTGTCGAGAAAGCTTTGGTCGTGGCTTATCAGCAACAAGGCCCCTGTAAAGGCACCCAGCTCGGCTTCCAAGGCCAGGCGGGAAGGAAGGTCGAGATGGTTGGTCGGCTCATCGAGAACCAAGAGGGAGAGCTCACTCTCCAAAGCTTGTGATATCAGCAGCTTTCTCAGTTCACCGGGGCTTGGGAGGGCCGATTGGAGGAACAGTCGGGCATCACTGCCCAAACGCACCACCGTCGAGACAATTCTTCCCTTTGTCTGGGAATCGAGCGCCTCAAATTTTTGGTAGGAGCAAAGACTTTTTTCTTGGTCCAGTTCCTGCTCAAGATACCAAAAGCGTATGGATTTCTCCTCAAAGAGCGGTACAAGGTGACGAATCAAGGTGCTCTTTCCAATACCATTCGGCCCGCGTATGCCTATCCTGTCGGTATGTGAAAGCGTCAGTGCAGGAAGGAACAGCCTTCGGTCGGGTCCGAGCGAAAGGACAGTTTCGTCAGTGTCCAGCACAATTTTCGCGGGATGCTTGACGCCTTGGAGTGTTATACCCGCGCTTGATTTTGAGAGGTCAAGTGCCCGCATCTCTGAAAGCGAGCTGAATAATGACTGCTTTGTTGCGAGTTGGTTTGACAGTCGCGTGTCAAGTTGACGTGACAATCGACCGGCGACCTTGTCTCCCCCGCTGACACGAAACCCATCTATTCGAGCTTTGGCATCATGATCTTTTGCATCGATATGACGCTTGCTGTTTCTCACATCCTGAACCTGAGCAACGCTCCTGCGGCGTTGCTTTTCACGCACCAAGCATCGAAGCTCCTTTCCTTGCTCCCTATAGGAGGTTTCAGCTGAAAGCCGCAGTTTTCGCATCTCCTCCATCGCTTGCGAGGGAGGACACGCAAGCTTGGTTACAAACGGTGATTGGACTTCGACGGTAGTAGTACACAGAGCATCTAGGACTTCACGGTCATGACTAACCAAAAGCCCGATACCACGATGCAGCTGAAGTGCGCTGATAATCAAATGTATTGCATTTTGGTCCAGATGATTCGTAGGTTCATCAACACAGAGAAGGTCGCTTTCCCTATAGAGAGCCCAGGCAATCTGCGCACGCTTGCGCTCACCGTGACTGAGAGTCTCCCAACGCGATGGATAATCACGATCGAGGCCCAACTGCCCATGCAACTTGCAAGCCAAAGCATCATAAGAGAGTGCAAAATCCGCGTAGGTTGGAGGTATCTCATCAGTACGCTGCGGGACATAGATGCACAGAGGGGGATGCAGCACAGCCCCCGAAAGGGGTTTAAGCTGGTTGCATGCCAGCTTGAGCAACGTGCTTTTCCCACCTCCATTCGCACCGATGAGTGCAGTCCAACCACTACCGATGGATAGGTTGAGATCAGAGAACAAATCAAGGCTCTGGTCAGGATAATGAAACGTTAAATGTTGGAATTCCAAGGTTTGGATACTCATACGGCCTCCTGGTTGAGGCGTCACACGCACGATTGAAGATATACTGTGAACACGCGGTGACGCATACAATCGAGCATTATTCGGTTTGTTGCGTGAATGGGTGTTCTTCAGTTCTTCATGCGCTTCGTTGCTCCTTGGATATTGGTAGTGTATCGGAGATTGAACCCTGTATCAAGTGTCAAAACAGCTGCTGCAGTGCAATCCAAAGTCCGCTTAAGCCGACAAAGGCGTAAACAATCCGTTTGAGAAAATATTCAGGGATTTTAGTAAAGAGTTTGAGACCGGCAATGGTTCCGATTGCAATCGAAACCCAGCCAACAAGAATGATGGGTATATGAGATACAAGCAAGGATCCATGGAGGCTGCGTACCAGGATGCTATGCAGGTTGCAGAAGAGAAAATATGCTTGGATGGTGGCTAGATACGATTTTTTCTCTGTTGCTGCAGCAAACAGGTAGAGTGCAACCGGTGGTCCACCGATGCCGAAAAAACCATTGCCGATACCAGCGACAAGGCCCATGAGAAAGCCGTTGGCCACCGTCGGCTGGATATGGATCTTCTCACTGAAGCGAGCAAAATACAACGAAAGCAGGACCAAAAAGAGACCGAGTACAACCGTAAGATAGGAAGTATCGATACTCAGGCTGTAAACTATGACCAGTTGGGCCACCAACAGCGAGGAGAGCAGCAGAGGAAGCAGGATTCTCCATCGGATATACGTTCGGTACCGTATGGATACGAATAGGGTGCTCGCTATGGCGATAACCTGATTAAGCGTTACAGCGGTGGAGAATGGGAAAAGTGAGGGAAAGAAGATCATGGCTACAATGGGAAAGCCAAATCCGATGTTTGCCTGCAGGAACGAACCTACCAATACAATGAGCGCTACAAGGACCAACAACATGGCAAGCCTCCCCGAACAGTGTAGCACAAAGGCCAAAAAAAGCCCTCCGA
>DJGJ01000047.1 GCA_002432715.1 Sphaerochaeta sp. UBA5849 | reverse complement strand
CTGTCAGAATAGTCGAAGTTGGTATAGGATAATCGTATGGTAACATTAACGGTCGACCCATCAGGCAAAGGTCATTACTGCAGCATCCAGGAAGCCTTGGACGCCGTTCCGTATGAGCAGGAGACCACGATCATCATTGAAGAGGGCGTGTATCACGAAAAGCTTTTCAGCGATAAACGCAGCTTGCACCTGATAGGTAGGAAAGAGGTGATCATCACCCATTCCGACGGGGCGAAACAGAAGATCGATGCGATGCCCAAGCGCGGGACCTTCCGCTCCTACACAGCCTTTTTCAGTGGAGAGTTCCTGAAAATGGAGCATATCATCATAGAGAACAGGGCGGGAAAGGGCAGTGAGGCAGGACAGGGCATAGCCCTCTACCTCGATGTCGACTGCGCCCATCTCTCCAAGGTCCGCCTGCTGGGAAGCCAAGACACGTTGTTCGTCGCTCCGCTTCCAGAGAAGGAGCGCGAGCCGAACGGTTTTTATGGACCGAGATGCTTTGCCAAACGCAAACAGAACGCACTGTTCTTCGACCATGGATTCATTCAAGGCGGTGTGGATTTCATCTTCGGCGGCGGTGACGCCCTCTTCAGAAATAGTGTAATCAACAGCTGTGAAGCGGGGTTCGTCACAGCACCTTCCACAGGTGAGAAAAATATCGGTCTGGTTTTCGATCACTGCTCGTTTACCGCGAACGATGGTGTTGAACCTTGCTCGGTCTATGTGATGCGTCCATGGAGGGAGCACGGCAAGGCACTGTTTTTGTCATGTACTTTCGGCCTTCACATCCATCCCTCGCTCAGAATCGACTGGCCCGGCCATGAGGGATTGTCTGAAGGATTTCTTGGATGCCACCGGTGCCGCTTTTCGGATGAAAGAAGCACCGATGCATCCTATGAACTCTCCGACGCTCAAGCAATTTCCCTACTGGATGCCGTTGAGCAACGCTGTCAGATTTTCCACCAAAGTACGTATGGGAATGTCTAGTGTCAAACCAGAACACCTGCTGAAATCTGCATGCGTATGGCCAGGAAGGCTACCAGGACAACCAACAGCGAGATGATGAAGCCGTGGAGCATCGGGGCTGCTCCTCCTTGTTTCATATCATCCAAACTGGTGTTCAAGCCGATGGCCGCCAGGGCTGTGATCATGCAGAATTTGCTGATGTGCTTCAAAGCTGCTGCCAAAGAGACCGGAATAAGTCCGAAACTGTTCAGGCAGGCCATGACCAAAAAAAGGCCGATGAAGTAGGGGATGATGGACGGCACCTTCACTGCCGTCCTTTGTGCTCCAGCAGCTTTGCGGGTTTGATGGAATTGAACGCCGCTGAAGATGAGCACGGTGGGAATGATGGCAAGGGTGCGCGTAAGTTTGACCATCACGGCAAAATCCCCTGCTTGCTCGCTGAACCCGTAACCGGCGGCGACCACCGAGGAGGTGTCGTTGACTGCAGTGCCGGCCCAAAGCCCGTAGGCTGTATCACTCATGCCCAACCAGACGCCGAGCAAGGGGAAGGCGACGATCATAAGCATGTCAAAGATGAAGGTCGCACTCATGGCGAATGCAATGTCGCGATCCTCTGCTTCAATGACCGGGGCGATGGCTGCAATGGCCGACCCTCCGCAGATGCCGGTGCCTGCTGAGATCAGGTTCGACATTTTCCAATTCAAATGCAATGCCTTTCCGACAACATAGCCGACTCCGAAGCAGGTTGCCAGGGTAAAGACCATGACAAAAAGCGAGATTCTGCCCACCTGCATGATGGTGGTGATGTTCAAGCTTGCCCCAAGGAGGATGATGGCGAACTTCAGCAGTTTCTTGGAAGTGAATACGATTCCCTTTTGATACACAGGATCCGGCTTTTTAATCGTATGAATCATCATGCCGATGAACAGTGCGATTACTGAGGCACTGATGCCTTGAGGCATCAATCCTTCAATCCATTTTGCGGCAGCTGCGATTACAGCGGCAAGCAGGATGCCTGGCGCATACGTGGGTATTGTTTCTTTTTTGATCATTGTTTCTTCCTCGTAACGTGATATCGCCATTGATGGTAGTAAATTTTAATGATAAAATCTAATGAAATATTTCTATTGAACGATTCCAAAAAGTTATTAAAAGGATATGTATATGGAAACCAGGCTGAAGACGTTTCTTTCACTGTGCGAGACGTTGAATTACCGAAAGACCGCAGAGCTTGTGAACCTTACACAACCGGCTGTCACCAAGCAAATCCAGTCGCTGCAGGAGGAATACGGCGTCAAGCTGTTCGAATATGTCGGGCGCGCGCTCTCCATCACCGAACAAGGCTTGCTGGTCAAGCAGTTCGCCCAGTCACAGTTCTACAACGAAGCTGAATTGCTGCAGCTGCTTGGCCGAGCCGAACAGAAAGTATTGCGTCTCGGGGCGACGAAAAGCATCGGCGACAGCGTACTGGATGCGTATCTGCAAAAGTACCTTGAGGATGAGCGGCACAATCTTTCGTTGACCGTGGCGAACACCAGCAAGCTCTTCTCGCTTTTGGAAAACTCCGAGTTGGACTTCATCGTGGTGGAAGGCCTCTTTGAGAAGAAGAAATACGATTTCCGGCTCCTTCGGCGCGAGCGTTTCGTCGGCATCTGTGCAAAGGATCATCCTTTTGCCGGCAAGACCATTCCTTTTGAAGCCTTGAAGACTCAGAATTTGTTTCTTCGGGAACCCGGATCCGGAACGAGAAATATCTTTGAACGTGAGTTGGAATCGCATGGATATGACCTGTCGCTGTTCAAGCGCGTGACGGTGCTCTCCAGTTTCCAGCCACTAAAAAAACTGGTCTCCAATGGGCTCGGCATCAGCTTTGTCTACCAATCGATAGCAGACTCCAATGAGAATCCTGGTTGTTTCACTCTTGAGAATATGACAAGCGAGCATGAGTTCACCATTGTCTGGCTGAAGCATACGACCGCTTCCCACTATGTGGATGCGTTTTTCAAGGAAAAAGACTCCACACCGGTGGAATGCTGAATTAGGCAGCATACAAGTCAACATACAAGATTACTTTTTCTGTGTTTTCATCCGATATCTTTGCAGTCGACTAGTAGGTTTGTCGGGAAGCGTCATCTCGACAATACCCTTTTCCAAAGCTGGATACAGGTACACCCGCATAAAGGATTGGCGGCTTGTGAGGTTCATTGACTGCATAATTTCTTTTACCGAAAGCGTGCGATTTCCCATTGCTGCAACCAATTTCTCCAGAGGAGGAGACAAGACCTCCCTATTGTGTGGCAACTCATCCAAGGCTTGCTTGATCGCTTCGAGCATGAAAATAACAAATGGAGCTGAGTCGTTTTGCGCCGTGGATAAATTGATGGCATCATAATATTCTTGTTGTTGATTTTTAACTATTTCCTCAACCGCCAGATATGAGAAAAGAGGATTCCAGCTTGAGAGCAAGAGAGTCTGCCACATGCGTCCCATGCGACCATTGCCATCCGCAAAAGGATGTATATATTCAAACTCGTAATGAAAGATTGCGCTTTTTATCAGCATTGGATAGGCCGAATGTTTCACCCATGCAAAAAGGTCGGAGAGGAGCTGAGGTACGAGTGAAGCCGGGGGAGCGAGATGGATGACTTGTTGGCCTTTCACGACGCCTACGGATCCTGTCCTCAGGATATCGGATTCTGCTATCAATCCTTCGGTCAAGAGTCCATGAATTGAGAGCAGGTCTTGTACGCTGTAAGGGTTTTTTGAATAGAGCACTTGATAAGCAGCAATTGCATTTTTGACTTCCAAGACATCTTTCTTTGGTCCTGCAATATGCTCTCCATTCACAATGGCGGTTACTTGTTCCAATGAGAGGGTATTTGCCTCAATTGCCAGCGAGCTTTGTATTGTCCTTGCTAGATTATTTCGCCTGAGCAATGGAGAAATTGGATTGACAGCCGGCGAATGGGAAAATTCATGAAGTTTTTCAAGAATCGTTGCTGTCAATACAAGAATGGCATTGTCCGATGTAAAGTTTGGTTGGTATTGTGTCATCCTCACCCTCCTATACCAGCCTACTACATGACAGAGAACCCGGCAATGGCTAAGAAAAAAAGCAGCCAGAATTCTCTGACTGCTTAAGAGCGAAAGACGGGACTTGAACCCGCGACATCCACCTTGGCAAGGTGGAGCTCTACCACTGAGCTACTTTCGCAAAAACCTATCTATGTCAGACAGCCCTTTCGGATTGTCCTTTGCGAGAGAGGGGACTTGAACCCCTACACCGTAAGGTACCAGATCCTAAGTCTGGCGTGTCTGCCAATTTCACCACTCTCGCGGTGCATGTCTTGCCCCTTACGAGGTTCGCCATGTTTTGAGCCGCAAAGGGATCGAACCTTTGACCCGCAGATTAAGAGTCTGCTGCTCTACCAGCTGAGCTAGCGGCCCATGACAAATAACAATTTCAAAAACCAAACTCCATGCGCCCGGAAGGATTCGAACCTTCGACCTACGGATTCGAAGTCCGGCGCTCTATCCAGCTGAGCTACGAGCGCGTTCACGACCCTATAAAGGGTGGAAGACGGGGCTCGAACCCGCAACAGCCAGATCCACAATCTGGTGCTCTACCATTGAACTACTTCCACCATGGTAGCTGAAGCAGTGGCTACTCACCAGTGCGTTTCAACGTTGCATACTATGCCCTAAAGACTTTTGTTTGTCAACAACCCTTGGTGAAATTTTGCAAAATTTTGGGGTGTCCACGACAACTGTTTTTCCTGCAATCAAATGCCTCCATGCACCTTTGCAACTATCCCAGCGAAATCCCCCGAGTCCACGACGGCGTCGGATGAGGGGGATTTCGGTTGGAAGGAAGCGTGGACAAAGGCCAGATGGTGGCGCCAGTGCAAAGCCCTGTCGGCCAACAACTCATTCAATCTCATCTCCAATGCCTGTCCATCAACAGTCAGAGCAAGCTTCTCAAACGAAGGCAGATAGGAGAGGGTCAAATAACGCCTGATGTCCCCCTGTCCCATCATCCGCTCTTCCGCCAAATCGAGCGAAGTGACCTGTACTGCAAGCCCCTCTTCCTCAAACATGCTTTGCAGGTATTGCTCGTCCCAGTTGGTCAAGGCATTGGAGCTCTGTCCATATAACAGCGTTTCGGCCTGGATGAACATCGACTTCAGGTCCTCGGGCAGAAAATCGGAGAGCCGCGATCCCTTGCTTGGAACACTCTCGCACACATGCAAGGATCCCTGCTTCGCCAAGCGGGCGACCAATGCCTTGCACAACGGTTTCTCTTCCCTTGCACGGGAGAACACATTGCGGCCGATGATGACCTCAAAGAACAGATCTTCATCCAGAGAGGCAAGAAGCTGTTTCAATTCGGCAAGATGCACCTGAGGCTTCTCGAGCTCCGGCAGCGATTCTGCATAGTGGTTGATATGGTCAAGCTGGTCCTTGCTTCTCACCTGGGCGACCACCAACCCCTCTGCGGTCTTGCGGTATGCTTCCCAGAGCAGCAGCCCATGACCGGCGTTGCAGACAAGCACACGGTCGCTTCGGCGAAATTTCACTTGCTCCAACAGCTTCGTGCGAACGGTTGCCAAGAGCTTTCCTCGTTCGCTTACGGTGCGGTTGACCCACATCTGGCGCTGCTTGTCTCCCGGTGAGAATGAGAGGTTTTCCACAAAAGCATCGACTTCAACGCTCTCGAGCTGTTCTTCGCGATGACGCTGTACCTTTTCCTGAATACTCTTCTCATACCCTTGGCTGCTTGGTTGGTAAAAAACCTTGCCCTGCAGTCCTGAAGGCAGATACTGCTGGGCCACCCAATGGTCCTGATAGGAGTGGGGATACAGATATCCCTGGCCGTGGCCGAAGCCTTTGGCATCCCGGCTGGCATCCCGCAGATGATTGGGCACCTCGTCCTGGGCCTGTTGTTCAACCCCCTTGAGGGCGTCGAAGAATGCGAGGGTCGAATTGCTTTTCTCGGCGGTGGCAAGATAGAGGGCGGCGTGGGTGAGATGGAACCTTCCCTCGGGCAGCCCGATGCGTTCAAACGCCTCTGCATCAGCCTGTACCACAACGATGGCGTTGGGATCGGCGAGTCCAACATCCTCACAGGCGCTGATGAGCATGCGTCGGAAAATGAACTTGGGATCTTCGCCGGCGCTGACCATCCGAGCCAACCAGTAGAGGGCGGCGTCGGGATCGCTTCCCCTCACGCTCTTGATGAATGCACTGATGACATCGAAGTGATAATCGCCCTCCTTGTCATACAGAACCGCCTTCTTCTGGATGGATTGCTCGGCTGCATCCTTTGAAATGTAGATTTCTGTCCCTTTGGCTGGAGGGAAGCTGTCGACGGAGGTTTCCACTGCAAGCTGCAGTGCGTTGAGCAGGCTGCGGGCATCGCCATTGGCAACCTCCACCAGATGTTCCAGCGCCCCATCCTCAAACGTTACCCGGAAGTTTCCATACCCACGCTCCTTGTCTGCAAGAGCTTGGCGTGCAATAGAGAGCAAGTCATCGCTGTCCAGACTCTTGAGCTGGAAGATCCTTGATCTGCTGACCAAGGCTGCATTCACCTCGAAATAGGGGTTCTCGGTCGTTGCCCCGATAAGAATGACCGTGCCGTTCTCAACCCAGGGCAACAGAGCATCCTGCTGGCTCTTGTTCCATCGATGCACCTCGTCGACAAAGAGAATGGTTCCGCGATTGTAAAGCTCTAAGCGCTGACGGGCTTCCTCGATTTCGTAGCGCAACTCCTTTACGCCTGATAAAACGGCATTGAGGGTGGAGAAGTGTCGCTTGGTTGTATTGGCGATAACCCGGGCGAGGGTTGTCTTTCCCGTTCCCGGCGGTCCGTAGAAAATGACCGAGGAGAGCTGGTCGGCCTGGATTGCCCGCCTGAGCAGGCGGCCTTTGCCGATGATGGCATCCTGACCGATGTACTCGTCCAAGGTACGGGGACGCATCCGGTAGGCAAGGGGTTGGTTTGCACTCTTGTCTTTCTCGCTGGCTTCACTAAAAAGATTCATTGCCGGCCGTCCTGCTGGAAAATTTCAAGGAACGATCCGCTGCCCTTGGGAACAGGGGTTGTTCTCAGCCGTTCCTCCTGAGTTCCGAGCTCATCGAGGTACGTGGTGGTAAAGAAGGAGTACAGGTGTTCGAAAGGCTCGGCTGCTACAACAGGAAGCTCCTCCCGCCCCCAGAGGGCTGTACTCTCTTGCCAGATGCCGTACCGATCGAGGATGAGATCCCAGGTGATGTCGCTTGTCTTGAGAGCCTCTTGGAGCATGCTCCTGACTTGCTCTGCAAGTACGGTGCCTTGTTCGGTAACCAGGCGGGTGGTTGCACTGCGGTTTCCCTCTTTCAGGGTCGCTTCAGCATCCTGCCAGACGATTGATGATACCGATGCCTCCACAAGGGAGGGCAGCTGTACGACCACCTGCCGGAAGGCACTGAGAACCTGCATGCGCCATACATCAAGGTGATCATGAAACAATGGAATCTCCTGCATCTGCAAAAAGTGTTCGGTTTGCGGGGGGAGCAGTACCTCAAGCATCGTATCCGCAAACAGGTTCACATCGATGGATTGGCTGGCAAGCTTCACCACCTCGGTAAGGGCATACGCCGCATCGGGAGCCTGCAACGCTTGGTCTTGCTTGACGGAAGAACAGCCGGCAAGAAGGAGGGCAAGTCCAAGCAAAAGGTATACACATGACGTCCGTTTCATGGTTGATACTATACCATCCGTCTCCTCTCTTGCATAGCAGAATGGACCTCTGTACAATCGCAGAATGCTTGGCCAATACAAAACCATGAACAGGCAGATTCGTGCCATGAGCCTTCCGACCATGTATGGAATGCTCTTCACCGCGTTGTATGACATGGTTGACATGTTCTGGATAGGTATGTTGGACAAAGAGGCGGTGGCAGCCGTCACCATCTACCTGACGCTCTTTCTGGCATTGGAAATACTCAATGAAGTCGTAGGTACGAGCAGTGTCTCCCTGCTCAGCAAAAGTTGGGGTTCGGGTGACCTGGAAATGACCAGAAGGATAGGGGAGCAGACCTTCGTATTCAAAGCACTGCTCGGCAGCCTGGGTGCCTTGATCCTCATCCTGATCCTTCCCTATTTCTACCGACTCTATACCAATGATGCGAAGGTCCTCCACCATGGCCTGCAGTATGGCTGCCTGCGTTCAATATTTGTCCCGGTTTTCTTCTCTTCCTACACCGTCAACACCATTCTGAGGAGCACCGGGGATGCAAAGACACCCATGTTGCTCCTGCTGGCCTCCGCTGTATTGAACATGGTCCTCGATCCGCTTTTCATGTTCAGCACCATACCTCTCACATCCCTGAAAGGGTTGGGATGGGGTATGTTCGGGGCGGCTGCTGCCACCTGCATCTCCTACTTGTTTGCCTTTCTTGCCGGGTTCTGGTACCTGCAAAGCGGCAGGGCTCCCCTTACCATCAGTGTCAAGGGCCTTTTTCACCTGGATTGGGCGATCGACAAGAAATTGCTTGCCATCGGCCTGCCCAGCGGGATCAACATGCTGCTCAGGTCCCTGATCACCATCATGTTTCTCAAGCTTGTCGCCC
The DNA here is from genome assembly GCA_002432715.1 of Sphaerochaeta sp. UBA5849. GTDB lineage: Bacteria > Spirochaetota > Spirochaetia > Sphaerochaetales > Sphaerochaetaceae > Sphaerochaeta. The sequence continues at coordinate 15,551 of DJGJ01000047.1, read as the reverse complement.
TGTACGGAACCGTGGCCATCGCCGCACTGGGAATCGCCAACCGAATCTATCAGTTCTGCGGCATGCCTTCCAACGGCCTCTCCATGGGGTCCGGCATCTTGGTGGGCCAACGTCTGGGTGCAAAGCAGTTCAAGGAGGCGAAGGCCGTCACGCTGCTGTCCTCTCTCAACGGACTGCTCTTTTCTCTCCCTTTCATCCTGTTGCTTCTCCTTGCCCCCGAGCCCCTGCTCAGCCTCTTTCTCGGTGGGGCATCGGTTTCCACGGAGGCTGCCGCACTGCTGCGCATCTATGGCCTATGCCTGGTCTTCATGGCACTATCGGGAGGGCTGGGCTCGGCCTTTTTCGGCAGTGGACATACCAGTCCCATTCTCTATACCTCCCTGATCAGCGGCTGGCTGGTGCAAATTCCGTATGCGTTGCTTGTCGTGCTTGTGTTTCAGCTTGAACTTCCCTGGCTGTGGGCGGCCTACCTGCTCGGCGATTCTCTGGAGTGCCTGCTTCGATATCGGTACTTCCGTTTGGGTGGTTGGATGCAGGAGCGTTGACGTTTGTTCAATTTATTGCGACATTATAGATGATAGCACAGGAGGCTAGTACTATGTCAGAACGAAACACATCAATACTCCAGAATGTCGCAGCACGCGAGCGGACCATACTGAAGAACGTATACCTTTGGATGACCGCAGGATTGGGTCTTACCGCCTTGATCGCTTTCTTTGTGGCCAGCAATCCCCCACTGCTTCGTGCTCTGGTCGGCAATACCATGGGCTTTCTCTTGATTGTCGTCGGTCAGTTCGCCCTTGTTTTCTACCTTTCAGCTCGACTGGACAGGATGAGTCAGGCAAGTGCAATCGGAGCGTTCTTAGCATACTCCGCCCTGAACGGCATCATGCTCAGCACCATATTCGCCGTCTATGCCGGCGTGGTGATTTACAAGACGTTCTTTACCACCGCCCTCATGTTCGGCGGCATGAGCATCTATGCCATGACCACCAAACGGGATTTGAACAGGTTCGGCTCCTATCTGGTCATGGGATTGTGGGGCTTGATTATCGCCTCGCTGATCAACATGTTTTTCCGTTCATCCGGATTGGAGTACCTGATCAGCTTCATCGGCGTCGGAATTTTCCTCGGGCTCACCGCATGGGACACCCAGAAAATCATCCGGATGAATGAGCAGTATGGATCGGGCATTGACGAAGAGACGTTTACCAAACTGAGCATCATCGGTGCTCTTTCCCTGTATCTCGACTTCCTGAACCTCTTTCTCTTTTTCTTGAGGATTTTCGGTCGTTCGAACAACCGCTGATCGCTCACCAATAGATAGAATCGGCTGCCGGAAGGCAGCCTGTTTTTTCATTGCCGATAGCTGACGGCTGAAGGGTTTGCCAGGCTCTTCTTCAAAGCCTCATAGCTGATCTCTTCCATATCGATATAACAGCTTCTTCTTCCCACCTGCTCAAGACAATGGGCGTCCGAGCCGGTAAGAACGGCCAGGTTGTGTGTATCGGCTTGAACCGGAAGGTGAATAGCCTCCAAGGCGGAATAGGGTAGGTCGGGAAGAAACCCTAGGTTGGCAAGCACACTGTTGGCAAAGCGGTCGATATGGGCCGGGATCACCAGGGCATCCCTGCTGAGCGCCTCCTCCACCACATCGCTGAAAGCGAGGGAGGTGGAACCGACCAAGAGCTTGTCCACCGTCCCAATCACTTCGCCCTCGATATCGACCACAAGCTGATTGCCGAACAGGTCGGTTCGGTTCTTCTTGTCAGGGAGTAGAAACTCAATGAACGAACCGAACTCAAGGGCATCCTTGAGATGGGAGAAGAGCGTAAGAACATGTACATCCTCAACGGTGGAAACTTCCAGACCGAATAACGGCAGGATGCCGCACAACCGGCAGGCCTCATCAAAGGCAACGAGGTTGCGGGCGCTGTTATGGTCGGTCAGGGCAAGGATCTGAATGCCCTGTTCCATTGCTTCGACGGCCAGCAGGGCAGGGGTGAAGTCATCGTTTGCGCAGGGTGAGAGGCAGCTGTGATTATGGAGGTCAATCTTTGCCTGCATTGATCCTTCCCAAGGCTGCTGCAATGCGACAGCTTGCCTCGAACTGCGTTGCAGCAGTGGTGAAAATCGCAATTCCCTCATCTTTGGCGGCTTGCAGCATATCGGAAGGAATGCTGCGATTGTTGCAGATCACCAAAGCTCGGATGCCCGCAAGAGAAGCAACGGCGACGGTGTTCTTGTGAGCTTGGATCGTAATCAGGACACTCTCTGCAGGGGCGTTTCCCATCACATCACTGAGCAGGTCGCCGGTGTAGGCGTCCTGTATCTGCTGTGAGCCGTTTCCCATGTATTGGGTGGTGAATCCTTCCAATTGTGCCAAATCCTGAACAATCATCCTATGTCTCCTCTTGTTTCGGATGCAACTCTATCGTGCATACCACGGTAGTCCCGTTTCTGTTGCTCTCGATGGTAAAGTCATCAGCCACCGACCTGACGTTGGGCAGTCCCATGCCGGCTCCGAATCCAAGGGAACGGATCCACTCACTGGCAGTCGACCAACCTGGAGTCATTGCCGCCTCCACATCGCTGATGCCCGGTCCGCTGTCTCTTGCAGTAATCTGCATCGTCTGCGGCGAGTACTCGGCGATCAACTCCCCTCCGTCTGAATGAACCACCAGGTTCATCTCCAACTCGTAACTCGCAATGGCGGCCCTGCGGATGATATGGGGTGCAATCCCTGCACTCTTGAGTCGTTTCTTTATCTCCGTGCTGGCATATCCTGCATTCTCGAAATCATTCTTCATTATGGTGTAGGTGTGGATTTCCCCGCTCATCTCCTCGCTGAGGCTTGTGGTGCGGGTGCGTTTCTCCAGCTCCTCGATCTCCCGGTTGATTTCCACCAGCAACGTGCTGGTGATATCACGGCTGGTTATCATCCCAACCAATTCCTTGTGCTTGTTGAGCACCGGGAACCGATGGTAGCTGAAGCGGTCGAAGTAGCTTATTGCAAACGAAATCGGCATATCATCCTCGAGGACGATGAGGTTACGCGTCATGTGGTCCTGTGCCTTTTCCTCTATATATCCTTTATCGAGTGCTTGGATGATGTCATCCATGCTTACAATCCCTATCAATCGTTTGCCGACCACAATGGGAAGACCTGTCACCTGTTTTTCGCGCATGATGTGTTGAATCTGCCTGAGCGTGGTTTCCTTGCCGGCGGTAACAAGATCGGTGGTCATGACATCCTTCACCTTCAGTCGATAGATCAATTCAAGGATCACATTCGGCGAGGTGATGGTATTGATGGGTATCTCTTGCATAGGTTGAGTATACAACAGCTTTGCATGCGTGCAAAGAAAGGTTGGCTGTCAGTTTCATGTTTTCCTACTGCCAAAACATGATTTCTTTGCTATATTGAATGCGTATGAATACTGTTCCATCGCTGGCTCTTGTGTATGAAGACCCTTTTCTTCTGGTCGTGGATAAACCTGAGCTGTTGCCTACGGTCCCCCTCAAGAATGATCCATCTGATAAACCAACCCTGTTGGGCTTGGTTGCCCAGTCATTTCCTGAGGTGCTCTCGGTGGAGGGCAAGAATGCCTGGGAGGGCGGGGTGCTTCATCGCCTCGACACCCCAACAAGCGGCTTGGTGGTAATCGCCAGAACCAAGGAAGCGTATACAGCACTGCAGGCGATCAGCAAGGCCGAACTCTTTGTAAAAGAGTACCGGTGCCGCAGTTCACAGCGAATGGACGAATTGCTTGCCGGTTTTCCCCCATTTCCTTATGAGGATCCGGTTGCGTGCGGTGGACGGGAGGTGACGGTGGGAAGCCTGTTCCGCCATTACGGCGACAACCGCAGGCAGGTTCGGCCGGTGCTCCCGGACAGTCCCAAGCACCTGCTGGAGAAATCTACAGGAACTTTTTACCTGACCAAGATCTGGTATACAGGACAAGAGGGTGAGGCCTCAACCTTCACCTGCCGGCTGACCTCCGGGTTTCGTCATCAGGTCAGGGTTCATATGGCGTGGAGCGGCCATCCGATCGACGGAGACGGGGTGTACCACGGGATGGAGCAGCACAGCCTTGCCCTGCGCTCTGTGGCGGTTGAGTTTCCCCATCCGATAACTTCGCAACCCATGGAAATACGAATAGATACATAAGAGGAGCAAACATGGCAGATCCAAGAGAACAGAAGTTGGCAGAACTTCTCGTCACATATTCGGTACAGCTGCAGAGAGGTGAATCGTGCCTCATCAACGCAGTGGATATTCCCACCACCATGACGGAAGCCTTGATCAAAGCAGTGTATGAGGCCGGCGGGTATCCGGTGGTAAACCTATGGAACCAACGTCTTGAGCGGGCGATGTGTGAATATGCCACCGTAGAGTCGCTTACAAAGTGGGCCGACGTAGACACCTACCGCATGAAGCAGATGGATGCCTTCATCGGCATTCGGGGCATCGCGAACGTGCGCGAGCTTGCAACCATCGGCGAAAAGGCAAATTTGGCAAGCACCTACTACAATACCCCGGTGCACATGAAGACCCGCCTTCCGCATACCAAGTGGGTGGTGCTTCGCTATCCCACCGAGGTCATGGCGATGCAGGCGGGAATGGGTACGGTTGAGTTCGAGGAGTTTTTCTATACCGTCTGCACCCAAGTCGATTACTCTGCGATGGCTGAAGCGATGGCACAAGCCAAAACCTTTCTGGATACGGTCGACCAGGTTCATATCAAGGCAAGGAACACCGACCTCTCTTTTTCGATCAAGAACATGCCCTGGATTCCCTGTGCAGGAAGAATGAACATTCCCGATGGGGAGATTTACTCCTGCCCGGTCAGGGATTCGGTCAACGGAACCATCACCTACAACACCGAGAGCACCTACCACGGCCATTGTTTCAAGGACGTAAGCTTTACCTTCAAGGACGGCAGAATCATTGAAGCACATGCCGATGACGATGCACTGCTGAATGCCGTTCTCGACATTGATGAGGGGGCCCGCTACATCGGTGAATTTGCTTTGGGATGCAATCCCGGCATCATCAAGCCGATGGACAACACACTGTTCGATGAAAAGATTTTTGGATCGATTCATTTTACACCCGGCAATGCCTATGAGGATTGCGACAACACCAACCGCAGTGCAGTGCACTGGGATTTGGTGCAGATCCAGCGACCGGAATATGGTGGAGGGGAGATGTATTTTGATGGGGTTTTGGTCCGCAAGGATGGAGTTTTTGTCCATCCAAGTCTTACCTGTTTGAATTTTTCTCTCTAAACCTGATTGACACAGAGCGCATGGCTCTGGTACAACAAGGCAAACGTCAAGGGCGATGTGGAGCAATCCGCATCGCCCTCAGTCTTTTCAAGCCCGTTGGGCTTCGTACAAAGGTGTGCGGTGAGTTTCACTGCACACCACTTTTGTTTGTAGGGGGAACGTATGTACGTATCAGTGGACACGCTCTGGGTCTTGTTGGGGACAGTGTTGGTGTTTTTCATGCAGGCCGGGTTTGCAATGGTGGAGACCGGTTTCACCCGGGCAAAGAATGCCGGAAACATCATTATGAAAAACCTGATGGATTTCTGCCTCGGCAGTGTTGCATTCTGGATACTCGGCTTCGGTCTCATGTTCGGGCTTGCCGGCGGTGATGCGGCACTCCCGTTCATAGGGGTACCCGATTTTTTCATTCTCCGTGACTACGGCTCTGCCGTTCCCTCCTATGCCTTCATCATGTTTCAGACGGTATTCTGTGCGACAGCTGCAACCATTGTCAGCGGTGCGATGGCCGAACGGACCAAGTTCATCTCCTACTGCATCTATTCTGTTGTCATCAGCGCCTTGATCTACCCGGTCAGCGGCCACTGGATCTGGGGTGGCGGTTGGCTCGCAAACATGAGGTTTCACGATTTCGCCGGTTCTACAGCGGTTCATATGGTCGGAGGGGTCGCAGCATTCTGGGGAGCGAAGATCATCGGTCCGAGAATAGGCAAGTATGACAGTGAGAAACAGCCGCAGGCGATACCCGGTCATAGTCTGACTCTCGGAGCACTTGGCGTATTCATCCTTTGGTTCTGTTGGTTTGGATTCAATGGCGGCTCAACGCTCGGCCTAGCAAGCGATGAGAACCAAGTTGCAGCCTCCTCGATTTTCTTCAACACCAACTTATCTGCCGCAATGGCGGCAACGGCAACCATGATACTGACGTGGATACGGTATAAGAAGCCCGATGTCTCCATGACACTCAACGGAGCACTCGCCGGTCTGGTGGCGATTACCGCCGGGTGCGATGCAGTCTCCCCCTTCGGATCTGCAGGCATCGGCATCATAAGCGGCATAGTCATAGTCTTTGCCGTCGAATTCTTTGAGAAGGTTGCCCACATCGACGACCCGGTCGGCGCCATTTCCGTGCATGGAGTCTGCGGGGCCTTGGGAACCATCCTGGTGGGAGTGTTTGCAGTCGATGGTGGACTGGCATACGGCGGAGGTTTTACCTTGTTGGGCATTCAAATGATGGGTGTAGGAGCTGTCATGCTGTGGGTCTCGCTTACCATGGTCTTTTTATTCAAGCTTCTTCACAAGACAGTCGGTTTACGAGTCTCTCATGCTGAGGAGATAGCCGGTCTTGACCTGAAGGAGCACGGGCTCTGTTCAAGCTATGCAGACTTCATGCCGGCCGTCCCATCGGTGCTTGGTGGCAAGGTCACCGAGGAACAAGCAATCCCGGTCACCGAGGTTCCACCGGTGCAAAAACCCAGCCGCGAAGCTCCCCTTACCAAGGTGGTCATCGTCAGCAGGCAGAGCAAGTTCAATGAATTGAAGGAAGCCTTGAACGCAATCGGAGTCATGGGCATGACGGTGACCCAGGTTATGGGCTGCGGCATGCAAAAAGGGCAGAAAGAGTACTACCGCGGCGTGCCCGTCTCTCCGACGTTGCTGCCGAAGATGCAGCTTGAGACGGTTGTCAGCAAGGTGCCGGTACGTTCTGTCATCGAGGTTGCAAAGAAGGCACTCTATACCGGGCATATCGGCGATGGGAAAATCTTTGTGTATACGGTGGATAATGTGGTGAAGGTCCGCACCGGCGAGGAAGGCTGCGACGCCCTGCAGGATGAGATGATTCCCGACTGAAAGAAGAGGATGGAAGGGGGCATCGGCCCCCTTCCGCTATCGTTCCACATCGAATACGATGGTGCGGTTCTTGAACAGGATGATCCTGCTTTCAAGATGAGCCTGCACCGCCTTGGCCAGAACCCTGCGCTCGACGTCTTTTCCCACGTCCCTCAGACCGTTGGGGCTGAGTTCGTGGTTCACCCGCACGACATCTTGGTCGATGATCGGCCCCTGGTCGAGATCCTCGCTTGCATAGTGGGCTGTCGCCCCGATCATCTTTACTCCGCGTTCATACGCCTGCCGATACGGATTCGCGCCCTGGAAGGCAGGAAGGAATCCATGATGGATGTTGATGATCTTTGCGTGCCACTGGCTGGTGAAATTCGGACTGAGGATTTGCATATACCTAGCCAGGACAACCAAGTCGATGTCAAAGCGCTTAAGCAATGTCATTACCTTGGCCTCCTGCTCGGCCTTCGTTTCGGAAGTGACCGGCAGATAGTAGAAAGGAATTCGGAATTGGTTGGCGATTATTTCCAAGTCAGGATGATTGCTGATGATCAAGGAGATATCGCACTTCAGGTCGCCTTCATTCTTGCGGGCGATCAGGTCGTACAGGCAGTGGCTGGTCTTGCTGACCATGATGGCAACCCGGGCGTTATAGTCGCTGTAGTGGCATTCCCACGTCAGGTTGTACTCCTTGGCAAACTGTTCGAAGTCCTCTTCAAGCTCCTTTCGGGTGGTCTTGAGATCCTGCATGTCCAGTTCAATGCGCATGAAGTAGCGACCCTCGATGCTGTCGGTGTGCTGCTGGCAGTGTACGATATTGTAGTTGCGCTGGAAAAACCACGTTGAGGTGGCGCTGAGTATGCCCTTTCGATCCTCACATTGGATGAGGAAGATGATCTTCTTCTGGTTGTCTGTCATTGCTGGTGCCTTTATTGCAGAGGGGTTATTTCAGCTTCCCGGGGGTCTTCACCCAATACAATCTCTACGCTGCGCTTCGCCTCGGCCAATGCTTTTTCCAAAGCTTTTGCCAGACGCATTCCCTCCTCGAACAGAGCGATGCTCTCTTCAAGGGATGTATCAGAGGCGTTGAGTTTTTGAGTGATCTCCTCAATTCTGGAAATATCTGTTTCAAAACTCATTGTTACTCCTTTACCAGTGCCTTTCGGCTCCCATCGGTGAATGTCAGCGTAAGCAAAGAGCCAGGTTCTGCTTGCATTCTTGATGCAACAAGCTTTCCTTCCTGGTTATGTACGACCGCATAGCCTCGGGCAAGTATAGCAAGGGGACTGAGGGCTTGCAACTCTCTGATGGCAAGTTCCAGCCGTCCTGCATAGCTTTTCAGCAGTTGTTTTTGGGCAATGACCAAGCTATTGCCTGCATTTGCGAGCAAATACTCCTTGGCGCTGATGATGCTGTTGATTCTCATCCCCATCGCCTTGGTGTCGAAACGTCTGACCTTGCTCTCAGCAAGCAACAGCCGGTTTTCTATGCTCCTTTGCAGCTGCACATGCAAATTTGCCACCTGATTTCGGTAATCCAGATATCCTTGGCTGACCAATTCCGCTGCAGCGGACGGGGTAGGAGCGCGCAAGTCTGCGACAAAGTCAGAGAGAGCCCAGTCTATCTCATGGCCGACTGCACTGACTACCGGAATTTCTGAAGCATGGATGGCCTCAATCACGCTCTCCTCGCTGAAGGGCAGCAGATCTTCGATCGAACCGCCTCCACGACCGACGATCAGGACATCGCAGAGCAGAAGATTGTTGGCTTGTTGGATGCGATTGGCGATCGAGGATGCCGCACCCTCTCCTTGAACGGTTGCGGGGAGGACCAGCACATCAAGTGAGGGGGCTCTTCTTTCCAGAATATTGAGGATATCCTGCAGTGCGGCCCCGGTGGGGCTGGTCACCACACCGACCCGAAGGGGGAGCTTGGGAATTGCTTTCTTGGTTTTCTCATCGAAATAGCCCAAGGACGCATAGTGGCGCTTGCGCATCTCCAGCATGGCCAGAATCTGACCAAATCCAGATTTCTCCATGGTATCGCACTTAAGCTGGTAGGTTCCCCGAGCTCCATAGACATCCAATCCTCCGGTTACCGTAACTTTGTCACCCTCCTGAGGGGTGAAGTCGACCTTCCAGGTGGAGCCTTTGAACATGACGGCACTGATTGAACATGACGCATCCTTGAGGGTAAAGAACCAATGCCCGGTCGAGGAGGGGCGGAAGTTGGAGATTTCTCCGGTGACTTTCAGGCCGTAAAATCCCTGCTCAAGGGTTTGCTTGATCAAGCTGGTCAGCTCGGAGACGGAAAGCTCGGTCATAAACAGGTTATCCATTCTGTTGCTCCTTCTCCGGCTTTGGTCGTCCAAGCCTGTGCAATTGGTTGAGGATTCCCAAGAATGCGAGGATCGCCCACAAGCTGAAGAAGAGCCAGAAATCCAGATACCAGAAGAGGGAAAGCAGGTAGGAAACCAGTAAGGAGCCTGCAATGGCGCTTTCCAGGGCTATATAGGAGTCGAACCGGATGAGGCAGTAGGCGAGGATGATGACCTGCAACACCAGAAACATGATGAAACTGGCCTGCAAGGGCAAAAAGCGGCGGATGAGCAAAAAAATCACCAAACCCATGCTCAAGCCGGTAAAGGAGGCTACAATCAGGTGGGCAGCAAACGACTTTCTTCTGGACAGGTAAAAAAGGAGCAAACCCCCGATGCAGAACGAGAGCAGGTTGATCAATACTCCCTGATAATCCAAGTCTGTGAACATGACGTTCCACAGCTCAGAGGGGACAGTATTTGATGCAAGGCTTGTCAGCAGTGACTGTTGTTGGAATACAAGCAGAGCAAGGGCAAGGAAAACAAGGCTGCCTGAAAAAACACTTCGGATGCTTACCAAAAGCCGTTTTGCAACATAGCCGTAGAAGCAGAGAAAAAAACCGAGCAATAGTCCGATGAACATCACCGAAGCGCCGATTGTGTTCGCATCACTTTGCATGCACTCTCCTGTTTTTTTAAAAAAAAAGAGACAGCAGGATCCGCTGTCTCACAACCAAACTGGTTGGCTTAATCCTGGATGATAGCAGCTGTGGGGCAGACATCGGCACATGTGCCGCAATCGATGCATGCATCAGCGTCGATTACATAGATATCGCCTTCAGAGATAGCACCGGTCGGGCATTCGGGCAAGCAGGTTCCGCAAGCCACGCAAGCATCAGTGATCTTGTAAGCCATGATATTGACTCCTTACTTAGTTTTCATTGCTTTTGACTATATACCGCCTTTGCAAGCGAGTCAAGGAATTTGAAAAATCTGTACTATGAGTACAATTAAATGAATGAATAGAAACTTTGGGCAAAACTTTTTTGCACAGCAAAAAGAAATCTTTTCTATAACCTTTAATTTATTAGTATCTCACGAATTTCTTTACTGCAATAGGATTGTACACTACTTGAATTCATCTTTGCCGTTTGGTGGATTAGGATTACTATATTCTTAGCGGCGAAGTACGGAGGCTGGTACGCCTTCCGAGTAGCCTAGGGTCCTCTCTGGTGGAGGGCCTTATTATTTGTACACAGAATTGAAATGCATGGTGATGTACCGAGGCATCCAGTACAATGGTGCCAACTGATGGGTTTTCTCCTCTTTTTAGGGAGCCAAGGAGATTGATTTCCTGCAGCTCGTACCTGTTTGGCCGGTACTTCTCTTGATTGGTGAAGTGGCAGGTCTGCGGACCTTTCAACTACCCGGTTCTTTGAGGGGTGCACTCCGAAAGGGGTGCGTTTTTCTTGGTTGACGGGAAGAAGAGTAAGAGGGCACCAGTCGATGTCCTTGTCGACATCTTCAGTGCCATCTGCAAATTTCGCGCACCAAGGCACATTCTTTCAAAATTGACTCACATCTCTATACTGCAAAGCAACAAGGTCGGAATCAATGGGTTGGTTCCTGAAATCAAATCCTATTCTGCTATACTCTCCGTGTTTTCAGAAGAGCATCGCTGAGTGTCCCTATCGGACAGGCGGCACACCAGATTCTTGGCCTGTAGATCCGTGAAAGAATGAGGGCAAGGATGGTTGTCGAGGCCATCATGCCATAGAAACGGTAGGAGAGGTGCAGAAGGAAGAGCGGGGCTTGGACTGTGATGAGTTGTGGCAGGCTGAAGAGCTCGATGACGATGAAAAGCCGGATGAATGGCATTGCTTCCATGTTTCCCAGCGCCACTTGGACGGTTGAACCGGTGATGAAGAGCAGGTTCAGTCCAAAGTACCAGAGCATGATGCGCCTGAGTTTTCCGCTTGTGATCAAGGCAGGATTTTTTCTCCAGTGCTTTTTCTTGCCTGCTGCATTGAGCAGGCTTGCACGAGGGCAATAGGTCTGGCACCATACTTTCTTTTTTGTTTTTGCAAGCAGGATGAAAGGAAGGGCCATGCAAAGGATGGCGAGATTGGCAAAGAGTATGGAGACAAAGCCAAGTGCAAAGTAGGCAAGTGTGATGATATACAGGTTGGGTAACAAGCCCTTGTTTCTCATACCTTCTCCATCACCAATGCCTTTGGAAAGCAGTAGCGGGTGCATTTTCCGCAGTTGATGCATCGACTTCGGTCGACAGTCGGTGCTTTCTGCCCTTTCTGGCTCAAGGCCCCTGCCGGACAGGCAGCTACAGCAGGACAGCGGTGATTCTGCGGGCAGCGATGCTTGAGAATGGCCAGTGTTTTGGGTGTGGTGTCGGGTGCTTTCAGTCCAAACAGTGATGCAAGAGAAAAAGCCATATATATCCTCCCAAGGTGTACGGAGTACCATACTGGAAAGGGTGAGTTTTGTCAAATACTTGTCAATAACAACAATTGTTTCTGACAATAATATCTGTTTTTTCTCCCTTGCCACTTCCTCAATCTTGGTTATATAGTCAAGCAGAGTGGAGGAGTGAGCATTGAAAAAGCTTGTACTTGCTGAGAAGCCGAGTGTTGGAAGAGAGTTGGCGCGTGTTCTGAATTGCTATAGACGGGAAACCGGTTTTATTGAAGGAGAACACTACATTGTCACCTGGGCATTGGGACATCTGGTGGAATTGGCCCAGCCTGCAGCTTACAGCGAGCGTTACAAGCGATGGTCCTTGCGTGATCTTCCCATGTTGCCGCCTGTTTTGCAACAGGAGGTCATCGAGCAGAGCAAGGACCAGTTTGCAGTGGTCAAGAGCTTGATCGAAAGAGCGGATATTGAAAGCATTGTCATCGCCACCGATGCCGGCCGGGAAGGGGAGCTGGTTGCCCGCTGGATTCTGAAGCTCTCCGGTTACCAAGGCCCCGCCCATAGGCTGTGGATCAGCAGCCAGACTGAAAAAGCCATCAAGGAAGGGTTTGCGAACCTCAAGGATGCAAGCTTGTACGACAATCTCTACAAGGCGGCGGAAAGCAGGGCTGCCGCCGATTGGTATGTCGGGATGAATGTAACCAGGGCTCTTACCTGTCATTATGATGCCAAACTATCGGCAGGCCGGGTGCAGACTCCGACTTTGGCCCTCATGACCCGGAGGGAGGATGAGATAGAGGCCTTCAGCGGACGATTCTACTGGACCCTGAAAGCAGATTTCACCCAGTTCAGCGCTTCCTATTACCCAACCGAGGACTCGATCAGAATCACCGATGAGGCAACGGCAAAACAGCTGGAAACCTCGCTCGTCGGCAAGTCGGGCAGGGTGGTGAGCCTGGAGACTGTGGAGAAAAGCGAGCAACCTCCACTTGCCTATGACCTCACCGAGTTGCAGCGGGATGCAAACAACCTGCTCGATTTCAGTGCCAAACAGACCTTGGATGTGTTGCAGGCCCTCTATGAGCAGCACAAGATCGTCACCTACCCGAGAACCGACAGCCGCTACATCACCACCGATATCGTCGCAACCCTGCCTGACAGGCTGCGCAGCCTGCAGGACACCCCCTTCAGTCCCCTCTGTGCCCGCTTTGTCAAAGAGGGGTTCCGCGTCGACGAAGATCGCTTTGTGCAGGATCTGCAGGTAACCGATCACCATGCCATCATCCCGACCGAGCAGCGGGTGGATCTTGGCCGGCTCAATGCCCAGGAGAAAGCCTTGTGGGAGTTGATCGTCCTGCGCTTTTTGGAAGTGCTCAGCCCCGATTACGTCTATCGGACCACCACCTTGACAGCCGAAGTTGAAGGGTGCCGTTTCAAGACCAGGCTGACCATTGGTGTCGAGCAGGGGTGGAGAAATGCGGCAACCCTGATCGGCAAGCGAAGCGCCCAGGTTTCGACGGGAGACGAGGATGAGGCAAGCCCTGCCTTGTTGGGCTGGAAGGAGGGCGATGAGGTTACCATCAACTCCGTCAAACTCAGGAAGCTAGCCACCACCGCCCCCTCCCGGTATACCGAAGCGACTCTCCTGTCTGCCATGGAGCATGCCGGACGATTCGTGGATGACGCATCCTTGAAAAAACGGCTGTCCAACGGCCTTGGGACCCCGGCAACCCGTGCCGACATCATTGAGAAACTCATTCAGAATCACTATATCGAGCGGGTGGGCAAGGAACTGGTGCCAACCCCCAAGGGAAGAGAGCTGGTTCGACTGGCCCCTGAAGAACTTCGTTCACCCGAGTTGACTGGACGCTGGGAGGAACGACTGGGCAATATAGCAGAAGGGAAGGAGGACGGGGATCGTTTCATCGACGACATCAAACGCAATGCTTCGGCATTGGTTGCCCAGGTGGTTTCCAGCAGCGAGGTGTTCTCTCCGCATTTTCCCGATGCAAAGACGTGTCCGTACTGCAAGACGCCGATGATGAAGGTCGTCGATGAGATTGGTCAGAACCACTTCCTTTGCCAGAAACTCTCCTGCAGTTATGAGGAGATGGAAGTCAAGAAGCGAGTGCCCAAGCCACAGGAACAAAAGCCGGCTGAACCAAAGAAGAACGTGGTGGTAAAGGTGGCGCCCGTTGAGGCTGATGCAACAAAAAAACGAGTCGTACTGAAAAAGAAACCGCAGATCCAAGCGTTTTCCCTGCCGGACGATGCATCTGCCACCTACACCTGGGAGACAGTGATCGAGGTGGTCAGACCCAGCAAGCTCGCCTACCGTTCAGAGCGCAGCGAGCGGACAAGCGAGAACAAAGGAGGATGGAGACCTGTGGCCCAATCCCAGCATCTGGTTGACCAAACACCTTCCGGAGGCGGCAGTTTTGCAGATTTCCTGAAAGCAAATGAGGATCGAAAGAAGCGGGATCGCGAGAAAAAGCGTAAGTAATTTGATGTTTATAAACATACGCCTATAGGTTTCTGGTGTGTTCTCTGCCAGGGCACAAGTGTTCGTGCTTGGAATCCTGGAGGCTCTCATCAGAAACTTTACTCTTTCCGGCAGAGCCTTCAGTATAGTGATGGCTTGTCCCTTATCATGCACCGACTTTTGGTTTCTTGATTCAAGCGACTCAAAGAGAAAGGCTGCCAATGACAAGTATTGCCAAGTGTAGCGCGCTGTTTTCCATCAAACACATCGTTTCTTGATGGTTCCATCATTTCCTGACGCTCTCATGCAGTGAAAGATCAGGCCTTGTGGGTAGTATGAAGGACCTTATTATTTTGTGCGTTCGTTATCGGTTTAGAATAATTGTTCGTTATCGGTTTAGAATAATTGCGTGTAGCCCGTAAATGATTTTTTCCTCCTTCTAGAATCCATAACAGCCGGTATTCCGGGCCTTCCGGGCCTCCTTTTCCCAGGCCCGGAGAATGTCTGAGGAAGCCTGTTCAAGCTCCTCGTTGATGTTCTGCACCAGCGTTTCGTACTCGTCGCTGGAGAAGGAATGCTCCTCCCTGAGACTCTGCAGGGTTTCCTGTTTCTCCCGCCATCTCATGACTCATAGTCCTCCCTCGGCTTGGCGATGTGGCACTCCAGGACATTCGGAGCGAGAAATCTTGTTCTCCAGGGATGGTCTGGTGCAGGCGTGGAAGACTTCCTTTGCCTGGGTGCAGGGGGTCTTTCCGGGTCGAATTCCTTGCTGTGGCTGCTTCTCTTCTCCACTTCCCTGAGCAGGTATGTCGCATCTTTGATGCTGGCCAGCAGCGTCCCGTCGAAGGCCTTGACGACAAGGGCTTTCGTACCCTTGGCGAAGAGTTTCGGGCGTAGTCCGCCGGAAAGCTGGGCGTAGGGCTGGTAGTAGGCGTTGTGGTACTTGATGCTGCTGCCCGCATCGACCACCCGTTGGGAGACCACCGCCAGGATGGCATTGATGTCGGCCTCGCCGGGGGCTTGGAGGAAGGTGCTGCTTGCAAGATCCTTCTCGTCCTTGAGCGAGAATTGTGCATTGAAGCGGGGAAGATAGTCCCACAGGAAGGCGTTCGCCCCCTCCATGGTGGTGATCCCGTGGCGCAGAAGCTCGACCGGGATACGGCCTTGGAGCGTTTTGTTCATTTTCTC